>JAVBOH010000033.1:0-66898 GCA_031550725.1 Oscillospiraceae bacterium
ACATATTTATAATTATTTTAAGTATACAACATTTTATATAAAATTTCAATGATAATTAAATAATTTTAGATTAACTAATTAATGTTATGTTGTTATTTATTATAAATAACTGTTGCTTGTCACGCAAAACCCAAAAACCCCCTCATAATTGATAATTTAATTTCAATTATGAGGGGGTTTTCAATAGCGAAAACGATGATAAAATACTTACAAGGTTTGATATTATTATACATCAAAATATTATCAAAATCCATTTTTATATGAAAATAAATAATAATTAAAATATCATATTATACACTCGGCGTTAAAATATGACAATTCATATACAAAGACGGTCAATAACATTAAGAGTAACAGTATTAACCCAATGAATAAATTTATTGAAGACATCTCTAATTTCATCTCTATTATTGAAAAAGATAGCCCTGAGCAAAATTCATCAAACCAAGAAAACAAAAGGTTTTAAGGCATAAAGTTTAAAATTTGTCACTCAAAATATATAGAAACAGCCAACCACTTTTGGTATAATTAAAATGTAAAGAAAACCACACGAAAGGGGTTGGCTGTTATATTCATGCTGGATTTGAAAAGCTAAAAAAAAAGGAATTTATAAAGATTTTTCTAAGAATTACTTGTTGCATATCAATCTCTATGGTTAAGAAACAAAGAGTTTGGACTACTGATAACTACTATCTTATATTAAATTTTCATCTGATGTCTTGTGGATTTCTACATCAGCTAGTATTCTATCAAGCAAATCTATATCAGGTGATAATTCTGAAAACACGACTTCTGCACGTTCACGCTCCAATTAATTGGGATATGTAGACCATAATCTTTCAAAATCAAAGAGTGTTGGACTTTGATTAATTCCTTTACCCTGTGGAAATTCATCATTGTTTACACTTGGTCATATGATAATATTTAATATATTAATATTTTCCAATTTATTGTATCTAAAATATGCTAATTTCTAAATCATTTTCAATAAATAGTGACGATAATCCATATAATTGTGACTTTTCTCTATACCCAAAATCACTTTAATAAGGTAAAATATAAGAATAAACTAAATTATAATGGAGGAAATATTATGAAGAAAATTTTAAGTTTAATTTTATCAGCAGTAATGGCATTATCTATGGCGGTAACAGTAGTGGCAGCAGATATTCAAGATACAGCAAAGGAACTGGAGCTTGGCAAAACAGTTTCAGGAAAGATGAGTTATTTAAAAGGTGAACAAAAGGATTATAAGATTACAGTTACAAAAAAGGGTACCTTAAATATTACGTTTGAAAACTGGGATACCACAGGTCTTATTTCTGTATATGATTCTGATGACAGATATATTCAACCTACAGAAACTGAAACAATACAGGGTTGGATTACAAAAGATCCAGACTATGTTTATTGTCATATAAATGATGTATCCAAGAAACAAAAAAGCATATTAAGTTATGAAGTAAAAAAGGGTACATATTATGTAAGAATAGTTGCTTATAACACTAATGATAAAGATTTTAAACTTACAGCAAAAATGGCTTCAACAACAGAGGATGACAGCTCATCCAGCAGCAGTCCAATTGTAGTTATTACTCTTGACAAGGGTGACACTATTAAACTTGGCACAACATCAAACAGTAACTGCACATATAAATCAAGCAACACAGCAGTTGCAACAGTTACATCAGGCGGAAAGGTAAAGACTGTAAAAAAAGGAACTGCTGATATTAAAATTAAAAATGGCAGTAAAACTATTACTGTTAGAATTAAGGTAGTTGATTAAGTATTTATTAATTTATTCAGGAGATAAGTTTGAAAATAAATTTTTATAAAAGGATGGTTGTTATTATGAAAAACATAAAAAAAATTCTTTCGTTGATGCTAAGTATAGCACTCGTTATTATAATACTCCCAACAACAGCTAATGCAGCTAGTTCATTTAGCCTTACTAAATCATCGACCGAACGATATGCTGAAAGAAACTATAACTTTAGTTTTAGCTCGCCGAAATCAGGTGTGGCATATACTGTTGTAATGGAAACAGGAACAAAGCTTACTGCAAGCAATGATTTAAATTGGTTTAAAGACAATGGCGGTAAAAAATATGTATCTTCTGATCACATCAATGAAGTTAGGACATACCCATCAATAGTTCCAGAAGCACTTGCTAACAAATCATCTTTGACTGTTTACACAATTCTTGAAAGTGAAGATGGCAGTGGCTGCAGTAATATATTAGAAACCCATTTAAATGGCTGGAAAGATGGTGCTGAGGTTATATCCACACCATCAAAATCCACAAATTCTGCAGTTACATTAAAACTAAATGCAAGCAAAGCAGCAATTGGTGTAGGTGAAACTTATACATTAAAGCCAACAACTAATTCATCCAAAACAATTACATGGTCATCAAGTGATAAGTCTGTTGCAGCAGTTAAGAATGGTAAAATCACAGCAAAAAGCACAGGTACTGCTACAATAACAGCAAAGGTTGACGGAAAAACAGCAAAGGCTGTAATAACAGTTAAGAAAGCACCAACAAAGGTAACTGCAAAAGATGTTACAGTTGAAAAAGGTAAGACTGCATCAGCAGTTTTATCATTTCCATCAGGCTCAGTCAGCAAGTCAAATACTTTTGTAAGCTCTGATAAAAGCATTGCCACAGTTAATAAAACAACTGGAAAAATCACAGGCGTAAAAGCAGGAAGCTGTACAATTACGGTAACAACATATAATAAAAAAACTACAAAAATCAAGGTGACAGTTATCGATAAAGGTGCACAAGCCAAAAAATCAAACGGTAGTATGACCTTAGGTGAAGCCATTGCAGCGGCAGGTGTTTCAATACCAGCAGGTGCAAACTTTATAGACTTTAACATGAAAAATTATATCGTTATTATTGCTCCTAAGGATAATGGTGTACAGAATGTTGAGATATTTGGTTTTGAGGGAAAAACATATGTTGTAGGTGCGTTTATTAAGGTTTATGATGATGCTGATAAGGTAAAAGAATTCAGCTGGGATTATATTGGTAATGTTTCCTACAATGTAATGAAGGTGAATATTCCGAACGGACGAGATAATTTAATCAGTCAGGTAGACGACTGGCGTTCAGAAGGAAAAACCGTTTATGTAGGAGAAGTGTAATGAGAAACAAGTATTTCTATATTAACGGTAAAAAGAAATTGATATGAAGCAAAAAAGCGGAGGGGATTGAATTATGAAAAAACTAATAAGCATTTTTATGGCAATGACTATCTTAATGGGAGTATTTATTATTCCTGTTTCAGGAGCGGATGATAAGCTTGCTGGTAACTCATCTGGAAATATTGTTAATGGGTATGGAAAAGCTGTAACATCCGATGGTTGGATTTATTATGTATTACAAGAAAAGAATTCCAAAGATTATAACACTGATTCAATTTATAAAATAAAAATTGATGGAACACAAAAGAAGCGTATTTATTATTCTGATGAAGCTTTTAACTATATAGGTGATTTAAACATTATTGGGGATAAACTATACTTTCTTGAACAGACAATATATATGACTAATAAAGCAATTAATGAAACAACCTTTAATGTGATTAATACTGATGGCAGCAATTACAACACTTTAATAAATGGCATGAAGGAAGTAATGAATTTTACAGTGTATGATAATACAGTTTATTACATAGTAAATGAAAAAGAAAAAAAAGAACTCATGAAAATGGATCTTAAAACAAAAAAGAAAACTAAAATGGATAATGTGGTTGCTAAGTTTGATAAGAAGTGGAAAACATCCAATATGTTTTCCTATGGGGGCATTTCAGTTGTTGACGATTGTTTGTATTATTCAATATTGATGACAGGTTTTTTTTCATGGGGCTCTAACACTGAAAAAGCAGCTAAAAAAATAGCAGGTTATTACAAATTAGATTTAAAAACAAACAAGAGAACAAAGCTTGAGGGAATTATCGGAAGCGGAGATTATCTATTTAGGGATACAATGACAACGGTGGTTTCTGATGGGTATATTTATTTTGGACAGGAACAAAATAAAGGCTGGGGAGATTATAGCTTATACAGAATGACAACAGACGGCAAAAATAAAACTGAGATTTTGACAGATATAAAAATGAAGTGTTTTAATGTTTCAAACGGCTGGATTTACTATTGCGCAGGTGACACAGTTTCAAAACAATCAATAGTAAAAATTGATGTTAATGGTAAAAACAAAAAAACATTAGTAAAAAATATTGATGTTTCTAATATCAATGTAGTCGGTGACTGGATTTATTATACTCAGAAAGTAAATGGTGAAAAGATTTTGAAAAAAATTAAAACCGATGGTACGAAAAGTGCAACTGTAAAATAAACAAGGGGAATTATCATGAAAAAATTAATAAGCATCTTTCTTTCAATAACAATTTTAGCGGGAATGTTTATCATTCCAACATCAGCGGCGACTACAAAGAACGAAAACAATGGATTTAATATTAATAACGGCACAATTTCAGCTTTTGATGGTACATGGATTTATTATATCAAGGACAAACAAATTCGCAAATTCAAAAATGATGGTACTAAGGATGCCGCTGTTTATACAGCTAATAACTGGATATATGACCTTTATGTATATGATGGCTATATTTATTATAATTTATCAGGCAGTGGTATTAACAAAGTAAAAACAGACGGTACTAAAAATCAGGTGCTTGTAAAAAGTGATGATATAAGAAATTATCAGGTTGTTAATGGGTATATTTATTTCGTTGAATATAATAAAACATATAATTTATGCTCTGTTAAGACTGATGGAACAGGTAAAAAAACTATCGTTAAAAATGTAGATACTAATTATAAGTTTTTCGTTTCGAGTGGATATATTTATTATGCTGCTACTCGTACAGTAAAGGTACAGACATGGACTGAAAATGTATCCGAATGGATAAGAATAAAAACTGATGGTACTGGCAAAAAGACTTATGATTTCAAACCTAATACTAATAATTTAATTGTCGATAATGGTAATATTTATTATGATAATTATGACAATAAGTTTTTCTGTCTTGACACAAAGGGTAAGACAACAGAATTAAAGTTCACCTTAGCATACAACGATAAGCTTTTAGGTATATATGATGGTGTTGTTTATTACTTTACATATGATGATACTGCGAAAGTATATAAATTAATGCAGATGAATTTAGATGGCACAGGTAAAAAAGTTATAGTTAAACTAAAATCAAGATATTCAGACCATAGTTTTAATATTTCAGGTGGCTGGATTATATATGAAGATGACGGTTATGCTTTATATGCAAGAAGCCTTGACGGAAAGCAAAAAAAGACACTTAAAAAAGGTACTACAACAAGAACTGATATTGGTATGTAATAAATACAACAAAAGCAAAGTATTCTGCGAAAACGGAATACTTTACTTGATTTAAAAGAGGATGTTTTTATATGAAAAAAATTACAAGCATTTTTATGTTATTTGTTATGTTATTTGTTTTTACAGCCTGCAGTGATAACACAGACATTCAAAACAGTAATAATAACACTAACCAACTAGTTTCAGAGGGTGACGATAAGAAAGTTACATCTCTGACACAATCACAAGAAGAAACACCAAGTCAAATAGATGTCATAACAATACCGGTTTTGTCATCAGCTACAGAAGTTAAAGAGGTTAGTATAAGTGAATTAATTATTAACCCAGAAATAATCAGTTTAACAGCTCAAGAAAATTCAGATGGTACTTTGACATATACATATATTGATACATCAATCAAACAGCTGTATTCATCTGATGATACTACAAGATATTTAATGGCAATATATGCACTTAACGAATCGAATAATCCATTAACAGTAACATCTATTAGTACATATAGCATTCCTGAGGATGAAAAATATATTTTAGATTTTTCAATGATGGTTGGATATGACTCAATTATTGAGGATAATCCTGAGGTTGTTGTTAATAGCGATGGTATATCTATCACATGGATAAGTGGATTTATAGGTGGAAGTATAAATGAAATTAACAGTTTTCTCGTTGAGATTAATTTTGATATAGGTAATGAACGTGTTAGTGAACAGATTAGATTTGAAAGAGATATATTAAAATAATTAAGTAATTTACTATTATTATAAAAATTTAGAGGAAGTATATATGAATTTAACTAAGAAAAGTATAATAAAATCAATATTGGTATTTATATTGGCATTTTCACTTACCGCATGTAATGCTGAGAACCAACAGGATAACAACGATGATACACAAAATAATACAACTGCTGAAGAATCAACAATATCACAGGCAATAGAAATTAATGAAACAAGTTCGGCTCCTGTGAATGAATTAAAAGCTGGAGATATGATTTACTTTGATTTTATGACAGATGCCGGCAGTGATGAACCTGCAGCAACAATATGGGGTATACAATTTGGATTTAAGGGTGATACATCAGCTAATTTACCAACGATGAAAAATCTGAACATTTATAAAAACAATGTGCAGATAAGTACACCAGAAAACCAATTTGGTCCTGTCACATATTATGGTACAACAGATAACACCTCTTATAGTATTGAATTTTCATATGCATATGGCGAGGAAATAAACGAATTTCCTGCTGAATATTATTTCACACTTGACTTAAACGGCACAACAATACGCAGCAATACATACAACTGGCGTGCTGATGGGGTTTTAGAATGCTTATGGGATCAGCCTGTATGGGCATTTAATTTACCTGCAACATCAGATAATATTTCTAATAATAACATTTCTGATAATGACATTTCTGACGATACAATTGTTATGCCAGATGGTACATTTGATGGTGATATGAACGGATTTGGCATTTGGAATTATCGTAACATTCGTTATGAAGGAGAGTTTCTTAACGGTAAACCGAATGGTAATGGCACTTTATATGTAACAATGAGTATAGATATGCAAGTTGAAGTCATCTTAACTGGAACATGGCTGAATGGCATGGCTAATGGTGATATAACTATGACACAAGCATCGACAAACAGTGATTGGAAAGCATCATTCGATAATTTTAAGGCAGTAAACGGTACAGTTGAAAGTGAAATAAGCATTGCTGATCCAGAACTGCAATATGTTGTAACATTAGACCCAAATAACACAAAAATATGTGTTGCACCATGGGGTGATATTCAAATTAGCTATGCATGGTTAGAATAATCATATTCAAAACATAACACCTTAAAACCCCACTAAGCTTTGTTTGCTTAGTGGGGTTTTAAATTATTCATTACACATTATACTTATCCCAAGTTAAAAAATGTCTAAAAAATCGAGTATAAACCATGATGTACGGTTTGTACGAAGATTTTTTAGCAATCATTTTTACTTGGGATTAGTATTAAACATCAGGTATTATTGGCAGCACAACTGTTACAGTTGTCCCCTTTTCATACTCACTTTCAATGGATATACCATATTGTTCACCATATTTAAGTTTAATTCTTCGCTCAATATTAATAAGTGCAACTCCATTCAGACTAGGTTCTGGAAAATCTCCTGCATTTTTAAGCAAAAGTCTATCCTGTATCAAAGCCAACTTATTCTTTGTTATCCCTTTGCCATTATCAGAAATTTCAAAGCATACTTTATTATCTTTAATAAATCCGTTTATCACAAGTTTTGCATTACAATTCATTTCACTCAAACCATGTGTGATAGCATTTTCGACAATCGGCTGAAGAATAAGTCCCATTATCATATAGTCTGCTAGTGTGTCATCTACGTTATAACTTACTTCGAATTTATCATTATAGCGAATGTTCATTATTGATATATATTGCTCAAGAACTTCAAAATCAGCGAAAATATTTACTAAAGCCTCACCACTATGACTATGCTTGAGCATTAAAGCAAGCCCTTCGGCTATCTGTGCTGCTTTTACATTTTCGTTTTGGTCGGAAAGGCTTTTTATATTTTTTAGTGTATTTACAACAAAATGTGCATCCATTTGTGAAGTAAGCAGACCAATACGCATTTTTTGCTTTAATATTTCTGCGCTATATAGCTTTTCACGTTCTGTCATAAGCTCTATGTTATGCTTTTCTGTTTGGTTTAACATATCGTTTATAACATCAGCAAGAGTATCAAAATCATCAATACCTGTTTTATGCAGACGTGTTTCCTTATTATCGCCGATTTTACGCACTCCTACAATAATATCTGCCATAGGTTTTATCATACCTTTTGATAGATATCGATATAAAATTGAAATTACTGCAAGTAGAAGACATAAAAGTATCAGTGATATAATTCCTAAAATTATGTTTATCTGTGATAAATTGCTTTTTCGAACTGCTGCTGAAACTGTAAGATGTGTTCCTGTTACTTCTGCCGTTGAAACAAATCCATACTGAGAAATAAATTCTTCTGTTGTCATATCAATAAATGATGGATTGTTTGACATTATAACCTTGCCATCTTGCATTACTGCTGTATCCATGCCTTTAAAAACACTGCTATAATCAAGCTTTCTGCTTATCTTGTTAAGTCCTGTCAATATAATAACATTTCCTGCTTTTACAGGTACTTGTCCCGAATAATCAAAAACAGGTGCATTGTGACAGAAAAAAAGTGTGTTATCAAGCTCTATTACTTTAAATGCCGAACCCTCACCAACAAAGTGTTTATATAATTCTTCACAAGCTGAATTGCTAAGCCCACCAATAAAACGAAAATATTCACCATCACTGTTAATTGTAATAACACTGTCTGTTTCAGATACTGTTGATGCAGCCTTTTGAATAATTTCTGAAACAACACTTGACTTTTCGTAATAAGCGTGAACATCCTGTTCCGTCAAAAAATCCCTGATATAAGATGAGCTTGTTATAACAGAGGTAATAGTTTTCATTTGTAAAAGCTCAGCGCTTATATTATCTGTGATATTATCTGCTGCCAGAATCGTGTTTTCCTTTGCACTTCTATTTATAATATCAGTAACAATACCATGATAAAAAAGCCATAACGCAAGAATTATACTTGTATAGATAACAATTGCTATTATAAAACGCTGATAAAGCGGTAGTTTATGTTTCATATACCTACTCCTCTGAATGCAGTCGGAGTGTATGAATGATACTCTTTAAAAACTCTGCAAAAATAAAAATAATCATTATATCCGCAAAATCCTGCTATTTCTTTTACACTATACTGTGTACTTTTTAATAAACGTGCTGCCTCATCCATACGAAGTGCTGTCATATAGGAGGTAAATGTAGTCCCTAAATAATTTGCAAAAAGATTGCATATATATTTTTGATTAAGCCCAAATTGTTGACTTAATGTTTCAAGTGTATGCTTTTCCGTTATATTTTCTCTTAAAAATGCAATAAGCTTATTAAACTCTGGTGATGGTGTATCAGCTGGCATTGACTTATCCTTTTTCGCAGCAAGCTTAATTGAAAGTTTCGTTAACAAGTCTTGAAGCTCATAATCTGAAATAGGTTTTGTGAGATAATCAAAGCCACCCATTTTAAAAAAACGTCTTGACTCCTCAAACTCTCCATATGCACTGACAATTACAAATTCACAGTTAATTCCCTTTTGTTTTAGTATATCCATTAATTCAACACCAGAACATTGCGGCATTTTTAAATCAGTAAATACTACATCAGGACTTATCCTCTTTATTTCCTTTATTGCTAAGAAAGGGTCAGTACTGCAGCCAGCAATTGTATATCCACATTCAGCAAAGATTTTCTTATTAATAAATTCATTCAGCACTAAGCTTTCATCATCAATAAAATATGCACTATACATAATTACTGCCATCCCCCTCAAATAAAAATACTATTACTATTTTACTACTAAAACGAAAAATAAAGTATGGATAAAAGTCATTATTATATGGATTATCGTCACATTTTTTACTTTAACTGCTCATATGAATTTTGTGCTGCATCAAGAAACCTTTCAAGTCCAATTTCATTAAACTCATTCTTATATGTTTCCCATACAATATCATCATGAATATCCATTTCACCTGTTATAAACTGAACTAATCCATCATGTGTATGCTTGTCTATTTCACCCTTTATTTTATACATATCCACCATTTCATTTTGCTCAAAAATCAATGTCAGAACACGGTCCTCTGGCTCATATGGAGCATAAAGAAACCTTGCCTGTGCATTTAGATATTCACCGTCAGTGCTGCTGCCATCCCATGTCCTTTCGACAAGATTAAGCCAGTGAACATAAGGTTCAAGTTTCATCAAATGTTTATTTTGCTTTGTTTTCCATAGTTGATTATAAATTTTTATCGTTGCAGTATTGTTAAAAATACTAATATCTCCATCTTTTGCAAAATCCCAGTCCTCACCCTGAATACCAAAGCTTTTTAAACAAGCCTCCTCGCTTATCATTAAGTCAAACAGCTTAAAAACTTCTTCAGGATGCTCACAGGCTGATGTTATAACACCATTTGGTTTGGGCAGTGGGAAGCTAAGTGTACATAACTGAACACCATCAGGACCTTTTAATGGAGCAAGTGGTTTAAATTTATTTAAAATTTCAGGGGATGACTGATTTACAGTATAAGTAAGTCCTGATACAGTAAAAGCACCAAGAATATCACGCTGGTCATTTGCCATCTGTATCATTTGCTGGTCATCCTGTGTGAATGATAATGGCGACAGCAAATCCTCCTCACACAGCTTATTAAGATATATTAAGCCATTACGCCATTCATCTGTTATCGGAGCAAAAAGCACCTTTCCATCATCAACATAAAGCCTTGAGTTTTTTGGGTCATTATATATAAAAGCATTCATCAGATAATCATAAACCTGCTTAGAATATGAGCTTTCTGTACCACAAAGCGGGAATTCATCCTGTACACCATTTCCATTTGGGTCACCATACTTGAATGCTTTAAGCACCTCATAAAACTCATCAGTTGTCGTAGGTTTATCAAGATTTAAAGCATCAAGCCAGTCCTGATTTATCCACATAATCTGAGAATAGCGTGTTATCATTGAATATGAAAATCCAGGCATGAAATAAACATTTCCATCACCCTGTGTCATAAGCTCTTTTACATAAAAATCCTCAAGATGCTTGTAAATTTCTTTTGTATGCACGCCATATTCCTTGATATAATCATTTAGCGGTATAATACGTCCTAAATCAATATGTGACTGTAAATTAGGTTGTTTGAAAATGCTTAAGCTGCCAAAACCTATGTATGCATCTGGCATATCTGCACCGCTTTGAAGCTGCTGCCACACAATCTGTTCAGCATCATTAGCAGGCAGCCATATCATTTCAATGTTAAGTCCTGTTTGTTCTTCAAGCCACAGCTTATATATATTTGTATCGAAATCCTCTATATATGCATTTTGTGGTGCAGCAAGGGTAACAGTTATTCTTTCATCTTTTTTATTATTAGGACTGCTGCACGCAGTTAATATAAGTGATAATATCAATGTTAAAATAATTAATCTGAACTTAGTACACATTTAATTTCTCCCTTTCAATCCGAGTTTAACCCATAAATCAATAATATCACATTTTTTTATATTTGTATAGTTTTTTATTAATTCTTGTTAATTTTTTCTGTTAATTCCAAACTTTACCAATTTAAGTAATATACAAATTCAAAGAGTTAAGAAGTTTGAAAGTCTTAGTAGAAATTTCAGTAGAAAACCAATCGTCATTAATTTTAATTTTAAAGATATATTTAAGGTGGAGTAAAAATCAGCAACAGAGTAATTAGAGAGCAACTCATTAACTCTAAGCAGGTTATAGATTTTGTAGTTGAGCATAAGAGAAATATGATTGATAAAAGCCCATGTTTCGAGGCTATATTCATTTTGCATATAAGTTTTATCTTGTTCAAGAGAGTTTTTGAGAGTAACAGCAACGACGATATGCTATTACTTCGAGCTGTATTGCTTGTCCGAAGATAAGCATAGTGTTACAAGTAATGATATTTCTAGTTATGCAATGTACAAGAACTTTTATGACAAGTAATTTTTCAAACCCATGATACAACAAGTAATGAATATCTTACTTATGAAACACTGGTAATTACCACTTTATATACCACAATATGTTAAGATAAAATAACTTATTGAAATATAAAGATGTAAAAACCACGCCGATTTTTCACTTAAAATCAGCGTGGTTTTTATTATTTATATCATTCCGTCACCAAAGCATAAGCAGAAATCCTATGGATTTTTGAAGTAATAAGCATTGACGAAGCATAGGAAATTATCGCAACAGCAATGCCAAAAACTATAACCCAGTCAGGTCTTATAATGTAATGTGCCTTAACAATTCCCATGCCATTTTGTGCAATTGACATAATTGGATTTGTAGCATATGCACCCAAAATACAACCTGCGATAATTCCGAATATTATTGATGGCATAACTCCAAAAGTCATTTGATTCATAAGCTGAATTGTTGTAAAACCAATAGCTTTTTGTATGCCAAGCTCATGCTTTTGCTTTATAACAAGTGAATTTAAGATAAAGTATAATACAAGTATGATTATCATAAATGATATTACTAAAATTGCACCACCAACTAAAGCAATAATATCAGTGTACATACCCATACCTTTTTCTATCTCTTTATCCATATTCACACTAAGTTTAATCACATCTCCATAATCATCAAGTAAAGATTGCAGACATTTTTCTGTATCAGTTTTATCTTTTAAGTAAATATAAACCTCATTAATCTCATAGCTTGGAAACAGCTTTATATATCCACTGTAAGTCATTGATGCAATCAATCCAGCATATTGTGAGCCTTGAACAAATCCTGTAATAAGATACTCTACATCTCCATTTTGTCCTTTAACAGATACCGTATCACCAATATTTTTACCCATAAGCTTTGCAGTGTTTCCGTTTATTGCGATTTCATTGTCATGAATAGGGTATCTTCCGTCATAAACCATAACTGTTCTTCTTGTACTGTAATCTTCCATAACACTCGTGTTGATTGTCATACCTTCTATTGTAAGCATAGGTGTATGTGTAATATACTGCGCAAAATCAACATCATCACGCTCAAGAATTTCGTTAAGGAACACTTCACTGTCTGTAACTGATGTGTCAATCATAACAATGATATTACTAACTTCGGTACCAGTTGTTTCAGCAAAGGTGGTAGTATCAACTGTTGTATTATAAAACATAATCAATCCATAAGTTCCAACAAAACTAACTGATATAGTAATAATACCAATCATAAGGCTTTGCTTTATGTTTTGAAATATGGATTTCATTCCAAGAACAAAACTTAGATTACCTGATGATTTATCAAGCGGCATATGATTTTTCTTGAAATTATGAGTAGTTATTCCACCTCTTAAGGCTACAATCGGATTGATTTTCCTTATCTTTTTTGCTGTACTAAATGCAATAATTAATACAAACAATATAATTATTGTTAGTGTCAGAACACTATTTGAAAAACTAAAACCCTGTTCCCATAAAAGTGCAGATTGATGTGCCAATAGGTCAGAAATATTAGGTACAAATATAAATGAAATTGCAACACCAATAACACTTCCGATAAAAGCTATAATTACAAATTGTAACATGATGGATGTAATTATTTGTTTACTCGTATACCCCATTGCCTTTAAAGAACCTATTTTTGTCATGTCTTCTTCAATGCTGTTTTTTATTCTGAAACGAATTATTATCATGCAAATAGCCACTACAATAACAGCAAACAATACCATTATTGCAGCTAGAAGATTTGCCATCATTGTTCTGCCAAGCTTACATAAAGAAAAATGAATAGTCCATACAGATTCACTTATATCATTATCATTTGAAATTTCAGAATCAATATTATTTTTGATATATTCATTCAAATCTGTTTCAATTACAGCAGTATCATCATGCTGATTTATGAAAAAATCCACACATTTTTTATCTGTATTTTCAAAAATACGATTAAACTCAATGTCGGATAAATATCCACTCATGGCACCAAGGTTCGGTGTTGCATTATAAACATCCTCAACAAATCCATTTATTTTATATGATTTTTCACCATCACCAAAGTCAAGATTTATCGTATCACCAAGTTCATAAACCCATTCAATATTAAAATAATAAGCTACATAAATGCTGTCATTATCAAGTGGCAGATACTCACCAATAAATTTTTTCTTTGTATTTTCACGTCCAATTTCATTGTTGAAAAACAAAATTGCTTGTTTAATTTCACTGCCATTTGGTCTTGTTATAGGCACACTTATTGGCAAAGTATATTCACTTGTATAGCTTTTTACATTGCTATGGTTTTTAAGGTAATCATATACTTCATCGGTACAATAACGATACGGGACAGTGATATAGCTGTCACTTGTATTAAGCTCATCTGCTAATTTATTAAAATATGTATTGTAATTTAAAAGCATTAAAAGTCCAAGACTAAGCATCATTCCTGCAATAATTAGCATTATTCCAAGTGAGATTGTATGTCCCTTGCTTTTTCGGATATTGGCAGTGGCTAGCATGAAAATCTTGTTCATTCTAATCACCAACCCATCTCATTTAGGAAAGTTTGCAATTTTGCATGGCGTTCCTTGTTTCCACTTTCATATTTACCTAACTCACAAATGCCATGAATAACTCCGTCTTTCATGTACAAAATACGGTTTCCACGTCTTGCAGATTTAAGGTCATGTGTAACCATGACAATGCTTTGTCCATTATTATTTTGCTCTGTCAGAACGTTGAGTGCTGCTATACCTGATGCTGAATTAAGTGAGCCTGTTGGTTCATCAGCAAAGATAATCTTCGGCTTATTTATAAGTGAACGCACAATTGCTGCACGCTGTGCTTCACCACCTGAAAGCTGTGACGGAAACTTGTTCCATATATGTTCCTCAATGCCAACCTGTTTTAAAAGCTTTTTCGCATCTTCAGCAATTTCACGCTTATTTTTGCTTATAAGAAGTCCGCAAGCAAGGATATTATCAAGTATGCTCATATTGTCAAGCAGATACATCTGCTGAAAAACAAATCCACAGTTTTTACGTCTGAACACAGCAAGCTTATCATTAGAAAGCTCCGAAATATCCTCATTCATGACATGGATTTTACCGAGTGTTGCTTTATCCATACCAGACAAAGCATATAAAAGTGTGGATTTTCCTGCACCTGATGAGCCCATAATTACTGTGAAATCACCCTCATAAATTTCAATATCAAGATTTTTCAAAACATGATGCTGAACACCGCCATTTGAAAAGGTCTTGCATAATTTATCCGTCTTAATGATAACATTACTCATGATAAAACTCTCCTAAAAATAAAATAAGATTATATTTATGTACTTGATGTACATTCCCTACAATCTTATTTTAACAGAATATTCCTTAACAGATCTTGAAAAAATCCTTAACTAATCCTTAAATAATAGAACTTTTTTCTTAAATAAGTTTAAGCATGATGGTGATTTTGAAGCCATTTTGGGTGTTTTCACACATTATTTCACCATGCATTTTATTCATGAGGTAACGTGAAATATATAACCCTAAACCAGTACCAGACTTGCCATCAGAATTTTTTGCACGATAGAATTTGTTAAATAACAATGGCAGTTCATCTTCCGAAACACCATTGCCAAAATCCAAAAATTCAATCAAAAGAAAGTCATCATCAAAGGATGATTTCAACTCAATATCAGTGTTTGCATACTTATATGAATTGCTTATAATGTTATCAATAACCTGTGTCAGACGGTTTAAATCAGCATAAATAAGGCATTCTGGGATGTCTATAGCCTGCACCTTACTAAAGTAATCAGTAGTGCAAATAATATCAGTTATGTTTTGACTACTTTGCTCAGAAACATCCACCTTAAGTTCCTGCAATTCCTCTAAGGTTGCATTGAACATATTTGTGATAAGCGTATTAATCTGGTCGGATTTTTTACCGATTGTATCAAAATGCTGTATGTCATTTACAGTTATTTCCTTACCATTCTGCACCTTAGCAGTCAGCAGTTCCGATACAACTTTTATTGATGCAACTGGAGTTTTTATGTCATGGCTTAATTGTGCGACAAGCTCTTTTTTGCTTTTGTTAGCTACTTGTTCGGCTAATCTGGCAGATTTAAGTTCATCACGCATAATATCAAAGCTTTCTGTAAATGCACCAAAAACATTTTGCTTATCCATTTCAAGTGGTACATCAAGATTTCCCATTGCAACATTTTTTGCAAAAAGCTGAAGTTTATTAAATGGTTTAAACACACTTATATATATGTAGACTGCGAAAATAATGCATATAAAAAGGAACACTGAGATTAACGTAAAGCATGTTAAATACAAGCTTTTTCTGTTCTCATGCAGATTATCGTCATAATCATTATAGATAATTAGCTTACCCAAATATTCGTTATCATTATAAATATCAACAATCGTGTCGCAATGTGAAATTGCAGAATTTATATCACTGTTTAGATTTTCAGAAGTTTTTGCAACGATATTATTCTGCATATCAAGTACTGTAAAATCAAGCCCATGCTTTTTGTCTGCACTTATATTGAGTGTATTCCAGTTTTCAATAACAGATTGCTTTATGTCATTAACTGCAACAACATCAAGTGACGGTACATTATTATGATTGATTTTCTGCATAAGATAACATGCCGAAAAAACCATGAACATTACAATTATTATCACAAAAGTGATTATGCTTTTTTTCATATACTTTTACCCATATCAAATACATATCCCTTACCCCAAATGGTTTTTATAAACACTGGTACATTAGGATTATCCTCAACTTTTTCACGCAAACGTCTTATATGTACATTCAAGGTACTGTCACCAGTAAAGCTATCTGTCCATACCTTATCAAACAATTCTTCCTTTATAACAGTACGATTAGAGTTCTGTACAAGATATGATAAAAGTTTATACTCCATTGTTTTCAGCTTGATTTCTGTATCATTTTTATACAAGCGTTCGGAATACAAATCAAGCTTGCAATCACCAAATATAATGCAATCACTATCGGTAGTATTATTCTGAGTAGCCTTACATCGCTTTAAAACAGCTTTAACCTTAGCAAGTAAAATACTTAGCGAATATGGCTTTTGTATATAATCATCTCCACCAATTCCGAGTGCTAAAAGCACATCATCATCGCTTGTCCTTGCACTGATAAAGAGTATTGGAATATCAGAAGTTTGACGAATTTTTTTGCATATTTCGTATCCTGATTCATCACCTAAATTTATATCAAGAAGTATTAAATCTACAGTGTTGTCATTCAGAAAATTATAGCAATCCTTTTGATTTTCCACCCAATGTGTTTTCACATCAAACATATTAAAATACTCGCTTGTGCTTTCGGAAAGTGCTGTTTCATCATCTACTATAAGGCAGTTATAATGCAAGTGTATCACTCCTTCTTCGGAATAGCTTTACATTGATTATATCAAAATTTCATAATAAAAGCAATATCTGTATGAAGTTATGTTAAAACAACCTCCAGCATATTAACTCAACATACTGGAGATTAGTACTTATTTTCCAATCAATTCGGCTGAAATGTACGCATTGAGCAACCATTTTGCATTGGTTGACCATTCCAAGTTGTGAAAAGTCTATCTGTTTCAATCCATTTTGAACCAATCACAATCTTTTCATTATTTTGATGCTCACGATAACGTTTGACTATTACCATAATATCCTCTGAAAGCTTTAGTGTACGATTACTGGTTTTGGTTTTAGGAGTGCCTATATTCACACTGTAACAAGTCAATTAAACGTCGATTTTACGTTATTCTATAAAAAAGCAGGTATATATTCGATGAATCAAATCGAATATATACCTGTTTATTAATTAGGTCGATTATTTTAGAATGTGATGAAAAGTTTTTTCTAAATCCATAGTTTTCTTTTCATAAACACCTGGTTCTGTCAATGAATCATGCACCTTGCTTGTAAAAACATAACCTGCTTGCTTAGTTTTCATGATTTCTGTATAATAATCCATTTCTGACAAAACCTTACCTTTGGAGGATTCATCATAACCAAGAATTACTGTACCATTAGTATCAAGCATAACTAAATCCACAAAATTTGAAATAGAATTAACATATGTCTGTATATTTACTATTCCATCATTATATGTCTGAGTATATAACTCAGAAGCTGGGTCTGTATTAATCAATGAAGTATAGTGTGTAACAAGATGTCCATTTAGATTTGCTGATACTTCTGCTTTATGAATGTTTACTATTTCATCAAAAGCTGATGCTGAAGTGGTTGCAATCTCATCAAGACGTTTTATTTGCAATTCTTCTGTTGTTTTAACAGGGCTTGATAAACTAAATGATGCAAAAAGCAAAGTGGGTATAATTGCAAAGGAAATAAATAAAATCATTAATTTCTTTCTAATAGGCATGATAAGCTCCTCTAAAATTTTATTGTTACATATCTAATCAATTTTAGATTTAGTTCTTAGTGTATTGGTTGATTTTTAATAGAATTAATGATAAATCAATTGGCTTGCTTAAATGATCATTCATACCTGCTTCAATGCAAATGTCAATATCTTCTTTAAAAGCGTTTGCTGTCATTGCAATTATTGGTATCTCTTTTGCTTTATCCAGCTTCAAACTACGAATATTACGTGTTGCATCCAGACCGTTCATAACTGGCATCTGCACATCCATAAAAATAATATCATATTTATCAGGTGAATTTCTAAACATTTCAACTGCTAATTTACCATTTTCAGCAATATCAATATTAATTTTTGTTTCTTCAAGAATTGATTTTAATATTTCGCAATTAATTTCTATATCTTCCACTAAAAGCAAATTAACCCTCGAAAAATCAGGTATACTATTTGATTTATTCACACCATCTGTATTTGAATCATGTATAATTTTCATAAGTGAATCATATAAAGGGGAAGCAAAAATAGGTTTTTGCAAACAATAATCAGTACCATATTCTAAAGCTATATCTCGAATTGTATTCCATGAATTGAATTCAATTATAGGAACGATTTTTTTTGTATTTATTATTGATTCAATTTTTTTATAATTTTGAAGTGTTGTTGTATTATGTATGGAAAAATCGAAATAAATTACATCATATGGTGCATTTTGATTATATGCTTCAAGAATAAGTTTGTTCGCATCATAAGGTGTTTTTGTAATAATATACTTAATATGAAAATTGGATAGTATTTTAGAAAATTTATCAATTAGAAAATCATCATTAGATAAAAGCAGGATTTTTATATCTTTTAACTCGTTATGTATAGTGTTATATACTTTTTGTTCCTCATCATCAGCACACCCAAGATTAATATTAACAGTAAATTCTGAACCATTGCCTTGTGCAGATAAAACAGTAATAGAACCATCCATCATCTGTACAAGGGATTTACTAATTGCAAGACCAAGACCAGTTCCGCCAAATTGCCTTGTTATACTGCTATCGGCTTGCTCAAACGAATTAAAAATGCGTTTTTGTTGGTCATCACTCATACCAATACCAGTATCAGATACAACAATTTTAATTTCAGCTTTATTATTAACTCGAGTGACTTCATCTACATAAACAGTTATTGTTCCGCAATTTGGAGTGAACTTCAACGAATTTGATAAAAGATTGGTTAAAATTTGAGAAACTCTAATATCATCACCCAAATATCGAAGTTTTAAGTTATTACCGCTCATTATATTGATTTTAATATTTTTTTCAATTGCTTTTGATGAAATTACATTACAAGCTTTTATAATTGTTCGCTCAAGACTAAAAATAGTTTGATTTAATTGAAGTTTACCAGACTCTATTTTAGAAATATCCAAAATGTCATTTATTATATTAAGTAAATGTTCGGATGAAATCTTAATATTATTCATATAAGTTCTGTACTTTTCAATTGTTTGTGCTTTATCTGAAAGATTAGCCATTCCTATTATAGCATTCATAGGTGTTCTGATTTCATGACTCATATTAGACAAAAATTGACTTTTGGCATTATTGGCACTATTGGCTTCAACCATTGCTTTTTTTAAAGCTTGTTCACTTTTTCGCAAAGAATATGCGCCAGCAATAATAGAACTTGCCATAACAGCAGGTTTAAATTCATTTTCTGTCCAAACTGCTTTCTTTGTATAATTGGTAATAATTAAATAACCAATGCTTTCTCCCTCAACTACCATCGGAATATAACAAAAACTTTTTCCACCTAAATTAAGTGATGGATGAATTTTATAAAATTCTTCTGCAGAATGTTGATAAAAACATGGTGTCTTATCAACAATTTTATATAATTCTTGTATATCCTTATATTCACTGTGAAAACCTAAAATATTAGGGAAATGCTTACTTTCACTACTTTCGTAAGTACATAAAACTGAACGGTCTTGTTGAATTTCGAAAACTGTAACTCTGTCTGATTTGAAAAAATTACGCAATTCAAAAATGGCATTATTAATTAAATTATCAAAATCAGTATATGGCTGTGTGAATGGTACAGAAATGTTGGAAATAAATTCATGTGCACGCAGCTGCTTTTCCTTCATTTCTTCAAAAGCCAGATTTTCCAAAATATCCTGAGTAACATCCAATGTTACTCCAACAAGCTTCTCAGGTTTACCTTGAGCATCATAATAAGTTTTAGCAGTGCAATTTGAATACATAAATGTACCATCAGAAAACTTAGTAAGCATATTTTTATAATCTGACGAATGAGTACCATCAAAATGATTATAAAGATAATCAACAAGCTCGGAATATAGCTCTTTATCAAGGGTAACTGATATATGATCAGTCCATTGTTTGATTGTAAGAGGAGAGGATGGTAAATGCATCATTCTCTTAAATCGATCATCATATGTAATTATTTTGTCATTCACAGAAATTTCCCATGAACCAGCATTTGCAAGCTCTAAAGCAATTTCTAGTCTTTCGTTTGCTGCTTCAAATTTATATTGAGATGAAATATCATGCATTGTAATACCAATACCAACAATATTATTGATTGAATCAAAAATTGGGAATATATCTGCAAAAACAGGAATTTTTTGTTTTACCTTCGAAACTAATGTAATTTCACATGAATATGCTTCTCCAGAAAAAATTTTTGCAAGTATATCATTATGCAGCAGCTCAAATGATTCAGGTGTAAAGTATTCAGGGTTATCGAGGTTTGCATTTAAGTTGTCATTCCATCCTGTAATATTTTTAAGTGCAGGATTGCAATAAACCACATTTAAGTTTTTGTCAAAACAAGCAAGCATGTCTTTTGTATTATTTAAAATTTCACGCTGCCAGTCAACAATTTTTTTCATTTCTATTTCATTTGCAATATCAACACCAAATGATGCATATGCAATTACTTTTCCTAATTCATCTATCACAGGGAATGAACTAAACCTCAAAGGAATTTCTTTATTAAACTTACTAAGCAGCAATACTTCGCCGCCAACAGTTTCACCTGAAAATACAGTTGGAAATACCATTTCAAAAAAACGATCAACATCAGATTTAACATAGGAACTTTCAATTGGAAGTCTATCTCCGATTTTGATATTATCTCCAATTGTATTCTTATATAGATTATTTGCATATAATATTTTTAAATCCTTATCAATAGCAAAAAAGTATATATCATTTGATTTATTTATAGCATCATGAATAAAAAACATAGATTGTAAATCTTTTGATTTATTATTTATTAGTACTTGTTCTGCTGAATCTGTAGCAATGCTAAGACGAGCTTTTTTGCCATTCTCCCATTCTATAATACAATTTTGAACATCATAATAAGTATTAAGTTTTGGGTTATATATACACTTCTTTTCAGAAAAATTATCATTTTTACATAGTATATTCGTTGATGTACAAAAATCACATGGAGTGTTATAACCACATAATGCTCTAAAACATTGCTGTCCAGTAATATCCCCTAATTTATCTTTTAGCTTTTTATTAATAAAGATAATATTATATGTTTCGGGATCTACGATATATACATAATCATTTATTTTATCAAAAGCATTATATAACTTAAGCATATTTTTTCACTCCTTAATAGGTTATAAAATACAACTTTACATATTAAAATTGAATAATTATATTATACAATATATTACATACAAATACAATGATATATATAAATATTTTACTTGAATATAATTTGTATTTGTATTTATTTGACCATTTAGTAATTATATTGACTTTTTTCATTTTGAATGATATTATATAATTGGTAAAGTATTATAAGCCTACATCCATATTATTATTAATAAATATGTAAATAGCTACTATTCTATATATTTTTACAGGAACTGTTGAGGAGAATAATTATGAAGTTTAATATTAAATCCTTTTTTTGTATTATGTTGACAATTTCTATAATATTTAATTTGTCACTTACTGTATATGCAAGTGAAGAAACCTCAACAATTAAAGTAGCTATGAGCGAAGATGAATCTATCATAGTTGAGCGTATTGTATACACTGCTTTAAATCGTATTGGATATCAAATGGTTACCAAAACTGCAGGTATGCGTACAATGGTTAATGATGCTAATTACGGTGATGCGGTTATCGTACCTGCACAAACTATTGGACTGGATGAGGAATATACAAATTTAATACGAGTTCCTGTACCTATTTCATATGTTGAAACAAATACATATACAAGAAGTGATGACCCATATGTACTTTCATCATGGGGTGATTTAACTGGATTGAGATTAAGTCATTGCTGGAAAAACCTATATATAACAAATAATGTTCCTCGTGCAAAAGCCTCAGATGTAGTTGTATTAAATGAATATGATGATTTATGGACTTCTTTACTGACAAATGAAACTGATGTAGCAGTTATACCTAATTTAACTGGATTTGTACGTATAGTTCCTGATGGTATTAAACTTGCAGGTGTAATAGAACGAGAACCAAGATATACATATGTAAATAAAGATTATTCCTACCTTGTTCCTCTTCTTACAGAGGCATATGAAGAGATGTCAAACGATGGTACCATGGAGCAAATTCGTAATAGTGAACAAACAGGTGAAAAGCAAATAGTTCTGCATATCAGTTCATACAACTCCCAATCTCAATGGGAAAGCAGTGAGATTGAAGCTATTCGAAAATCCTTTGACTTTGATTTAAATATCGAATATGTTAATTTAAATTTAAATGCCAGACAAACTAATAATAGCATAAACACAAATAAGATTATAGAAAATACCATACGTACAAATTTTATAGAACGAAATCCCGATCTTATCATTGCATCTGATAATGATGCACTTGAATTTGTACTTAACAATTATTATATGCTTTTCCCTAAAGTTCCAGTGGTTTTTTGTGGAATTAACAATTTTGATATTTCCATGCTGCATGGTTTTGAGGAATATGTAACAGGTGTAACTGAATCTGAATCTTTTTATGAGACATGTTCAGAGATGCTGAGGCTTTATCCAAATACACGCCGCATTTTTATATTGAATGATTATACAAATTCAGGACTAAAATGGCGTAACGATCTTCAAAATTGCATAGATTCATGTGATTTATCAGTTGAATTTGAGTTTAGCGAAAATAAAAACTTAACTGATATTTTAGAGGATATCCGTAGTTTTGATTCTGATACCCTAGTTTTATTAGGCAGTTATTTTCTAGATAGCGGAAACACATTTTATCTTGAGAAAGAAATACAAGAGTTGGTTTCTGCCGCTTCACAAACCCCTGTTTTTTGTTTAGCAAATTCATATAATAGTTATGGTACATTAGGTGGAAAAGTTGCCATCGGAGAAGTTCAGGGGCAGTTAGCAGGTAAAATGGCAATTGATATTCTTATGGGTAAAAGTCCATCAGAAATTCCAATAATAACAGATTCCGAGCAACTTAACCAATGGCAGTTTGACTATGCTGTCGCTAAGGAATATGGTATAAATACAAGCACTTTACCTGAAAATCATACAGCTATAAATCGCAAGCTACCGGTATGGGAAACCAACCCATTAGAATTTAAGCTGGCTTTAACAGCTGTTGGATTTTTTATCGCTATTATTATCATATTGATTTTGTTTTTAAGATTGATGCGAAAAAAGAACAATAATCTAATAAAAGTACAAAGTCATCTGCATTCAGCAGAAGAGCTAAACGAGGTAATGGCTACTGCTGCGGAAAGAGAAAAAGAAGCAAATATGCTAAAAAGTCTTTTCCTATCAAACATGAGCCACGAAATACGAACCCCTGTAAATGCCATCACAGGTATGACTTTAATAGGAAAATCCTCATCCGATTCAAAAAGAAAAGATTATGCTTTTGACAGAATAGAAAATGCTTCAAAACATTTACTTGGGGTTATAAATGATATTCTTGATATGTCTAAAATTGAGGCAGATAAATTTGAGTTGTCGAATACAGATTTTAATTTTGAAAAAATGCTTCAAAAAATAGTTAATATTATAAATTTTAGTATAGATGAGAAACGACAACATTTCATAGTTTATATTGATAATGATATACCAAATATATTATATGGTGATGATCAAAGACTTTCACAGGTTATTACAAATCTTCTTTCAAATGCGATTAAATTCACTCCTGAGCAAGGCTCCATTCGTCTTGAAGCTCATCTTTTGAACAAAGAAGATGATATATGCACTATAAAAATTGAAGTTACAGATACAGGTATAGGAATTGACCCCAAAAAGCAATCTCGTTTATTTAATGCTTTTGAACAAGCAGATATTAATACTACCCGACAATATGGTGGATCTGGACTTGGGCTTGCAATATCAAAACGAATTGTAGAATTTATGGGTGGCAGCATATGGGTTGACTCCAAACTTGATAAAGGTTCTAAATTTACTTTTATTGTTAAAATTAAAGTAAGCGAACAAGAGAATACCAGCATAAAAATTCCGAAACTAATCCCAAAAGATATGAGGATACTAGTTGTAGATGATGAAATTGAAACAATAGAATATTTCTCTAGTATTGCTAAGTACATTGGAATAAATTGTGATACCGCAAGCAGTGGTGATATGGCATTAAAGATGATTAGAGACAATGGGTTTTATAATATATATTTCGTTGATTGTAATATGCCTGTTATGAATGGTATTGAACTTACACGCAAAATTAAGTCTCTCGATACGGACAACTCAGTAATTATTATGATTTCAACAATTGAATATAATGCAATTGAAAAAGATGCGAAGAATGCTGGTGTTGATCAGTTTCTGTCAAAACCGTTATTTCTATCCTCTGTTACAGATTGTATTAATAAATATTTTGGTCAGCATATTTTTTCTGACACTTTAAATAAAAAGAGCGAAAATGTATGCCTTAAAGGATTTCGTATTTTGTTAGCAGAGGATATTGAAATCAACCGAGAGATTATAATGGCACTTCTGGAGCCAACACAATTAGAGATTGACTGTGCTTACAACGGAATTGAAGCGGTTAAAATGTTTACCAATACACCAAACATTTACGATTTAATCCTGATGGATGTACAAATGCCAGAAATGGATGGATTAGAAGCTACTCGTCATATACGTTCGCTCAATTTTGAAAAAGCTGTTAATATACCTATCATAGCCATGACAGCAAACGTTTTTCGTGAGGATATAGAAAAATGCTTGGAAGCAGGTATGAATGATCATTTAGGGAAACCGTTAAATATTCATGATGTTTTAGGAAAAATGCAGGCTTATTTAAGATAAATAATATCCACAGAGGCATTATTCAATCATGGATTGTGAATTTACACCAAGTTAAAATAATTTATACTAAATTATTGAAAAGCTAGAAAATATTTTCTCATACTATATAAAACAAGCAATTCAAATTTGTATTTTACAAATCGAATTGCTCGTTTTTCTTGCATTATTGGAACAATTCAGCAGCAGTATCCTGATAATATTCAGCCTGTGCAGACCATAGCTCTGAAGTTGATTTGTTCCGTAAGGGTAATACTAATCCTATTTTAAAAAGCTAGTAAAATCCAATCACACCCAGTAATGCTTTTAACAACATGTCTATCGTAAGATGTTGCGCTTTGTTCTAAATTATTCTCACTCATAATGTCCTTCTTTCTAATTTCCACAATTTTCTTCATCCACTCCAATTCTTCAGCACTTGGATTTGTAGTCCGCATTGAAGTGACGCAAACATTATTGAATTTACGTCCAAATATCCTTTTGGTGCTTCCACCAGGGTTACCACAGCCACCACAGTTTCGCATATATCAATGTGTTTCCAAACAGTTTCCTTTATAAACTCGTCCACATTATACTCATCAAAATGCTCCGAATCGCTGCACTCATACCAAACTGTCCATCCTAACGGTTCACTTTCGTCCTCTCCGCTATTAATCAAATTCTTCAGGAATAGTATCAAATATTTTTCTAAAATCCATGTTAAATCTCCTCTTAAATAATGCAAATGATGTGATTTGGATAATGATGTAATGTTTAAATAAATTACATTTGCACAACTTTAAATATCATGATAACAAACTATATCACAAATTTTTTATTCGCACCTTTGCCAACTATGTGAATTAATCCCTTATCAACCATTTCCTTTGAAATAGCATATGCACGAGTACGTTTAACTTCAGGTAACTTTTGCATAACATCCTCGGTCATCTCACCATTTTTAGCAAGATAATCAAGTACAACTTTCATTTGAGGAGTTAATTCTGATGATTTTATTGTAGGTGACACATTCATGTTCGGCAGAATAATTTTAAACGTGTTGGAAGTAACAATAATCTGTGGCTGCTCGGTATGGTCAGCATACAAAGCATATATTTTACGTATGCCAGTGCCATAAGATTCAATGAAATTTAAACGGTGAAAAACACTTGCAAGGTTACTGTTTCGTGGTTGTGAAATACCACTTTTCATATCATCCTCAGACAAGCCATTAACAAGTCCACCCAATGAAATGAACTCCATACAGGAATTGTTTACATTAACAATAATACTTCCGCTGTAGCTGTAATCACGGTGTACAAATGCATTTAGCAATGCCTCACGGATTGCTTCAGCAGGGTAATCCCACTTGTCAATGCGGTTAATTCCAGTAAATTCAGATTTATTCTGATTGCATAACATAAGATAGTCATAAGCACTTTCCATCTGCGTAAATACCGAGCCTGAAAACTCACGATGTGCATTGAATATTGTGTTAGCATCATCAGAAAATACAGCGATTTTTATGGTATGCTCGCATTGGTCGGATAATATTTTTGCTAAGTTAGTGTATAAATTATCATTTAAACTGTGTATACCAAGTGAAACGAATTTATCCTCTCCAAAAGGAATTTTATGAATGTTAAATGTGCCTGCAGCTTCATTGAAAGTCAACTCCTGCTCCAATGAACGTGCTGTTTCATATACATCGCCGTCTGATAATTTTATCATTTGACGAATTTGTTCAGCAGAGACTGGCACTGATGATGCATCCTGACGCACATATACTCCTGATGGTTTAAGTCCCTTTGATTTAATGTAATATGGTTTTGATGTACCCTCTGCAACCTGAATGTTTATAACCTGATTATCCTTTAAAGCGTATTTTACAAACATTGTTACATCTGGTGCAATAACATCTCTGATACTGTTAGTGATTTTTGTGTATGTTTCATCGATATTATCAAGACCCACATGTTGCCATCATCATCGACACCAACATAGATTATACCACCGTTAGTATTTGCAAAAGCTATAACTTCTTTATATAAATCATCGACATATCTGTTTTTATATTCAACATTTTCACTTTTGTATATCATTTACAAAACCTCACATTCATCTTTTTATTCAATATATCTTTATGTAAAGTAAAAAATATGTAAAAAATGACGTCGTGGTTTCGTGCCACGACGTCATTCATAATAACATCTATTGTTTATAAGTAACTCGGTAGTCATTTAAAGTGGTCCATAACATTATATTTTTTATTTTTGCATTTCTACTTTTTTTAAATGACTTATGTATCGTAAATGTATTTCCAAAACTTACACTTTCATCAATAAGAGGATTTGAAGCAGGTAATAATTTTAACTCAGCACCTAATTCTTGAGTAGATGCAATAAATTGAATGTTGTATCCATTAATAAAAGAAAATGGTGCAAATATTGTGTTTAAAATAAAGCCATGTTGTAAATCATACCAATAATTATCATATTCAGGATACTTTGATTTCATAACCTGATTGATGATACCATAATTAATCATACTTCTGAAGTTCGACTTTACAAATGTGAATTCGAATCCAAGTTGATTTGCAATTTGTTTATTTGTATCGTGAATAATCTGCCAATGAAACAACATTTCCATGAAAACGTGTACCGATTGAAAAGTCAAAGTATCGTGAAAAATTAATCCATTCATTAAAATTATAAAATATGTGCTCATATTCATGCAGCCAATTTGATATCTGATTTCCCGCTTCTTCGTTTTCAATATATTCATTCTTAAATCTATTTGGAACCTGTTCAACAAATGTTAATTTTTTATTTGCGCAATAAAGCAAAAACTCTTCACTTTTAGCTGTTAGTTTATTCCAAAACGTATTATAATTCGCAACAGTAATTGGTTCGTTAACAAGTTTTTTTTCTCAATTGATAAATTATAACTAAATTGATAATACATTGACGGACAACCTATTACTCTTATGTTTTTTATACCAACTGAGTTTAAAAATTCAGCAGTTCTATATCCACGAACACCTAAAACTGCTCTTTCTTGTAATTCTTTTTGCACATTAATACAATTAGGGTCAAAATTAAATTCTTTTGCATTTAGTCCTGTTTGAATACCTACACTAATAGGAATAACTGGTTTGGAACCAATTTTATCTAATATTCCTTTAACATCACTTAGCGTAGTTTTTTCGGTAATCCAAATAACATTATGTATTACTAGTGCATCATAAAGTTTCATTTTTTCGGATAAATCATCGCTAAAACTAATCGTATTACCAAATATTGTTTTTAATGAAGTATCAAATACAATATTTCCAGTATTGCCTCCAACTATATTAATTTTTTGAGATAATGAATGAGTTGGTAGTACAGGATTCAACGCTAAATAATGTCAACAATAACAGTAAACATAATGCACTATACAATTTACATCACCTCATATTCCTTTATTTCTGCCTGTGGTGTTAAAATTCCCTTATATTCATTAAATCCAACCTTGCAAATTGCATTAATTGTTAATTCTGTTTGACTATCAGAGTTCATAAACTGTAGAACCTTGTCATCTTCTGAATTTTTAAATTTCACGAATGTAATGTTCTCATCCGTAATGAGTTTCCATGTGTCATTTTCTTTACCCATCAGAGAGCATTGATTTTTATTAACCGTAATCCCCTTTATAACAACCAATGGTTCTTTTAGTCCTGTTCCCCAAAAGTCCTTTAAACTATCAATTTCACGTATAAAAGCTATACTAAAATCATTAAAGTCAATTTCAAAATCAACACTATATGTATTAAAATCTATATCATTGAATTTCAGATTGCAGTATTCAATTGCTGTATTAATGTTTTCTTTTTTGATATTAAAACCAAATGCATTTCCATGTCCCTGACAAAATTCAAACAATTCTGTTGTTAATAGTGTTTCTTTAAGATTTTCAATTGCTTGACTGTCAGTATTTCTTGCAGAACCACCATATGTACCGTCAAAATATTTCTTTAATATTAAACATGGTCTTTGATATAAATCTGCTAATTTTATTGCTACAAGTCCAGAAATAGTATTAGGTGTATGGCTGAGATTGCTGCGTTGGAGCGATTTACTGAGGGATTTCAATTGGGAGCAAGATTTGCCATAGAAATTTTACTATCAAATGAGGATAGAATTTTCAAGGATATATAACAATTTGGAGCAGCTACACAAATTTACGTGTAGCTGCTCCATTGACTTTTATAACGTTAATAATAATCGCAATTATGAAATAACAGTGTATGAGGTTACTTTATAACAGCCACAAATTCTCCACCCTTAGAAATTCCATCGAATGTAGTCTTGCCATTTTCACCGATAACAGATGTAGATACAAGAACAAGCTTGTTATTTGCACTGTCATATTTTGTGACATGATTTATATACCGTGTGGCACACTCTTGTATAAATTTATCTTGACTTTCGCCTTGTAAAGTGTTAAAATGTATACATACAGGGGTATGTCATAAAAAACTAAAATATCTAAGGAGGATATTATTTATGGCTACCATTAGAAAGAGAGGAAACTCTTATCAGATAAGGGTTTCATGCGGATATGATACTAAAGGAAATCAGGTTGAACAGGCTATGACTTGGAAACCTGATGACAAAATGACACCAAAGCAGATTGAAAAGGAGCTTAATCGTCAGGCTGTTATGTTTGAGGAAGCTTGTATGAGTGGTCAGGTTACTGCACCAATTAAATTTCAAGAATATGCTACTGTATGGTTTAAACAATATGCTGAATTGAAACTAAAGGCACTCACAATTCAAAACTATCACTGGTTAGAGAAAAGAGTGTACGAATCTATCGGTCATTTACGTATGGATAAAATCTCTCCACGACATATTCAGAAGTTCATTACTGATATGACTGAAACTGAGCGTAATGATGGTAATGCTGGTAAATTATCAGCTAAAACAATAAAACTTCATGTTTCATTTATTTCAACAGTTTTCGATCATGCAATTAAAATGCAAGTGGTTTCATCAAATCCTTGTAAAAATGTTACACTGCCTAAGATTGTACAAAAGGAACGTGATATTTACACTCTTGAAGAAACCCAAAACCTAATAAATTTGCTTTTACATGAAGAACCTGAAAATATGAATTTCGTGGTATTTTTTATATTAGCGATTTTTACTGGATTTCGCAGGGGAGAACTTTTAGGACTTGAGTGGAAAGATTTTGATTTTGAATACAATACAGTAACCGTTTGTAGAACTTCAAATTCAAGTGTGGGAAAAGGTACTTTTACAGATACGCCTAAAACCAAGACCAGTAACCGTACATTAAAGCTTTCAGAAGATATTATGGCAGTAGTTAAGCGTTATCACGAACATCAAAATGATGAAAAGTTTGTACTTGGTTCAAAATGGATTGAAACAGACAGGCTTTTTACGACTTGGAATGGTCTGCCAATGCATACAAATACACCCCATAAATACTTTCAACGCTTTTGTGAGCGTACTGGTATGAGATTTGTATCATGTCATAACTGGAGGCACTTGAACGCAAGTTTACTTATTGCAAATGGCGTTGATGTAAAGACTGTTCAGTCATGTTTAGGTCATAGCACGCCAACAACGACTCTTTCCATATATTGCCATGCGTTTCAAACAGCACAAGCCAGAGCAATGGATGTTGTTTCTAATTCTTTTTCACTTAAATTGAGCGAATAAATAAAATAACGGACAAGTAACGGACAAATCACTTTTTTTAGAAAAAGAAAAAAGCCACAAACCTTGATAAAACCAAGGTTTGTGGCAAATGAATTTGGTTGCGGAGACAGGATTTGAACCTATGACCTTCGGGTTATGAGTTAGGGTTATTTTTTATAACAACCTATCTCAAAGCCTCTCAAACCGCTCTTCTGCGTTGTAACAATAAAGATACTTTCATCTTTTCCTCCAAATCCGCAAACGGTGCAGATTTGGAGGTTTTCTTTTCATATAATCAAGCAGCAAGCATAGCTGTATTCACAATACCAACGAAGTTATAGCAAATATCAACCCTCATTACTCGTCTGCCACTTGATTTATCAGGTGCATGAATAATGATTTTATCAATAAATTCATGCAGTATTTCAGTAGTTAGCTCAGTTATTGCAGTATACTTTTTCACGATAGATATGAATCTGCTTGCATTATCACTTTTCTCTTTCTGGTTATTGATAACAGATGTGAGAAAGGTGATTTTCGTTTTAAGTTCAGCTTGTTCGGTTTCATATCCACTTGACATCTTTTCAAAGCGTTCATCAGAAAGCTTACCTGCAACATTATCCTCATAAAGCTTATTAAAAAGCTTGTCTATCTCGTCATAACGTTTCTGAGATGTTAGCAGTTGTTTTTTCTGCTTAGACAGAGATTTTTGAATATCATTCTCATAATGCTCTGAAACAAGATTAGCTAAATACTTTTCATCAATTTGAGCTGTTCTGATAAGCTTGTTCAATTCGCTAAGAACAATTTCTTCAACTACTGTTTCACGAATATAATGTGTTTTACAATCATCTTTAGTTACATGATAAGAATATGTACCACATTGAAAATGTGAATTTTTTGGCTTTTCAATTTTGTAATGATAGTATAACCTTGAACCACAATCAGCACAATATAACAACCCTGAAAATTTATTAGTTTCACCGGATGAATTGTGTCTGCGTTTTACTTCGCGAATTTTCTGAACAGCATCCCAATCCTCTTGTGAAATTATCGCTTCATGTGTATTTTCAAAAATCATCTGCTCCTCTTCAGGAAGATTAATAGCTTTTTTGCTTTTATATGATTTTCTGCGATACTTAAAGTTAGTGGTATGACCTAGATAATCTCTACGCTCTAGAATTTGTGCAACTGCTGTACAATTCCAACCATATTGATTTTTACTCAAATCAGTTCGATTACTCATGCCAATATTTTTAATATGATGTGATGGTACAAGCACCTTTTCGCTTGATAATTTCTGAGCAATCTGATGAGGTCCCATTCCAGATAAACACATTGCATAAATACGTTGAACAATAGGCGCAGCATCTTCATCGACAATCAAATGCTTACTGTCATTTGGATCTTTCTTGTATCCATAAACAGGTACAGATGCAATTCGTTCGCCTGCTGTTCCTTTCGCTTTCCAAACAGCACGTATTTTCTTGCTTGTGTCCTTAGCATAAAATTCATTGAACAAGTTCCGTATTGGAGTAAAATCATTGTCCTCACGCTCGCTGTCAACTCCATCATTAACAGCAATAAAGTGAATATCATGTTCAGCAAACATTACTTCGGTGTAGTATCCAACCTTGAGGTAATCACGTCCGAAACGTGACATGTCCTTTACAATTACTGTTCCTATTTTTCCACTTTCAATATCAGCAATCATGTTTTGAAAGCCTTCTCTGTCGAATGTCGTACCAGATATTCCATCATCAACATAGAACTGATATTTATTCAGTCCATGCTTTTCAGCGTAGTCCGAAAGTATTTGCTTTTGATTTATTATACTGTTAGAATCGCCACTCAACTCGTCGTCGTGACTGAGCCTACAATAAAGAGCCGCTATTTTATTTTCGATGTTTTTTGACTGTCTTTTCATAATATACCTTACCTTTCCGACAGTCAGAACGTTAATGATATTATACCATAAAAATTCTGAATTGTCATCATATTTTCAAAAATTTAAGCGACTGATTTATCGTTATTAACTTCCTTTATTACAAGACGCTCGATTATTTTGTTTATGTCTTTTTTATTAGTGTCGTTGAATACAGATGACACAACATATGTGGTTTTACCGATCTTGTATTCCGTTTCCTGTGCCGTATTAACTACGGCGGTATTTGTAAGTAACACATTTCTATTCAAATTTTACCCTCCATAAATTTTAAGCTGTCTCTTTTTCATGTTCTTCTGAGTTGTATGATACATTGCTAATAGGTATAGTTTTTGTACCATGTTCTTCTTGAACAATAGTATCAGAAGTATTTGTATCTACCACAACATCAGTAATTTGTGCAGTACATTTCTCTTTCTCAATTGCAATAAAATCTTTCACATCTTCAATCTCAAAGATATATTTAAGCATTTTCTTACAAGCAGATTGAGAGAAATCTTCACCAAAGTGTGCAATAATTATTTCGCCCAACTCACGCATATTATAAAGATACACCCATTTCTTTTCTTCATCGATTTTCTTTTCTAAGTCATCAAGGGTTTTACGTCTTGTAGCAAGTATAGCTTGCACTTCTTGGTAGCTGGATTGCAGTTGTGCTTGTTTAGCAAGTAGCGTATCAAGTTTGTCATTTCCATGTGTAATTTTTCTTGGCATAAATGTCATTTCCTTTCTTTTTTTCTACATACGATTGCACCTGTGCGGGTGAAAAAACGTCATGCAAGACAGTGTGAACTGTCTGCATTACGTTTTTGCGAGGACAGGTTAGTGCAGCCGCTCCAGTGTCGTTTTGCACTACCTTGATCGTTCTCACTACCTTTACAAGTTCGTGTTAACTACCTACCCTCGGAGAGCGCACTTATACAAACATGCAAGCAGTTTGTGTGCGCAAAGGGATTTCATCCCCTTGACCCCTAATGATTTTCTTTGCAGAAAATCCAATTTGCACTTAAAGTGCAAATACAAAGCAGATAAATCAGCCATTAACGCACAGCGTTATTTTACCGTGAACGGTGCTTTTTCACAGACTTGTCCTTCTCTGGTTCAAGAGTAGGAGCAAGCTGTTTTTCTTGTCCCACAAGAAGCTGTCTGCGTTCATACTCGGCAACACGTTCAGTCCATGTAACGTTTTTGCCATTAATGGTTGGAATGGTATCTCCGATTAAACTAAAATGAGATTGCATTTCATCAATCTTTTCATCATCACACGAATTGAAAAGTATTTTAACATTTCCATCACCGCTACCCATAAGAATACTTGGTATCCCATTTTTACTCAAAGCAGTTTGAAATGCTGTCATGTAATCTTTTTCAAATATAAACATACGCATTTCAGATATAGGACATCCAACCGTAGTTTCGATAAGTTCATTTCTAACAGAAAGTGATTCTGTGTTTATTGATGCAAGCTTAAAGTTCAGTTGCTCAATTTCACTCTCAATATTTTGCTTTAGAATATTTCTGTTCCTACAACCCTTATCAGTTTTGAACCCTTTCTTTTCAATTGCACATGCAGCTGCACCAAGATGAACCTGTGGAATTTTATCTATGTCCTGTGCTTTGTAACTACGATGGTCAATACGTCCACCATTGACATAATACAATTTGTGATTACACCAGTCTGCCCATAGCTTTCTCCACTCTATAAGTAAAGCTTTGTCGTTCCATGAACGGTCTTTTGTAGTAAAACCATGCTCATCAACTCTGCGTGTGTTGAGCAGAATATGAACATGAGGATTGCCATCTTTCTTGTCATGAATAGCGAAGTCTACACACATTCCTCTGCTTACAAAACATTGCTGACAGAAGTTTCGTACCAAGTCAATCTGCTCATCACGAGTAATCTCAACAGGAAGTGCTGCATCAATATGTTTTGCAGTCTGGCTGTTCTTTCTTGTTTCTGCACTCTCGACTGCATTCCATAATACAGTACGATTTTTGTATTTGGGTGGTGCACCATTTGGCAGAAGTATTTCCTTATGTACAACCTCACCCTTTTTGCGATAGTCATGAGTGACACCATCATACTCATTCTTGATTTTCTCACCTGAGATATATGCTGCTTTTGCTGCTGCACTTGCACCTTTACTGCGACTGACTACCTTGACATTGAAATGATAAATTGCAATAGGCATCTTTCCTTTCTATGATAGATTTAAATACTTGAACGATTTAGATAACGTCTTTTTCAGCTGATGTAATAGCATGTTCTACAATTGGTATCAATCGTATCTTACGATAATTACCCTTGCTTTTATAAATTGAAACATCTATATAACCATTTCGTTTCAAGTTGGTTATGCTATTCGATATCCATTTAGTTGATTTATCGAATGCCCTTAAAAAGTGTTCGTTTGTTACAGTACATACACCATTTTCATCAGCACATGCTGTTATCTCAGCATACATTACTTTCTCACCAAAGCTGAGATTTTTATTGTATCTTATCTCGGCTGGAAGTATGGAATATTTGTTTGGCATGTTATTGTCCTCGTTTTTCTTTATATTCAGAAATTTCAGCGCTGTCTTTCTGTGTTTATCATTATACATAATTACTATACCTTTAGCAAATTCAGACATGCAAAAAATCCCGTAAGTTTGCTTATTGCAACTTATCGGGATTTGTTATATGTTTTTCTAACTTTTGCGTATGATTAACAGTGTGTGAATGGAATTGTGGAGGTTGTACAAGTGTTGTTTTAATTTGATGTGCAAGGTGCAAGAACTTTTGTGACAAGTAAATTCAAACGTTAAAGTTACAGCAATACAAGTAGCAAATGTAAACATTATTGTTGATTTATGTATATATTTGCTGTATAATGAAAATACCAATATATCATAAATTAGGACGTGAATATTATGCTTGGAATGTATCTTTCGTTAATAGATTCTGCTGACGATAAGAGTAAATTTGAGGAGTTATACAACTTATATTATCAGGATATGCTAAAGACAGCTGATAATGTACTCCACAACATTCATGATGCAGAGGATGCTGTACAAAAATCCTTTTTGAAAATTGCTAAAGGTTTTTCAAGAATTACTGTTATGAATTCGATTGAGATGAAAGGCTATATATTTACTATTGCTCAAAACACTGCTATTGATATTTACAGAGTAAAGTTGAAACATCCTGTAGAAAGCATAGACGATTATATAGATTTGGAAGATGATATACTTATTGATGATAGTGCTTTTCTTAATATTGATGTTGAAAAAATCAAGGAATGTGTACGAAAGCTTCCAGAAGAATATTATAGCGTTTTACTGCTTGACCAACTAGGATTTAATGCTCATGAAATTGCTCAATCTCTTGATATTTCATACGATAATGCAAGAAAACGAGTACAAAGAGCAAAAACAAAGCTAAAAGCATTAACTGATAAGGAGCTGATATTTAATGGCTGATAACAACTTACACTCTGCAATTATTGAACTTATTCCAGAAATGGTATTATGTAAAATCCCTGATGTACCTGATTATAAGGTTTCAAAGAAGTTTGAGCGAAATATGAGAAGAATTATTCAAAGTGTTGATAACAAGCAGGTTTATCGCACACGCAATATATCTGTAAGAAGAATAGTAGCAATTGTAATAGCAGCTATCCTTGCAGTTACAGCAATCTTAACTATAAGCGTAACTGCTATTCGTGAAGCCTTTATAAACTTTTTTATGGATGTATTTGACACTCATACTGTTGTTCAATCTGTTATTAATGACAATCCACCAGAAACAATTGAAGATATCTATATAATTACCTATCCTCTTGATGATTATGAGATTGTTTCGCAGACTGATGTTAATGAGTATTCCTCTAGGATAACCACGAAGTATGAAAATAACGAAAACAGGATAAGGTTCAGCCAGTATGCTAAAAAGTCATATGAAATAAATGTTAATACAGAAGGTTATACACTTAATATGATATCGATAAACGGAAATGAAGGATTCGTTATAGATATGGATAGCTATATTTTCATTTCTTGGGATAATGGTGATTATATCTTTACACTTGATGGAAACATTAGTGAAAACATACTAATATCGATCGCTAATTCTGTACAAAAAGTCGAAAAATAAAAAAATATAAAAATAGCTGTCTCAAATTGTCCCTTCATTTCGTTACGTTATATAGAGGGTGAAAATCTTCTGATTATGTTGAAAAGGAGGGGAAACCAATGTTTAAACGAATAATGGGGGTTGTCTCAGCTTTAGTTATTGTTACAATGCTATTAGGTATTAGTGCATATGCTAGGTATTCATACACAGCAGCAGTTAGTTGTTCATTAACTATAAGCAACAAAACAGCTTATTGCGACAGTACAGCAGTTGGTATGAATGGCGTAACAAAAATTCTAGCAACACAGTATCTTGAAAAAAAGATGACGTTTACTGGTTATTCTTATTGGGAAACTGTATCTGGTGGAACTTGGTCAAATACCGTTAATGGCTATGACATTGAAATGATTAATTCTAAAAGCAGCCTTACAAGCGGTACTTACCGACTAAGAACTGTTTTTACAGTTTACAGTGGGACTAGCTATGAAACTGTGGAAAAAATCAGTGCAGAAAAAACAATCTGATTTAGTTTGCGCACGTCATCTTGAACAATTTTAGGTTTAAGATCAAATATTAAAGCAAAAGCTTATTTTACATATTTGCCAAGTGTACATAGGTGAGGATGTTTAAATAACAAAACAACAAAAACATAAAATAAATGGAGGAATTTATTATGACAAAGTTAAGCAAAAAAATCGTAGCAAGTATTGCTGCATGTGCAATGGTGGTTTCTACAGCTATTTCTGTTTCAGCGGCAACAGCAACATGCCCTCCACATGATAAATTAATAAGAGGAAGTCTAATTAATGTATCAACAACAGCAATACCATCACATCAATATGAATACACACCAGGGGTGTTTAAGACTTGTACTCAAACTGGATATCTAAGGACTTATGAAGCACATTGCTCTAAATGTGGAACAAAAAACACTGGTACGCAAACGGAAACCTCTGTTATACATTCTAGCTGTGGAAAATAAATAAAAGTATATAGCAGCAGAATATTCTCTATTCTGCTGCTTGTATTTAATTTAACATTTAAATATATACTATCTAATTGACGAAATTTATTTTATCAGCTTATTTCTTAAGAAGAAAGGAATATTATTTTATATGAAAAAAATAATGTGTATTCTATTAATAATGTCTTTAATAATTCAAATCACTAGTTGTAAAAATAGTGATCCATGCGAAGATAAACAATATATGTCTAATGAAATAGCGAGTAACATAAAAATTGATTTGGTATATAATTTTTCTCAATATGAAGATAAATTAATAATAATAGGACAAGAACAAATTGGATATGAGAATCAAACAGATGATGATCCTCAAACTGAATATATGAAAGTCGTAATTTTTAATGAAGATGGTATGCTTTTAAAAGAAATATTACTTGATGATCAAAATAGCACACTAATATCCTTTTCTATAAAAAAAGCAGCCACTATCGATCGTGAAGGTAATATATGGATTTTACATGATGTTTATATAGATAATGTAGGAACAGTAACTCGCTTAGAGTGTTATGATATAGAAGGAAGTCATTTGAAAACGATTCAACCAGAGCAATTTAATTATCAGTATGATATAACCTTTTCAAGTATGGAGATAGGCAATGATGGTTGTTTTTATTTTAATATTGACAATGAAGTCATAGTTTATGATGAAAATGGCAAATTGCTTTTAACTATAACAGATAAAAATGGTTGGAGGACAAGAAGATTAAATAAACTATATGATGGAAGAATTATTGTAGACTCATTTTCTTCTGATAAACCTATAGGTATGACACTTGCATTTAGAGAATTAGAAGTGAAATCAAAAGGTTTGGGTCAAGAGTGGAAATATGATTTTGATTTTAGTGGAACATTTTTTTATGGGAACGGAAATAATGAATATGATTTATTATTATGCACAAAAGATACAGTTTACGGTTATAATATTTTTACAGGAATACAAACAGAATTAATTAAATGGTCAGAACATGGTATTGACAATTCTAATATGAATATGTTTAAACATGTGATAGTGTCATCAGAAAATGTGTACGGAATTAAATATAATCAAAACAAACCTGAATCTTTAATGGATGGAAGTATTAACATCTATAAGCTATCTAAAACTAATTTGCTTGATAAAAATAATATAAACAAAACAATTAATTTATCAACACTATATTTAACTGATAGCATGAGAGACATAATAACTGAATTTAACAATAATAAATCAAATTACAAGATTGAAGTAAAAACTTATACAACAGAAGGAAATAATGCAAGTTATAGTGATTCCATAGATAGATTTAACTCCGATATAATATCTGGAAATATTCCTGATTTTATTATCTTAGATGAGTGTATGCCGATAAAAAGTTATATTCAAAAAGGACTTTTTATTGATTTGTATAAACACATTGACATTGATCCCGAAATCGATAGAAAAGATTATCTACCAAATATATTAAAAGCATTTGAATCAGATGGAAAGCTTTATACATGTTTTACTTCATTTTCCATAGGCACATTGATAGGTAAAACATCTGATGTAGGTAATACACCTGGCTGGACCTGGAGTGATTTCAACAAATTATTATCAAGTAAACCTAAGAATACAATCCCTATTGCTGATAATTATATACCCTTTACAAAACAAAGATTTCTTGGTTTTGCTCTTTTAACAAAAATTAATGAATATATTGATTATGACTCAGCAAGTTGCTCATTTGAAAATGATGACTTTAAAGATCTTTTAAAATTGGCTGACAATTATCCTTCTGAAACAATAGAAATCATAAATCCTTCTGCTTATAAAGATGGTAATCCATTGTTAATGTATACAAATGTTAGCCTTTATGATAATTTAAAATCATATGAAGTTATTAATTTTGGCGAAGAAATAACATTCATAGGTTTCCCTTCAAACGGAGAGGAAAGTATTGGAATAGTCGGATATGCTTATAATCAATTTGCAATTCCTACAAACGCAAAAGAAGCGAATGGTGCATGGGAATTTGCCAAGTATTTGTTGAGTGATTATCAAAAAAAGTGTGGTAGTACAACAGGATACGCAGGTTTCCCAATCAAAATATCATCACTTGAAATACTGGCTAATAAAGCAAAAGAAGAACTCCCAAACGGTCGATTAAGAGAAGCTTTTGTTGAAGATGGTGATAATGTTTTTACTGTAGAATTTGGAGCTAACACTGATGAAGATAATAAAAAAATTTCAGATTTAATATATTCAGTTTCAAACTTTACAAGAAATAACAGTGATATTATTTCAATTATTTCTGAAGAAACAGAAAGTTTTTTTGTAGGTCAAAAATCTGTTGAAGAAGTAGCTAGTATTATTCAGAATAGAGTAAGTACTTATCTGAGCGAAATAAGTTAAATATCGGAGGAATTTATGAAAATAAAAAACATTCTCTGGATTTTGTTTATTGCAATTGCTGTTGTTGTTACAGGATTTAATATTTATAAGATATGGAATATTAATAACGATAATAATTATTCTCATAATGAACATGAGTATAATTTTGAATCTACTATTGTTGATTTTCAAGGAATAGCCTATGATACGCAAAAAGATGATATTTGTAGTACATTTTATGCCGCAAACAACCTAGATACTGTTTATTCAAATAACTTAATTTGCCAAAACTCTGATAATTGTGATATTTATTGGTATTCACATATTGATAGTTGTGTTTATAAATTTTCCAATGGTCAAAATGAGTGTATTATTAATAAAACTACAACATGTTTAATTTATTATGATAATGCTATTTACTTTATTTCTCCTGATGAAGAACTAAACACAAACATTTCGTCATCAGTAGGTTATGTATGGAAGTATGATTTATTTACAAAGGAAATAACACGCTTTTTTGACATGCCAGTTTCTTCACTATGTGTAATTGATAATCAGTTTTATTGTATGATGTTAAATGAAGAAAATTTAGCTTTTTGCAAAATTTCAAGCGATGGTACATATGAAAATTTGAATTTAATGTATTGTGGAGTATATAAAAATTATTTACTTACATATCGATATGATGTAGAAGGTTATCCATTATTAGGCTTAACAAATTCAGAAACTAATGAATATATACCACTAATTTCAAACGATAAATACATATCAGAACAATGTATTTATAAGGATACGCTTTATTATAGATATTTTGAAATAGTTGATGATGTAATTTACAGAAACGGAAATATTTGTTGTTTAAACCTTCTTACAGCTGAAAGTAAGGTATATGAAATTGAAAGTTTAGTTGGACATAGTCATGAGTTATCGTATAATTTTGCAAGTGATAAGCTTTATTTATTAAGCGAAAGTAAGATATCATGTATTGATTTACTAACTGATGAAGTTGTCAAAAAAGAAATTCCATCGCATGAACATGATGATGATGATCATAATCATAATCATTCGTCATATAATAGATTATTCTCTGATGGGGAGAATATTTATATTATAATAGAGGATGAGAATGGCATAAATCAGCTCGGAAGCTTTAATGATTTTGAGTGTTTTTATGATGTAGTTACTAAATAATAACTAACCTAAACAGCCATAATACCTGCATAAGTCAGTTATTGTGGTTGTTTATCTTCAATTTGTTTATATTCGACGAGGTAGATGACTATGGTGATTGTAAGTGTTGTAGAAAAAGTAAAGACTAGAATAATCAGATGTCCTTCCTGTTTGTCTAGGATATGTGATCTTGTCATAGAAAATGATAGCCATAAAATTGTAACAACTGGTGATAATAAATGCACTTTTGTATTGAAATGTTATAAGTGTAAGCAACTTGTGGGGATTTCTGTTACACCGGATAAAAAATGCAAATGAAATTGTAAAATTAAAAGAGATATTAGGATAATTCAAAATACTAAGCCGCATTTCTATTAACAGTTCTTCTGCTTTTCCTTTATTGCCTTTAACTCTTAGCCATGTAAAAAACCACTTTGGACGTTTCCTTCCATCACTTCTTCTCAAGTTTAAACCATGTACCAATAATCATTTTTATTAGTTAAATGACCACTTATCATTAAATCCATCACCTTAAAGTATTTTGAAAGTTTGAATCTCTCAAATCCTTGATTTTATTATACTTTCTATGGAGAGGTACCAAAGTGGTCAAACACGCCGCACTCGAAATGCGGCGTGTGCAGCCACTTTGTGAGTTCGAATATGCAGAAGTTATGGAAAAATGCAAGAAGCCAATGTACGCCCTGTTCTATTGGTTTTCTGTCGAAGTGAAGTTTTGCTTTTATAATCCATGGATCAAAAACAATATGCAGGCAAATGAGATAATTTCACATTTGCCTGTTGATTTATTGAAAGGTTTATGTTATAATTTAAACAGGAGCGTGAAATTATGATAACAAAGTTTAGATTTCAAAATTATAAATCTTTTAAAGATGGCGCTATTTTAGATTTATCTGCATCGAAGATCACTGAATTTTCCGAGAACTTATTTGTTAAGGGAAATGAAAAAATATTGCCCGTAGCAGCGATATACGGTGCTAACGCCAGTGGTAAATCAAGTATCTATCAAGCTTTTGAATACATGAGTGAATATGTTGTCAATTCGTTTAAGTTTGGTGGAGATGAAGATTCCAAGCAAAAATCAGAATTCGAATATATGAAACCCACCTCGTTTTTGTTTGATAAAAGCAGTCGTGAAGAAGAGTCTGTATTTGAAGTGTTCTTTATTGATACAATGAACGAATCTTTAAAATCATATCAATATGGATTTGCTGTGAGTTCACAGGGCGTTACAAAAGAGTGGCTTTACCGTAAAGCAAAGACAGCCAGAGAATACACATGTATTTTTTATAGAGATAATGATAAACTTGATTTGACGGGTCTCTCTGCAAAATACCGTGACAATATAGAGATATCATTAGAAAAGGAAGTTCTCATTTCTTCTTTAGGTGCAAAGTTGAAAATACCAAAACTGAAATTTATAAGAGATTGGTTTCTCCAAAACGAGTTTGCTGATTTTGGAGACCCTGCTGAAAGCTTCTTTTTATCACGAATGCTACCGCGTAATTTTGTTGATAACAAAGAAGTTCAAGATGATGTGGTAAAATTTTTTTCTGCTTTTGATAGTTCAATTATAGGTTTTAATGTGGAAAAGGTCATTTCTTCCGAATCTGATAAAAAAGAAGAACATTATACTATAGATGCAATTCACTCGGTGATTGGATCAAACGAAACAGCCACAATACCTTTGCGTTTAGAATCTGATGGGACATTGAAAATGTTTGCGTTGTATCCGATTTTACAATTAGTTTTAGAAAAAGGTAGTGTCTTGTTCATCGATGAGTTAAATGCGAGATTGCATCCTCTTTTGGTCGAAAATTTCGTTAAAACATTTCTAAATCCACAAACAAATCCAAATCAAGCTCAATTAATATTTACAACACATGACACTTGGCAAATGGCTTCTAATATGCTGCGACGTGACGAGATATGGTTTACAAAAAAAGATGAAAATGGTGTATCCGTTCTATACTCGTTAGCGGATTGTAAAAATGAAGATGGCAGCAAGGTTCGAAAAGACGAAGATTTTGAAACTAACTATCTTAAAGGTAAGTACTCAGCAATACCTAAAATCAAAGGTTTTAATATCAAGGACAATAAAAACGAGGAGTGAAATTTTTTTTGGAAGTTAAAAACAACAAAGACAAAGATAAGGTCTTAGTATTAAAAGTTGGACAAGAAGACGTTGATGGGATGCTAATAAACTATGATATCAATGATAATGGGAAATATGATTATTTATATAATGAGTTCGTTAGCTCAGTAGTAAATTATCTCCCTGAATATGCGATGGGCTATAACCCCAACCCACTATTGCAGACACAGTATGTTCCTGCCTTGAGAGAGGCAGCCAAAAGTGTGATAAAAATAAAGAAAATAGCAGAGATAAAAGGCTATTTAGATAACGGTACCCCTCATCAGGATTGGAATCCTGATATTTTAGAGCTTTATAATAAAAAAGGCGTTTTTAGCGAAATAATATTGCATTTTATATTGAGGGAATTTAAGAAAACGCTTCCTCTTATTTCAAAGATATATTTTAAGGATTCGAATGCAGTTGAAGCACACGGCTTTGATGCTGTACATGTCACAGAGACAGAAAATAAAAAAACACTTTGGTTAGGTGAGACAAAGTTTTATAATAATAGTAATGGTGCATTAAAAGCCTTGGTGGACGATTTGAACAAACACTTTATAACTGATTATCTAAATGAACAGTTCATAATAATTAGTAGAGCTCTTACCACTGATAATCCATTGCGATCTGACTGGATTGAAGTTCTGAATCACGCTAAAACTCTTTCTGAAAAATTTCAATTAGTGAAGATTCCGCTTCTTTGTATTTATGAAGATACTTTTGCTGAAGAAATTATTGAAACATTAAATAAACAAGAAAATATCGATGCTATATGCGTAAATCATATGTCGGAGTTGAAAGACTATTTTGATAAGAAAAATACTTTTGCAAATAAAAGCAATGTCGAAATATTATTGATTTTGTTGCCCGTTGAATCTAAGGATATGATTGTAGCAAAGATTCTTGAACGGATATACAATATGCAAAGTGTTTAGGGTGATGCATATGGAAGCGATAATTCAAAAACTATATGTTCATAATAAGCTAAATGATGGTGAGTGTTTTGACCTTATTCAATACATAAGCACATTGCTTAACTGCGGCGATGATGACAAAAAACAAAATGGACGAGATGTATTAATATTAATCCTTGATAATTGGAGTAATATATCTGATGGCTATAAAAAAATAATCTTAGACTTAATCGAAGCTGCAGGATTTTATCCCTATCTTAAAAAACTTCAAGCTAAGTCATTGGATGCCGATGCAGAGATACGTTTTGCATACCACAAGTCTTCTAATATAGAGGGCAGGTATTTTCATTCAAAACAGAAGGAAATCGATATTTTAATAAAAGAGCACAGGAATGTTATAGTAAGTGCTCCAACAAGTTTTGGAAAGAGCCTGCTTATTGAAGAAATAATCGCAAGTAAAGAATATAAAAACATCGTTATTATTCAGCCAACGCTTGCTTTACTTGATGAAACTCGTCGCAAACTCAAAGAGTATTCTGAAACCTATAAAGTAATTGTAAAAACCACCCAGCCTTTTTCGGAAGATAAAGGCAACGTGTTTCTACTAACAGCTGAACGAGTTTTAGAGTACCCCAATATGCCCACTATCGATTTATTAATTTTAGACGAGTTTTATAAGTTGAGTAATCAACGTGGCGACAATAGAAGCAGCATATTAAACACGGCATTCATAAGGATAATGAAAAATCCTAACTGTAGATTTTACATGCTGGGTCCCAATATTGATGCAATATCTGATGGATTTGTTGAAGAATATAACGCTGTTTTTTACAAAACAAATTTTTCGATGGTTCTTACTGAAGAAGAAAACCTTTATGATACGGTACATACCAAACGTGGCAATAAAGTTTCAGAAGAAGATATCTTCAAAGTTTTAGATAGCCTTGAACAACAAACGCTGATTTATTGTTCATCGCCTGCGACAGCAAGGAAATTGGCATTTGGCTACTGTAACCATCGAATACAGCGCGGGGCAGAGCCAATTTGGGATTTGCCATTAGTACAGTGGATAACCGATAATCTTTCTTACAGATGGTCTTTATCAAAATGTCTCCAATATGAAATAGCTATACATGACGGAGCCATGCCAAAGCATATAACGTCATCTACCATACAATATTTTAACCAAAATAAATTACGCTTTCTCTTTTGCACAAACACTATTATTGAGGGTGTAAATACGAGCGCCAAAAATGTTATTTACTACGACAATAAAATTGGTACAAAAGACGTCGATTATTTTGACTACTCAAATATTCGTGGTAGAGCAGGACGGCTTATGGAACATTATGTCGGAAAAATTATTAACCTTAAGAAACCTCCAGAAGTTGAAACAACAGAAATAGATTTCCCTTTTTTTGAACAAAATCCTATATCGACAGAAATCCTAATTAATCTTGATGAAACTGACATACGTGACATAAACGACAATATAAAGCGTTACGAAGAATTTAAAGAGAATGATTTAGAATTACAGGAACTAATAAAAAGGAATAACGTATCGGTTGAAGGCCAATTAAATATTTTAAAAATGCTGATGCAAGATTTGGCAACTCCTTCTAAAAGGGAATTGATAAATTGGAGTCAAATCGACGGGAAATTATATAAGCGTTTAACATATATATTTGACCTCTGTTGGGACAGCTTATCAACAGAGGAAGAACGGAGATCCTTTGGCAATAAAAAGTGGGTAGTAAATAAAATTGTTAGCAGCTGTTTTAGAACAAGTATTGGTCAGATGATTAATAATGATGTTGAATATAAAGCAAAAAAACTTGCCGAAGAAAACGATTTAAAATATACTTCAGTTGATGATATTTTTAAACAATTCCCTGTTGAAATGCAGGCAAAGGTCGACAACTCAATTGAACGACTATTTGCGTTACAAAAGAATTGGCTACAGTATAGAGCTCCAAAATGGATAAATGTCGTAGATTCACTTCAAAAATATGCAACTAAAAAATGTCAACTTCGTTCCGGTGATTATTCTTATGTAGCTGAGATGATAGAAAATGAATTTATTCAATCATCCCTAAGAATATTGATAGAGTATGGCGTTCCTATGTCTGCAATTAAAAAAATTCAATTGGTGATGAATATGCATAGAATAAGTGCTGATAAAATCACCGAGGATAAGGCAATCGAACTCATACGATCTCACCAAGAAGAAATTAATAAATATTTAAGTGAATACGAAAGAAGCATTCTTACGAATGCGTTATAAGACTTATTTTTATTAATATAACATTACTTATTGACTGCAAACTCGCATAAATACGGGATTATTCCATACCCCTTATGGTTACTCGCACCAGATGAGATAGTCTCAAACCTTTTATTTACGAGGTTTGAGGCTTTTTCTTTTTGTTCAAAACCTAGTTTGTCCGCTATTTGACCACTATTTTAATTATTCGGCTAATTTTAATGAAAATGAATTTGAAACAACGTCCATTACTTTGGCTTGAGATGTTTGGAACGCATGAGCGTAGATTGAAAGAGTACTATTCAAGTACACTTAGTATTTCTAGTTCAAAAGCTACTTGTGAAAGTGTTTTAAATGGATTTTCTGCAACAACGAAAGTTGTAGGTACTCAATACCTTGAAAAGAAAAACGGAAATTCTTAGGAAACTGTCAATGGTGGCACATGGAGTGATTCGTCGAGTAGTAGTTCTCTTACTATGAGTAATAGTAAAAGCAGTCTTGACAGCGGAACATATCGACTAAGAACAGTGTTTACTGTTTATAGTGGTAGCAATTTTAGTAGAAAAAGTTAAAACTAGAATAATCAGATGTCCCTCTTGTTTATCAAGGATATGTGACCTTGACATAGAAAATGATAGCCATAAAATTATAACACCTGATGATAATAATTACAATTTTGTATTGAAATGTTATAAATATAAGTAGCTTGTTTTCTATTACTGCGGATAAGAAAGGTACCTGAAATTATCAAATTAAAAGAGATATTAAGATTCATAATCCTAATATCTCTTTTTTATTTCTTTTTCGTTCTGACTGTCAATCACGTTTAATGTATCTTTATCATATCAACACATCTACGTGCTTTTATGCACTTCCACTTGTTATAACTTATCATGTTTTATATTAGTTTTGTTCAACTTACTTGAACAAAAGTTGAACATGAAAATAGTTAATTATAAAACCAATAATAAACCACGGTGTTAATATTATATACGCCATCCCCTTTTTGTCAAATAGTCAAATTGAATAATAAATAAAGTGAGCAGGAATATAATAAACCTGCTCACTTTTCATTTGTAACAACTCTTTATACATCATTGTAATTCATCGCATTTTTTTATTTTATGTTCCAAGTATTCGATTTTTTGTTTATTTTCAGGTTCGTACTTCTGTACACTTTTTAAACACAAGCGATAATAACAACATGCTCCGCCATAATTTTTTTCTTTAAAACATTCGTCTGCTAATTCTATATTTGACGAATAAGCATAATCCATATTTATTTACCCTCCACATCATCCGAAATACAATTTAATACAAATTCTTTTAATACAGTGTTTGACGTTTTCCCCTGCTTTGTGGCATATTCCTTAAATGCTGCCGCCTCTGTTCTCTTTACTTTACACCCTAATGTTGTCATGTTTTCCTTATCCCACTTGTCATTAGCTGTTCTTTTGGCTTTGGATATTGGCATATTAACACCCCTTTTCTAAATTATGTGTTATATACATTATATCATACTTTAAACAAAGTTAACAGTGTAATTATAACTAAAAATACACGGTAAACATTGTATATTTAATCAATAGACAAACACGGTTAACAGTGCTATAATATAATCACAGGGTAAGACAAACACCCAAAACAAAAGAAAGGAGCAACACACCATGAATAAAATGAAATCAAAGCTAATGACACTTGCAAACAGACTTGTTAAAAGTGGCATGAACAGAAGTCTAGCACTCCGTAAAGCTTGGTACATAGTGAAGTCAAAGGCATTAACTACAAAGGTTACAGGCGTTTTACACGGCAATTGTCAAAAAGCACTTGAAACTTTAAGCAAGTACCACCAGTCAGACATCAGCATAACACTAAAGCGTGAGCCACACAACAGCCACGACACCAACGCAATTGCAATATACGCCACTTTGCCGAGCAGGTCAATACTTTTCTTGGGTTACATCAAAAAGGCAGTAGCATTCATTCTAGCACCTCTTATGGATAAGGGTACAGTTCCACAGATAAAAACTGTTAACGTTGTAGGTGGTTTTTATGATTTCGTGAATTATGGTGCAAGAATTGCAGTAGCAGTGTAAACCTGCTCAATTTATGCATGATGAAAGGCAGGTGAATACATGAGGATGTTACAAAGGCTGTGCGGTCTGATACTCATAGTATGCGGAATACTGTCCGCTATACTCACAAATGACAGTACAGCAGCATTAATGCTCATTCCTTTTGGAATATGGGCAATAGTGAGCAGGGACAGCCTATTATCAGTGCCAAATATGCAAGGGCATATAAAAATGCACCGTTCAAGCCGTCCAAAGCGAAAAGGTGCATAACCAGTCCGTTTATGATGGAGCAGGTATGCATTTATTATATACGACCTGCTCCGTCTTGTCAAGTGAATTTGAAAGGAAGTTATAATAATCATGAACGAAACTCAAAGAAAATTACGTAAATTATTAGGTTACTCTACATTCGGCAATGCAATTGAACCAGTTTGCAACGTCATGGAACTGAATAACATTGAAAATTGAAGTCCTTTTGTATTACATGCCTTTTTATATAATTATGGTTATATTGAGGGCAAGAGAGCCGAGAGAGCCAAACACAAAACCAAATTGCAGGAGGTACATACACATGATTGATGAAACTATTGATAAATTAAACGAATTACAAACGTTATTCATGCAATTACAACCAAAGTATCAGCGATATTTATTGCAAACCGCAAGGGATGTACTGGTATTACAAGCCAAATGCGAAAAACGTGTTGATTTGCAGGAGGTGCATACAAATGCTTGATGAAATCATAGCAAAATATTCAAAGTTGGCTATAACTGAATTTGAGGATAATTTTATATCCACAGAAGTGGGCGATAGGTTATATCATGAAATCGAATGTAATGTTAAAGATAAAAAAGCTTTTTTCAATATTGAGGGTGATTTAGGGTTGTTTAGAAAAATCATTGAAGATATTGCTTTTGAAAAAGGCTTTAAAACAGCTATTATGCTCATGAACGAGTTACATAGTATTAACATAGATTTTCACGATAGTGTAATATGATAACTTATAAAAGCTGTCAGCAATGGCAGTTTTTATATTTATAAGCAAAGGCTTTTGATGGTGGTACACTGTCAAAAGTATCTTTGCGTTGGAACTATCATGTATAAACAATATTATTGTAAAAACAACATCCGTAACACCTTAGAATTTCTTAAATTGTTCAATGCTTTTCTTTTTAGTTGGCGTACCCATTCAATTGAACAGCCGTTCATAATGCTAATATCTTTCAAAGTCATATTATCAAAGAAATATGCTTTTATAACAAGCTGCTGTTCACTTGGGAGCAGGTCAACAACTTCATGCAAAACCCTGTATATGTCTGCATGTTCAACACATTCATATTTTGTATGTGCTGTATCATCGGGAATTAAGTCAAGTAGTTCGTCGTCAATATCTTTATTGTCACTAATAGGAATATTATAACTTGAACATTCATTGAGCAGGTCATTACTATACAGATACGGGCGCATAGTATGCTTGAATGAGTAGCGTATATAAGACGTGAATTTAAAGCCGTTGTCTTGTTTATACGACGTAATAGCGCACAAAAAAGCCTCATAGCTATATTGTTTAAGGTCATGCGGCGTAATACCCCTTTTAATCATTACATCACGATATGCATTGTAAAAGCGGTCAGCGTGGATATAAAACACCTTTTTCACCTTATCCCATAATAGCGGAATGAGTTCATTATTATCACCTTGTTGAATAAATACGGCAAGTTGTTCGTTTGTCATTGACTTATAGCCTCCAGTCCGATATAATATATTTGTAATCATTCGGATAAAAAGGCATAGTTAAACAAGCACTTTACAGCCGTCACCTGTAAGGTGCTTATTTTTTACAATTCACTTGAGCAGGTATAAAACTTCAATAATAATCTTACAAAAAATAATTTCTCCGAAAGTTTTTACAAAATTTCTTATTTTTTTACCGCCAGTGAAATATAGGGGCATAAACAGTCCTGCTGAAAATCTCGGTAAAACGCTTGATGGGGGGCGGGTCAGGACATAAACAAACAATATTTAAAACATTTGTGTTGAATAATATTTATTTCCGTTCCTTTTTTATAAGCTGCCGAAAGTGCCGAATGTTTTATATATAATTGTTAAATGTAATCAAGGTTATAACAGCATTTCAAGCGTATTTAGCTACGTATCAATATGCCGTAAATTCGGCACTTATTCGGCACTTTTACAAATTAAGTTACACAGCACTTTTAAAGCTTTTTGTAAATCAATAATACTAAATATATTAAAGTGAGTTACTAACATTTATAATCAGGCGTGTAACGTGTAAGTATATCCAACAATGCTTGTAAACAAGGACTTTTTAAACGATATATTTAACTTAATTTAATCTTTAATGTGCCGAATACTTTGCTTATATTTATAAGAACAAATAACGTGACAGCTACATTTAAGGGATGTTTATCCTTACATTGACACAATATTTATTCGGCAGTTTATCGGCACTTATTGCGGTTATATTAAGATATTAATTATTAACAGATTTATCTAAAAATTTATTAACGAAATATACTTGTCCTTTACCTGTTACTTTTGTAGTTTTGTTTATCGAAGTATATCCGCTAGAATGATTTATTACAGTTTCTTTAACTTCAAATAACCCTAAGTCCATCGCTTTTTGTGTTGGAGTGTTAAAACCTGTACCCTTTCTTTTTATTAAATATTCATTGTTTCTAAGCCATTCAAACAAACGATTTTGTCCTATTGAAATACCATTACCTTTTAAAATTTTAGCTAAATCACCAATAAGTATTGATGTATGAGAAGTTGTAACACTATCAGCAAAAATGACTTTGGGTTTATCTTCATTGATTTTTGCAACTAATTTAAAGTTATGATTTTGTAAATCGGATATTCGCTTGTTTGACATTTGTAACGCTCTTGCCATAATAAAGTCTGGGTTATTCATCTGTTCCTCAACAGTTATAAAACACTTACGAATTGTACTGCTAATTTCTGTACGCTGTAACATACATATTTCTTTTGCCATACCTATGGTTAGTTGGTGGTCGATTTTATTCTGTCCTCCGTGTTGATTTTCGCTGCTCAAATTTGAGAAACGAGTATAATCTACATTTTCGGTAAAACCATATTCACACATTCGATTAAACCAATCAGCATATTTAGTTTTTACATCTAATGCCTCATGTAATTCTCTACCAATAACAGTAGGACGGTCATTATCATAACTTATCTTTACTAACTCATTCATGGTTTTATCCTTTCTTTATTTTTGTTTAATAACGTATATAGAATAAAAAATTCTATAAAAACAAACTTATCATGTTGTTGAATGTGTAGGGGGAAAAGGGCTCATATATGCGCCCATTCCCTTTTCCCCCTACGCCCCCCTTATCCCTTTGAGGCGCATATAACAAAAATAATATGGTTAATTATCTTTAAGCCTGATAGTGTATAACATACCTGCTCATGTACAATCAACATAATTTATGATTGATTGTTATAGAACGCACCATAAATTCAAGTCATGAAAAGCAGGTTAAATATATTTTTTTCGGCAAGCTGTCAAGGGCTTGCCGTTATACCTGCTCGGTTATTATATTTATGAAAGTTCGGACGTATATCCAGTGGCTTTTTAACTTCACGAACATACTTGAAATATACATATCCGCTTGCGTAATACTCACAGGTGCGAGCCTCTACAAATACATACCCTTTAGGTGCTTTCGGTGGTTTTGTTTCGCTGTATTCTTTCTTGACTTGCTTAGTGCTGTCTTTAACAGGCTATAAAATGTTCTTGGATTGCAGCCAACGCCTTTTATTGTAGCTTTTGGGTGTATGCTCATGGAGATAACAAGCTAATGCGGTGTAGTCCTCGCCATAGTCTACACCGTTATAATAATTATGTTCCCTAAGATGTTCAGCCCTTGCTATATCTCCGCATGTCCATAACTGCAAAATATCGTTTTCGCCTGCTCCATCGACAATAAGGTGATGATGTAAACGACCTGTTATACTTCCGTATCCAGTAACAGCTATATAGCGCACATTCGGGTTATGATACTTTAAACGCCTTAGATAATTGTTGCGGTCTTTTATAGCCTGCTCATAGTTGTTTGGATAATATTCGTCTTTATATGTAAGCGTTATATAATACGCCCTGCTCGTAAAGTTAGTGTTTACGAGCCTGATGAACTGCTTTTGTGATTTATTGACGTTTTTCTGTGCCTTTTGTTCAGGTGTAAGGTTATTTTCAGGCTTAGGAATAGCATTCTTTATGTTCCTAACCTTGTCTGACACTGTAAACACTTCCACTTCAAGCACTGCACCTGCATATGTTACCTTTTTACACCGCATAATCAACACCAAATATAATCTAAAACGTAATTTTCAATATAGTGTATAATGCTGTAAATGATTGACTTTTCTTTTTTAGGTGCTGTAACTTCAAATAAGTGCAATCCATGTAAAAGTTGTTCAGCCTCAAGGATAGTTAGACTTAAGCTACATCGTTCTTGTATGTTTGTACCTAAGAGTGCATTTGCTTTTTTTAATGCTCGGTTTACACTGGCAATATCTTTTTTGAGTGCTTTTATATATTCGTCACGCTTTTCACGTTTAAGTGTTAATGTGCTTGAATTTTTCGCAACGTTCAAGACAGCATTCACGAACTCAAGTTCCTTTTGTGTTAAATATAATGCTTGAATAACTCCGATACATTTACGTTTCATATTTTTACCTCCAATATTTGCACCTGCCCTACTTGAAATTATACTACAAGTATGCTATAATTGGAGCAGGTGAATGTTTTACGTTTACTTATATATGCGTTTACTGTGTGCTCGTCAAAGTTCAGCAGTAAGCGCTATTTTTATGCCTTGGGGATTGTACCTCATATATGTATGTCATAACTTAACTGGGCGTATCTGCCCTTGTGTATATGGCTTGTCCTGCTCGGCTGTTTCGGTGTGGGTGTTTAGGTATGATATAAGCTTATATAGGTTTAAAAGTATCTTACCATTCTTGGAACTTCCAAAACCGCACCGTATACCGACAATATCACCCGAAAGATACGACTTGCGTAAAAATATTTCAGATAGTCCAGTGTATTCAGCAGCTTGTTTTAGTGATACCATTTTCGGTGCATACCTGCTCACTTCTATTGTGTTGGTGCAGTCGACTGTAATTGCTGTGTTGTTCATGGGTTTACCTCGCTTTCTGTTTTAGGCGGTTGTTTTTTCAACTTGTGACAGCTTGTCAATGATGGCTAGATATTTTTGCTTGTCCTGTTCAGATAATTCGAAACGTAAACGACGCAAAATGGTGTTTTCGTGTACGCCCAGTTCATGAGCGATTGCCCATGCAGGCGTTTTTGTTGTTTTTATTGCCTCTATGATTTCTGAATTTGCTTTTTGCATTTTCTTTTCCTCCTAAAATTATTTTGTTGTGGTGATTGACAAATAAATGATACTGTGTTATCATATTAGATAATGGTGATAGTGATATTATCTTTTGATAGAATTATATCACATTTCTATTGCAAAAACGAAAAATATCTTATTATTATACAATTAGATATATCACAACATTATATTATCGAATAAGAGAGTGATTGAATGAGAAATAACGAAACCATTGCAATACTAAGTGAGCGTTTAAGTAAATTAATTGAAATAAAAAAAGACGAAGATTATAGAATGAGTGAAACAAAGCAAGCCGAAGAAATGAACATACCTTATCAAACGTTTCATAAATATGTTATGGCTACGGCTGAATGTTCGGCGGGAAATCTAGTAAAAATTGCACAGTATTATAATGTTTCTACTGATTATTTATTAGGTTTAACTGATATTCAAAGTAACGATAACGATATAAAAAACGCTTGTGAAGTTACTGGATTAAGTGAAAATGTTATCAATAAAATAATACAAAAAAGAGATTGGATAATTATTGACGTTAAAAGTGGAGAAGAAATCCCCGATGAAAAAATATGTTCCTTTGAAATGTTAAATAAAGTTTTATTATTAGATGAATTTTACGAACTCATTAATTGCCTTGATACATTAGAACAGCTTAGTGATAAATATAATCACAGTTTATTTGCTTTTTCATTGAAACATATTACTCATTTTGCAAAACAATTAGGTATCAATCCAAATAAACTTATTAGTTCACTTGTTTCATTTCATTCTATAATTAACGTTGAAGATTTAAATTCGGTATATGATAGTTGCGATGTATATAGATATAGAGTATTAAAAGGAATTGAGCAAATATCTAATATTTTTGATTGTAGTAATAATTACCTTTATTATGATAAGTCCCAAATTATTGATTTATTTAAAAGTTCATTATTCACAGATAAATATATTAACGAAATGTTAAATGACAATCCTGTTTTATTTTCCAAAGAAACAGCATTTGAATATAATGAAAAGTATTTTTATCTAAATGATACACAATAATAAGCATATGTTTAATTCATTCAAAGGAGTTGATAACATGCCAAACATAACCCCAAGAACAAATAAAAACGGTGAAATATCTTATTTAATTCGTGTCTATATTGACGAAAACAGCGAGGGTAAACAGAAAGTTAAATCAATGACATGGAAAGCACCTAAAGGAATGGCAGAAAAGAAAGTACAAAAAGAATTACAAAAAGCCGCTGCCGTATTTGAAGAACAAGTACGTAAAGGACTTGTCGCATTTGACGGTAATATTACATTTGCTGATTATGCTACCGAATGGCTAAAGTATGCCAATATAGCAGAACGTACAAGAGAACGTTATATCGACCTGCTCGTTAGAATTAATCAAGGTATAGGACATATACGCTTGTCAAAGCTTGAGTCACGCCACATAAAAGAATTTGAAGAACAGTTACGCCGAGCAGGTGCAAAAAAAGGCGGTTATGCTGTTGACAAAAGCTTTACAACCCTTATATCAGAATTGCAGATATCTAAAGCCGAGGCGGCGAGGCGTTCAGGTGTTGGAGCAGCTACAATAAGTGCAGTATGCTGCGGTAAGCATTTTTCTATTGATACAGCAAACAAAATAGCAACAGCATTCAAGCACGAGCCGTCCGAATTGTTTGATATTCATGAGTTGTTGGAGGGGCTAGCAGATAAAACAATACTACACCATCACAGGCTTATAACGCTTATACTGGGTAATGCTAAAAAAGAAAGGCTAATACCTTTTAATGTTGCCTCGGAGCATATGGATACACCAAAAGTAAGGCGAAAAGAGGCTAATTATTTAGATGATGAACAAGCACGTGAACTTGTCGACCTGCTCTTTGATGAAACCGATTTACGTATAAGAACGGCTATTATGATATCATTATATACAGGCGTAAGGCGTGGAGAATTATGCGGACTGGAATGAAAAGACATTGATACACAAAAAGGTGTAATAAACGTCGTGAGAGCCTCACAGTATCAGCGTAATAACGGTGTTGTTACTGTTCCAACTAAAAATGTGAGCAGTGAAAGAGCGATAAAAGTACCTAAGATTATTTTAGATGTACTAGAAGAATATAAAGTATATTATGATTGCCTGAAAGAACAGTATGGAACTGCATGGACTGATACGGATAGGCTGTTTGTTCGTATTGATAAAAAAGCAGGGTGTCCCATAAATCCCGATACGGTTAACTTTTGGCTTAACAACTTCATTGAAAAGAATGGACTTGAACATTTTACGCCCCATAGCCTGCGCCATACATTCGCAACACTTCAAATATCAGCAGGTGTATCACTTAGGACATTACAAGCACGTACAGGGCACGCTCAAGCCTCAACGCTCGTAAATATTTACAGCCATGCTATAAAAGCGGCTGACGAGGCGGCAACCGAGGCGCTTGACAATATGCTGACCCCAACAAGCAGACGAAAAACCGAGCAAGTTGAACAGCCACAAACTAGTAATACGATATATATAAAAGAAGAATTTGCATAAAAAAGCGGATACCCTTGAAAATAATCAAAGGTATCCGTAACTATTTATTGTATTTCTTGTGCTGATTTAACGTGTCTTATTATAACTTGTTATATACTTTCTTGAACAAAAGTTGAACATTTACAAAATTCAACCATGTTCAAGCAAAAATAAAAAACCCGCAAACGTAATGTTTACGGGCATTTGATGTGGTTGCGGAGACAGGATTTGAATTATGATATTGCATTTTTATAACTTATTCTGTTTTAAAGAAAAGTACCTATTTACGTCGTTTGAGGCTTATTTCACATCAATGTCTTTTGCTAATTTATCGTACCTTTTTATAAGTTTAACGGACAAGTAACGGACAGAAACACATTTGATATACCCCTGTAAATATATCAAATAAGGAGTTCAATTAATCATGAAAAGCATAATAGAAGAACTATATTATGGAAATATCAATCCATGCGACAAACAATACGACCAATCATCAGAGTATGGCAAGCTTACCAATACTGCATCAAAAAGCGAGGAACAGCTTGTACGCTACTTTGACAGTAATAACTTTGATGAACAGGAAATGATACTTAAACGGCTTATCAATGCACAAGGTTCTATGGCTGAGATTGCTGCATTGGAGCGATTTTCGGAGGGATTTAGGCTAGGTGCAAGATTTGCCATAGAAATATTACTATCAAATGAAGATAGAATTTTTAAGGATATATAATAATTTGGAGCAGATACACAAATTTATGTGTATCTGCTCCATTTGATTTTATAATGTCAATAATCGAAATTATGAAGTAACAACGTTAGAGGTTACTTTATAACAGTCACAAAATCTCCACCCTTAGAAATCCCCTCGAATGTAGTCTTGCCATTCTTACCAATAACAGAAGTAGATACAAGAACAAGCTTGTTGTTTGCACTGTCATATCTGTAAAGCGTAACAGTCTTTCCGACATTCTTATCCTTGAATTTCACTGTCAAACTGCAAGTAAATCCGAATGATGTTTCATCGCCAAATGTGAATTGTGCTGTGCTTGAACCCTTATTCTTGGACTTTGCCTTATCAACTAGAGAAGTAGGGATATGCTTAGTATTATACGTTAGCAATAGTGAAGTTGAAGAATATGCTTTCTTAATGTCATTACCATTGATAGTGATTTCTGCGTTGTTTTTTGTAGTAATAACAAGGTCAACATTCTTACCCTTAAAAGCATTCAGAACTGTCTTACCAACAGCATTATCATCACCAATCTTAGTTTTTACAGTATCTCCATCCTTAGCTTTTTCAAGCTTTTTGGATACAGAATTTGTTGTACTTCCTGTTACAAGTGAATTACTGTCCTCAGTTTTAGTAGGAGTAGTTGGTGTTATATTTGATGGTGGATAATATGGATATACAGGTCTTGGATTTGGATTTACATTTCCACCGCCAGTATAAGTGAAGTTTGCAATTATAGTAGTATTTCCACTTGGCATTGTAAATGTTGTTGATGCGTTGTTTGCATTACCGAATGTACCGCCATTTGATGAAGTCCATCCATTGAATGTATAACCACTGTTAGCTGTTGCAGATATGCTTACTGATGCTCCTGCTGCATATGTGCCGCCGCTTGTTGCTGAGCCACCTATACCTGCATTTACTGTAAGAGTATAAGTTGGTGTTGGAGGTGTGTTATCACTAACAGTTATAGTAAAATCCTTAGTATAATTAGTGCTTGAAGTTGCACCGTTTGTAATAGTTGCAGTTACTGTTACAGTTCCTGCACCAGTAGTTGAAAGTCTGCTGCCTGAAATAGTTGCACCTGTTGTTCCTACTGTCTTAACTGTCCATACAATTGTCTTATTAGTCGCATCAATTGGTGTTACTGTACCAGTTAAAGTTAAGTCTGTTCCTGCTGTTGCTGTTGTTGGAACTCCTGTGATGTCTGTAACTGCTTTATGTGCATTGCTTACTGTAATAGTAAAGTCCTTAGTATAATTACTGCTTGAAGTTGCACCATTTGTGATTGTTGCAGTTACTGTTACTGTACCTGAAGCAGTTGTGCTTAATACACTGCCTGCAAGTGTTGCGCCAGTTGTTCCTGCATCCTTAATGGACCATGCTATTGTTTTATTTGTTGCATCTGCTGGAGTTACTGTTCCGCTTAGAGTTAAATCTGTGCCTGCTGTTGCTGTTGTTGGAACTTCTGTGATGCCTGTAACTGCTTTATGTGCATTGCTAACAGTTATAGTAAAATCTTTAGTATAGTTAGTGCTTGTAGCTGCACCATTTGTGATTGTTGCAGTTACTGTTACTGTACCTGAAGCAGTTGTGCTTAATACACTGCCTGCAAGTGTTGCGCCAGTTGTTCCTGCATCTTTAATGGACCATGCTATTGTTTTATTTGTTGCATCTGCTGGAGCTACTGTTCCGCTTAGAGTTAAATCTGTGCCTGCTGTTGCAGTTGTTGGAACTTCTGTGATGTCTGTAACTGCTTTAAAAACTATATTAGATGTTAGTATTGCACTTGTTGAATAAGTGCTGCCACCCGATGCAGTAACATAGCCTCCTGAAGTCCAATAAATCGTATTTGATGATGAGTCTGTTGCAGTTACATTAGTAGGTTCTACTTGAACAAGCATCGCTACTCTGAAACTACCTCCAGATGTACTGCTTTGAGCTGTAATTGTGCCGCCATTCATGGTCAGAACACCAGTATTAGAACCCATATTAACACCAAAACTGTTGTAAGTAGTGGTTCCAGAAGTTGCATTAAGGCTGCCACTATTTACTGTCAAATTACTATTTACTTGAAGACCATAACTTGTGGAGCAATTTCTGCCTATGGAATTGATTGTTCCACCATCAATTGTCAGACTTCCATTTACGAATATACCTATACTAACCCCCGTAGTCTGACCGCCAGTAGATGTTAGGCTGCCTGGCCCTTTTATAGTAAGATTACCATTTGTAGAAATACCATAAACTGGATCACCGATATTGCTAGCTATTTTAGTAGTGGTTACAGAATTTATACCAACTAACTCAATAGTTGCATTAGCAGGTAACTTTAGTGCTGGTGCAGCTGAAGTTGAGAATACAAAGTTATCAAGAGTAAGTGTCGTGCCATCCCATGTTGCTGTACCACTTGTTCCTGCGTATGTACCTGCTGATAAGCTTGTAAAATCGGCTGTAGCTGTGTTTGATAATGGGGTTGCACCTGAACTATTTATAGTAATAGCCTGAGTAGTAGTTTCAGTATCACCATTAAATGTATAACTAATTGTTATTGTTGTATCTGATAATGATAAAGCACCAGATGGAGTAAATGTATAATCTGTAACTTCACCATCATCACCATAATCAAAGTATGCAGTTATAACCATACCAGTTGAGTCAAATGTATCACCAACATCATATGTAGTTTTTGTTGGTGGTGTTGTTACAGCTATTGAGCTTAACTCACCAGCTTGTAACTCAATATCACAGTCAGTTACATTTTGGCTAAGATTAATTGAAGATGAATTTTCTTTATCATAGCCTGTTTTAGAGGCATAAGCTGCATAGCTTGAGCCTGCTGGAATACCAGTCAACTCATATTTGCCGTCAGGTCCTGTAATAACAGGACTTCCAACATTAACATTAGCTTGTTTCATCTGAACTGTTACACCTGAAATCGGTTCATCGGTATCAATATCATATATTGTACCGCTGACACTATATGTAGCTGTTGCATTAACCGTAATAGCGTGTGTAGTAGTTTTTGTTTCACTACCCTCAGTATAGCTGATTGTTACAGAAGTATCACTTATTGTTAATGCACCACTTGGTGATACTGTGTAGTTTGTAACTGGTGCATTTGAGTCGTCACTGTATGTAGCAGTTACTACCATACCTGTTGAATCAAAGCTTTCGCCTGCTGTGTATGTTGTTTTTGTTGGTGCTTGTGTAACTGTGATTGAGGATAATGTTTTTGATGAAGTGCTTGCAGTTATTTCAAGATATTTAGCGGGTTCACCATTAATACAATAAGTATTTTCTAAAGAATCATATTCAGCAGTCACAAGTCCTGATGTTGCACCAGAGATTGTACCCTTAGTAGTTACATCTGCAATCGAATAGGGTGGCATTATAGCATATGAGTCACCTTTGCATGTAACCTTTCCTCCAGTTACTAAAAAATCATTTGCAGCAATAATACCACATGACTCTTCTTCAGATGAGCCACCAACTGCATTAATAGTACCACTATTAACAACAATGTTGGCTCCACATATTCCATATGAGCCCATAACACCATATCCACCAGTAGCGGTTAACGTACCTGTTCCTCCATCGATTGTCAAATTTTCAAGCGCATATATTCCAGAACTGCCACTAATACATATGGATGTGCTTGTAATACTATTGGTAGTTCCGTCAACCAAAACAATCTTTGCATCTTCTGGTAACGTTATAGCATTTTGGTGAGAAGTTGAGAATACAATATTATTAAGAGTAAGTGTTGTACCATCCCAAGTTGCAGTACCGCCACCTGTTCCTGCGTATGTACCTGATGGGTACTTTGCTGCGTTTGTTAGGTCGAATGATTCTGTGCTTGATAATGTTTTAGATGAGCCTGCACTACTTTCAGTAATAACCCAATTACTTGCACCAAAGGTTAACCCTTTGTTTGCAAGTGTTGTTTCATAAGCTGATACTTTTCCAGATGGAACAGTTATTGTACCAGATGTTGCACAATTTTGAAATTGATCTGAACCATTAAATGAAGGAGGATTCCCTTGGAATGTCACGCTTGTAAGCGATGTACAATTCGCAAATGCATATGGGTAAATAAAAGCAACAGTACTTGGAATTGTCACACTTGAAAGAGAAGTACAATTATTAAATGCACTGCCTTTAATAGTTGTAACGCCATTGTCAATCACTACAGATTTCACTGCTGTTCTATTCGCAGCTAATGGTAGCTCCGCATCCCAGGCATCTAAACCGTCATTGTTATGAATCGTTAGCAATCCCATAGATTCATTAAATGAATAATACGAGTTAGATATATCAGCTGACACTGATATTGTCATAGTTGGAAATAACGATATCATCATCGCCATCGTTACCAATAACGAAAGTATCCGCTTAGAAATTGTTTTCTTTATCATATTTTTTCCTCCTTATAATAAGACATAACTTTACATAATCTATTATAATATAAAAAAAGACGAAAAAGCCCAATCTTGAGAAAAATCAAGGTTGGGCTTTGCTAAAGTTTCTTAACAGACTAATTAGTTAGTTTTGATATTACAAGCTTGTATCCTTTTCCACGAATTTGCTCAATATCAATAGGATTTTTTGTTTCACCATCATCAAGACCGAGCTTTTTTCGCAAATGTGATATATGCGAATAAAATGCACTTGATACTTCAGTTGGATTTTGCCCTGTAGTTCTTTCAAGTAATTCCTGTGCTGTAAAATAGATATCAGGATTACAGCTTAAAATATAGAAAATATTATATTCCATTGGAGTTAAAAGAACATCAACACCATTTTTATAAACACGCCTTGCAGTATGGTCGAATGAATATGCACCAATATTATGAGTATTCACCTTAACAGGATAACGCAAATGCTCAAGCTCACGTTTTATTCGTTCTATTCTAACAGGCTTTTTGACATACCCAGATGCATACATCTTAAAAGCCTCATCCATATACTGCATATATCCAGTCACAAAAATAATATTGGTATCAGCCTTTATTTCTGTAAGCTGCTTTGCAAGATTAAGTCCACTTACATTCCCCATCTCAATATCAAGAAACGCAACATCAATCAGTGAATTTTGAGCATATGAAAGCGCATCATCCACAGTCAGAAAACAAGCTATATTATCATTAGGCATAATTTTGAGGAGTGCTTTATTTAAAAGTGATAAAGCAGACTGCTCATCATCAACAGCTAATATATTCATAAAAATCCTCCTAGCTTTTCTTCTTTGGTATGGTAATAACAGCTTTTGTTCCGACCATAAGTTCGCTGTTAATTTCTACTGTACCACCACTTTGTGCTGAAATTCTGCCCTTGACATTTTCAATTCCAACATGAATACGCTTATCATTTTTAGGTGCAGTAACATCAAATCCAACACCATCATCATCAACATAAATACAAAATGCAGTATCAGTTTCACATGATTTTATTGTCACTGTACCACCATTTGTTTTCTTGTTAATACCATGCCGAACAGCATTCTCGACAATAGGCTGGACAGTAAGTGGCGGAACGCAAAAGTTGACGGATTTTATATCATAAACAATATTTAGCTTATCACCAAAACGCAGCTTTTCAAGTGTTAGATATGTTTCAATATGCTCAAGCTCGTCCTCAAACGGAATAAGCTTATTTTGACCAATTGATTCAAGGTTTCCACGCAGATAATGTGCAAAATCATTAATAGCTGTCTTGGTTTTTTCTATATCGGTATCGCATAAATCCTCAATTGCTGTAAGTGAATTGTATAAAAAGTGCGGCTGTATCTGACTGAACATTATGGCAATACGCTTTTCCGTGAGTTCTTTTTCTCTTTGCTCAAACTGATACTTTAGTTGAACCTGAATGTTGATATAAATAAGTGAAATAGTAACAGCAGCACCCAATAATGTTATATAAAAATCTGGTATTGAAATTTCAGCTATATAACATATAATCGGTGCTAGCGGATAAAGCAGTAACGACAAAAATTCCGAAACCCTCATAGATTTGTTATGTTTTATTATAATTATAATCCATATTAATAATGCAATCGAAATTAAAGCTTGTGTTAACCAATATAATGGCTGACGAATGTAATTATTATTTGTATCAAGCGTTACATATAACTGCGTAAAAGCTGCTATAACAGCCATCAGAACAATTCCTATGCCAATTATAACCATAACAGTAAATGGCTTTTTTGATGTAACAGTCTTAAGCTTAAGATATTCATATAAATAGAGAGTAATTATAATAAGCTGAAAGCCAGCTATCATGAAGCCTATGCAGTCGAATATTCTGATTAAAATGTTGATTGATGTTCCTGCATGACCTATTAGCATATCAACAATCATTTCAGAAATAAAGTTCATAAAAATTAATACTAAATTTAAGAAAAAGTAAAAGTTAATTTTCTCCTTTAAGCTTACTGTGAATGCCGATAAAATCAGTAATATAATTATACTTCCGAAAGCACATAAATTTAGTGCAATACTTAATTCCCCAGCTGTCATTACTTCTCACCACCTCATATTGCTATTATACAACATTTTACTGCAAGATGCAATTTTATATCAAATAAAAACTTTTTGTAACGTTTTCTTATATTTTGAGAAAACGTCTATTTTTTTGTCCTTCCCTATGAGAAGCAATGTTACGTGATAATTACTAACATGAGACTACATAAATCATCACCATATATGAGATTATACAAATTTCAAAATAGGGGTAGCCAAAATCGGCTTTTAGTGTCCTATATATATGAAAGCATATATAAAATCAACCCATGTTTTATGCAATCATACGAAAACTTATACAACTTTTTCAAACAGACCATAAAAAAGGCTGTTTAATGTCCTTATTAATAGAGGACTGTGTAAAACTTACACTATCATGCAACAAATTAACGCTTGATTTATGCAAGATAGATAACTTCAAAAAACTTTTCAAAAAAACCTGTAAAAAAGGCTAATTTTTTTCCTTATTAGTGAGGGGCAAAATATTTCAACAAGAAAAGCATGCGATATTATGAGTGAATTTATGCAAATAACCAAACTTACGAAAAGAGGGTCGCCAAAACAGCCTACAAATCTCCTTTACTTATGAAGGGGTAAATATTCACAACATAATGTGGCTTAAAAATATTCTTTGTTATGTAATCCTACAAAGATTTATTTTAGAGTTGTAAAATGGCATGCTAACTGTCCTATATATGTGAAAGATAAAATTTCTGCTTTGTATCTGTACATGCTCTCTCAAAAATATATAAAAATGAAAGAAGGAACAACATCATGACAATCATTCAAAAGAACACTATCATCTCCAAAGTGGAGGAATTACTCGATGAACTACTTGAACTTGACACAAACATCGTTTCTCTAAACTCCATCGAAAAGGAAGTAAACAATGTTTCTACCCCGGACAATAAGGTCGAAATGCTCACAATCAAGGAATGTACCACTGCTGTCAAAGGATTATCTGAACATACAGTCCGTCAGCTCGTTGCACAGGACAAACTGCCATACATCAGAACTGGTCAAGGCAAGCGTGGTAAAATCCTCGTGTCAAAGTCGGCATTATTAAACTATCTTGGAGGTGTGGCATGTTCGTGGCTACAGAGGTATGCGAACGCATTTCACACATTTTATTACATAAACTTCAAAATCGCTGTCCTTGCTGTACGAGCTGTACGGTGGACATCATTCGGACACTACTTGGGACAGCGTAACCGACGTAGGTAAGCCATTCGTACAGGCGGACAGCAAATTTTGAGTTTATCTTAATATTTGATTTATGCTGTACGAACAGTGTCCGAGCAGGACAATCAATATTGCAAGCAAAGTCTTGCAATTGGTGGTCAGCAGACCACGTTTCTTAGGGAGTCCAGAGGGAACGGCTGGCGCAATGAGGCTTTTGATAGCAATGTAGGGCACCGAAATGAATGTCAAAAGCATCTTTGCGACACCTTGGATATAAACCCACTCGCCACTCAAACACTGATAATATAAGGGTTATTTAAAGTTCTAAATCAGTTTTTCGAGTGGCTTGGGCATTGTTTGGGCATTATTTTTTGCTTATTGCAACTTATCATAACTTGTAATATGTATTCATAACTTGATGTAATTTCAACTTCTATTGAAAAGCAATCGCATTTGCAACAGCGTCCATAGCCTTTGCCTGTGCTGCTTGAAACACATGAGCATACGTGTTCAAAGTGGTATTACAATCTTCGTGACCTAAACAACTCTGAACAGTTTTTATATCAACACCACCCCAAATCATAAGCGAGGCATTTGTATGTCTGAAACAATGAGGTGATATGTGTCGCATGCCAGTCCTCTTACAGAATTCAATGAAATAACCATTTACCAAACAAGTATTCATTACATCACCTGTCATACTCGTAAATACTCTGTTTGTTTCAATCCACTGTGATCCTAAATCAGCTTTACATTTATCCTGATAATTACGATACTTTTTCATAAGTTCAATAACTTCCACTGGAACTTTTAAGCTTCGGTGGCTTTTTCTTGTCTTAGGTGAACTTGTAATGATACCAGTTTTAGGTGTATAACTTGAAGTGCGTTTTACTGAAATAACACCAGAATCCATATCAATATCATTCCATTCAAGCCCTAAAATTTCGCCTTTTCTAAATCCAGTATAAAGTGCTATCGTAAAGAACAGAACGTATTTCAAATTATATATTGATTCTTTCTTGAATAATTCAAGCAGCTGACGAGTTTCTTCAATAGTATAAAATGGACGTTCAACA
>JAVBOH010000039.1:0-30274 GCA_031550725.1 Oscillospiraceae bacterium
CGGACGCCGCGATGGCCCTCAGTGACGGGATTTCAGACGTGTGCTCTTCCTATCTTGACGGTGGTAATACTGGTGACGGTGGTAATACTGGCGACGGTGGAAATACTGGAGACGGTGGAAACACTGGAGACGGTGGAAACACTGGCGACGGTGGAAACACTGGCGACGGTGGTAACACTGGCGACGGTGGTAACACTGGCGACGGTGGAAATACTGGCGATGGCGGTAACACTGGCGATGGTGGTAACACTGGCGATGGCGGTAACACTGGCGACGGTGGAAACACTGGCGATGGTGGTAACACTGGTGACGGTGGTAACACTGGAGACGGTGGTAACACTGGCGAAGGTGGTAACACTGGCGATGGCGGTAATACTGGAGATGGTGGAAACACTGGCGACGGCGGAAATACTGGCGATGGTGGTAAGACTGGAGACGGTGGTAATACTGGAGACGGTGGTAACACTGGCGATGGCGGTAATACTGGTGACGGTGGCAACACTGGCGACGGCGGTAACACTGGAGACGGTGGTAATACTGGAGACGGCGGTAATACTGGCGACGGTGGTAACACTGGCGATGGTGGTAACACTGGCGACGGTGGAAACACTGGCGATGGTGGAAACACTGGCGATGGTGGAAACACTGGCGACGGTGGTAACACTGGCGATGGTGGTAACACTGGCGACGGTGGTAACACTGGCGATGGTGGAAACACTGGCGATGGCGGTAACACTGGCGATGGTGGTAACACTGGCGATGGTGGAAACACTGGTGACGGTGGAAACACTGGTGACGGTGGAAACACTGGCGACGGCGGAAACACTGGCGATGGCGGTAATACTGGCGATGGTGGAAACACTGGTGACGGTGGAAATACTGGTGACGGTGGTAACACTGGCGATGGTGGCAACACTGGTGACGGCGGAAATACTGGTGACGGTGGAAATACTGGCGACGGTGGTAACACTGGCGATGGTGGAAATACTGGCGACGGTGGTAACACTGGCGATGGCGGTAATACTGGCGATGGTGGTAACACTGGTGACGGTGGCAATACTGGCGACGGTGGTAACACTGGCGATGGCGGTAATACTGGCGATGGCGGTAATACTGGCGACGGTGGAAACACTGGCGATGGCGGAAACACTGGCGACGGCGGAAACACTGGCGACGGCGGAAACACTGGCGACGGTGGCAACACTGGTGACGGTGGAAATACTGGTGACGGTGGAAACACTGGTGACGGTGGCAACACTGGTGACGGTGGTAACACTGGCGATGGTGGTAACACTGGCGATGGCGGTAATACTGGCGATGGTGGTAACACTGGTGACGGTGGTAACACTGGAGACGGTGGTAACACTGGCGATGGTGGTAACACTGGCGATGGCGGTAATACTGGTGACGGTGGAAATACTGGTGACGGTGGTAACACTGGCGACGGTGGTAACACTGGTGACGGCGGTAATACTGGCGATGGCGGTAACACTGGCGATGGTGGAAATACTGGCGACGGTGGTAACACTGGTGACGGCGGAAATAATACCCCAACTTCATTCGACAACCCACAGATTCCACTTTCCGAAACAACTGACACTACAACAGATATAACTACTCAGAATCAGACTGATTCAACTACTGATAGTAACGTTGATACTGATTCTGATGATGATACAACTACAACATTTGATAATTCACCAGTTCCACTTGGCGGCGGTGATAATGATCAGACTGATTCATCAAGCACTAACCCAACAACTGGTACTTCAGTTGCAGTTCCTGCTGGTGCTGCTGGTGTTGCAATCGCTTCAATGCTTGCAATGCTTAAGGCTAGCAAAAAGCGTCGTGAAGAAGAAAACGCATAATTAACTTAACCCCCTATGAAATATATCATAGGGGGTTAATTCTTTTTCGCATAAAAAAGCCACTCTTTCGAGTGGCTTTTAGTTTTAATGATTTAACGACACTGCAATTCCAATTACAGCAGCTATTATACCAATTCCCGCACATAACGAACCAACACAGATGAAAATTACAGCCATAGTTTTGCTTGAATTATCATTGTCGATTATAAATTCATCAGGATTATCAGGGTTATATAAAAGCTCTATATGCTGCCCGATTTCATATTCAAACGTTCCACTATGTGTACCTTCAAAATTCCTATATGAGTATCCTGATACATTATATTCAAGAACTGGAGCATAGGTTTTAGAATGAGTTCCATCACTATCAGTACTAATATTTATATGCATATCTACAACGATTGCATCAGTTAATGATGTGCATACTTCTTTTTTGTGTTTATATACTCTGAATATCATTAACCCGACTAGTATAAAAACTACACCAATCAAAAGAAATAATCCGCAAAAAGCTATAAAAAAACCTTTATCAACCATTTTGTTTCCTCACTTATGATAACATTGATGGTGATGGAAGTATTTTAACATTGTATATAGTATCACATTTACGTATTGCTTTGGTAGGACAAGCAGCGGCACAATCACCGCAGGCAGTACATTTATCATAATCAATACGTGCAAGATTATCAACAACAGTTATTGCACCAACAGGGCATTTTTTTGTGCAAATCTTGCAGCCAATACATCCTCCGGCACAAGTTGCACGAACAACTTTTCCTGATTCAGTGGATGAACAGCATACATCAATATGCTTTGATAAATCTCTAACAACAATGATATGATTAGGGCAAGCCTTAACACACAATCCGCAGCCAATACATTTGGATTTATCAATTCTTGACAACCCATCCTTAATAATAACAGCATCATTAGGACAAGCAGCCTTACAATCACCAAAGCCTAAGCAACCATGTGTACAAACCTCACTGCCGTCATAAAAACGGTTTGCAGCAACACAGGTTTGCTTACCATGAAAAACGTATTTACTTTTGGTAGCGTTGCAGTCACCGTTGCAAAGAACTACTGCGACTTGTGATTCAACAGCCTGTACTTCAAGTCCCATCAGCTCGGATATATCTTCCATGCAGTCACTTCCGCCTGGTTTGCAAAGGTTTGCAGGAACACCGTCATTAACAATAGCAGCAGCATAATCGTTGCAGCCTGCATATCCGCAAGCGCCACAGTTAACCTGCGGTAAAATTTCATTAACAGAATCAATTCTTGGGTCAGTCTTTACTTCAAAAACCTTTGAGGCAACAGTCAGCAAAACTCCTGCAAACAGACCAAGTCCAAGGAAAACTAACACAGGGAATAGATAAGCAGTCATATAATTTTTTTCCTTTCTTGTTTGGAGTAGGAGTTATTACGAGAACAAACCTGCAAATCCCATAAAACTTACAGAAACAATTGATGCCGCTATAAGAGTTGATGGAATACCTTTGAATGTTGCAGGAATATCGGATGCATCAATACGTGAACGCACACCGCTGAAAATTACAAGTGCAAGGGTAAATCCAAGTCCTGCACCAAGTGAGTTTACACATGATTGAAGAAGTGTATAGCTGTTATCAATGTTTAGGATTGTTACACCCAAAACTGCACAGTTAGTTGTAATCAGCGGCAGATAAACGCCAAGGCCTTTATAAAGTGATGGTATTTTCTTCTTCAAAACCATTTCAACAAGCTGTACAAAAAGTGCAATTATCAAAATGAAAGCGATAGTTTTGAGGTAGTAAAGTCCCATTGGTTCGAGTATAAAAACATACACAGGATATGTACACAACGTTGCACAAACCATTACAAATGTTACAGCAACTCCCATTCCGACAGCACTGTCAAGCTTTTTTGAAACGCCAAGAAAAGGGCAAATACCCATAAATTTTGACAAAACGAAGTTGTCAACAAGCATTGCGCTCATTAAAATTATAAGCAAGTCTTTCATTCTTCTATCTGAACTCCTTCCTTGTTAAATGTAGGACATGATGCCGCATTAGGACAGTTTGCACAGCCAATAGTCTGTGGAGGCTTTTTATTTGCAATTTTATTTATCACTGCTATAACAAGACCTAGGATGAAAAATCCTCCTGCCGGCATTATGAAAATTGTCATTGTTGACGGTAAATGCAAAGGTATATTCATCCATGTTCCTGCACCTAAGATTTCACGAATACTTCCCACAACAAACAGTGCAAGAGTAAATCCAAGTCCCATTCCAATACCGTCAAGCACTGAACGGAAAACGCCGTTTTTTGATGCATACCCTTCAGCACGTCCAAAAATAATACAGTTAACTGTAATAAGTGAAAGGAACAATCCAAGATTATCATAAAGTGCTGGTAAATAGCCTTTCAATATAAATTCGATAAGCGTTACAAAGCTTGCTATAATAACAATAAAGCAAGGCAATCGAACAGCTTTAGGGATGACATTTTTTAGGAGTGAGATAACAAGATTTGAGCAAATGAGAACAAAGGTTGTCGCAAGTCCCATACCAATTCCGTTTGATGCCATTGTGGTTACAGCGAGTGTCGGGCACATACCAAGAAGTGTTACAAGGGTTGGATTTTCCTTTATTATGCCTTTGGTAAGCTCATAAAGATTACTGGTTTTTTCTCTTGCCACTTAGCCCGCCTCCTTTTCGCTGTGTGCCTGCAATGCGATTTCCACAGCATGATAAATTCCGTTTGATGAATAAGTTGCACCTGTTATAACATCAAAATTAAAGCTATAATTAACATCTGGTGCTTCTTCATGACCAGCGGTTGCACCTGTATCAGCGTCAGCTTTAGTATAACTTTCAGTTGCACCTGTGTCTGTATCCTTTTCATTATGAGCAGTTGCACCTGTATCAACATCAGTTTCCGTATGATCTTGTGTTGCATGAGTTTCAGTATCAGCGGCCTTAGGCATTAATGCGGATATCTCCTCATCAGTACCCCATACAGCTTTGGCTTTTACCTTTTTCACTTCGATGCCATCATCAGTTTTCACAGACAGATTACTTTCATCAAGACCTATGAATTGTGAAAGGAATGTATCATCCTGCACCTTTGTGCCAAGACCTGGGGTTTCACTGATTGTAAGGATATATATACCTTTAATTTTATCATTTTCATCAAATCCGACAAGAACATGAAGTCCACCTGAATTATAGCCATCGGTTGTGATTTCATATGCACGAAGTCCATTTGCAGTTGCAAGAACGGAAGTAACTCCATCATAAGTTTTAACTGTATCATCGGCATTCTTCAAAATTGAAAAATCATTTGAGCTGCCATATATTTCATCAAGACCTAAAATCATTTTGTCTGTAATAACACCGGCATTATCAACATATGTTGCTTCATACGCCAGAACTAAAAGTATGCACGCAATGATACAAATTATAGTTAAGACCAAAGGCGGTTTAATTTTTTCTTTAAACATAATCAGAAATCATTCCTTTCCGGATCAAGAAATTTCTTGTCATATTTCTCTTTCCAATTTGAAAATATTTCTTTTGGGGAACGTTTCTGTGTATCAATTGCACCAAATGCCTTTGTTCTTGTAAGCTTGTCAATATAAGGTGTGAGCAAATTCATAATAAGAATTGAGAACGAAACCCCCTCAGGATAGCTGCCAAACTGTCTTATAACAAAAGTAATAACAGCACACCCAAGCCCGAAAATAAGCTTACCCTTGTTTGTAAGCGGAGTTGTTGTGTAGTCTGTCGCCATGAAAAATGCACCTATCATAAGTCCGCCTGCAAGCACCTGATAAACCGTTTCAACGCCGCTGCCTGTATAAATAAATGTCAGCAGTGAAAATGCACCTATGTACACAAGTGGTGTCACAGGAGAAATAACTCTAGTAAGCATTAGGAAAAGTCCGCCGATAATAAGTGCCAGCGCACAGGTTTCACCAATACAGCCGCCTGTTGTTCCAAGCAGCATATCCTTTAATGTGAATGGTGCCATTTTATAAAGCACGCCATCAGCACCAGTATATTCAAGCCACTGCGCAGCAAGTGGTGTTGCTCCAGTAACATTATCTGCACTGAATGGCACAACCCATTTTGTCATATGACTTGTAAAAGAGAGCATGAGTACAATTCTTGCGGCAATAGCAGGGTTTGCAAAGTTTTGACCAATGCCGCCGAAAAGCTGTTTAACAATAACAATTGCGATAAAGCTGCCTATTACGCAAACATAAATAGGACAAGTTGCAGGCAAATTCATGCCAAGTAAAAGTCCTGTTACAATAGCAGAAAGGTCATAAACCTTTTGAGTACGCCTCATAACAAGGTAGCAGACAATTTCAAACAAAACGCTTGAAATTATACAAGCAAACAAAACAAAAAATGCATGCATTCCGAAAAATGCACAGCCTGCAATAGCAGCAGGCATTAAAGCCAATATAACCAGTGCCATTATTTTCTGTGTTGTTATGTCGGCACGTCTATGCGGTGACGGTGATACAACTAAACCGTTCAAAATATCAGTTCCTTTCGATTTGGATTTATCTATAATGCGTTAAGTTTAAAATGCTGCGCATTTTAAACGGAGCTGTGCTCCTTTTTGCACCAAAGGTGCAAAAAACTACCTGTATATCTGTTTTAAAGTTAAACAACTATATAATTTATCTCTTATTCGGTACTAAAGCCTTAGCAAGCTGTGTATTTTCAGCAAGACGTCTGTGTGCAGGGCAAATAAATGTACAGCATCCGCAGTTAATGCAAAGCTTAACCTTAAGCTCCTCAAGCGTCTTAGCATCCCTAGCCTGATAAGCCTTTTGAATAGAAACAGGCATCAAATTCATCGGACACTTGTCAATACACATTCCGCATCTTATACAAGGTGTGGTCTTTGGCATAACAGCCTTTTTACACAAGATAATAGCATTTGTATTTTTAAGCACAGGCTGTTCGGTATCATAAAGACAAAGACCCATCATCGGACCGCCATATAAAACCTTTTTACGTTCCTCTGCTCCTGTAAACTTTTCAAGCTCGTCAATTTTCAATCCAATCGGAACGATATAATTTCCTGCATTTTTTGTAACAGCAGGACCATCAACGGTAATTCTCTTTGTTACAAGCGGCATGCCAGTCCTAATATATCGGTTTATAAACCCAACCGTTGAAACGTTAAGCACCAGCACACCTTGATGTGACGGCAGCTCACCCTCTTTAACAATACGCCCTGTTGCAGAATAAATAATAACCTTTTCTGCACCCTGCGGATATTGTGACGGCAGCGTCTGAACTTCAATGGAGTTAATAAACTCCGTCTTTTCCTGCATCAATTTAATTGCTTCAGGTTTATTTTCTTCAATACATATTTTACAATTTGGAATACCCAGGTATTTTTGTACTAATAGTATACCCTCGATAACATCTGTACCATTCTCCATAAACTCACGGAAATCAGAAGTAATATAAGGCTCACACTCCGCACCATTTATAATAAGCATATTTATCGGTGTCTTAATAGGGTCAAAGTTCAGCTTAACATGAGTTGGAAAGCCTGCTCCGCCAAGTCCTGCAAGACCACTCTCCCTAATTGCCGATATAAACGACATTTTGTCAGTAATTTCAGGGACTTTAACATCCTCACAAACAGTCTGTAAACCATCCGTTTCAATTGTAACAGCTTTACAAGTCTTGCCGTCAGGCAAAAGAAAATCGAAAATGTTTTTTACTGTTCCTGATACGGATGAATGTATCGGCGTTGACATAAATGCATTAATATCACCGATTTTCTGCCCCACCGTAACCTTATCACCTTTTTCCACAAGGCACTCACACTCAGCACCCATACACTGAGCCATCGGTATAACAACCTCAGGCGGCAATGGAAAATCCTGTGTTTCGCAATCCTTGGTATGCTTATCATGTCTTAGATAGATACCTTTTAATTTTTTCATTTTATATGGTCAATCCTTTCAGAATTTTTTTCATGTAAACCACTTAAACGTTTTAAAATAATGTCAAGTACGATGCCTGTACACACACCTGATGCTATACCAACAATCAGCAAAAGCGGAGCATAATAAAAAGTGTATACACTTCCTGTCAGAACGGATGCCATGCAAAGCTGTCCTATTATATGAGCAACCGCACTAATCACACTAACCATAACATATGACGAGCTTGTATGCCGAAATAAGAGCCATGTCACCAAAAAGGCAGCAAGCCCACCGCATACAGACATCATACCTGCCGTGACACCTCTTGTGAGCAGCACGAAAACGGATTTTAGTATAGTGATTATTAAAGCTGTCGGTGCGTTTATTGACAGCAGCGCAGTCATTATAACTATGTTAGAAAGTCCTATCCTCACGCCAGCAGGAAGAAATGCAGAAAACTGACTTTCTAGTGTTGTTAAAACAACGGCTAGAGCAAGCATCATGCCAGTAATGGCAACATATCTTGCATTCGATTTATATGGATTAATCTTCATCTTACATTACCACATCTATATTACTATAAGTATTATAATCTAATATATTTACTATAAGTTTATTAGGTAAGCACACAATTGACTGATATTTACTATTTATTTTGCCAGTGTGAACACAAACCTTATCATAGCAGTCTGCCTCCTCGATATAAATATAGCCATCCGAAACAACAAGCTTGATATTTGGAAAATCTGCATTTAACGTGTCGAGATTAACGCTTGTATCTGTATTAAGCGGAAGTTTAAGCACACTCATGCCATTAAGCCTAATTTCCGCTAAAGCCTTATCACTAGGCTGTTTGAACAATGTAAAGCATATCGCCGTTACACATATAACGACACCCAAAATGATAAAATCCGACTTTTTTATAACACGCCTGTCCTTATTCTGCATCTGAATTCACCATGGGAGATATAAACATACCCTCAGGCATATTTTCACTCAAATAAATATTTCTATCATTATCAGCAGCAACGACATAAAAGTCGTCAGCGTGAAGATATTTTTCTATTCCTTTTGTACCATCTATGTAAATAAGTGTACTCAAAAAATCGGATTTTAGTCCGCCGTTATATAAAACATCATATGACGTAATTGGAATTATAACTGTTACAGATGCAAGGTCAGTTTCAACAGGATATCCAGTGTCAATATCAAGTATATGCTCATAAGTGGTACCATCAGCCTCAAAATAGCGTTCATAACCGCCGCTTGTTGAAATATAAGCCTCATCTGTATCAATAAATCCAAGATATTCGCTTTCACCATACGGATTTCGTATAGCTGTGCGGAATTTTGTGCCATCAGGTTTACTGCCATAAAAAACAGAGCTAGACCCTAGCGAAATAATAAAATAATCATTGTCATCATGTGCACCATAAGTATTATGAAATTCAAATTCCATGGTGACCATAGCATTATCCAAAGCCATACCCTTCGCAACAGCACCCAAATCAAGCATGGTATTTTCGCCAAAAGCTAAAAAGTCACCGCCATGATAATCTGTACCCTCAATTGATTTAAGCGCATTAGTAATCTCATCAGCTGTCGGCACTCGTGGATTATTTGTAGATATCCCCCACAATGACGTAACTTCACCACAAGTAAGATTAATCCTGTCACCATATTCTTTATTAAGCTTTGCTGTCTTGACAAGACAATTTTTTATCGTATCATTACCAGCCAAATCACGTGCCTTAACACCAAATGCCTGCTCATAAGCGCTATCAGAACTTGAAAGCAGTTCAAAAATTCTTGCTTGTATAGCTCTGCTATGTTTAGCCTCGGTATTTGTCGTCACACTTACATATGTGTCAAATAAAAATTTACCATCCTGTGCTTTAACACGCTTATGTCCATTTTGATGATTTATATATAAAAACAGCATACCCGACACTGCAATTAAAGCAAGTACCGACACTATAATTATAACCTTTTTTTTCATTGGTTCTACCTCGGTTTGTCCATATTAATTGTTAAAAAAACAACGTTAAAAATATAACACGAATGTTTCGTTATTGTTACTATTTTATTGTACATTAATTGTTTGTCATAGTCAAGTGAAAAATTTGCAAACAAGCATTTTACACAAATTTTTTCCAGTATTTATTACTATATCGTTAAAAAAATTTGATGACATAGAGATATATTCCCTATGTCATCAATTCTATTCAACTATTTCATCATTCATGGCTTTCAAATGACGTCTGTACCGCTTTGGTATATCAATACCTACAAGATAACCTATTTCATTCAAAAACTCTGATATGATATTAAAACCATCCTTATAAAAGCTTTCAATGCGTTTGTTTCTATACTCGATATTTTTATAATCAGGTGGACAAATAAAAGTCCAGTCCGCACCATCTTTATCAACAATTATACGAAAGAATTTATCTATATCAGTATCCTTAAATCCACACTTCATTAGCAAAATGTGACATTCCATAGCATCATCAAGCTGACTCATAATTGCTTTTTCACCATCAAATGATATTACAGCTAAAATCGGTTCATTATTTGTAATTGCATTATTAACAGATAACTCTGATGGATATTTAACAATTTTCATACCTAACTCACCTCATCGGCTATTTTTCTTTTTACTTTCAGGTACAATTTTCAAGCCTGTAAGCATTTTTTTAGGTATCGGCGTTTCAAAATGCATTTCTTCATTTGTATATGGATGAATAAATGTCAAAGCACCTGCATGAAGTCCAAGCCTGTGAATTGGGTTTGTTTTAGCATCATATTTTTTATCGCCAGCAATTGGACATCCAATATCCTTCATATGCACACGAATTTGATTTTTTCGTCCTGTTTCAATGTTAACATCAAGCAGTGAATAATATTCACCCTTGCGTGCAACTGTATAATTCGTTACAGCGTGCTTGCCGTCACCATCGGAACGAGCGGAGTAAACAAGCCTTGTATCAGTTTCTCTAAGCCAAGACTCAATGCGTCCGCTTTCCCTTTCAGGGCACCCTTCAACAAGCGCAGAATATCCTCTAAGCTTAACCAAATCCTCCCAATTATCCTGAAGCTCGGTCTTGATATCAGCATTTTTCGCAAACATAAGTATTCCTGATGTATCTTTATCAAGTCTATGCACAACATAAATACGTGCGTTCGAATTTTTCTGCTTAACATACTCATTCATGATGTGATATGCAGTATTAAGCTTTTCCTTGTCATCCGCAATAGAAAGCATTCCAGATGGCTTATTTATAACAAGCAAGTCCTCATCCTCAAAAAGAATATCAGGCAAATCGCTTGTATCAACACCGCTGTAAACAGGCTTGTATGTGCCGATAGTAACCGTCTGACCTTTTTTTAGCATATAGTCAAACTTAGTTGTTATTTTGCCGTTAACAGACACAAGCTTATATTTAAGCGTGGATTTAACCTTATTTGCAGACATACCCTTTAAATTCTCATATAAAAAATCAAGCAGTCCTTTTTCTTCCTCGACAGTAAAAGTTTTATCTATGGCTGCCTTTTCTTTTTTGTTATGCTGAAGACGCTTTTTGTTTTTGTTGTTATTCATATATTATCCTTTATATATAGTTATATTATCATTTATTAAAATTCTTAACAGACTTCCTTGAAACAAGTGAGAAATTAAGCATAATCTGTTTATTGGATTTTTCACCGCTTTGAATGTTTTGTAATAACTCCTCGATAACAGTTCTGCCAATTTCATAGCATGGCTGTTCAATTGTTGTAATACCAGGGGTATACATTGCACTTATCGGAAGATTATCAAAGCCGCAAATAGATATATCCTCGCCAACATTGAGTTCAAGCTCCAATGCTCTTTTAGCAGCACCAACAGCAATCATATCGGAAATACAGAATATTGCAGTCGGAGGATCAGAAAGGCTCATAAAATAATCCATAGCCAATGAGCCATATGTGTAATCATAGCTGCCCCTGTAAATATATTCATCCTTGAATTTAATACCCATATCCTTAAGCACATTCATATAACCTTTTTCACGGTCAACAGATGAAAGAGCAGTACCCTGCGTGGAAATCATTGCAATTTTTTTATGACCACAGTCAGCCAAATGCTTAACAGCAGTATATGCACCGTCAACGTCATCAACCTTAACAGTAAGCACATCAGCACCCTCAACTCGCTCACAGCATATAGCAATATTATACTTATCATTAAGGTCCATAAGAGTTTCCTTATCAAGCTGAGTACCAAGCAAAACAGCCGCATCAACAGTGCGGTTAAATACCATTTTAAGCATACGCATTTCAGCAGCAAGATTGCTGTTTGTCGTACTCATAAGTATATCATAGCCATTTTCATTTGCAGCAGCCTGCATACCTTTAATAATACCACTGTAAAAAGTATGCTCCGTTGACGGAATTACAGCAAGGATTATATTAGTTTCACATTTACGCAAATTTCTGCCTAAAAAGTTGGGACTATACCCAAGCTCCTTAATTGCACTATTTACCTGCTCTGTTGCAGCAGTTGATACAGTTGCACTGTTATTAAGCACTCTTGATACAGTAGCAACAGATACCCCAGCAGCCTTTGCAACATCCTTTATAGTAGCATTCATATTTTATTATACTTTCTTTAAGCATTTAAGAAAGTATATCTCCTTTCATAGCATGTTGTCATAAATCCCATGATTTGTAAACGTTCCCAAAATAAAAAAATATATCACTTTAATTTTACATTGTTTATATAAAACTTTCAATACACATTTTTCACGAAAAAGCAAAGCATTTATTTACATTTATACGATATGCTCCTTATCTTCAAGTGGTCTTTCAGCATTATATTTCTTAGCAGCCTTTTTATCTGCTCTTTTCTTGGCATTATTTGTTTCAAAAAAATTAAACACAGCAAGCATTACCAAAAGCACAGTAACAATAATTGTAAACATATGATTTACCATAACCTTTTCCACATTCTGCTTTGGAATAAGCGTATGAGGAATGGCATTTAAAACTGCAAGTGTATAAATATATCCTGCACTGCCAACAATATTCAAAGCAAGAGTAGGAAAAACCTTTTTGAATAAACCGAATATATATGAAACTGTGAGTAAAGCTGTACTTATATATAAAGCATAACCACAATTAGCATAGCCATTTTTTATCAGTTCTCCTGCACCTAAAGTGTTTAAAAAGAAACAACATACCAAAATGGCAAGTGCTGACAGAACCAAAGTTATTTTTCTGCAAATTTCCACATTATACCTCCAAAAAAATTAAATAATTACTTAAATATTATAACACGTCATCATTAATTTTACAAGCGGAATTTATTTTTCCGATTTCGACTGTTTTTTTAAATGAATGGATGTAAAATTACAAATTATACAGTGGTTTATTATTATTAAAAATGAGTATAGTAATATGGTGTTAAGTTTATAAAAAAATCACGACACGTAATAACGTATAAGTGTAAACAAAAAAACATGAAACTTAACATCCTGCTTTCAAAATATATAAAAAGGCTAGGTAGTTTAATGCAAAAAGTAATAAAAACAGGTGCGATTTTCATTAATATATTGATAGCAGGATTATTATTGCTGATAATATATTATAATCGTATTCTTCCAAATAATTATTATGTCACAACAGGCTCAGAGCTTAAAATATCAGGATTGCTCGAAGTTACAAAATGCTCTGGAAACAGCATTTCAATTATAAAAGACAACGCAGTAATGGCTGGCAGTAATGTTTCACACAAAGCTGAACTTCGCCTGCTGGGTATTATCCCAATAAAAACCGTAAATGTGCAGGAAGTAAATGAACCTCTTTTAATACCATGCGGAGAACCATTTGGCATAAAAATGCTTACTGATGGTGTTATGGTAGTTGAAGTCAGCAGCTTTCAGACAGATAAAGGCTTTGTTTCGCCTGCATCCGAGGCAGGTATTAAAACAGGTGATATTATAAAGACAGTTGACGGACAAATAGTTGCATCAAATAATGACATTGCAGGTATTATTACACAATGTGACGGAAAGCCAATTGAAGTAAATTTTATGCGTGATGACAAGGAAATGACTGCCACAGTTAAACCACGAAAATGCTGTGGTGATGATTGCTACCGTGCAGGAATATGGGTGCGTGACAGCTCCGCAGGAATTGGTACAATAACATTTTATAACCCAGAAACTAAAACTTTCGCAGGACTGGGACATCCTGTATGCGACACCGACACAGGAAAAATCATACCGCTGCAGTCAGGTGAGGTTGTAAAGGTTCTGATAAACGGCGTTAAAAAAGGACGTTCAGGCTCTCCGGGTGAGTTAATGGGTATGTTCGTTTCCGATACACCGATAGGATATCTTACAGAAAACTGCACCTCAGGTTTATATGGCGAGATGACCTCGTTCAGTCCATATAATCAGGCGATACCTTTAGGTATGCGTCAGGAAATTGTTTCAGGTGAAGCATATATTTATTCTACAATAAAAGGTACAACCCCACAGATGTATAAAATTGAAATAGAAAAAATTGACCTCGTTGATACAGAGGACAGCAAAAACATGATTATACGTGTTGTTGATGAGGATTTACTTGAAAGCTCAGGTGGTATTGTTCAAGGTATGAGCGGAAGTCCGATTATTCAGAATGGCAAGATTATCGGTGCTGTAACTCATGTTTTTGTGAACAACCCAGCTAAGGGATATGCAATTTTTGCCGACTCAATGTATAACGAATCACTTAAAAATCAAAATAAAATCATTTATTATGATATAGCATCGTAAGACTTGTGTTGACATAAGTTAATTAATGTGATAAAATTTTAATGGGGGACAAGTATATTACTTGCCCCCATTTTCTAAAAAGTGTTAATTTATCTATTTCAACATTCACTGTAATCACTTCCTTATGTTTATATTATATCACACAAACTAAAAGAATCAACCATACCAAAACAACAAAGGAGTTTACCATGTCATACATAACATTTGAAAATATATACAAAAAATTCGGACAAACAGAAGTTTTGTCGGATGTCAATTTTTCTATTGATCAGGGTGAAATATGTGGTTTTGCAGGAAGAAACGGCTCTGGTAAAACCATGATTTTTAAAATTTTAGCAGGACTTGTTATAGCCACATCAGGCAAGGTGACATTTTGTGGTGAGGATATTTCTCAAAGCGGAAAATTTATTTCCTCAATGGGAATAATGATTGAAACACCAGGGTTTATACCACATTATTCAGGTCTTAAAAATCTGCTTATTCTCAATGATTTAAGCGTTAGTAAAACAGATAAAAAGCATATTATGGAGCTTATGACAAGACTTGGGCTTGATCCTAAAAACAAGCAGCCTGTCAAAACATACTCGCTTGGAATGCGCCAAAAGCTTGGTATTATTCAGGCAGTTATGAACTCTCCTGAGCTGCTTGTCCTTGATGAACCTATGAATAGTCTTGATGAAGAAACCGTTAATATGCTCCGTGAATTTTTCAAGGAGCTTAATAAAGAAAAAAACACCACCATACTTATTGCAAGCCATATTAAAGAGGATTTAACTTCGCTATGCACGAAAATGTATAGCGTTGCAAATAATTCTGTCACACTTGAAACGGAATAAAGCTAAGAAAGGATGACATATTCTTCATGAATAAATTCCGCATTTTTTTATATGACTTAAAACGTGCGTTAACGGAAAAATCATTTTGGTTTGCCGTTTTTGCAGGTGTTTTTATACTTATAATATCGTTTTTATACTATGTTATTTTAGGTGATGTGACTTCATCGGATACCCTTTTCAAAATGTCGCAAGCACTGGCATTTCCATTTGCAGCACCGCTTTTATGCTGTATCCCCTATTCAAGTATGCAAATGTTGGAGGAAGATACAGGCTATAAAATACTTATGTCAGTAAAAATCCGCCGCACTTCATACTCATTTCCAAGATTTTTCGTATGCGGCATAGCAGGTGCATTGGCAATGTTTATTCCGCAGATGATTTTGTATATTACAGCGGCTTTCTTTGGAGGATATACTAATGCCGAATGTATAAGCGGCGTTATGCTAGGAATTCTTTTCGGCTTTGCATACAGCACAATTGCATACTCACTAACCTTTTTCAGCCGCAAAAGATACATTCCAACAGTATTCCCGCAAGTAATCTATATGCTTTGTATTTATGCATTTCCGCACCTAAACCTTGAAAAATTTTATCCGCCGCTAGCGATATCACCATGGATATATGGCTCTGAAAATTATGTTAATATGATATATTTGCTAGCTGCAATAATCGTGATTGCTATATTTTTGTGCATTATCGGAGCGATGTTTTCTAAAATGATAAAATACAGCAGCAATTAAATCGAAAGGATGGTTTTTACATGGGGCAAATTGCAAAAAACTTAAAATATTCCATGCGTGAAAGCTTTCCTGTCGCAAGATGGTGCTTATGCGCCGTTGTTATTGCTTTCACAGCAGTTGTAAGTATTTATAAATATATAGACTTATCTGATATGACTGCAACAGGGTTTTCATCGCTTGAAACTCTGTTTTTGATAATGACAGACAGTACAAATATAATTTTCATTTTTCTGCCAACCTTTTTATTTATCATATGCGGCTTAACTGTCGATAATAATTTTGGTGCGGTTGATATTGTTAAGATGGGCAGCAGAAAAAAGTGGCTTTCAGGTAAGTTTATATTGCTTGTTATTAATGCATTAGTATTTTTTATAATAGTTACACTTCTTTGTTTTATCATTGCAAACAGGATATTCCCATTTTCTAATGCATGGAGTACAGGCTTTATTTCCTTTCGTGTAATGCTTGGAAATTCTGCAATGGATTTTAAATATCCGCCGATACCAACCCTCCTTTTATCAGTACTGTCATCATTCATGATGTATCTTTTATGCGGTGTAATAAGCATGTCAGTGTCGCTGATTACTGACCGTGAGGAAAGTGCATTGCTAGTGTCATTATTGTTTGGAATTGGGTTAAATCTTTTGAATTATAACATATCATCAAACAATGCATTAAGCCATATTTGGCGTTCGGTTATAATACTTTTATTCGTTGGAATAATATATTTTGTATGCAATAAAATTGCGTGCGTTAAGGATTTTCATTTGAGAAAAAAGACGTCCCTGTATTAATTAAGGAGGACTTATGTCATATATAGCAAAGCTTGGAATTGTTCTGCTGATATGCCTTTTAAGCGCAGGAACAGCGATACATTTCACCGATAAATATGTCATGACAGTTAATGCAAAGCAAAAAAGCATATCCGATGCTATAATTGAAAATCAATTAAGACAAGCAATGAAAGAAGCGGAAGATATAGCTAAAGCGGAACTTGAAAAAGAAAGCATTACAATAATGACAACCGTGCTGGAAACAAAGCCGCCTGTTACGACAACAACTGCCGTTGCCACCACAACCGAAACTACAACTCAGACCACTATTGAAACCACCGTTGCAACAACTGAAACGATGGAGATAACCACTGCTGAAACCAAACCCGAACGTGTAACAAAATACAAGCGTGGCGGATTGCTTGACGATGCTAAAGCACGTCCTATTGAGCAGATAAAAGTACGCACATTATTTACGCTTACAGAGGATGAAAACAAAAAGGTAACCAATTTTCTTGTTGAGCATTATTTCCTTGATGGATATGTTTATGCTAAAAGTGAAGCTGACCCTGAATACAAGCAGAAAAAGCAAACTGCAGCCGAAATGCAGCAGTATGTTTCCGATAGTCTAACCCTTGTTACAAACACAATTGATATGAACAATATCACAAGCTTCCTTTCGACTGATTATACCAAAGCTATTGCGGATGCAAAGGAATTAAAGTCGGAGTATGTGTCAAAATATGCGGATGCAAATAAGCTTGGTGATGAATTTGGAGATATGTATAACAGCAGTATTGCTTATTTTGACAGGCTTATAAAGGCTTTGAACAATTTCCAAAAAGCCGCTGATGATTATAATAATGCAGCAAATCCAATTTTAGCAATCGGACTTCTTGCAAAAAGCATTGATGGCGTTCTTATGCCTGAATTTACCGCCGTTTTGGAAAGCTCATTTGATATTATTGAAGCATCACAAGAAATTTTTCTTGATGGAACAACAGATGCGTGGCTATTGACAAGGGATGAGGTTTCGGAGGTTATTGCAAACCCTGGACTAGTATTGTAAATTTATTATCTATTATAATTATATATTAATTTGATGGTAACATACAATAACATGATAATATAAAGATAAAATTTCGTAGGGGCGAACTGTGTTCGCCCGCTTTACATTTGAAAATATCGGAGGCATACATATTTAATGAAACGGCTTATAAAATATCTAAAACCATATTTGTTATGGGTAATTCTTGCACCTGTTTCAATGATTGGTGAGGTCGTGCTGGACTTACTTCAGCCAAAGCTTATGTCAAAAATTGTGGACATGGGTGTTTTGGGCGGTGATATGAATATTATCATAAAAACTGGTATTATAATGCTTGTGACTGTTATTATCGGTGGGTTGTGCGGGGTTCTTTGCTCTGCATTCAGCGGCATGGCGGCGCAAAATTTTGGTTGTGATTTACGCAATGATTTATTCAAAAAAGTCATGTCATTATCACCATCACAAAGCGATAAATTCACATCAGGCTCTTTAATAACCCGTCTTACAAATGATGTCAGTTCTGTTCAGCAGTTCGTTGAAATAATTTTACGTATGTTCATTCGTATGCTGACATTTTTCATCGGCGGCATTATAATGATGATGACACTTGATATTTCATTTGGTGTTGTACTGTTAATTGCACTTCCTGCAATGCTTATTGCTATGATAATTGCACTCGCAAAAGCACTTCCTATTTACAGCAAGGTGCAGACTAAGCTTGACAAGGTTAACAATGTTTTAAAAGAAAACATAGCAGGAGTTCGTGTAGTAAGAGCTTTTGTGCGTGAAAATTACGAGTCTGAACGATTTGGTGATGCCAATAAAGATTTATCGGACACCAACTTAAGCGTCCTGCTCATTATGGCAAGGCTTAACCCCATTCTGTCAATTATAATGAACTCTGCTGTTGCAATAATAATTTTTATTGGTGGTTTTCAAGTTGAAACATCCTCATTAAATGTAGGCGATGTCATGGCGGCTGTTACATATGTCACACAAATTATGATGTCTGTTATGATGGTCAGCATGATGTTCCAGTCAGTTTCACGAGCAAGGGTCAGCGCTGTCCGTATTGGTGAAATACTTGATACAAAACCTGAAATAAAAGACGGCGATAACGATAAAGCAAAGCTCATTAAGCGTGGCGAGGTGCGTTTCAGCGGAGTTAATTTTACATATCCAAATTCATCAGGTCAACCTGTTTTAAGCGGCATTTCTCTTAATGTTAAATCGGGTGAAACACTTGGAATATTAGGTGCAACAGGCTCTGGAAAATCAACTCTTGTAAATTTGATAACACGTTTTTATGATGTCACAGACGGTGAAATTTCCGTTGATGGTATTCCGATTATGGATTATCCTGTACATGACTTGCGTGATAAAATTGGTATGGTACTACAAAAAAGCGAACTTTTTTCGGGTACAGTAAAAGAAAATATAATCTGGGGAAATACGAAAGCTTCCGATGATGAAATAATTCATGCCGCAAAAATTGCACAGGCAGATGAATTTATATCATCAATGCAAAATGGCTATGACAGTATCATTGCCGAAAAAGGCATTAGTCTATCAGGTGGGCAAAAACAACGTATTTGCATAGCGAGAGCGATTGCGAAAAAGCCGCTTATACTTATCCTTGATGACTGCACCTCTGCACTCGATTTAGCTACCGAGTCAGCACTCCAAAATGCATTAAAGAATGAGCTTAAAAGTACAACAGTAATAAAAATTGCACAGCGTATTGCAAGCGTTAAAGAATGTGATAAAATAGCTGTCATAGATAAGGGTATTATTTCAGCTGTCGGCACTCATGATGAGCTTATGATAAACAGCCAGTTATATCGTGATATTTATGACTCACAGCATGGTGGCAACAAGAGAAATCATACCGAAATCGGCGAGGCTTTTCACGTTGATATGACAGTAAAGGAGGATGGTATTAATGGCTAATAACACTCCAAATCCCCCACCCCTCCATGTCGGCGGACGTCGTGGCATGGGTCCTGTCATGAATGTAGAAAAACCCAAAAATATCAAGGGTACAGCCAAAAGACTGCTTTCATATTTAAGCCACAGCAAAAGGCTTTTTTATTCGTTAATACTAATCACACTTGTCATAACGGCACTAAATCTGTTAGCACCTGCATTTCAGCGATTGGCTATTGATGCCTTAACAATTGATGGTGATAAAAGATTGTCGGTTGATTTTGCGTCACTAGGTGTTATGATTGCATTGCTTTTGCTGTCATACACACTCCTGTCTTTATTTACATATTTGCAAGGCACATTTTCAGCAAGGCTTTCACAGTCCACAGTTAAAAATATGCGTTCATACTTGTTTGAAAAAATTGTACGACTGCCTGTAAAATTTATAGATACACACAGTCATGGCGACCTAATGAGCCGTATGACAAATGATGTTGAAAACATTTCTAACTCAATCACATCATCGCTGAACTCGCTTATTTCAGGTATAATTATTCTTGCAGGCTCTCTTATTATAATGCTTTTTTACTCTCCGTTATTAACGCTTATATGTATGTCAACAATATTTTTATCAGCAATCACAAGCACATTAATGAGCAAGCATATGCGTAAATATTTTAAAGAACAACAGGCTGACTTAGGCTCTTTAAACGGTCATATCGAGGAAATGATAACAGGCTTTCATACTGTCACAGTTTTTAACAAACAAGCTGATGCAGAGAATGAATTTGATATCATAAGTCAAAATCTTAAAAGAAATGGTATCAAAGCACAAATTTTAAGCGGTGCGATGGGTCCTTTGATGAACATTATTTCTAATATCGGATTTTTACTTGTTGCTGTGTTTGGCGGCTCATTTGCATTAAAGGGTATCATAACAATTGGTACTATTCAAGCATTTATTTTGTATACAAAGCAGTTTTCACGTTCCATAAATGAAATTGCCAATCAGTATGCTCAAATCCAAACTGCTATTGCAGGTGCTGAACGTATATTTGAAATCCTTGAAACAAAGATTGAATGTGATATTGACACGGTGCCATTTGACACTGACAATATAAATGGTGATATCTCATTTAAGAATGTATCATTTTCTTATGTTCAGGATAAACCAGTGTTAAAAAATTTCAGCCTTGATATAAAAAGTGGTGAAAAAATTGCAATTGTTGGTTCGACAGGCTCTGGTAAAACCACAATTGTAAATCTGCTGACAAGATTTTATGATATTGACAGTGGTCACATAACTGTTGATGGCATTGACATTAATTCTATTGACAGGCATGAGCTGCGGCGTAGTGTTGCGATAGTATTGCAGGATACCGTACTTTTTGCAGGCTCAATTGAGGATAATATTACATATGGACGTCCTGATGCAACCATTGACGAGATGGAGGACGCCGCAATTCTTGCTAATGCCGACCGCTTTGTTATGAAGCTGCCCAATGATTACCGCACTGTTATAAACGAAAACGGAAATAGCCTTAGTGCAGGGCAACGCCAGCTTTTAGCCATAGCACGAGCAATTATTGTTAACCCAAAAATTCTCATACTTGATGAGGCTACGTCAAGTGTTGATACTCGCACCGAGCTTGATTTGCAAGCAGCTATGGTGGCACTGATGAAAAATCGCACAAGCCTTATTATTGCACACAGATTATCAACAATCCGTGATGCCGATAAAATTGTTGTAATTGAAAATGGCAATGCTGTCGAGATTGGCAGCCATGAAGATTTGCTTGAAACAAAGGGTGCATATTACAATCTATATAAACGTCAGTTTGAGGGACAGTCAACTTAAATGTTGCTTATTTCCTGATAATAATGGTTATAAATCTGTATGCCATTATCATAAAAATATTCTTCTATATCGTAAAATAGCGTCGTGGCTCAAAACCACGACGCTATTTTTCAATTTTCATTAATCCTCATATTTCGTTATTTCTATTGTCAGTTTCTTTGTTTAACTCATATGATTTTATCTTTTCGTTAGTGTTTTCTATTTTTATTGTTGTTCACTAATTTGGGTATTAATCATAATTTGTTTACAGCATATATAAAACAATATCGAAATTGCAGCAATATTCCAGTATAAATTATACAAATTCAGCATTAAACACCAAATTATAAATGTGCAAACTAACAATTTAATCAACACTTATTGACTTTACGGATATTTAGTGATATTATTAATACATACTAAACATATAGGTTTTGTATTATTAGTGTGAAAGGGACAAATATATATGAAAATCAAGAAATTTTTGAAGAAGCTTTCTACTGGTGGTATTTATAGCTGTTGATGCTTAAAAATGTACTGCATTATAACTTAACGTACCATATCATTTCTATATTATCAAGAGAGGAACAGCAGAATTATGATAAAAAAACTTACATATGAAAATTATGATGCTATCGTTAAAGAAAACACAAAACCTCTTATCTTGGAATTTTATTCACCTGACTGTACTCATTGCAAACGTCTTGAAAGCGTTCTGGATGAACTAAGCAATGAATTAGATGATGTATCCGAATTTGCAAAATGCGATATATCAGAAGAACCCTCATTGGCATCAATGCTAGATATAACTACTGTACCAACACTTTTATTTATAAAAAAAGGTGAAGTTAAAGAAAAATTAATAGGTTTTACTCATAAGCTAATAATTCATGAAAATATAAAAAAATTAATTTAAAGGAGCGATTTTTAATGGGATATCCAAGTGTTTTTCCAACAGGAACATTAATTTATAATAAAGACAAGGCATTTAATGGTTATACAATTTTTCCATCAAATAAAGGTGCATTGCTTATAGACATGAACGGTAATGAAGTTCAGTTATGGGCAGGCTTAGGGGGGTTCCCTAACAAGATTTTACCAGGCGGATATGTTTTAGGTACAACAGGTGCGAGAACTGGAAAGTATGCATATCAGGATCAGCTTGACTTAGTTCAGGTTGACTGGGATGGTAACATAGTTTGGAAATTTGATAAAACTGAACTGGTAGCTGACCCTGGCAAAGAGCCAGTATATATGGCAAGACAGCATCACGATTTTCAGCGAGAGGGTTCAAGTGTTGGATATTTCTACCCTAACGGAGAACCAAAAACAGACAGTGGAAACACATTAATCCTCACTCACGAAAATTTATATAACCACGACATTTCTGACAAAAGACTTATTGATGATAAAATTATTGAAGTTGACTGGGACGGAAATATAATATGGAGCTGGAGAGCGAGTGACCATTTTAATGAGCTTGGTTTTGATGAAGCTGCAAAGAATGTATTGTTCAGAAACCCAGCAGTTACAGGAGAAGCTGGCGGCGACTGGATGCACATTAACAGTATGTCGACTCTAGGTGAAAATAAATGGTATGATAATGGTGATGAAAGATTTCATCCTGATAACATTATATTTGATGCAAGAAACTCAAATATCCTTGCTATTATTAGTAAAAAAACAGGTGAAATTGTATGGCGATTAGGTCCTGATTTCAATGAAAATGAAGCTACAAGAAAGCTAGGCTGGATAATAGGTCAGCATCATCTTCATCTTATTCCAAAGGGACTTCCTGGCGAGGGTGATTTGCTTGTATTTGATAATGGTGGTCAGGGAGGATATGGCGTTCCAAATCCTGGCTCTGTTACTGGTGTTAACAATGCTCGCCGTGATTATTCAAGGGTTTTACAGTTCAATCCGATTACACTTGAGATTACATGGCAGTATACTCCCCTTGAAGCAGGATTTTTACTTTTCTCCGACCCATCAAAGTTTTACAGCTCATATATCAGTTCAGCACAAAGACTTCCTAATGGTAACACACTGATTACTGAAGGCTCTGACGGAAGAATAATTGAGGTTACTCCTGAACATGAAATTGTATGGGAATACATAAATCCGTATTTTACAACTATACTAGGCAAGTTTACTAACAATATGGTTTACAGAGCATACAGAGTACCATATGATTGGGTACCACAAGCAGAAAGATTTGAAGAGATTTCAATCGAACCTGTTAATGTAGAAGAATTTCGTGTTAATGGATCTGTTGTGGGAAAAGGTAAGGGTAAAACTACACTTATTGATGGAGTTGACCCTGATGCTAAAATTATGACTGGCGGTGGAAATTCAAAGCACTCAAAGGATAACGAGGAAGAAGAAGTTGTTAATTTCTGCATTGGTTCAGTTAATAAAAATGACGTAAAGTAACATCTAAATATTACATTAATTTTGAATGGAGATTATCATGAAAAAGATAAATTTATTTACAAAAACAACAAGCCTTTTAACTGCAGTTATTCTGCTATTTTCAGGTTGCTCCAAAACAGTAAATTCAGACACATCTGATGTGCAGAAAAATACAGAAGCAGCAAAATCCGATAAGCTTATTACAGTAAATATCGGTTTCCCAAGCAGTGGAAGTGACTGGCCTGGAGCAACACTCGGTGCTGCTGAGGAATATGGCTATCTTGATGAATTTTTAAACCCGCTAGGATATGATGTTAAGCTAACAGGCTTTGTAGGTGCTGCGCCTGCTATTCATGAAGCACTTGTTTCAAAGGATTTGGATTATGCTTGCTATGCGGGCTTTGCAGGAGTACTCTCGAAATCAAATGGTATTGATACAAAGCTGCTTGCAGTTACAAGCTATGGTTCAAACTGGCAGCTTGCTGTAAATACATCATCAGGAATTAACAGCATTGAAGATTTAAAGGGTAAAAAAATTGCATACCAAAGAGGTGCAACGCCTCAGATGTACATATTAAAGGTTCTTGCAGAGGCAGGACTAACAGAAAATGATGTAGAGCTTTTGAACTGCACAATTCCAGAGGGTATTTCAAGTCTTTCAACAAATGCGATTGATGCAGCAGTCGTTTCATACGGCACTGTAAATGAGCTTGTAAATGCAGGCACAGCAAAAGTTATTCATGCAGGTGTTGAATCTGATCATTCAATATACTTTGAACCTACTGTACTTATAGGACGCACAGATTTTGTTGCTGACCATGAAGAATTTAATGTCGCATTAATTGAAGCCCTTTTAAAAGCAAAGGACAAAATTAAAGAAGACAGAAATGCATATTATCAGCTCCAGTCAGACAAGAGTGGTGTTCCACTTGAACTTGTTTTAGGTGTCGCTATTGATGATTTAGATGTATCATTCCCTATCAGTCTTGACGAACAGTATATAAATTCACTTAAGAATATTCAGGAATTTGAACTTTCCAACGGATTAATTCAGAATAATTTTGATATTGACGAGTGGACAGACAGGACATATCTTGATAAAGCATATGCCAAATAAGGAGTATCGTTTTGAAAAACAATAAATATTTTAATAAAGCAATAATCCTTATAAATATGATCGCATTGCCTGTCATTATCGCTCTTTTATGGCATTATGTAACTGTGAATGGCAAAATCTCAACCTTGATTTTACCACAAATAAGCACAGTCGGCAGAACTATAAAGGAAATGACTTTAAATGGAGTTCTGGTAAATGATGCACTAATCAGTTTAAAGAGAATTGCAAATGGATATTTACTCGCTGCTGTTTTTGGTATATTGCTTGGTGTTATTATGGGTATGAATAAATATGTAAACAGATTTTTCATGCTGACATTCACGTCAATTCGTCAGATACCAATGATTGCATGGGTACCTATTCTTATAATATGGTTTGGTATTGGTGAAGAGTCAAAGGTTGCTGTGATATTCATGGCGTCATATTTTCCTATCCTTGTGAACACTATAAACGGTATCCAACGTACAGATGCAAAGCTGATAGAGGTTGGTAAAATGTATCAGCTGAATGGTTTTGAGCAATTTGTGAAAATATATCTTCCTTCAGCTTTACCGTCTGTATTTGTAGGACTTAAGCTAGGATTAAGTGTTTCTTGGATGGCTGTTGTAGGTGCGGAAATGATTGCAGCAACATCAGGTATTGGTTTCAGAATAAACGATGCAAGAAGTTTAATGCAGTATCCTGTTGTGTTCAGTGGAATTTTTGTAATTGCGATAATTGGCGTTCTTATGGATTTTATTATAAGCCTTATATCAAAACTTTGTATGAAATGGGAACGATAATATTACTATAAAATATACATGAAAGGCATAAATAAAGTGAGTAGTTATTTATCAATAAATAATATTAACAAGGAATTCACAGTGAACGGTAATAAGGTTAGTGTTCTGGAAAACATCAACCTTGATATTAAAGAAGGCGAATTTGTTGTTATTGTCGGACACAGCGGCTGTGGAAAAAGCACACTTCTTAAAATCATTGCAGGTCTTGAATTTTCTGATACAGGCAGTGTTAAGCTTAATGATAGAGTAATTAAGAAACCTGGTATTGACAGAGGCATGATTTTTCAGGAGCATCGTTTATTTCCTTGGATGACAATTAACAAAAACCTTCAGATAGGTCTAGCAAAAGTACCTAAAAATGAAAAAGATATGCTTATTGATAAATATCTTGGGCTTGTTAATCTTAAAGATTTTAAGTATGCATATCCAAAGCAATTATCGGGTGGCATGTCACAGCGAGCTGCTATTGCAAGAGCTTTAATAACCAAACCTCAAGTTTTGCTGCTTGATGAGCCATTTGGTGCTTTAGATGCGCTGACAAAAATCGAACTCCAACAGGAAATTTTAAATATACGTCATGAATGTAAAAACACAATGATTATGGTTACTCATGATATTGAGGAAGCTGTTTTTGTGGCAGACAGAGTTGTTGTCATGTCATCAAGACCAGGTAAAATTAAAGACATTATCAAAATCGAATTAGGGCATAACCGTGACAGAGGAAGCAGTGATTTTGCATTTTATAAAAAGAAGATTTATAAGCATTTCTTTGAAGATAAGGTTGAACAGCCTGAATACAGTATTTAAAAATTATAATAAACGTCAAGGTTTTGTGCCTTGACGTTATTTTTTCGTATACAAAATAAGGAACTGTTGCACATTTTGCCTAAACGGACAGCCCTGTGTGGCCGACCGTTTTCATGTCGTGCAACAGCTCCTTTGATTTATTTTATATTATATTTATCTTGAGCACGTACTTCTATCCTATGTAAAACCTTATCAACAGCAAAAATAATAAATCCAATCATAAGAAAAGCTAATGCAAGGCAAATAACACTTATTATTACTTTTCCCCAACCTAAAACATCAGAGTCAATAAAAAAATATGGATAATGATTCCCATCATAAAATGTTATTCCGCAAGCTGCTGCGATAACTGTAAAAAGATAATAGCATAAAGGAATTATCAACCACTTAAATGGATCACTTTTATGTAATTTGCCTTTATTATCAAATAAAAGCCAGTCAAGAACCGCAAGCAAAGGAACAAAAAGATGCACTATATAATTAGCAGTCTTAGAAGTACCCTCGGCCATAGCAAACCCTGCTCCGACAAGGATAAACCAATATATGAGCAGTGTAACTGTAATAGCCATTATTACAGCACCTTTTAGGTGTATTGCAAAGGTAGTTTCACCGTTTATTCCATCTTTTTTTATTGCTTTAATTACTGATATTACAGCAGCTGAAAAATAAACCAAGCAAATCAGATTACTTAATATTGTATAATATAAAAACATAGCTGGTGCAAATTTACCATTGGGTAGTCCTGAATTTAAGTAAATTCCAATTACAGATATTATAACTATTACACATTTGAATATCAGTGAAATAATACGATTTTTTATATACATTTTCTACATCTCCAATACGATTTTTAGCTTTTCATAAAAATACAGCATGTAATAAGTAAGAACTTGTCTTCATAAGGATTGTGTGTGCATATAGACTTGTGAAGACGAGTTCTAAAAGGTTAAGTGCGTATACATTACATAAATCAAAACGAAGCAGGTTCATGACTCACTCTGTTTAATTAAATCGTTATTCAAATATAATATAATCATTTCTCACAACATTTATTTCTGCCATGTACTAAGATTTTTTTGCACAAACTGCCTGAATGTCTGTGGCTTTTTACCCATGACATCTTCAAAAACTGTTGTAATATTTTTAGCTGTACCCATTCGTGTCATCATATAAAGCATACCCATAACAGTAGAATATTCTTTGTCGAGTTTACGAATTTTAATCCAGTAATCCTTTGCCATTCGAGGTGATGGATTTGCATACACAATTTCACGTCCAAGCTCCTCTGACAGAATTTTTGCAGCTTCATAATAATCAATTGCTTCAGGTCCAGTAATAGAGTAACCACAATTTTTATGTAAATCAGGCTCTCTTAAAACTTTAGCAGTTATTTCACCTATATCCTCAGCATCAATAAAGCTTGTCAAAGCCTTTTTTACCGGCACAACAATATTGTCAAAATGCTTAATTTCAAACGCATGAACACCACTAATATTCTGCATAAAAAAACTAGGTCTTATATGGCAGTAAGGAAGTCCTGACTGCTCGATATACTTCTCAATTTTGTGATGTGGAGGAACAGGATTGTTCTCAACCCCAATAAGCGATAAAAAGCTTACAAGTTTTATATCACGTTTTTCTTTTAACGCTTCAATAAAAGGCTTTAAGTCCTCTGGTTTTCCCAAGTGTGGAGGACGCATTATAAACACTCTGTCAACACCTCTTATGGCAGACGGAAATGTTTTACGGTCAGTGAAATCGAAGTATATACATTCTACGCTATCTCCAAACTTGTTTTTGAGTGCATCAACGTTTATATCTGCTGCAACTACTTCTTCACCATTTTGTATCAGATATTTTGCAACATAACCTCCGACATTCCCAAGTGCACCAGTTACCATAACTTTAGCCATTTCAAACACCTCTCATTTCTGTGTTTATTAATTTTCCTTTGCTTCAAGCAATATATCATTTGCTTTTGATAAAAGGGTTATCAGTTTTTCAAAGCTTTTGTCGCCAAGTCCATTACGCATTATTTCTATCTCACGAAAATATTCATTATGTGCTTCATTAGCGAGTGTCATAGCTTTTTCAGTAGGGTGTAATGTAAAACTACGTTTATCCTCTGATGAATGTACCTTTTCAAGATACCCTTTTTCACAAAGTGATATCACCATTGTTGTTATCATAGGCTTTTTTACCTTAAAAAAATCAGCAGCCATAACAGGTGTTACAGGCACTTCACTTTTTATGGTAAGTATCAAAAGTCCCATCTCGCTTGAGCGTATCGGAAGATTTCGCTTTGCATTGATATTAAGTCTGCAAAACATTGATATAATTTCTGCACTTTCAGTTAATTTATCCACTTTATCACTCTCAAGACTTAGCATATGTTTTTATGTCTTTATAGCTTATAACTTTACATCTTTTTTGATTAATCAGCTCTTTGGTTTTATCAGCGCTTTTACTTGAATCACCACTTCCTGATGTTATAATAACCTCAACATCTTTCCCAGATGGAAGCAAATCAATAATATTGTTCATAGCAGGTGCGGGAAAACCAGCCCAAAGTGGCATTGCTATTGTTATTTTGTCGTAAGAAGATAAGTCAGTATTAAACGCTTCGATATTAGCTTTCTTTTGTTTCATTGCAGCAAATGAACCTAAAACATACGCATTAATTGTCGAACGTTTTTTTACCTCTTTAACCTCGATTATATCAGCATTTTCACGTTTAGCAAGTTCCGTTGCTATTTCTCTTGTCTTATTTGAGTAGGAATAAAATATCACTAATTGTTTCATTTAAAGCACATCCTTATCTTTATATTGTTATATAATTATAGTTAATCTGATTAACTTTGTCAAGTGATATTTTCATTTATTTACATAACATACAAAAAGCAAAACAAAAGCAGTGGAATATAGCTAAACAACTGCATTCCACTGCATAAAAGTTAATTAAATGATGGTGGTGTAACATTTGTATCAGAAAATGCATTGCCATTTGGTGATGGCTCTGACATACTAAAATACATTTTAGCAGCTTTAGTAGTACCAAAATCACGATTTGAACCTGTGTTCTGCACCTTGTTAAATGCTTCCCTGAACATTGCATTATGTGCTTCTTCACGGTTAAGCAAAAAGTCAATGGTTTCCTTAACTCTCTTATCATCAATTTGTCTGTATAAATATTCATATACAACCTTTGCACGCTGTTCAGATGCAATATTTGAAAGTAAATCTGCACATAAATCACCAGTTACAGTGACATAATCTCCAGTCCATGAATATCCTGATGCATTGATAAGACCAGGGTTTAATCCTAATAATACATGGGATTGTATTTCACCTGCTGACACAGATTGATAATCAACATCAT
>JAVBOH010000043.1:0-14774 GCA_031550725.1 Oscillospiraceae bacterium
CGACATGGATGGGTTTGTTATTGGTGAACAAGGTTTACAAAGACTTCCTGATGCACTAGCTGATATTTATGCGGATGGGTTGTTTGTTAAGTTTTATAAGAAATTGAATAGAATTATGCCTAAAGGTAGTAAGAGGCGTGAATTTGTGAAAAAGGCTGTAAAAATATTTTTTAAATAATAACCAAGTAAGAGGAGTAAAAATGAACGTTTTTAAGAAAATAAAAAATAAACTATATTATAATTTAATTGAAAAACATCCTGTTGTTGCTCAGAAATATCATGAGTATAAAAATGAAAATCCTGAAAAGCATAAAAAAAATCGCATAAGTTCATGGATGTATTTGATGTTTTTACGTAAGAATTTTAAAAATGAACAAATAGTTCCTTGTGAGCAAAAGATACCTGTAATTAGTCAAACTATTATAGAACAACCTACTCAAAACCCAGTTGAACCAGCTAAAAATCCAGTTCAGTCAGTTCCGAAACCAGTTGCTCAGCCTGCACCTAAGCCAGTTCAAAATTCTAATTGTTATCCTGAATCAGTAAAATTTAAACGATTAACACCAATACAAATATATAATCAAATACAGCATAATGATATAATATCATTTGATATATTTGATACTTTAATTTTCAGACCGTTTGAAAAGCCACAAGATTTATTTACTATTATTGGTTGTGAATTAAAAATCCATGACTTTAAAAATTTAAGAATTTCAGCTGAACGAACAGCTAGAGAAATCACATTAAAACCAAACCGCCAAATTGATATCTATGATATATATGATAGATTAAGTTTATATGTTCATTTAGATAAAGAATTAGGTATTGAAACCGAATTGAAAGTTGAAATGGATTTATGCTTTGCCAATCCTTATATGAAAGAACTTTTTAATATTTTGAAATATAATAAAAAAACAATAATTGCTACATCTGATATGTATTTACCTAAGGATATTTTAAAACAACTTCTTAAGAATTGTGGTTATGATGGTTTTACAGAAATTTTTGTTTCTTGTGATTGTAAATGTGGAAAACATAATGGTGATTTACAAAGATTTGTTCAGCAAAAAATGGGAATTCAGTATAAATACGTACATATAGGTGATAATTTTCCAGTTGATGTAAAAGCATCAAGAGATATGGGTTGGACAGCAATACATTATCCGAATGTAAATGATATAGCACGAGAATTAAGACCAAATGAAATAAATTCATTAGATAGTTCTATATATAAAGGTATTGTTAATGCATACATTCATAATGGTTTAATGAATAAAAATAAATATTATCAACATGGCTTTATATATGGTGGAATTTTAGTTGCAGGTTATTGTCAATGGATAAATGCAAAAGCAAAAGAAAAAGGTATAGACAAGTTGTTGTTTATGGCAAGAGATGGCAACATTCTTTATAAAGCTTACAATAAATTTTTCAATGAAATTGATAATGATTATATTTTGTGGTCTAGATTTGCATCCTCACATTTAACATTCGAACTATTTAATGAAGAATTTTTTATTTTACATATTAAAAATAGGGCTTATCAAAAAAATAAAATTAGTATAAAAGAAGCACTATCGGAAATTGATATAAGTTTTTTTAGTGATATTTTAGTAAATAATAATGTAGATATAGAACAAATACTAGATTTGAAATGTTATAATAATATAATAAAAATATTTTATGCAAATAGTGCTTTAATAAAAGAAAAACTAAGTATGGGGGTAGATAGTGGTAAACTTTATATAAATGAATATTTAAATGGCTATAATAATATTTGTTGTGTTGATATTGGTTGGAAGGGTTCATGTTTAATTCAATTTAAAAATTTTTTAACTAATATTCTAAAATTTGATAATAATGTATCAGGGTTTTTAGCTGGACTTAATTCTAATGAATATTCGGTAATTCCAAGTATTTTGGATGATATAAATGTTTATATTTTTTCACAAACACAAAACTCAGATCTACTAAAAAAGCACATTAATAGTAACATCATATTATGCAATATGATTTTTGAGATAATGTTTGGTGCACCACATCCATCGTTTCTAGAGTTTTATAAAAGTAAAAATGAAGTTTATTCTCTACTTTTTGCAAAATCAGAGAACTTGAACTATGAAATTATTAATGATATACAGGATGGCATCATTGACTTTATAGATATATTTTTTAAACATTTAGGTAAATATATGAAATACATAACTATAAATCCTTATACTGCCTATATACCATTGAATAAAATAATTGAAGATAGTAATTATATATATGATTTATTTAAAGATTATGAAATGAATGCTTTATCAGGTATATTTGATGATGATAGATTAACAACAATAGGACAAATTATGTATGAGAATAACTTGATAAAAGAAAGGTGATGAAAATGGATTTATATTATGCTTTAACATTATTTCATTTACTTAAATGTATTTTACATAAAATGTTCTTTAATAAAAATGAAGCTGTACTTCTTATATCAACTCTCACAGTAAATTATAAAAATATTATACAACGAATTATTAAAACTAAAATATTTAAAAATGTATATTTAATAGATGATGTTACAATATTGTCAATTAGTAATAGACATAAAGAGATAACAGAAGAAAATTTATATTATATTATTGATCAAATAAACAATTTAGTTGAAGAAAAAATTGATATAAATTTGAATAAAGTTAAAAGTTTATACATTTGTGCGGATCATTTTCCTTTAGGTATTTTTCTAAATAGTAAGTTTATTAAATACTATTATTTTGAAGATGGTTGTGGTCAGCAATCAAAAGCATCTTTAACTGTTGAAGCAATGAAAGAAAATAATAAGGTACTATATGCCATTGTTAATCATCTAAATTTATTTGGCAGAAATGACCATGTAATCAATCGCTACATAGATATGGATGCACAATTGGATGGTTATGAAGATGATAAGGCAATAGATTTTTGTGTTAGCAAGATATTACTTAAATTAACCAAAAAACAAATTGATGATTTAAAATACATTTTCGATATTAAACAAGAATCAATAAATGTTGAAGGTAAAGTATTATTCACCCCTCAGCATAACGTAAACCTTAATGTTTTCACAATTGAACAACAACTTCAGCAAACAGCTTTAATTGCTGATTACTTTTCTAAAGGGAATAACTTAATTATAAAACCACATCCAAATGATGATTTTTGCGATTACTCATTATGGTTTGATAATGTTGAGATTATAGATAGAAAGTTCCCATCAGAATTTTTACCTTTAATTGTAGAAAATAAATTTGAAAGAATTTTGACTGCTTGGAGTACATCAATAAATTCGCTAAAATCTATATCAAACGACTATGTTATTTTTACAAATAAAATTGATACCGATTATCCTAAAATTCATAGATATTATGCAGCATGTCAAATGATTAAAGCTGTTGGTCAAAAAGAAAAAACATTTTACCTTCTAGGTGTTAATAAAGCTTTACTCGAAAATATTTTAACACTTAATGGTGATTTTGATGACTTGAAAATTTCACTAATTATAGTTAATTCAATAGATGAGCTTCCAGAACAAATTTCTGATGAAACAGCTTTTATTGTTGACGATTTATCTGAATTTTCTTATAAAGAACATGATATGATTAGAGAACTGATTTTATCTTCAACTTATATAATATTCATAAATAGTGAAAATGATTATTTCTTTTATAATGGCGAAAATATGCAAATTGTTGAAAAAATGGTTAGATGGGTTATCAAAAAGGAATTATTATACAAACTAGATATATATAGTGAAATCGATATTGAGGATGAGGATGTGTGGTCATATATGGATAATGAAGATATTTTAAAAAGAGTTGAAGAATTCGGATATAGTAGTAATTTGAAATATACCAAAATGATAACTAAAACCAATATGATTGATGATAATTATGTTTTACCAAATAAACATATTGTTTACCGAAACATTAAAATGCTTGAAGGTATTTTAAAATCAACAGAGCAAAGAGTTATCAGCGAACTAGGTAAAAATAAATTATTAGTTGAAGAAATTAATGAGCTTGAAGCTAAATTAGTTGAAATGGAAAATGAAATAAAACAATATGAAATTAAAACTAATAAAATAACTGAGAGTGAATTAGGTGAAATTGAACTTGAAAATGAAAAGCTTCATTTTGAAATTTGCAAGGCAGAAAAAATTCTTGAAAACAGAAAACTTAGACAGAAATTAGCTGATTTAAATGAAATTATCAATGGCAATAAAGATGAGTTATTATTTTCTGCTGATGATGAGGATGAAATTGAATTATCGAATTGTAATATTAATACAGATTATGAAGGTGTGGTGTAATTATGGCAAAAGTTGTTGCACTTATTCCTGCTCGTAGCGGTTCAAAAGGTATTACTGATAAAAATATAAGGAATTTATGTGGAAAACCAATGATTGCATATTCCATCGAACAAGCATTAGCTTCTCAATATATTGATAAGGTAGTTGTTAGTACAGACAGTGAAACATATGCTGAAATTGCACGAAAATATGGTGCTGAAGTACCGTTTTTACGTCCAAGTGAAATATCGCAGGATATGTCGCTTGATATTGACGTTTTCCAGCATTACTTAAATTGGACTAAGGAAAACGAAGATGAAATACCTGAGGTTATGGTTCACCTAAGACCAACACATCCAATAAGAGAAATTTCAGATATTGATAATATGATAGAAATTATGCTTAATAACTCAAATGTTGATTGCGTTAGAAGTCTTTTACCAGCAAAACAGACTCCTTATAAAATGTGGCTTTTTGATGAAGGTGAAACAAAGATAAAACCTCTAGCTGAATGTAATGTGCCTGAAGCTTATAATGCACCACGTCAAATTCTTCCAACCGCATATATGCATAATGGTTGTGTGGATGTAATTAAAAGCGAAACTATTTTTAAATTTAATTCAATGACTGGTAATAATATTTATGGCTATAAAATGAAATATGATTTTGACATTGATAATGAAATAGAATTTTTACGTGCTGATCAGTATTTATCACTTAAGAAAATGATTGGTTTATCAAAAAAATTAGTTATATGCTGTGATATTGATGGTATTCTTGCAGTAAAAGAAGAAACTGTTGATTATAGTCACGCAAAGCCAATAAAAACTAATATTGAATTAATTAATAAGCTATATGAAAAGGGTAATAAGATAATTCTTTTTACAGCAAGAGGATATGTTACAGGTATAGACTGGCGTGAAATAACTGAAAATCAAATGAAAAACTGGGGGTTAAAATATACTGAATTAAAATTTGGTAAGCCTGATGCCGACATATATATTGATGATAAATTTTTATCAGTGGATATGTTAAATAATTTATTATAATAAAAAGAAAGAGGATGTAATGATGTATAAGAAACCAATAATTATTGCTGAAGCTGGATGTAACCATATGGGTAAAATAGAAATTGCAAAAGAGTTAATTTCAACTGCTAAAATATTTTGTAAAGCTGATATAATAAAATTTCAGAAAAGATGTAACAAAGAGCTTCTAACAGAAGAACAATATAACGCTCCTCACCCAAATCCTGTTAACTCTTATGGTGATACATATGGTGCTCACAGAGACTATCTTGAATTTACTGTTGAACAACATAGGAAATTAAAAGAATTTTGTGACCAGATAGGAATTATATATAGCACATCTGTATGGGATTTAACTTCAGCAAAAGAAATTGCTTCATTAAACCCATCTTTAATAAAAATTCCGTCTGCATGCAATAATAATTATGATATGTTAAATTGGCTTTGTGAAAATTATCAAGGTGAAATACATATTTCAAATGGAATGACAACAAGAGCTGAAGAAAAAGATTTAATTGATTTCTTTGTTGAGAAAAAAAGAGCTCAGGATGTTATTCTATATGCATGTACATCTGGCTATCCTGTACCATTTGAAGATGTTTGTCTTTTAGAGGTTTCTAGAATAAAAGAAGCATATGAAGATAAGATCAAAGCAATTGGCTTTTCAGGTCATCATCTTGGAATTGCACTTGATGTTGCAGCGTATACTTTAGGCGCTTCTATAATTGAAAGACATTACACACTTGACAGAACTTGGAAGGGAACAGATCATGCTGCTTCTCTTGAAGCTGATGGTATCAGAAGAATAAAACGAGATTTAGAAGCTGTTTATAAAGCACTTGATTATAAGTCAGAGGATATTTTACCAATTGAAATGGTTCAGAGAAAGAAGTTGAAATATAGAAAATCGGAGATTTAAATTATGTCAATAAACATAAGGCCTATAAATGCTAATTTAGTTGAGGAATTATCCATTTTACAAAAAAAATTTATCAGTCGATGTGTTTTAAGTAGGTTCAGCCGATCTTAATCCATTAATTGAAGCTTTAAGATATATAAAGTTAAATTTATCAGGTGTAATTAATGATAGTTATGTTCACTCATTATGACCTGAAGCAATTAATGGTATTAATAAAGTTATAGGTAATACACAAAATAAAGTTGTAACTTTTAATGATATGATACAGTTCAAAAGTGATGTTATTGTAATTGTTGTAATTGGACCTTTTGATAGAATACGTGAATATATTAAAAATATTGGCTTTAACGAAGAACAAGATATTATTGTATTTTCAGCTTCATGTATAAAGCCAAGTTCTATTATTGATGGTCAGTTATCTGTTATAGATTTTATTTCTTATAACAGATCATGGCCTTGGTTTTTTGATGTATTATTTAATCATATTCCAGTTGAAGATAGAAAATAGTTTTTATTAAATTGCTCTATTTCACCTATTTCAAATGGAAGATATTTATTATATCCTGATAAAACAAGTGAATTTTTAAATATTTAAAATGGACAGCGAAAAGTTGACGGAGCAGAAAAAGTTCAAAATTCTAAAAACAAAGTTTTGTTTATAGGTGCGTCTAAAATATTTGGCTCATTTTTAGCTGATATTGATACCATTCCTTCAAAAGTTCAAAATTTTTTAAATAATAAAAATATTCAATGTAAAATTGAAGTATTCGCTGGTAATGGTTTTGATGAATATATTTTTGAGAAATACATTCATCAATATAACTTAAATATGAATACAATTATAATTTTATCCATTGATCGTTCATTTGGGGTTACTAATGGTTCTATTAACAAATTAGATGAATCAAAAAAAGCTTTACATCAAATTATATTAATAAAAAGAATTAAAGAGTTTAGGTCACCGATACCTCATTGAAACTGCTCGTTCTCAGGTAGACCAACTTTACATCCTTGTAGCCGAAGAAGATTTATCTGTATTCAAATTCAAAGACAGATTTGAAATGATTAAGCAGGTGTTGCCGATTTAACAAATGTTGAAGTCCTCCCAAGTGGACAGTTTGTTATTTCATTTATAACATTCCCTGATTATTTTGACAAGGATGCAAAGCAAAATTCAACGATTGACCCGACTATGGACGTAGAAATATTTTGTAACAAAATAGCTCCTGTACTTAATGTTAAAAAGCGTTTTGTTGGTGAAGAACCACTGATTTAGTTACTAATCAATATAATCAAAAAATGGCTGAACTTCTTCCAAAGCATGGTTTAGAACTAGTCATAATACCACGTAAAGGAGCAAATGAGGCACCAATAAGTGCATCAAGAGTAAGAAAGTTGCTGAGTGATAGAAATCGTGAAGAACTCTTACAGCTTGTTCCACAAACAACATACGATTAACTTAATAAACGTCTTAAAAATGTAAATGTATTGAATCGCTCATAGTTAAAAACTATGAGCGATATCGTTACCCAAATTGTAAAATTCAAAATCCACACAGCTCAATACAAGGAGCAACCATATGAAAATGCAAATTAATAATAAACCCCAACAGATAAAATCAATATATTTAACAGATAATTTTAAAAAACATATTCTGAAACAATGTATCCAACACTATGTGGTTTTGTCGCATGGGTTTTAAAATTATCAGTTCAGAAGGGGATAAATCGTCTATATTTTCTCGCACGAGATGGATACTTAATGCATCAAATAGCAATTGAACTGACGAAATTATATAACCTTGATATAGACTGCAGATACTTATACTGTTCAAGAAACGCATGGCGAATACCATCATATCATATTATTAGTTATGATGAAGCCTGCTCGTTGATTTTTTCTGGAGGTTATAAAATATCTCCTGAAATACTATTAAATCGTGTTAATTTTGATGAAAAAGAGCAAAAAAATATATATTCGGAAATAGGGTATTCAATTGAAGATAAGGATATAATTTTAAGTAAAGATAAAGCAAATGAATTTGCTAATGCTGTAATGAATAGTACAGCATTTAAGAAAATATTAAACGAAAAATCTATAACAGAATATGAAAGTACGATAGGATATCTTAGACAATCAGGTATGTTTGATGGTACTGATTTTGCTTTGGTTGATACAGGTTGGACAGTCTCAATGCAGCGTACTTTGAAGCAATTACTTCATAATGAGGGTTACAATAAGAAAGTTATTGGTTATTACTTTGGTATGTATGATCAACCTACTGATACTACTGGGTTAGAATACTATACATACAAGAAATTATTTAACAACATAAGACCACTCACTATAAATTTTCACGCCATCTATAACAGTGTAAGACCTTACACGATAATACATTTTGATGCCATTAGCATTACTAATTGTCTTTGATGTAACAGTCTTGTCATTAATGCTATATGCCTTAACATTATCACTAAAATTTTTATCGGATGATGACTGCACCTGATATCCAGAAGCCTTGTTTACTTTTTGCCATTTTAATGTTACACTGCTTGATGATGTAGTTACACCTGTAACAACTGGTGCTTTAGGATGAATAATAATTGTCATTTTTTTAGTATATGGCTTATAATTATCTGTACCTGAGGCTGATATAGTAATAGTAACCTTTCCAATGCCCTTGACAGTAACCTTTCCATCCTTTGAAACTGTGCATATTTTCGTATTACTTGATGTATATGTAATATTACCATCACCAATTCCCTTAATGATAATAGTAGCTTTTCCTTCATCAATATTATTTTCATAGGAAACAACATAATCCACGCCCTCGATAAGCAATTTGCCGTTCGAATTATATACCTTTAATTGCAATTCCTTTTCAAACCCATCGTATACAACACTGCTCATATTAAATACAAATTCTGATTTTTTTATTGGATATGTCGATATAAATGGTATATATCCATAATTATATGTACTCGGAAAATATGACGGTGGTGCAGTGTTTTCTGGCATATAAATGGTGAAATGTTTTGTAACAGAACCATCATAATTTCCCATACCGTTAATAATTACTGTTGCTGTACCACAATTAGTATTATTAAAATAATTAACATAATAATCCACACCCTCTGTCAGAACTACATTTCCATCCATAACTATTACTAATGGACGTTTTTCCATACCATCAAATAAAAATGAGGTCTGTGTTAAAATAGCAGTAAAGCTTAACGGTGGTACATATGAATTATCTGTTATCTCAAATGTCTTTGTTGCCACTCCAGTGTAATCACCAATTCCTGTGATTGTAATTATTGCAGTACCAATGTCTGTATTATTTGAGTATGCAACAGTATAATCTGTACCAAGGGCAAGAGTTTTACTGCCATCTGTGTCACGGTAATGCTAGGTTCAATTGCTGAGCCTGTGTAAGTTACAGAACTTACTGAAACAGATACATTAACATCAGTAATTGATATCGCAGGAATATCGGTAATTTCGAATGTCTTTGTAATTGTACCAGTATAATTACCCTTACCAGTAATTGTTACAGTACCTTTTACAGTATCTGTGCTTAGGTTAGTATTATTTGAATAGGACAAAGTATAATCATCATCTTTTACAAGCGTTTTTTCCCCTACTACAACAGTAGGCTCTGGTTTAATTTCACTTCCCGTATATTCATATGTATCTTTATGAAGTGTAACTGTTGCACCTGATATTGATGTACAGTATCTCGGATAAAGTGTTTTCGCTGCTGTAATATTAGTATCACCATCAATTTTATCGCCAGTAAATTCAGCATTATCATACCAACCATCAAAAACAAGTCCATCCTTAGTTGGCTTTGCATAATTAACAATATTACCACCACTTGTTGTTTTAGCATTTGCATACTTCATAGCAGTTGAATCTGTTAATTCTCCGCCATTAAGCTCTAAATCAAGCTCATATGCTATTGTTGTTTTTGTTGATGTGTAATTGTTCGAAGTAAGCAAATCTGCAACTGTGCTGTTTTTAACATAAATAAATGAACCTGATTTTATGCTAGAAAACGCAAAGTTGCCAATACTTGTAATATCACCAAGGATAGTTACAGATATTAATTCTTTGCAAGTAAAAAATGCATTATCACCTATGCTTTTAACAGACTCGGGAATAGTTACAGATACTAAGCTTTGGCAATAGAAAAATGCATTATTACCTATACTTGTGACAGAATTAGGAATAACAACACTTTTAATTTGAGTACTTTTTTGGGCAATACCAAATAATGATTGAAATTTACTGTTAATCGAAGTAACTGTTTTACCACCAACACTTGATGGTATTGTAATATCTGCATCAGCATCAAAGCCTGTACATTCTGTCAGGGTTACAGATGTATTATCAGCATTATCAGTATAAGTCCAAGCAAGAACATTAAATGTTTTGTTAAGTGTACCTGCATAATTACCAATACCTGTGATAGTTACAGTTTCTATACCAGCTACTTCGTTATTTGTATATGACAAAGTATAATCTGTATCTTTTAAAAGAGTAGTATCACCAATTTTCACAGTCGGCTCAGGTTTTGCACCGATTTTGGTTGAGCCGTTAATAAAGCAGTCATACGATGTTTTATCGAAGGTAACTGTTGCACTTTCTATTGATGTTGCATATTTCGCATAAAGCTTTACTTGTCAGCTAATAACTTGAGTAAAAAAGATACTGTAATATGGCTTACAGGTCATTCTCGAGGTGCAGCAGTTTCGGGTATCATTGCTAAATATCTTATTGATGATGGATATAAAATATTTTCTTATAATTTTGCTACTCCTAATCAAGTTGAGACTGATTTAATAAGTGATGGTAAGTCAGCAAGTAGTTATAATTCTATATTTAATATTATTAATGAAGATGATTTAGTACCGTGTTTACCATTGGAGTATTGGGGATTTAAGAAATACGGAGATACTAAAACTTTTAATTTGAATTTAAATGACATGAAAAAATGGGGTGAAAAAAATGTAGATATTATTTATAATACAAGAACCCTATTTTATGTGGTAAATAGTTTTAAAGTAATAATCAAAAGTAGAAATTCATGTTATTTAGACGACAATAATTATTTAAAATATAAAAAATTTGATGTTGAATTTTTGAATAGTACACCAGAATTGAGCAGATATTATGACATCATTAATAACTATGATACAAAAGTGGGTATATACCAAAAACCAATATTTTATATGCAAGTATTAGCAGGTGCTGCTGCAGGTGATATAAGATATGATTTATTTAAATTTCTTTTTAATGATTATAATGCATCTTATTATAGTACAGCTACATTTTGGTTTGGTGAGTTTTCTGCGATGACAACATTTATGAATCCGCATTTAGTTGATGCATACATTATTATATGTGAAAAATAGAGGTTATTATATGCAAAAATTTATTTTAATGGGTATTAACATTCTTTTTATTATAAGCATTATTATTGCTATACTATTTATGAATTCTAGATGGATAATATTACCATTAGTCTTAATAGGTGAAATAATTGTTTATAAAATTCTTTATTATTATTATTATATAAATAATAATAATAATAATAAAGAAATATCTAATTATAAAACAATTTATTGGATATATGGGGAGATATCTCTATTTATAATAATATTTGCATTAAATGAGTATTTAAAACAAAGTCAACCAAACTTTTTAACAAGATTGATATATGTTGTACCAACATATATCATTATATTATGTATTTCACCTTTTATATTGGTAAATTTGTTTTCACATAAAAAACATCTAAAGTTAAATACCAAGAACGATACATTTAAAAGCAATAAAATTTATATCATCTTAAGTTTTGCTTTTTTGATAGCAGTTAAATTTATTTGGATTATTTGTGTTCCAGAAACAAAATTTATAAATACTATATATTATAATTTATTCAGTTTTTTAGTGACTTTTCCTTTTATACTTATAATTATGTTAATATTAAGAATTTTTAAGGCTAATTATAATAAATCAATATTTTATATTGGTGCACTAATTCTAACATTTACACCAATTGAGATTTATCTTATTCTGTATATATTAATTTCACCTATATTATGTTTTTTTATTTAATAATTATAACTTATTAGTCAGATAACAATTAATTAGTACTGTCACTTAACAAATGGCAGTACCAAATAATCAACAACTTAATGATGTTGAGATCGCCAATGCATTAGAATATGATTATTTATACAGACAAGCATATTATGAAAAGCACGGAAAATACCCTACTTCATTAAGTCCGTTAGGTTCACTAGCTAAGTGCTCTGGTGAAATGCTGATGAATCTAGGAAGTACAATGATAACTGGTGTTTATTCATCGTTTGTCAACGAAGATGGATCATTTAATGTCAGTGGTTCTCAAGAATTTGTTGGAATGATGATAGGCAGTGCTATAACAGTTGCATATGGCAATATAAATATTGAAATATCAACAAAATCAACTCAAAATAAATCACCTGATTTCGAGCTTGAAAAAGACCTAGTTAATGCCGAATCTGCTAAAAGAAAACTCGGTGAAAAAGAAAAAATCAAGATTGATTTAGAAAAAGATGAATTAGTTACTGTTAAAAATAAAACAGTTGTTATCGAATCTCTTGAGTTTGCAGAAAATTTTGAAAAATTCAGATTAGATGTAACAAAGGACACGAAATATAAAAAATGTAATGCATGGTGGGATGCAACGAATCATAAAAAGTATGGTTATTCAGCTTCTGGTAATTATTACAAAAACGAGTATATATTATCTGAAAAATTAAAACCATATGCTGAGCCGGTATTAAAAGAAAAGTTTCCAAATTTAAAAACCACTTCTGATTATACTGCTTATCATGAATATACTTTATCAAAAGAATTTATTGATTCAATACCAAATGAATATTTCACAAGTACTGGATGTAGTAAAGCTAGCGTTAATATCGAAATGGCTAAGCTTAGAAATGCTATTCAAAGGACTAAGAATGAAGCTATAATATCAGATACTGGTTTTGAATTTAATGCACATGGTCAACCAAGTTTTAAGTATGAATGGAATGTTGAAAATTGTGCAGAAGTATGGAGTGCTCATCAAGCAATAATGGAAGGTGTTAAGTATGAAAACATAAGATTTAAGTGTGTTACCACTCAAACAGGTGAATGGGCTTTACCATGTAAAAACTGTGAGAAAACTTTTGCAGAATTATTAAACCACGAAGGAGAATGAGTAACTATGCTAAATAACATTGCAGAACAACAATTAAAGAAAGCTGGATGGTATCTAGGTAGAAAAATCGATATAACTGAACAAATAAAACTTCTTGAAAGTTTAGGGTACGTTGTTTTTGATAAAGCGAAAGAGTTTTTAGAAGAATATGGGCAGCTTGATATACATGATAAAGAGAAGTTTGATAATAAATCTGGTATTTATGTTAGTGAATTGACAACATGTGTTGAAAAACTACTTATCGCAAAAAGGAATTATAATCTTGATGAGGAAGTTGGAGAAAGAACAATACCAGTTTTAAACATTGAAAATGAAGTGATTAAATTCATTAGCGAATCAGGTAAATTTTATGATGACTGGGGATTAGTATGTGAAACTTCTGAACAATTTTGGAATGAATATTATGGTGAAGATGTTGGTGTTGTTTTATATTGGGAGGAATTAGCTGCTGGAAAAACTCAAAGGATAATGAGAAAAAAAATGTAATGAAATATTTATAATATAATCACAATTAATACAGCTTGATTAATTTCAAGCTGTATTAATAAAATATGAGAGGATTTATCATGTTAAATAAAATTGCAGAACAACAATTAAGAAAGGCAGGATGGTATGCTGGAAGAAAAATTGATATAACTAAACAAGTAACATTTCTTGAAAGTTTAGGTTACGTTGTTTTTGATAAAGCTAGAGAATTCCTTGAAGAATATGGACAACTAAATATTATGGATAAGATAAAAGACAAAGACAGTAAAACAGGTTTTTTTATTGATGAACAAACAACAAATATTGAAAAAATACTTGTCGCTAAAAGGAATTATAATCTTGATGAAGAAGCTGGAGAAAGAACAATACCTGTTTTAGAAGTTGGAGGTCAAGTTATTGAGTATATTGGTGAATCAGGTAAAATATATAATGATTGTGGCTTAACATGCGATAATTCTGAACAGCTTTGGAATGAATATTATGGTGAGGATTTTGGGTTTATTTTATACTGGGAAGAATTAGCTGCTGGAAAAACAAAAAGAGAAATGGCAAAAAAAGGATAAGAGAATATTTATAATATCATCACAATTAATACAGCTTGATTAATTTCAAGCTGTATTAATAAAATATGAGAGACTTACTATATGAAGTCAAGTGATTTAAGAAAAAAATCAAAGAAAATAAAGGAAATGGATGAAAATAAAAAATCACATGACAAAAAGACGTTACTGAGAAGATAACGTCGAAAAAAGTCACAAGTTCAATTATGAG
>JAVBOH010000031.1:0-15372 GCA_031550725.1 Oscillospiraceae bacterium
TTGTATACGAAAACCCCGTGCTAGGCACGGGGTTCAAAAAAGCTTTAGCGATGAGTCTTTAACAAAATACCTCCAAGTGGTATAATAAAACTACGGTCTGGCCAACTGTAGAAAAATAAAACCAAAATGGAGGTAATCAAAATGAGCGAAAACGCAACAAATGATATACATAGTTTATCACATACGAGATGGAATTGCAAGTGCCATATAGTATTTGCACCAAAATACCGAAGGAAAGTATTTTATGAAGAAAAGAGATTAGAAGTAGGAGCAATACTAAGAGAATTATGTAACTGGAAGGGCGTACATATAATAGCAGCAGAAGTATGTCCAGACCATATACATATGTATCTAGAAATACCACCTAAAATGAGTATATCAAGTTTCATGGGGTTTTTGAAAGGAAAGAGCAGTATGATGATATACCAAAGGTGGGGAAATTTAAAAATGAAGTACCGAAATCGAGAATTTTGGTGTAGAGGGTATTATGTAGACACAGTAGGGAAAAATGCAAAAGCAATTGAGGAATACATAAAACACCAATTGGACGAAGATAGGTTGAGTGACCAAATGAGTTTTGGGGACTTTGACCCGTTAACGGGTAGCAAGTAACAGCCTTTGCACGGGCCAGACCGTAAAAAACGCCTTTAGGCGTGGCCAGTAGTACAGGGCTATGCCCGCTAGAGAAAAACCCCCGGCTACGCCGGGGGATATTTTTATGTTACAACAGTTTTAATAATATCATGGGTAAAAAGCCATATACATTCAGACAGCTTGTGTAGTAAAATCTTGAGGCATGGCAACACCTTTATGTTATGTTATTTTTAGCAGGATAACTAATGTCATTTCCCCAACTGCTCAGTTCGTTTGCGAATTTATCATAATAAAAAAGCCCAGAAGCCCATAAATAAGCTCTGTCACGTTCACTTAAGCTATCTAAAGTTCGCCAGAGTACTCCCATTAAAATAGGATTTTCTCTAAGTTCAGGGTCTTCGCCTAAAGATGGTTCTTGATCTCCTATATCAGCACAAAAAGTATAAACATAATGATTGTCGTGAATAACTTTACTAATTAACTTAAGTTTTGATCCGACGACTAAACATTCTTCGAACAATTCTCTTTTGGCACCTTGTTTTGGTGTTTCGCCTTCTTCAATACCTCCACCTGGAAGTGTAAAATAATCTTTACCATCATGCTTGTGATTAACCATTAATATCTTATTATCCCTTATGACAAGGCATTGTACTCTGGCTCTGTTCATATTATCATGTTCTCCCTTAAAGCTTAATTACATATTTGAATAATCCATTTGCAATTTCTTCGCCAACTCATCAATCCCACCAACAAAATGCGTAATACAAGGCAGCCAATAAAAAGCAGATGTGTTATCATCACACTTAAAATATTTATCATCCTCATGGCATATATAAATTTTCTTATTCAAAGCAGCAGCAATGCCAAGTTCGATGTGTGTACCTGTACCCTCTGGAGTTAAGATAATTATTACATCGGCATTTTTTACACCGTCAAATTCTTTTTTGCTGATGTCTTTAAGCGTTTCAATATTAGCTTCTTTAGTGAATTCAAGTGTTGTCCAATCGAAAGTATGCTTCCAACCAAAATCTTTTAATGATTTTGATAAAGTTTGCACTTGCTTGTAATTACTTAGTTTGGATGCTATGTAGAATTTCATGTCATACCTCCAGTATGTCTAGCTTATAAAATCATGTAGTAAATCAATTATACCAAACCATCCTATCAAAGTCAATAAAGGAGTTAGTGTAAAATGTTTTCTATTTTACGGATTACTGATAAAATATCTAATTACATCTAAAATATATTTCAAAACCCTATTGACCAATTCGGTCGAGTATGATATAATACAAATAAACCAAAACGGTCGATGAAAGAGGTGGCTAATATATACGAGAACTTTATAGCACTTAATAAAGAAAAACAGGAACGCATTTTAAATGCTGCGTGCAGAGAATTTGGACGTTACGGATTCAAAAAAACATCAATGGAACAGGTCGCTAAAAACTCAGGTATCGCAAAAGGGATGGTGTTTCACTATTTTGGAAGCAAACTGGGTCTTTACGAATATCTAGCTGAATATACTTATAATTTCTTTGTGGAATGGTTTGGAGATGTAAATGAAAAAATCAAGGATTTTGATTATATTGAGCAGTACCGTTATACCACAAAGGTGAAGCTCAAGGCTTATACTGCACAGTCATGTGTGTTTGAGTTTTATACTGCATTATTTCTAAATCCGGAAAACATTGAGATATCGGAAAAAATCAAGCTTTACTATAATAAAGCAATTGAAATGCGAATTAAAACATTGGATGTTATTCATTCGTCTCATAATACAGAACTATTCGGCAATAAATTTGATGAAGAAAGAAGCAAAAAATATATCACATGGATGATTGAGGGTTACTCGCAGCACATTCTTATGGCAATCGGAAAAGCACCGCTTGCTGATGTTAATTTGGATAGCTACTGGACGGAATTTGATGAGATGCTGGATGATATGAAGAAAATATTTTATGTGAAATATAAGCAGTGAGGGGATTTGAAATGAAAACTGTACAGATTGAAAATGTAACAAAAAAATTTGGAAAAGTAACAGCACTTGATAAAATAAACCTTGAGCTTGATGCAGGAACTGTACTTGGATTTATTGGTCCAAATGGTGCTGGTAAAACAACTACACTGCGTATTTTAATGGGTATTCTTCAAGCCGATGAGGGTAAAGCTGCGATATTCGGCAAGGATGTCTGGAAGGATGCAGTTGAGATACATAAACGTGTTTCATATGTTTCAGGTGATGTGAACTTGTGGCCTAACTTAACAGGTGGTGAGGTTATTGACCTTTTTACAAGGCTTAAAAATGGCGATAATAAACAGTATTCAGATGAATTGATTGAACGCTTTGAGCTTGATCCATCGAAGAAATGCCGAACATATTCAAAGGGTAATCGTCAAAAGGTTGCACTTGTTTCTGCATTTGCCTCTGAGTCTGATTTATATGTTTTTGATGAGCCTACTTCTGGTCTTGATCCTCTTATGGAGAGCGTTTTTCAGGAGTGTGTGGACGAGGTTAAAAAGCAGGGGAAAACTGTTTTGCTCTCAAGCCATATACTTTCTGAGGTTGAAAAGCTTTGCGACAGGGTGAGTATTATCCGTCAAGGTAAAATTATAGAGTCGGGAACACTAACTGAACTTCGCCATTTAACAAGAATGAATGTTATTGTGCAGACATCTGATAAAATAGAAAATCTTGACACATATTCAGATATTCATGAGATACTTGAAACCCCAAAGGGTGTTTCGTTTAGTGTGAATACTAATTCCTTGGGTGATATAATTTCACAAATAAGCAAGTATAAAATTATAAGTCTTGAATGTATGCCGCCAACTCTCGAACAGCTTTTCATGAGCCACTATACTGAGGGGAAGTGAGATTCATGAATAAACGTCTTTTTTCGGAAACTTCTACTCTAATTCGCTTTATTTTTAAGCGTGACAAGGTGAGTCTGACTATATGGATTTTATCAATTGTATCATTTGCAGTGCTGTTTGTACCTGTGCTTGCAGAGTATCTCACGGACAATTCAGGTAACAGTATAATGGCAGAAATGATGAAAAATCCTGCAATGGTCGCAATGGTAGGTCCATATTATGGTGGTGATACTTTCACATTTGGTGCGTCCTATGTTAGTATGATGATGGTGTTTTCGGTTATGATTGCTGGTGTCATGAACGTGTTTCTTATTTCACGTCACACGCTTCAGGATGAGGAGCTTGGACGATTTGAAATATTACGTTCACTGCCGATTGGAAGAATTTCAAACCTTGCAGCAGCACTTATTACTGCTGCAATATCCGATACAATTCTTTCATTGATATCTGGTGTCGGAATGTATCTTATACGTGAGGATGATATGACTTTTAAGGGGTGCATGATTTTCGGTGCATCACTTGGAGTTGTCGGTATATTTTTTGCATCAGCAACAGCACTTTTCTGCCAGTGCACATCAAATAACCGTACAGCCTTAGGATTATCAATGTTCTTGTTATTTACACTTTATATCATGCGTGGAATTGGTGATGTAAGCTTTGAAATACTGTCACTCATTTCACCACTTGGACTGGTTTTACGTACGAAATGCTTTGTAAAAGATTTATGGTATCCTGTTTTTATCATTCTTGGCATATCAGCAGTCTTGTCAATACTAGCAATGTATCTTGCAGTAAAACGTGATTTAGGGAGTGGATTATTCCCTGAAAAAGCTGGAAAACGTCATGCAGCAAAATATTTATCATCACCATATGGACTTGCTTTAAAGCTTTTGAAGTCATCTATCGTTACATGGGTAGTTGTGATTTTTGTTTTATCAGCAATGTATGGCTCTGTTTTTGGAGAGTTTGACAGCTTTCTTGCAAGCAATGAAATGCTAAAGGCTATTTTTAGTGCAAACCCTGATTATTCAATGGCTGAGCAGTTTATTTCATTATTAATGGCAATCATGTCTATGATTGTTACAATTCCAGTAATTGCTTTTATTAACCGTGTTTCATCCGAAGAAAAGCATGGTTTTTCGGAAAATGTACTGTGTAGGTCAGTATCACGAGGCTCACAGCTAATGGCTTATTTTCTTCCGTCATTCGTATCAAGCATAGTTTTGCAGCTTATTTCAGCATTTGGATTTTGGTCAGTTGGCTCTATGGCTGTTGATAATATACCAGACCTACAAACATTCGTAATATCGGCTGTATCATATCTTCCTGCAATATGGTTTATGCTTGGAATATCTTTTATGATGATAACATATCTTCCGTCAATGACATCTGTTCCGTATTATTATCTTGGATATTCTGCAATAAGTATTTATATAGGTACAGTTGCGAATTTCCCAGAATGGTTGAAAAAACTTACTCCGTTTGGGTATGTATCGCAGTATCCGATAGAGGAAATTAAGATGCTGCCACTCATAATTCTTACACTAATATTTGTAACCTTCGTTATGATTGGATTTTATGGATATAGAAAAAGGGATTATTATTTGAAGTAAACATGAATGTTGATAAGAAAATAGTGCTGCAGTCCGAGAAGCTTTCTCAAGACGGCAGCACTATTTTTATATTTTAATTAACTTTAATACTTTAGAAAAATTGCAATGTTTAACTTCTGAAATATTTAATCCCAGCTCTTTGAAATACTGGTTTAAGTCCTTTTTAATAAACAAACGATATGATTTTGGTTCGAATAAATGGATAGGCATAAATAAAATACTTTGTAAAAAACGTTTGCTTGGCTCCCATTCGGTAATGATAATCTCACCATTATCTTTCAGAACACGTTTTGCTTGTTTGATAATTTGATTTGCAGCATACTCATCAAGTTCATGCAAAACAAGGGAAATTAATATCTTATCAAAGGTTTTATCTTCAAATGAAAGCTTTGCTGCATCCATATTTATAAGTTCAATATTGGAAATATTTTCACCTTGTATTTTTTGTTTTGCCATATCAAGCATAGCATCGGATAAATCAATACCGATAACCTTAGTTTTGCTATATTTTTTAGCGATATTAATGGCGTTAGTTGCTGTTCCTGTGCAAATATCCAAAACATAATCATTCTCATTTATTGATTCAATAACAACTTTTCTAGGACTTTTATTATAATCAGCAAAATATGTTTTATCAAGTATATCATATGTTTTAGCTGTGATATTATAAAATAACTTCGAATTCATTAGGTAATACCTCATTAAAATAAACAATTATAGTTTACACTCATAAAAAGCAGTAGCATGTACACCAAAAATATCTTTTTCTTCTACACAAACAAATCCTTGATTTTCGTATATTGCTCTTACTTTACTTTTGTCAGCTCGTGAATCAAGTCTTAATGTCTTAATTCCCATATCAATAGCTTTTGATTTTGCAAAATCAATTAATTCTTTTGAGTAACCTTTACCAGCGTATTCACGAAGAACTGCAAGCTTATGTATAAATAAAGAGTCACCTTTGGGAATATCAGGCCAAAAAGTTGGGTCATGGTCAATAAGAGCCATACAACCAACTGGAATATCGTTTTTATAAGCAATATAAAAATCATTAGCCTCAAAAAACTTAGATAAATTCTCCCATTTTACATTTTCTGCTTTCCATTGAGGAAGTTCATTTATATCCATCCAATGAACAATACTCAAAAGAATATGTTCTATTGTCTGAATATCATTTTCGTTTGCTTGCATTATCATAATCGTACCTCAATTCGTTGATTTACTTCCACAATTAATATAATTTTCTTATGACAATTATACCAAACCATCCTACTAAAGTCAACAAAATTAGTTATAATAAATTTATATGATTGACGGTTTATATAACATATGCTATACTTAGTCAATGTCTAATGAAAGTGAGGAATTATTATGTGGAAATGCCCAAAATGCAATAGAGAAGCAGATTGGGAGATAGTGTTAGGGTTACTATTAAAGAAAGAAAATAAAAACTTTAACCCCTTGCCGAATGTGGCAAGGGGTTTTTGGGTTGTTGATTTAAAGTATAGTTGAAAGCTTTTTCATCAGCTCGAGTGCCTTAGAATCAGAATTTTTAGCACTTTCAATAAGCTTGCAAATTTCTTTTCGGTTGGATAGATCTTTAAACATATCAATGTTTTCCTGTTCGCAACCCCATCCACCAATATAGTCTGCCATTTTACTGACATGGCTTGTTGTACTCCAGAAAAGTTGCGCAATTTCTGAAAGCATGTCCTTATGTTCAGGATATTTTTCTGAACATGACATAAAATATCTCGCAGCACTATTTCGTCCATCACATATGCAAGTCATTGCATCAATTTGACATAATATCATATCAGTGAGATTTTGGATAACAGTATCATTTGAAAAATCCTTATCATTATTAATTGTATTTCTCCATGCATCATATGCAAAAAGTCCCTTTGCAAAATCACCACAATTATGACCATCCAAAACTTCAATAGCAACCTCAATAACCTGTTTCAAACCATATGGCTCACCTGTCTTGTTTCCAACACGAAAAGCACTTTGAGTAGCATCATTTTCCCACCATGTGTCGCAAATATAATAGCCACTTTCATCAATCTGTGTACTCACATCACCAAATGCGTTGCCATCCTGAAAATAGCTCCAACCAAGCAATGTCTCTCCGTTATTTCGATATCCTGAAATAATACAAACCTCAGGTGGACCAACAATACCTTGCGCAAGACATGGAAATCCTGCATCAATATTTGATTTGATAAACTCTATAAATTCAGCCTTTGTACTGGATTTGTCACGTCCTAGAATTTCTACCTCTCTGCCAAGTCCTTTGAAAATATCAGTATAAACTCTGCTTTCATCATCAAAGGTAAAGCAAATATCAACGTTTCCTAAAAAGGCACAGGATGTGTTCCAAGTAAGTCTGAATGCACCGCCACTCACAGCATAAACGTAATCATAATCAATATCATCACCCAAATATGTAAGGCATGATTTTACACATGTAATTAACGGAGTATTTCCTGACTCACAACCAAATGCAACCTTTGGAATACCATATAAAACTGTACTGTCCTTGCTCTTAAATTTATCCATGTAATACTTCTCCTTTGTCGTTGCACAAACAGTATCAACAGCATAAAATCCGTCTGTAATCAAGTTACTGCCTGCACAAAATCGTTTCTTTCGGAACTCATTTGGATTAACAGCAGTAATTCTTTTGAACGCACGTGTGAAAGTATCATGATTGTTAAACCCATACTTTAGTGCAATTTCAAGAATTGTTTTATCAGTATGAATTATGTCAAATGCTGAATTTTTGATTTTTCTTTCGGTGATATATGATGCCAAGGATTTGCCTGTTTTTGTTTTGAAAACATCACGCAGATGTGCGATAGAAAAGCCTGTCTTTCTTTCAAGTACAGAATAATCAATACTTTCGCAGATATGGTTTTCGATGTAAATATTGATAGATAAAACTAATGCAGAATAATCCATATGAATATCCTTTCGTTTTTAATCTTCATGAAGTATTTTAAGTATAGCATGATAATAAATCTTCTTCTCGACGTTTTTGAGGATATAATTATTTTACACTATGAATTGAATATTTGCAATATGAAAATCCCTTGCTGATTGTGGCAAGGGATTTGTCATTACTTCAAATTCTTTTTCAAAATATCAATTGCAGGAGTTGATATTTTGCTTTTTTCTATCAATTTATCAAATTCATTTTGCAATAATATCATCTCAGATTTAGCAGAAATACAATGCTTTGCCATGCTTGTTTCTGCAAGAGTTGTTCTCATAAAAACCGAAAAGATAAAAGCTAATATTGGTGATGGCATATCAATCCATAACAATTTTCGTGGCATAGGTTTAATGCCATTACTTTTTAGAACAAGTCGTCCCTCTTGTATCCCTTTCACCATTAGCTTAACATCTTTATATGATTTTCCAAGTTTATAATTATCACAATCAAAACCATATAAAGCATTTGCAATATTTGTAACTAAAGCAACATGAGTTTTTTGCCATGAATCCATATCCGAACAAAAAACAGATGGTATTTTTGCTTGATTAAAAAGTTTAATTAACTTTTTAACTCGAACGCTTTTTTGACCATTATATTCACCAAAAGTTGTTGTTTGAAAAACACGCTGTATTCCTTTCCCAATAAAATAGTTTACACTGCCATTCTTACGTTCTCCACCAGCAGAAGGAAAACCAAGCATTAAACGTTCTGCTCCAATGTTATCAGCCCATTGCTGATAACCATCAGCTGTATTGACAACGAAAACTATGTTTTCGGAATGATTTTGTGATAAAGCTGAAAAAATATCTCCTACTTGCGTTTTTTGCATTACAACTAAAATATAGTCATAAATATCTTCAGGATATAAAGTATCTATTACATTTACTTTAGCTTTTTCTATTACCTTTGATTTAGGATTTACAAGAATTATCCCATTCTGTTTGATTTCATTCAATCTTTTTCCTCGTGCCAAAACTGTAATATCGTTACCAGACAAAGCAAGCTTTCCGGCAAATATGCTTCCAATAACTCCTGCTCCGTATATTAATATCTTCAAAATAAAACCTCATCTCATTTAATTAAATCAAGAGCAACCAATTGAAAACGGACACCTAACCCCAATACACTGCTTATTATGTACAGCAAATTTACAAGCAATTTTTAATTCTTAAACGTAATACCAAAAGTCCATATAAAACTATATCGTTTAAACTAGGCTTTTGCTCGAATAGCAATCAATTTTTTCGCAATATCGATATCATTTTCTTGCCTTAAATCAAAATCATAAGGTATATTTTTTGCGTTGTTTTTCGATAATTCAACGGCATCCATTATTTGTTCTGGTAAATTTGATTGCTGTGTTAGCAGTCGTCCTTTGTCATTAAAAATGATAGAAACATGAAAATATTCATTGTTGGGTGTAAGATAACATAAGGTTTTGGTTTTACTTTTCAAAACAAATGACCAACCCCATGCAACACCATAATATTTCCATTCACTTGTAGTATTTGGATATGAATTCAAAACATAATCAATTAAATCATCCCATAACAATTTTGTATCCATTAATGCCTGTTCAATTAGCTGACTATCAGGAATGATTATTTTATCACGGAATATACTCTTTGCCATATAACGCTCCTCACTTTTTATTTATGATTTATTGTATACTGCAAAAGGACACCTAACCCCAATACACTGCTTATTATGTACAGCAAATTTACAGGCAGTTTTTTCATCTTCAAGCGTAATGCCATAATTATCCGAAATATAGCCAACAGCTCTTTTTATAGCACTGTAAGCATCACGCTTGCAGCACCTCGGACCACCAATCAAGCTTAAATCATGGAGTGCCATAGAAGTGTATTCCATATGACTTCCCCAAGAGCTGTCAGTCGTCAGAGGACCAGTTTCATCAATAACCGAAAATGCAGCACCAATCGAACTCACAGCACCACAAACTCCCCATTTTCCACAAATAGCACCTGGCATTTGAAGTCCTCTTGCCATTAGCTCAGTTAAAGCAGTATCTAAAATTATTTTTCCTCCAGCATTTTTAAACGCTGTCAAAACAACAGCACCATCTAAAATATGATGTTCAGGACCATGTATTCTGATAAAATCTTTGCTTGCGATATCCTCAAATATTTGTACTGGATTTATACTGCTGTCTTTTTTACAGCATTCAATTATCTTTATAGCTCGTTCTTGTAATGTATATTCCACAAAAAAATCTCCTTAATTATCAAATCTACCTTTTAGCTTTTCATAATAATGCTTAACAGATTTATCGCCATCATTATCAGGAAACAGGCAGTATGGCAAGCTGTCTGTTTCTTTATGTTTTATTACACAATCACAGCATTTACCATTGTTTGCACATGACGTTTTCGGACATAGGCAGTTTTTTACATTTGAACAATTCATTATATTTCACCTCGCAAAACGTTATCTAAAATCTCAGCAGCATCATGAACATATCCTGCACATTTTTTCACAACCTGCTCTTTTGCGAATGTCATATCACCATATCGCAAATCTACACCTAAAAGCTCAGTGCAATTTGTTGTGCCATGCTTTAGCTTGAATTGTCTATCAAATTCCTGTATTAGTGCATATGTTTTTTCTCTAGCCTCATTATCATATGGCTGACATTTTCCATATGCAAGTCCAATTACAAGATATGCTCCTGAAACTGCACCACAAGTGCTGCTAAGTCGTGCCATCCCTCCAGCCAAACCACATGAAAGTTTTAAAGCAGTTTCAGTATCTAAGCCGTAATCCTCGCACCATGCAGATAAAATTGCTTGTGAACAATCAAAACCACCGAATGTGTCATTGCCTTATCTATTTTATTTTCCATTTTAATTATCCTCACTAACATTTGTTATTAATTCAAGCAGTTCTTTTGCATTTTCACATCCACTTTCATTTAGTGAATAATGCGTCCATTTACCCTCTTTTCGAGCAGAAACTATGCCACTTTCAACAAGTATTTTCATATGATGAGATAATGTTGGCTGTCCAACATTTACCTTTTCAAGCAATACACAAGCACATTTCTCACCACTTTGCAAAAGCGATAAAACCATAAGCCTTGTTTCATCACAAAATGCTTTAAACACCTTTGCATACTCTGTATATTCGTTTTGCATTTTTATTATACCTCACATTGATTATATTCGATATGATAATATTATATACTATATATTGAAATTTGTCAATATGTATTGATGAAAAATATGCTTACTGTCACCACTTGACATTATACTCCTTTGGGAGTATAAGATTTATTTGAGGATATGTCTGTTCGTGAACTAAGTAATCAGGCTATGAGTGAATATGAGGATTAAAAATAGCATCGTGGCTTTTAAACCATGATGCTATTTTAATATCTATATTTAGTTACCATAAATCCATATAACGTCATTCAATACAGCTTGTCTAAATGTTTCATTATCAGACTTTAAAACGCCTTTATACCAAACATAATCAATGCTTTGAACCATAGAAACGTTCTTAATAATTCCGTCAATTTCATCAACATAATCGAGTATATCATCAGTACCGCATTCTGATTCATCATCATAATCATATAGCAAATCAATATCACTAGCAGAATTATAATCACCTCGAGCATATGAGCCAAAAATCCCTACTCGTTTTATTGTTGGATATTTTGAGGCTAAATTAATTGTTTCAATTAGTTTGCTGTTTAAGGTTGGTGTATTCATTTTGCAGCACCTCTTTTACTTTTTCATACCCTTTGTTATATCATATATTTACAAATAAATGAAGTATAAATATTAAATTTATTCGATATCAAATATATGATTGATTTTTATTGTCGTAGGTGGTATAATAGTTTTAGATAAGTAATAATTATTAATACATAATATTCTAATTAAAATCAGTTAGTAAAGTGGGTGATATATTTGGCAAAACTAAGGATATATTTGGATAATTGCTGTTTCAACAGACCATATGATGATCAATCACAGCTTAAGATAAAACTCGAAACTGATGCAAAGCTTTTTATACAAAAGAAAATGCAAACTGGGGAATATGATTTTGTTTGGTCTTATATTTTGGAGTTTGAAAACAATCACAACCCATATGTTGACAAACGCACTAACATAGCTGAATGGAAATCACTTGCTGCAATTTATTGTAAAGCAAATGAAGAAATAATTTCTTTTGCTGAAAACTTACATGTCTTAGGTATCAAGGTTAAAGATGCTTTGCATATTGCTTGTGCAGTTTACACAAAATGTGATTATTTTATCACCACAGATAAAAAACTATTGAATACACCTATTAAGGAAATTAAAACTGTAAGTCCAATAACATTTATTACAGAATTGGAGGAATTATTATGATGACTGATACCGTTTTAAGAAACGAAGGAATGAAAATTTTATCTCAGAAATTAGGTATGGTTGAAGCTGAAAGATTTATTACACTAATAATTCGTGAGCCATTCGACTACACTAAGTGGAGAGAAGATTTATTTGAGGATATGTCTGTTCGTGAACTAAGTAATCAAGCTATGAGTGAATATGAGGATTAAAAATAGCATCGTGGTTTAAAAGCCACGATGCTATTTTATCTATAATGCATATTCTACATCAAAATTGATTATAATATTTATAAATTGTATTTTACAAACTTGACAAATTATATTATTTGTGCTAAACTTATTTTACAAAAATATATATTTGAGGTGAATGTAATGATAAATCGTAAGGAGTATCTTGATAATCTGATAAACTTTAAGGATAAAAATTTGATAAAAGTTGTAACAGGGATAAGACGTTGTGGTAAATCAACGCTGTTTGAATTGTATCAGGAGTATTTAAAGCAAACTGGTATCGATGATGAGCAAATAATTTCGGTTAATTTAGAAGATGGCGATTATCGTGACATTCTGACTGCTGAAAAATTATATAATTATATTAGTGAAAAGCTACTAAGTGATAAAATGAATTATGTTTTTTTTGATGAAATACAGCAGGTGCAGGAGTTTGAAAAGGCTGTCGACTGGCTTTATGTAAAGAAAAATTGCGATGTATATATAACAGGCTCAAATGCGTTTCTTTTGTCAGGTGAGCTTGCAACGTTTCTGTCAGGCAGATATGTCGAAATAAAAATGCTGCCATTGTCTTTTAAGGAGTATGTATCTGCATTTGAAAATAACTCAAATCATGCAGAAATTTATATGAATTACCTTACAAACAGCTCTTTTCCAGCAACACTTGAGCTTAAAAGGAAACAGGATATAAGAGCTTATCTTGATGGAATATACAATACTATTTTGCTAAAGGATATTGTCACCAGAAAAAACATTTCCAATCCTGCAATGTTACAAAGCGTTGTAGAGTTTATGTTTGACAATATCGGAAATATATTTTCATCTACAAAAATATCAGGAACAATGACGTCAAAGGGCAGAAAAATAAGTGTTCCGACAATTGAAAGCTATTTATCAGCTTTAACGGACAGCTATATTTTCTATAAAGCTTCACGATATGATATAAAAGGAAAACAATATCTTGCAACAGGCTCGAAGTATTATGCTGCTGATATTGGGCTTAGGTATTATCTTCTTGGCTCAAAGCATACTGATACAGGACACATATTAGAAAATGTTGTATACCTTGAATTATTGCGTCGAGGGTATGAGGTTTATGTTGGAAAAATTGGTGATGCAGAGGTAGATTTTATCGCCATTAATGATGAGGGTGAGGAATATTATCAGGTTGCACAAACTGTTCTTGACCCTGCAACACTAAATCGAGAGTTATCATCACTTGATGCAATCAAGGACCATAACCCGAAATATTTGCTAACAATGGATTATACGCCATTTACATCTCATAATGGGATTAAGCAGATTAATGTTTTGGAGTGGCTGTTGAAATAGGGGTTGACTATAAAACATTTGAGGATATGTCTATTCGTGACCTAAGTAATCAGGCTATGAGTGAATATGTGAATACACACTAAATTTAATTATTATCAACGAAAATATGAGTACAGTTTGCAAATAAAACTGTACTCATATTTTTTATAGTATGGAATAAAAAATTTATATAACCCCTTGACAAATACATCGTAGTGTGATATATTATACGTAGGAGATATCGCAGTGCGATGTATCGTAGTGAAATGTATTGAGGTGTGATATGGACGATAAAATTAAACGAGTATATATACCCATGACAGAAACAGGGTTTTATATTTTGTTTTGTCTGCAAGAGGAAATGCATGGCTATAACATAGCAAAAAAGGTTGAAAAAATAACGAATAGTGAAATTATTCTTGGTGCTGGGACTTTATATGGAAGTCTTTCCAAGATGGAACGTGATGGGCTAATAAAGTTTACAAAAGAAGAAAATATGCGAAAATGTTATATTATAACAAATCTTGGCAAAGAAATTTTGGGTATTGAAATCAAAAGAATTGAACGATTATATAAAAACAGTAGAGGGGAGTTTTGATTATGACAGAGATAAGAGTGAAAAATACTATGTATAAACTCAGCAACTTTTATGATGTTGAGGAATATCTTTCAAATGAACATAAAAATGGTCATAAATTTCTAAGGTATGAGATAAAATTATTTTCAGGATACTTTATATTTGAGGAATGCGAGCCTGCTGATGTAATTTACAAGCTTGATTATAATGAAGTAAAAAAAGATGAAATTCAAAATTATGTTGTACATTTCAAAGATTTTGGTTGGGAATATGTTGGCTCGAAAGGATATTTTGCACTGTTTTGTCAAGAAAATAAAGAGGATGCAATTGAAGATGATATATTCGCTGATAATTTATCAAAAGCTGAAATGTGCAAAAGAATTACAATGACAAAAACATCATTGGGGACATTAGGTGCATCAATATTTTGTGTAATTCCAACAATATTAAATATGTTTCCTGATACGGTAAGAATAACAGTTCTGCCATTATCTTTTACTATATATATAATATTTATGATTAGAAATTTAATACACATTAACAAGCTTAAAGAATATATTGATAACTTTTCAAATCCTATTGAATTGATTGAACTTGAAAATAAAAAGGATAAAAGTCGTGTTAAGTAAAATAATTATCTTTGAATAAATCAAAAAACGTCAAGGCTTTGAAACCTTGACGTTTTCTTGTATACGAAAACCCCGTGCTAGGCACGGGGTTCAAAAAAGCTTTAGCGATGAGTCTTTAACAAAATACCTCCAAGTGGTATAATAAAACTACGGTCTGGCCAACTGTAGAAAAATAAAACCAA
>JAVBOH010000018.1:0-24532 GCA_031550725.1 Oscillospiraceae bacterium
ACTCATAATTGAACTTGTGACTTTTTTCGACGTTATCTTCTCAGTAACGTCTTTTTGTCATGTGATTTTTTATTTTCATCCATTTCCTTTATTTTCTTTGATTTTTTTCTTAAATCACTTGACTTCATATAGTAAGTCTCTATAACTTTTAATTTACTAACCTCATATTCAATCAATTCTTCAGGAGTTGGACGAGAACCTTTGCATGGAATTTTAGCCCATTCTGCCTTGATTTGAGGATCTGGATTGGTAAAACCCTCGTCAATAGCTTTCTGCATTTCATTAAGAACTTGTTTTCGGCTTATCCCTTCTTTTTTAGCTATTTTATCAATTATCTTTTTAATATTCATTGTAACCCTCCGAATAATATTATGGTTTTATTATAATTATAGATTATATAACTCTAAATGTCAATAGTGTAAATAACTCTATATTATAATATAAGTATCAAAAATATTAAGGGTGATTATATGCATTACACACAACGGATAAGGGATTTAAGGGAAGATAAGGATTTACGTCAGCAGGATATTGCTGATTTATTGAATGTTGGGCAGAAAACTTATTCTGATTATGAGCTTGGTAAGACACGTATTCCTGTTGACAGCATTATTATACTTGCAGAATTTTATAATGTCAGCTTGGATTATATATGTGGAGTCAGTGCTTACAAAAGAAAATATCCAACAAAATGAGGAATTAAGTTATGACAATAAAAATGACTATGGGAGAAAAGCTCAAAGACTTACGTACCGAAAAAGGCTTAACTACAAAAGAAATATGCCTTGAAACAGGCATATCAGAGGCAGTATATAACGGACTAGAAAATAACATGGGACGAGATACTGGATACAGCAGAATTATAGAACTCGCTAGATTTTATAATGTTCCAACCGATTATTTGCTTGGGTTTACTGAAAGTCGTATTACTAAAAATATTGAATTAAAGGAACTCGGTTTGAGTGACAAGTCAATTGAGGTGCTACTTAGTAAAAAGCAAAATAATAGGATTATCAGCGATATGATTGAACATAAAGAATTCTCTAATCTTATTAATTCAGTTGATATTTATGTACGTCAGCTTTCTGCACCTCATATTAATACGGTCAATAATATGCTTAAAATTGCTGCGCATGGTATTGAGAATTACTATGCTGATAATAAGCCAAAGCCTGATGGATTTAATGATGGTATTAACTATATTAATGAAACTGTTGTGGCAGAAGATGACTTCCTGAGGTTTCGTATTTCTGAACGTTTCAATCAAATACTTCGTGATTTATTTGATTTGTATCAGAATAGTGTGAGTTCAGCCATTCCTCAGAAAACCGATTCTATTAATGAGATGACTGGGAATATCCTCGCTGTGCTTGATAAAATTAAGGCTGATGGGATACAGCTTGATTCTCCTGAGGATGCGATTATGCTTATGATGCAGCAGATGGGGATTTCTGAGAAAGAGATGGAAAAGGAACTGGAGTGGTTGGAATAATCTAATGTCTCTTTGAATTGTTTGAATATGTATGTTAATATATCCATATTATTTATAATAATATTTAAACAACCTCTTGTATATCTACATTTCAATGAAATCACTATGCGTGTTCCATTAATAGAACAAAAAAGCTCACCACAATAGGTGAGCTAATACTATATTACTGGAACTTGAAATTCTTGAAGATGTGCAGAATTTAATTTAACATCTAATACAGTTTCATCAGCTTTGATATGTTTTTACCAATAATCCTAATACACTTCCCATACTTATGTTGCAACAATAAATATGGCAAGTGAACAAAATAAGCAGTTACATTCGTTGGAATTGCTGTAGTTTCATGTGCTGCACCATCGGTTTTGATGTATAAAACTAATCTTGTTTCACTTAAAATCAATAATGTCTATGGCATTATAATCATGCTTTCTTTAACTTCTATATTCATGGATGCTTTCTGTAATATTTTATAGGAAACGTGAGTTCTAACTTCTTACTCACAATAGAAATAATCTGTATTTACATCTTTGCATTAATGTAGTATAATAAGTTAAAGTAAATTCTAAGGAGATCCGGAATGCAGACTATTCTAATAGCAGAAGATGACACCACACTTCGTAAAGGACTTGAATTTGATTTAAAAGCTGAAGGGTATAATATTTGTTCAGCCGAAAACGGTAAAATCGCATTAGATATTCTTTCTAGTAATAAAATAGATTTAGCCTTGCTTGATGTCAATATGCCATATATGGATGGATATTCATTATGTAAGCATATTAAATCAAGCATAAATATACCAGTTATATTTTTAACTGCTCGTGACCTTGAGCAAGATGAACTTCAAGGATTTGAATGTGGAGCTGATGATTATGTTGTAAAGCCTTTTTCTATTGCATTACTTAGAAAAAGAATAGCTGTAGCATTAAGACGAGGTGCAGTAAAAACTACTTATTCAGATGGCTTTCTTACCATTGATTTTGATACTGTATCTGCTGAAAAAGATGGAGAAAGCATTGTTTTCACTCCGACGGAATATAAGCTTTTGAAGATTTTTATTAGCAATGCTGGGAATGTTTTGACACGTCAGATATTACTCGAAAAGCTATGGGATAATGACGGAAATTTTGTTGATGAACATGCATTAACAGTAAACATAAACCGTATTCGTGGTAAAATCGAGGATAATAATCATAAGTACATAAAAACTGTGTATGGTATGGGCTATATATGGCAAGGTGAAAGGCTATGATTGTTTTTCTAGTATGCATCATTATTATTTTAGTTGTTGTACTTATTGCAGTAATTCTGCACTATAAAAAATCCATATCCGGACTCTCAAAAAGTCTTGATAATACGCTTGATGATATGCTTGCAGAAAAGATAGTTGACTTTGATATTGATAAGGAAACAATGGAGAGCAAGCTCCATGCAAAACTAAAGCGATTGTATGAAATTCTGAATGACAAAACGAAACAGTCTAAAGCTGACAGAGAACAAATACAGTCGCTTATTTCTGATATATCTCATCAAGTGAAAACTCCTGTTGCAAACCTTAAAATGTACGGTCAGATTTTGTCTGAACGAAAGCTTTCTGATATTGAACGTGATGAATTTCTTTCGCTTTTGAACAATCAGATTAATAAGCTTGATTTTCTTATGCAGGCACTTGTTAAAATATCACGTCTTGAAAAAGGTATTATTTCATTTAGTCCTGAAAAAACTTTTATACATCAAATTATTGCTGAATGTCTTGCTGATGTAATGCTTAAAGCAGAAGAAAAAAATATTGACATTAATATATCATGCCTTGAAAATATATATGCAATATGTGATATGAAATGGACAAAGGAAGCTGTTTTCAACATACTTGACAATGCAGTTAAATATACACATCAAGACGGATTGATAACTATATTTGCTGAAGTTCGTGAGTATTATACTGTAATAAGCATTAAGGATAATGGCATTGGTATTTCTGAAGCAGAACGAACAAGGTGGATTTATCTATGTTAAATCTGAGGTTAACTGTGGTTCAGAGTTCCTTATTTATTTAAGATACGAATAATTTTATTAGTTAAATATTGTAAAACCTCTCGAAATTGTGATATTTTCGAGAGGTTTTTGTGACATTTAGGGAGTATTATATAAATATAAGATAAATTAAAATCGGAGGTCATATAAAATGAGTATACTAAAAACAGAAAATTTAAAGAAATATTATGGCAGTGATGACAGCCTTGTCAAAGCTTTGGATGGTGTTAATTTCACTGTTGAAAAAGGTGAATTTGTTGCAGTTGTTGGAACATCAGGAAGTGGGAAATCAACGCTTCTTCATATGATGGGTGGACTTGATACTCCGACAAGTGGTGTTATAGAAATTGACGGAAAACAAATTCTTGGTATGTCCGACGAGGAGCTTACTATTTTCAGACGACGTCAGATTGGGTTTGTTTTTCAGAACTATAATCTTGTGCCAATGCTTAGTATTTATGAAAATATCGTACTTCCTATTGAGCTCGATGGCAACAAAGCAGACGACAAATTTGTCAGTGATGTAATAAAAATGCTCCATCTCGAAGATAAGCTTGAACGCTTTCCGAATAATCTATCAGGAGGTCAGCAGCAGCGTGCTGCAATTGCAAGAGCACTCGTTTCAAAGCCATCAATTATCCTTGCAGATGAACCAACAGGAAACCTTGACAGCAAAACTGGTCAGGAGGTTTTAGGACTTCTAAAACAAAGTGCTGAACAATTCGGACAGACTATCGTCATGATAACACATAACCTTGAAATCGCACAGTTAGCAAACAGAATTGTGCGAATTGAGGATGGTAAAATCAAGGAATGAGGTGTCTTAAGTGATAAAAAATAACAACAAAAAAATTATAGGCAAGCTTACATTAAGAAATCTTAAATCAGGAAAAATGCGCAACATATTTATTATTTTAACTGTTGCACTTTCTGTTACATTATTATCTGGAATAGCATTGTATACAGCTGGAGCTCAACAAGTAGTAAACATTATACTAAACAAAATGCAGCATGTTATTTATATGAGGACAAGTCCAGATCAGATTGAACAAATTAGAAATGACGAACGTACAGAGGATATACTCATATATAAAAGAGGTAGTTCAATTGAAATAGAAAACTTTATTATCATACCTCAATATATTGCAATGAATTCTAAAATCATATCAACTATTGAAATTGTAGAGGGTTATTATCCTAAAGAATCAAATGAAATTGTTGTTGAAAAAGCATATATGAACAAAATCGGTAAGACGTCTGTTTTAGGAGAAATCCTCACATTTACTTGGCTTGATGGTACTACTGAGGAGTTTGTAATTTCAGGTTTTTTGGATAGTATAGCAACATCAAATATATTCGGTTTGTATTTTTCAGAGGATTATGCTTTAAACGGAAGTCAGCTAAAAGATGTTCCTTTCTCATCTGCTATTAGAATTTTTGGTGCAGAAAATATGAGTAAAGATGGTTTTCTTGATGAGATTCGTGGTATGGGTGCAGAGTATGGAATTGAACGTCCTGATATAAATGAAAACAATGCTTTTGTAAATAAGCTTGGCGTATCAATAACAGAAAGCTTGGTTATCATCGGCATAGGAATAGCAATTCTTTTTGTAAGTGTACTAGTAATATACAGTATTTTTTATATCTCTGTTACAGGCAGAATAAGACAATTTGGGCAACTCCGAACTATTGGTATGACATCAAAACAGATTAAAAAAATGATTAATCTTGAGGGACTTTTACTGTGCTTAATGGGTTCACAGATAGGACTTTTAATCGGTGGTACGTTTGCTTATTTTATTGAACCAGATGGATTTACATGGATGAATACATTGGTAATCGGTATAATTGTTATAATTGCCGACTTAATTACTGTTTTGTTTTCAATAAGAAAACCTGCCAAAATTGCTGCATCTGCATCTCCGATTGATATGTCAAAGGTAAGTGGATATACAGTAAATGTCAAGAAATCTAAGCTCAAAAAACGCAGACTTAATCCAACTGGACTTGCAAAAATAAGCAACGACAGAAACCGTAAAAAATCCACGATGACAATGCTTTCGCTTGGCATCGGAGGGATTGTTTTTATTGCTGGTGCAACAATGCTGACATCAATGAATGAGGAGGAGTTTTCTCGTCAAAGTGAGTATCGTTTTGGTGAATATGTACTTTACATTTCAGGTAATGCTATTTAGACAAATGAGCATGGGCTTACTGGAATTCAAAGTGATAATTCCCTTTCTGCTGAGCTGGAAGAAAAAATAAGAGGTATTCATGGTGTTAAGGATATAATATATACGCAGATGCTTGAGGTTGAATTTGATTATAATAATTATCATTCAAATGACTACTTTCATCCGATAGATAAATCTGATGTTGAACTTTTGGATACTTATAGACTTAATGGAGATGAATTTAATTATGATCAAATGGTAAAAAATAAGGAAGTCATAATACTAAATAATGAGGTTGCAAAGGAAATCTATGGATGGGAGTTTAAAGCAGAAGATAAAATAAAAATACGTTGGTATAATGGAACGGAATATTGTGAGGATATTTTTACTGTTGCTGGTGATTTTAATTCAAATAAGCTAGCAAAAGATGATAATGGACATAAATTCTTTCTTAATTCAGGTTGGTTTTTAGTACCTGATAAGGTAATACAAAACATGATGCCTGAAGAATTTAATATAAATGATGGATTTATTATTTCAACAGAAAATTATGAAAACAACAACAAAGTAATCACTATTGAATTAGAGAAGTTAGCTGACAATAATCCAAATTTAATTCTTCATACCTTGGCAGAAGAAATTGAATATAAGGAAAGCATTTATTCTTCTATGTATGCTATTGTATTTGGATTATCAGCGTTTATAATAGGATTTTCATTCATCAATCTTATTAATACACTTGTGTCAAATGCTATGTCACGAAAACAGGAATTTGCTGTTTTGCGTTCGATTGGTATGAGTGAAAAGCAGCTTTCTAAAATGATAAAAAGTGAGGGTATTATTCTTGCATTTAAGAATATTTTGATAACATTAATTTTTGGCACAGCAATTGGATACTTGCTTGTATTGTTACTCAATGAAGTTGGTGCTGATTATATGCATTGGAATTTTCCATGGGTTTATCACCTCGGATATGATTTGCTTACCATAATTGTACCAGTTTTAATTTCTGAAATTATTGTTTTTATTTTAAGGAAGAAATCGTTGGTTGAGAAATTACGTGAGGTTGAATAAAATAAATAAAATGTGGCTGTTTGCATGATTGAAAATTCATGTAAACAACCATCATTATATCCTAATAACACATTTATTAAATCATACGAATATAAATTGTATATCTCCCTGCAAAATAATAATGACAAAGCTTCATGAATGTAGATGGTACTCATGAAGCTTTTTTATTATAAGTTATTTAATTCTAAAATAATATTAAGCTAATAAAACTTGATGAATATCTTAAAACATGGTATAATAAACAAAATCATAGCACCGAGTAAAATTAACATTAGGAGAAAGAGATGTATAAGATACTGATAATAGAAGATGACAGGGGTATTTCAGACGCTATAAAGGAACAATGTGAACAATGGGATTTTGAGGTACAGTGTATGATGAATTTTCGTAATGTGATGATTGATTTTGGGGAATTTCAACCACATTTAATTTTGCTTGATATAACACTGCCATTTTTCAATGGATATCACTGGTGTGGTGAAATACGTAAAATTTCAAAAGTGCCGATTATATTTATTTCGTCTGCAGCTGATAATATGAATATTGTTATGGCTATGAATATGGGTGCAGATGATTTTATTGCAAAGCCATTTGATTTTAATGTGCTTATGGCTAAAGTACAGGCTATGCTAAGGCGTACTTATGATTTCGCATCAGCAGTACCAGTGCTTGAGCATAGAGGTGCTTTTCTTAATACTGGTGACAGTACACTCACATATAACAATGAAAAAATACCGCTCACGAAAAATGAATATCGTATTTTGCTATGCCTTATGGAGAACAAATGCAAGATTGTTAGTCGAGAAAAGCTTATGGAAAGGTTATGGGAAACCGATTGCTTTGTTGATGAAAACACACTGACAGTAAATATAAATCGCTTGCGTAAAAAGCTTGATAATGCACAGCTTGAAAAATTCATCACCACCAAATTCGGCGTTGGATATATTATTGAATAAGGATGTTTAACATGAATTTTTTTATCACATATTTAAAACAACATAAACTAAATATATTTGCATTTTTATGCTGTATTATAATTTTTGCTATTATATTCATGCTGTATCATCTGCCGTTAAAATCAGTTTTATACCCTGCTTTGCTATGCATATTACTGCTGTCTGTACTGACCGCAATTGATTTCAGAAAAGCACTGCAAAAACATAAAAAGCTGTTGGAAATAGAAAAGCTGACTGTTGATATGATAACATCATTAACCGAAATACAGTCGATTGATGATGAGGATTATCAGAATATCATTTTCAAAATCAAGGATGAATATTTGTCACTGCAAACCAATATGACGAATAATTATAACGACATGATTGATTATTATACAGTTTGGGTGCATCAGATTAAAACACCAATTTCATCAATGCGGCTTACACTTCAAAATGAAGATACTGCCTTGTCAAGAAAGCTGTCTGCTGAGCTTTTTCGCATCGAGCAATATGTTGAAATGGTGCTTGTGTTTTTAAGACTTGATATGTCTGCTACAGACTATGTGATAAAGAAATATGATTTAGATACAATTATTAAGCATGCTGTAAAAAAGTTCAAGGGTGAATTTATTGGACGAAAAATAAAGTTAGTGTATGAGCCAATATGTCAGAATGTTATTACTGATGAGAAATGGTTTTCATTTTGCATTGAGCAGATACTTTCAAATGCACTTAAATATACACATGACGGATGTATAAAAATATACATGAAAGAACCCAAAATATTATGCATTGAGGACACAGGAATTGGTATTGCACCAGAGGATTTGCCACGCATATTTGAAAAGGGCTACACAGGCTATAACGGTCGAAGCGATAAAAAAGCAAGCGGTATCGGATTATATCTTTGCAAAAGAATCTGCGGTAAACTTGGCTTATCAGTCACAGCAAAATCAACGCTTGATGTTGGCACAATAATTTATATCAATCTTGAACAAAACGAATTAGAAATAGAATAACTTCTTACAAAAATGTAAGAAAAAAGCGAGAAATGTAAGGCTTTTCTATGGTAATGCATTTCTCGTTTCTGTTATAATATATTTAGATAGATTGATAGGAGGAAGATACAAATGAGTATTTTAGAAGTGAACGGGTTAAAAAAAATATACACAACTCGTTTTGGAGGCAACAAGGTTGAGGCATTAAAGAATGTAAATTTTAGTGTTGAACAGGGTGAATATGTGGCTGTTATGGGTGAATCAGGTTCTGGTAAAACTACTTTGTTAAATATTTTAGCTGCACTTGATAAAGCTACAAATGGAACTGTAATACTAGATGGCAAGGACTTAACGAAAATAAAGGATACTGCTGTGTCATCATTTAGACGTGATAATTTAGGGTTTGTTTTTCAGGATTTTAACCTACTCGACACATTTTCGCTAGAAGATAATATTTATCTGCCGCTTGTTCTTGCAGGTAACTCCTATAAGGAAATGAACTCACGTCTTACGTCAATTGCAAAGGAGCTTGGCATAACTGAGCTGCTAAAAAAATATCCATACGAAGTTTCAGGCGGACAAAAACAACGTGCAGCAGTTGCACGAGCATTAATTACAAATCCAAAGCTAATTCTTGCGGATGAGCCAACAGGTGCATTAGATTCCAAAGCAACCGATGAGCTTTTGAAACTTTTTAACGATATAAATAAAAGCGGACAAACCATAATAATGGTTACACATTCAGTAAAAGCTGCAAGCCATGCAGGTCGTGTTCTCTTTATAAAAGATGGTGAGGTTTTTCATCAGATTTATCGTGGGAATGATAACAATGAAAAGCTTTATCAGAAAATCTCGGATACATTAACCTTACTTGCAACTGGAGGAGAAAAGGTTTGAAATAAATTTCAAACCTCGGAGTTTTTCCTTTTGAAACTGTCGTTTTAAATTTTTTACGTTGTAAAAAAACGTCAAAACATCCAAAAAGGAGATTTATTATATGAAGACTGGCTTTTATCCAAAATTCGCACTTGATGGCATACGAAAAAACAAGCAGCTTTATGTTCCATATATTTTAACCTGCATAGGTATGGTTATGATGTATTATATAATACTTTTTTTGAAAAATACAGAGACAATTGATTATGAACACGGCTCAGGTACAATCCGCATGGTTTTGGGTTTAGGTGGTGTAGTTATATCAATATTTTCAGCAATATTTTTATTTTACACAAATTCATTCCTTATCCGCAGAAGAAAAAAGGAGTTCGGCTTATATAATATTCTTGGTATGAACAAATGGAATATAGGACGCATTTTGTTATGGGAATCCGTAATAATTGCTGTAATTTCTCTGATAACAGGGTTAGCACTGGGCATAGTATTCTCAAAACTTGCTGAGCTAACATTTAAAAATATTCTGAAAGTTGAAACGACATATGAACTCAGCGTTTCATTTGAGTCCGTAAAACTATCTGCTATTGTATTTATGATAATTTTCGCTTTGCTGTTCTTAAATTCACTTCGTCAGATAAAATTTTCCAATGCAATAAACTTACTCCGCAGTGAAAACACAGGCGAAAAGCCACCAAAAGCAAATTATATCATTGGCATATCAGGGTTTATAATTTTAGCAGGTGCATATTACATCGCAGTAACAACCCAAAATCCCGTTGCAGCAATTTTTATATTTTTCATAGCAGTTTTAATGGTTATCTTCGGCACATATCTTATTTTCATTGCAGGGTCTGTATTATTATGTAAACTCCTGCAAAAGAATAAAAATTATTATTACAAGTCAAATCATTTTGTATCAGTATCATCAATGGCATACCGAATGAAAAGAAACGGTGCAGGTCTTGCTTCAATATGCATACTTGCAACTATGGTGCTTGTTATGCTTTCATCCACAACAAGTCTTTATTTTGGTGCTGAAGATGCAATAAAAAGTATCTATCCAAAAGAAATAAATATGTATTTACGCTCGCAGAACATTAATTTCATAGATGATGAAAACATATCATTGTTAAAAAATAAGATTGTTGAAATTTGCACAAAGTATAATACAAATATTCAAAATAATTATGAATACCGTTATGCTGTCATAACTGGTTCTGTACAAAATGATGTAATTGAAACTGATGCTGGTGTTGTAAATAATAGTGTTAATGCTTTTAATTCATTCGACCATGTTTGTGATTTTTATTTTATACAGCTTGATGATTACAATCATATCATGAATACAAATGAAACTCTTGAATTAGATGAAGTATATATTTATACAAACAAAATTGATTATAAATATGATAACATAATATTTAATGGCGGTAATAGCTATAAAGTTATGAAGCACGTTGATAGATTCATTAGCAATGATGATGGTGTAATGAACTATGTTCCAAATATGTTTATCGTTGTAAAGGATTTTGATGATGGACTTGGAAACCTTGTGAATTTAAAGGATTACAATGATAATCAGATGGTATCATACAGATGGAAATATGAATTTGACACAGGTCTTGAAAGCGACGAGCAAATTGTATTAAGTCATGATATATATAATTCTTTAAAAGATTATTTGTCAATTAATTATGATAATTTGCGTTTTGACTGCGACAGCAGAGAAGAAAACCGTGGTGACTTTTTTGATTCATATGCAAGTATATTTTTCCTTGGTATTCTTTTAAGTATTGTATTTATTTTAGCAGCTGTGCTGATTATATACTACAAGCAGATTTCCGAAGGGTATGAGGACCAAGCAAGATTTGATATTATGCAAAAGGTCGGCATGACAAAAAAAGAAATACGAAAAAGTATAAATTCTCAGCTTTTGACTGTATTTTTTCTTCCGCTTTTATTTGCTGGTATGCATTTAATATTTGCATTTCCAATAATCAGAAAACTATTGCTGGTGCTGAATTTAAACAATGTTAAGCTTTATGCAATAACAACAATAATAAGCTTTTTGATTTTTGCATTGTTCTATACATGCGTTTATCGTATCACTTCTAATGTTTATTTTAATATTGTCAGTGGAACAAAATCAAACGAAAAAAACTAATAAATGGGGTTGTTGCCGACTTTACAATTTTATCGTCATGCAACAACCCCTTATAATATTAAACCTTTCTAGGATATTTATATTTTCTCAAAATAACAACAATTGATACAATTAACAAAACAGAACACATAATAATACTAAAAATCCATTGTGGAAGATGTGTAAATGTTTCATTTTTAGCAAACTGCATAAAACTATATATAAACGTCAAGCTTGGTGGAAGCGAAAACATTAGGTCACGCCAAAATCCAGTTACATTCATTGAGAGAATAACAACAATATTTATGAATAATACTCCTGTAATCATTGTCGGCAGTGCGGAACGGAATAAGCATGACATTAACATAATAAGTCCTGCCATTGCAATAAGTCCTAAGGTTTGAAATGCAAATACAAGCAGCAATAGTTCTCTGAAATTCACTGTAAACGGTACATAATAAAATTCAAGATTAAACTGTACAGATGTATTAAATCCGTCAAATCCATAACACATTATTTCAGATACGATATTTGTAATTGTAAGTACTGTCAAGCATATAAATGTATATATTATACCAGCTAAAATCTTTGATTGTATGAGCTTATCTCTGCCATGCTTTGCACAAAGCAGCATAGCTTCTGTGTTGCATGATACTTCTTCACTAAAAACACTTGATAAAGAAACAAGTAAAATAAGAAATGTAAAAACTGCAACAAGATTAATTTGAAATCCTGCTGCTATATTTGCAGTTTCACTTTGTTCAAAAAAGCCTGAATCCTTTATGTGAGGAAAAGCTTGTTCAAATGGTTTTATTGTACCATCTACATTTATTGCTGCTTCATCAAATAAATATCGAATTGACTGCCATTTTTTCATATATCCATATTGATATTCATGTGTCATTTCATATAATGGATTTTCCTTGTCATAAGCTAAAACATCATCTCTTGTCATTCCTTGATTCATTAAAACATAAGCTCTGTAATCCATTGCAGAAACATCAAGAACGGTACTTCCATCATCCATTACATATGCATCAGGATTGTCTTTGTCATTTATATACTCAGTCACAAGCTGCATATATCTTTCTTCATCAATCACACCTGAAACGTAATTGGAGTTTTCTTTTTCAAATTCAATAACTTTTTTACCTTTGAAAACTAAAGTTCCATCAGTATATCCATAGTCCTTAGCGAGTTTAAGTTCCTTTTTCGGAATATTTTCATAGCTTCCGTAAATATCTAGTCCCCACACAAAAACATGGTTATCATTTAACATCATTACAGCACAAAATATTAATACTGCAACACATACTAAAGAAACAACTATATTAAAAGGACGTCTTATCAGCTTTTTAAGTTCGTATTTTAATATATCACGCATCTAAAATACCCTCCTCATCAAAAAAGTAATGCAGATATAAATCCTCAAGTCCAGCATGAACTGATACTGCATTTTCACATGGAGCTTTTTCAGCTACAATACGAATAAATGCATTCCCATTTTCATGACGAAAGCTTGTTACAGGATATTTTAGACGCATATTTTCTACATCCTTTATCGGCAAGGTACATTCCCAAACCATACCTGAAATTTTTTTAAGTATTTCATCAGGTGAACCCTGTGTAAGCAGTTGTCCTTTTTTCATAACAAGAACGTTGCTTGCGATACTTTCAATATCAGCAACAATATGAGTTGATAAAAGTACAAGCTTATTTTGTGCATAATCAGAAAGCAGATTACGAAAAAAGATACGCTCCTTTGGGTCAAGACCAGCCGTCGGCTCATCAAGAATAAGTATGTCAGGCTTGCCTTGTAATGCCTGAGCAATGCCAAGTCGTTGTTTCATACCACCTGAAAACGTCTTGATTTTCTTATCCTTTTCATCAAGCAGCCGCACCTTTGATAAAAGTTCCTCAGCCTCTGCCATAGCATATGGTTTTGAAAGCCCTTTAACAGAAGCCATATAAAGCAAGAAATCAATTGCTGTGAAATATGGATAATATCCCACTAATTGAGGAAGATACCCGAGCCTTGCACGATAGGAGTTTCCCATTTCAGATATTGACATATCATCAAGCAGAATTTCACCTCCACTTAAAGTCAGAACTCCAGCCATAAGTCGCATCAGCGTTGTTTTTCCAGCACCATTAGGTCCTAAAAGCCCATGTACTCCAGACGGAATTACTGCATTAAAATCATTAACAGCAGTTTTATTTCCGAAACGTTTTGTAACACGGTTGAATGTCATTGTCATATAAATTCTTACCTTTCATAAAATTGATATATTAAAACCTCATGCATTTTTTACATGGAATTTCGCACATAGAATAAAAAATGCTGAACAAAGCAACATTGATAATATACAGATGATTTTGATACTACTGAGGAGTATTGAGAAATAGCTGAATGTCATTACTCCAATATATGAAAGTGCAATCATCAGAAGACAACAGCCAAAACAGCATACAATTCCAGTGTGTCCTCTTAATTTTGAGAGGATGATATAGTTAAATGCACTTGACAAAAGAAACGGTGTGCATATAAAGCAAATTGCAATTAATCCGTTTAAAATGCTGCTGCTTGCGAAGAATATCACCAAAAGCACAGGTAATGCAGCAACTGCACATATTGATAGACGAAGTGCTGTTAAATGTGGAAGATTATAAAATGATGCTTCTTCTAGCTCCCACATTCCGTGTGAATAGCTGCGTGATAAAATAGGTGCAGACATACTTGACAAGAGTGGTCCTGTACAGCTTAAAAGTGCAAGTGTAGAATATAAAGTGTCTTCAAAATGTTGTTTATCCATTTCAATTTTAATTTGATATATAAAGTATAAAATAAATAACATTATCAAAATAAGTCCACACCAAAACCACGCTCCGATATATCCTAACTGAGTGTAAATTTGTGTGAAAATATTTTTATTTCGTGGTACACAGGTTGATTTTCTTATTACACTGCTTATACATTTATCCATTTCTTCGGATGATGATTTTATTTGATAATCCGAAAACAATAATACCTTTTTATCTTTCAAGCAAAACATCCTCTCCTAAAATAGTTTTCATTTTTTTTAGTCCTCTGTGAAGTCTTGTTTTTACGGTTGCAACAGGAATATGCTGAAATCTTGCTATATCCTCTAAAGAAAAATCATGATAAAAACGTAAGATTATAACCTCACGCTGTATAATTGGCAGTAAATCAAGTGCTTTTTTGATAAGCATTGAGTTTTCAGTTTGTGTTACAATATTTGTATTTTGTTCTGTTAATTTATCATCAAGCTTGTCTTCATAATGTCTTTTTCGCATTTCATCACGACAGGTATTTATCGCAATTTTAAAGAGCCAGCTTTTAAATTTACCTTGATTTTTATATGACGGAAGCTTGAGTGTCATCTTCATAAAAACATCCTGACACAAGTCTGCACCAACAGTTTTATTTCCAGAAAGGCGATAGCAATAGCAATATATGATGTCATAATATGAATGTATCAATGCTTGGGTGCATGACTTGTCCCCAAGCATTGCTTTTTTAATAATCTGTTCTTCATCCATTTTCGCTATGCTTCCCCCTTTCGTTTTCTATCATCATATACTATAACGTATTTTAGCATGGAATGGTTCCATTAATACAAATATTTGTATATCTGCACAAAACAAGTGAGATAATATGTGCAAGCTTACAAATGAACTTGCTTGATTATTGATATATTGTAATTTACAAAACAAAATGATATAATGAAGATATGTCTTAAAGATGGGAGTTTATATAAATGAGTGTAAACATTGTTATTGTAGATGATGAAAAAGAAATTGCAGATTTAATTGAAGTGTATCTAAAAAACGACGGATATACTGTTCATAAATTTTATAATGGCATTGACACATTAAATTATGTTGAGTCAAATGTGCCTGATTTGGTTATACTTGATATTATGCTGCCTGATATTGATGGGTTTCATATCTGCCAGAAAATAAGAGAAAAACATTTTTATCCGATAATAATGCTTACTGCAAAGGTTGATGACGGCGATAAAATTATGGGGCTTACTATTGGTGCAGATGATTATATTACAAAGCCATTTAATCCACTTGAAGTTGTTGCAAGAGTAAAAACACAGCTAAGAAGATATACTAAATATAACGGTACAGCCGAAAACAACACGGCAGAAACTTTTGAATATGATATAAAAGGTTTGGTTATAAATAAGGAAAATCACAAGTGCTTGTTATTTGGAAAAGAGCTGTCACTAACACCTATTGAGTTTTCGGTTTTATGGTATTTATGCGAGCATCAAGGAAAGGTTGTTCCTTCGGAAGAACTGTTCGAGGCTGTATGGGGTGAGAAATACTTAGATAATAACAATACAGTTATGGCACATATAGGAAGGCTTCGTGAAAAGCTTAATGACTCTGCTAGAAATCCAAAATTCATAAAAACTGTGTGGGGAGTTGGATATACAATTGAATATTGAAAACCAAAAGCATAAAATAAAACGTGCAAACAGAAGTCAGCTTACACGAAAAATTGTTATACAGTATTTCCTGTCAATACTTGTTTTTATTATTTCGTTTATCTTGCTATTCTTTTTTGCATGGTATATAGCTAGCCGATTTACATGGTACTCAGATAACCCTATATATCATGTTTTAAAGTGGATAAAAGAATGGATAATATTATTAAGTATTCCCATATTCTTAACAGGCTGGATTATACTCACATATTATTTCATGAATAAGCCACTTCGATATCTTGATGATATAGTTGAAGCATCAGAAAAGCTTGTTACATCACCAAATGAACCTATTACACTTCCGAATGATATAGTGAATATGCAGAATGAACTAAATATGTTCAGAGAAAGAGCATTAGCGAACGAAGCCATGGCAAAGGATGCTGAACGGCGTAAAAATGACATGGTTGTTTATCTTGCGCATGACTTAAAAACACCGCTTACTTCTGTTATCGGATATTTAACACTTCTTTGTGATGAACAGCAGATTTCTGATGAGATGAGAGAAAAATATCTGTCTATATGCTTGAAAAAATCTGAACGACTTGAGGACTTGATTAATGAATTTTTTGACATAACGAGATTTAATCTTGCTGATGTTAAGCTTACGTATAGTACAGTTAATCTAATACGTTTTCTTGAACAGCTTGTCTTTGAATTTCAGCCAATGCTTATGGAAAAGAAACTTGAATGCAGGCTAAATTCATCACCTGATATTATGATTAGCTGTGACACTGATAAAATGCAGAGGGTATTTGATAATCTTCTGCGAAATGCTGTTTTTTACAGCTATGATAACAGTGCAATTGAGATAGATGTTATGCAAAATGAAAATGGAACAAATATAAAAATTCTTAATTATGGTGATACAATTTCATCTGATAAACTGGAGCATATATTTGAACCGTTCTACCGTCTAGATAAATCAAGAGGTACTAATTCTGGTGGTGCAGGACTTGGACTTGCATTTGCAAAGCAGGTTGTTGAACTTCATAACGGTATAATTTATGCAATGAGCGAAAATCAGACTATTACATTAAATGTATTAATTCCGCTTTCGTAGGAAAATCGTAAGAAATATATTAGAAAAAAAGATGAATTTCATATAATTAAAATAAAACAAAGCATTCTCAACTTTGGTACAATTAAAGTACTAAGTGAGAATGCTTTTTATTTGTTATAGGAGATAAAATTATATGGAAAAGAAAAAAATTGCAGTAATTTTTGGTGGTAATTCAACTGAACATGAGGTATCATTACAGTCAACATATTCGGTGCTTATGGGCATGAATAGCGAAAAATACAACATTATTCCAATCGGCATAACAAAAGGCGGTGACTGGTTTCGTTATAACGGTGATTACATAAATATCGAGAATGGTACTTGGTATTATGATGCGAAAAATCTTGTGCCAGTTATTATATCACAAAATCATACGGATAGTGGATTTATCGAGCTTCATAAGGATAAATTTAAGCTTGTTAAGTTGGATTTTGCATTTCCTGTTTTACATGGAAAAAATGGCGAGGATGGTACTGTTCAGGGACTTTTTGAAATCGCAGGGATAACAGTAATAGGATGCAACACATTATCATCGGCATTATGTATGGATAAATACAAGGCACATAGGCTAGTGGAATGTGAGGGTATAACAGCTCCAAAGTCAATTGTATTCAGCAAAAATGATGTTTTTTATGCTATTAATAAAATTAAATCAACTTTGAGATTTCCAGTATTCATAAAACCTGTGCGTTCAGGGTCATCATTTGGTATTACAAAGGTTACTTGTGAAAAAGAATTACAAAATGCAATTGAGCTTGCTTTTAAACATGATGACATGGTCATTGCAGAAGAAAATATAGACGGTTTTGAAGTTGGTTGTGCTGTCATGGGTAATGACATTCTGACTGTTGGTAGGGTTGATGAAATTGAATTGTCAGATGGTTTTTTTGATTATTATGAAAAATATAATCTGAAAACCTCACAAATACATATGCCTGCAAGAATTGACAGCGGCAGTGAAAAGTGTATTCGTGAAACTGCTGTTAAAATTTATAAAACGCTTGGCTGTTCAGGATTTGCACGAGTTGATATGTTTTTTACTTCCGCTGGTGAAATTGTATTTAACGAGGTTAACACAATCCCTGGTTTTACTTCTCATAGTCGCTTTCCAAATATGATGAAAGGAATTGGGTTGTCATTCAGCGAAATGCTTGATAAGCTGATTGGGTTATACTGCATATGAAAAATATAATGCTTTCAAAGGAACATATTTATAACGGAAATCTTATTCTTGTGAATGAAAAGCTGCCTATTAATTCGTTGTTTGATATAAATGAAAATGAACTTGTATATGTTAATGGATATATTTCTGATGTGAAAATAAAGCGTGAAGCTGTAAATGCATTGCACCTTATTTTTGAAAAAATAGGGTGTACAGACGAGATTATAGCAGTCAGCGGTTACCGTTCAACGCAGGAGCAAATACAGATTTATAATGACTCGCTAAAAGAAAATGATGAGGATTTTACACGTAAATATGTAGCTTTGCCAAACCACAGTGAACATCAGACAGGGCTTGCGATTGACTTAGGGATAAAAAGCTATAGTATAGATTTTATCCGTCCTAAATTTACTTATGATGGATTATGCAATGAGTTTAGAAAGTATGCAAAGGATTTTGGTTATATTGAACGTTATCCAAAGGGCAAGGAAAAAATCACTGGTATTGCACATGAGCCGTGGCATTTTCGATATGTCGGTTACCCTCATTCAGCAATAATCAGTGAAAATGGTTTCACACTTGAAGAATATATAGATTTTATCAAGCTATTTTCATGCGAGAACAGTTATTATTTCAAAAGAAATGATAAAATAATCGAGGTTTTTTATGTTAATCTAAATGATATTAAACCAACCGAAATAAAGCTGCCTGAATATTCAATTTATCAGATTTCGGGTAACAATTCTGACGGTTTTATCTGCACATTATGGAGGAACCATAATGGACAGAAATAAATCATATACTGGCATTGATTTGTTCAGATTTGTTGCAAGCGTTATGGTTATTGCAATTCACACATCTCCACTACTGTCATATAACACAACAGCAGATTTCATATTTACAAAGATTTTTTGTCGTATTGCAGTGCCATTTTTTCTTATGACAACAGGATATTTTCTTATTTCAAGGTATAATTATAACAACGATAAGCTCATAAATTTCATAAAGAAAACGTCAGTTTTGTATGCTATTTCAATTCTGATTTACATACCACTCAACATTTATAATGATTATTTCAACATAGAAAATTTTCTTCCGAATTTAATCAAGGACATAATTTTTGACGGTACTGTTTATCATTTATGGTACCTGCCAGCATCAATAATTGGTGCAGTCATTGCATGGTTTACTGTAAAAAAGCTAGAGCTCAATAAGTCTTTAGTCATAACCTCCGTATTGTATATAATCGGTTTGTTTGGTGACAGCTATTATGGGGTTTCTGAATGTATTCCGTTTGTAAAAGTATTTTACAATAATATTTTTGATGTCATGGACTATACACGAAACGGTCTTTTCTTTACACCTGTTTTTATAGTACTTGGCGGAATTATTGCGGACAAACAAAAGCATACACCATTAAAACAAAACATTCTTTACTTTGGTATATCTTTTATTCTGATGTTTACGGAAGCAATGCTTTTGCATATTTATGACTTGCAAAAGCATGATAGTATGTATATAATGATTGTTCCTTGTATGTATTATTTTTTCTCTATTCTAACACATTGGCGAGGAAAACGCATGCCATTGCTTAGAACTTCTGCCTTAACAATTTATATTGTACATCCAATGATAATTGTTATTATAAGAATGCTTGCAAAGCTTTCAGGTACACAAAAATATCTTGTAGAAAACAGTATTATACATTTCAGTTTGGTATGCATTTCATCAATAGTATTTGCTTTTGTATTTACTATTTTTACGGATAAGCTTAAAACTAAATTTCCACGAAAAATCATATCAAAAAAGGAGCGTGCATGGATTGAAATTGATCTCGATAATCTAAAGCATAATGTGAATGTTTTGAAACAAGCTATGCCATCTGATTGCGAATTAATGGCGGTTGTAAAGGATGAGGCATATGGTCATGACGGATATGAAGTATCAACATACTTGAACAAAATTGGTGTAAAAGCATTTGCCGTGGCTACTGTTGATGAGGGCATCAAACTGCGTAAATATGGTATTATCGGTGAAATACTTATCCTTGGATATACCGACATTACACGCATTAAACATATTAGAAAATACAACCTTATTCAAACTGTAATTGACTACGAATATACAGAAAAAATGGCTGAACAAAATGTAAAAATTAATGTGCATATCAAAATTGACACTGGTATGCATAGGCTCGGATTTTCGCATGATGATATCGAAAGTATAAAGAATGTTTTTGCGATCCAAAACCTAAATGTATGTGGTATTTATACTCATTTATGTGTTTCAGATAGTCTTGACGATAATGATGTAAACTTTACAAAGCTTCAAGTACATAATTTTTATACAGTTATGAAAACACTTGACGATGATGGTATAAGATTACCTAAATTTCATGTTCAAAGCAGCTATGGACTTCTAAATTATCCTGAACTGGATTGTGATTATGTAAGGGTAGGAATTGCGTTATACGGAGTTTTATCATCCGCAAGTGACAAGACAAAATTAAAGCTTGATTTGCGTCCTGTTCTGTCACTGAAATCAAAAATTATACTGATAAGGCGTGTGCAAAATGGTGAAAGTGTTGGTTATGGAAGAAGCTTCATTACTGATAAAGACAGCATAATTGCAATACTCCCGATAGGTTATGCAGATGGACTTCCTAGAAATTTAACGCATTATGGTGGGTATGCTTTGATTAAAGGACAGTATGCAAAAATTGTTGGCAGAATTTGCATGGACCAGCTTGCTGTTGACATAACTGGCATTGATGATGTTCATATAGGAACTACTGCTGTTTTAATTGGTTTTGATGTGAATAACGAATTATCAGTATCTGAAATTGCTGAAATTTCAAATACTATTAGCAATGAGATATTAAGCAGAATGGGTGCAAGATTACCTGTGATTATTAAGGATTAATATAAATGCTACGATTATAATACACCTATTAAACCATTAACCCTAAATCACATGAATTAGCAGTTTCAACTATAGGTCATTATTATTTAGAATAACAGCAAAGCTTATGAAAAACACATTCTATAAAATTGCTGTTAAGACTATTTCTGCTTTTAAAACATATTCCCCTGATATATTAATTGATGAGAATTTTAAGCTGTCTGATTATGGTTTTAAGGGAGAAATAATTCATCTCCCAGGGCATATATTAACTAACGAGCATGATTTTATCTGTGGTGATTTATTTGCAAATTTGAAAAAGCCTGAAATAGCACTAAATGCTATGGATTTCGATATGCTTGACAAGAGTATCGATATAATAAAATCCTATTCGGTCAAGAAAGTTTATCCAGAGCATGGTATTCCATTTGATTTCATGGTACTCAATAAATAATTAACAGCACAATGACTTGGGAGATAGTCATTGTGCTGTTTTATATAATTTTATTTTTTCAATAGTTTTGAAAGCACAACCCCACATACAATAATTGCAATAAGCATGATTACTAATAGTGGTATACAAAGAATAATATCAAAGCTATCCTTTGTTGTCATCTCATATCCCCATGAAGCAGGAAATATTTTACCGAAATATTCAAGTCCCTTTGGAAGCATATCTTTTGGAAACATAATTCCAGAAAGCATTATTGATGGAAGAAAGAAGATTTGAGAAATCATAGTCAGCTTTGATATGCTTTTCACCAATAATCCCAATACACATCCGATACTTAGTGACGAAACAATAAATATGGCAAGTGAACAAAAATAAGCAGATACATTTACCCCAATTGCTGCATCAAAGATGATTGGTGCAATGAAAAATATTATAACACTCATTATCATTAAATGTATAAATGCTGATATAAAATGTGTGATTACACCTAAAAATAACGGTACACCATTTGCTTTATACACATTTTTAATGTCACTGCCATATATCTCAACAAGTGGTGGCGGTAAGCCTATCAATGCTCCCATTGATACTCCGAATATTGTCATTGCCTGTATGAGCGTATATCGTGATTCTGGATTTACTGACGTGAATATACCACCAATAAAAGCGAAAAAAAGCAGCGGAACTAAGTAGCATGTTATCAGCATAGTTTTGCTGCGTATATCAAGTTTCCATTGTAGTGCTACTCCATATAAAAATCCACTCATTCCTCGTTCCCCCTTGATATGTTTATAAAATGTTGTTCAAGTGTACCTCTGTCTATTTTTATATCCAGCACAGTAATTCCTCTTTGTTTGTAGTCAATCAATAAAGGTAAAAGTGTATCATTTATATTGTCAGATTGATAGGTTTCAGTTCCTTGCTCTGTTTTAATATTGATTGTGCAACGATGTCCTAGCTTTGCAGTCAATTCTTCGGCAGTACCTATAAAAGCAATATCACTATCTTTGAGAATAGCAATTCTGTCACATAAACTTTCAACCTCTGCCATATCATGACTTGCCATAATGATTGTTTTTCCTTGCTCTTTCAGCTTTCTGATTTCATTATGCAAGGATATTCTTCCCTCAACATCAAGACCTGCTGTAGGTTCATCTAGGAAAATAATATCTGGGTTTCGTATTAATGAGAGTGCAAGGTGTAGACGTCGCTTTTGACCAGTTGAAAGCTGTGTATATTGTTTCTTTGCAAATTCATTTATACCAAGTGCATCAAGCATGGAATTATTAACCTGCTCATTATTCCATTTAGCAAACAACCGAACAGCTTCTATTGCTTTAATATGGTCAGGAAGTGACGCTGATTGCAATTGGATACCCATTTTCCCATTCACAGACACCTTGCCACTATCATACTTGCGAAGTCCCTCAATACACTCAAGGGTTGTGGTTTTTCCAGTTCCATTTACACCAAGTAAAGCGAAAATTTCACCTTGAATGACATCAAATTGCAAGCCTTTCAAAACAGTATGGTTGTTATAGCTTTTCTTAAGTCCGTCAACTTGTATAGCATAATTCATTCTTACTCCTCCTCATGTTCAAACGGATTATAGCCTAGTGATGTAAAATATGCTCCTAACGCTGGCTCAATAAAGGTACCTAGAATGTCTTGTTTTTGCTGCCATTTATTATTTGGACCATCAATATTACCAATCTCCATTAGCTTCGGCAGCATACTCATATCACCATCAGTAAATTCCATAATCATATCCCAGAATTCTTTTGCAAGTTCGGTGCCTTTTGGGCTTTCAGGAGAAATATTATCATTATGAAGCTGTATTGCTTTATTAAATAGGTATGTGATTTTTTCAGTCATTGCATTTGCACTGTTTTTATCAAATTTGCTGCGAAAATAATCAAGGGTTTTATCATCAAAATGCTTAACAAACCAATAATATTCATTCTTCATTTGTAAATTTGAAATGATGTCAGCATATTTCTTAAAATCCACCTTTTGTATTTGCAACACTTCCTCTTTAAGTGCTTCTATGGCATATAAAGTTTCTGATAAATTCGAAATGTTTTCTCTTATGGCAGCTGCTTGCTCTGTTAGAATATTCGCAACATCAGCTGGAGTATCTAAGGAAATTATGTGGTTTTTAATATCATCTAATGAAAATCCCAAAGATTTCAATGATAAAATCTGATAAAGCTTAATCATATCCTTGTCTGTATACAATCTGCGTCCACCCTCGCTTTGTGTTGTTGGCGAAAGTACACCCTCTTTATCGTAATACTGCAGAGTACGCACAGTAATACCCATCTTTTTTGCAAGCTCACCCACGGTCATATATCCGTCAGGGATTGCTTTATATTCATTCATTGCAAAACACCTCCTGTTTGTATAATATCATTATAACATATGACGTTACGTTACGAACAAGAGTGTTTTATAAATTTAACATATTTATATTATATTGTTCATTTTCAGTGTGGAATATGAGTAATTCTATCTAGTTCACTTATCATTTGTAATATGAAATAATTGAAAGAACCGATAATCTGTGACATTATCACAAATTATCGGTTCTGCTTTATGATGTCTGATTTTGACATCATTTTTACTTTATAGATTAAACGATATATCTATTATATGTTAATTCATTGAGCTACAACAATTAAACGTTTA
>JAVBOH010000041.1:0-7414 GCA_031550725.1 Oscillospiraceae bacterium
TATAAAGAATTGTCTGAAAAACTTGAAAAAACGGGCGTTTCTGTTGAGAAACGCCCGTACAGACCACATCTGACCATTGCCAGAAAGTTTATATCCGTTCAAAAACCGGATTTAAATCAAGTGATAGGAGATTTTGCCGAAATCAAGGTCAAAGTCGATAAACTCAGCTTAATGAAATCGGAGAGAATAGAAGGAAAGCTTAAATATACCGAGATTTATACATCTGCCGATTTCGAAACCGAAATCGATGAATATTAATCCTCGTTTCAGCCCTTGCGCTTAATTTCAGGCACAGGGGCAACGTCGTTTTTCGGCTTTTTAGATTTTTTGTTGCTTTCCGTACCATGCGGATCGGATTCATCAGGTCTTCTCATGCCTGCTTTTGCCATGATAACATCATCCTTTCGTTTAGGCTTGATGATATTATTCCACTCAATACAGCTATTATTCGTCTATTGATTTTACAAGAAATAAACATGGGTTTTCAGCATCCCAAAAGTTTGTGAGAACCTCCAACGGATAAAAACACATTTTTTTATAAAATGTTCTAGTCCCATTATATGGCTCATACACAGCAGAACTATCAAGGGTTTTCACGGTAAGAAATTTTCTTTTTGTGTCATGACAAAATGCTGTACATTCATTAATAAGCATTTTGCCAATACCCATGTGATGATATTCTTTTAGCACACCAAAATTATAAATCTCGGCAGTGTATTGATTATGTTCCTTTATCGCTGCAAATCCAATAGGGTTATCTTCATCAAACACCGCATAAAATACATATTTTTCATGTACTCTTGCTTTAAATGCTATATCCTCTGGCGGACTGAACCATTCAGGCAAAGCATTCATGATTAAAAGTGAGATTTCGTATTTTTGAGTTTCGGATGTGATTTTCTTTATAGTATGCATATCTATACCCTCCAATTAAATTTATGCAAGGCGAAAATAAAAGCTGTGGAATATCATACTCCACAGCCAAAGAACTACTTATACATAAAAAGCAGTTTTCTATATTGGAGCAAAATCATATTGTGAACATAACTTACCAAGCCGACTAATTATCAATTAACTTATCAGCTTAAATATATGTTCAATTATGATTTCTGCTCGTTCCGATTATGTTCACACCAACACCGGTATGAACATAATCGGGTAAATCACATCCTATAATAAAATTTCGCCTTGCAATTAAATTATAACAACAAACATAATATTTGTCAATACACAATTTTACAGCAATTCTTTTCTAAGCTCTGCACCTGATTTAGCAGAAATATATGCAGGAGGGATATCAAGAACAGTTTTTGCACCCGATGTACCCTCTTTTGAAAGTTTATATGCTGCTCTTGCATATGCCACAAGAATGCTTGAAGTGAATTCAGGATTTGAGCCAAGCTTGATTGAATACTCGGCAATATGACTTGTTGCACTGCCCTCACCAGTCTTGCCGCTGCGAATAACAAATCCGCCGTGAGGAATACCGCTATGGTCACGCTCAAGCTCTTCGGCACTGATAAAATTTACGATAGTGTCATAATCAGCGAAATAGTTTGGCATTGTTTTTATCTCATTTTCAATGCGGTTAAGGTCTGCACCATCTTCGGCTACAACAAAACATTCTCTCAAATGCTTGTCACGAGTTGTGAACACTGGATCTTCACCATTTCTTACAGCCTCAACAGCTTTTTCAATCGGAATTGTATACTGCTTTGCATTCAAAACGCCGTCAATACGTCTTATTGCATCAGAATGTCCCTGACTAACTCCCTTACCCCAAAATGTATATGTATTTCCCTGCGGCAGCAAAGCCTCACCATATGAACGCATAATTGAAAACATACCAGGGTCCCAGCCAACAGAAATAATTGAAACATTTCCGCCTTTTTTAGCAGCATTATCCATTGTTTCAAAATACTCAGGGATTTTTGCATGTGTATCAAAGCTGTCAATAGTATTAAAATATTCAGCAAGCATAGGGCCTTGCACAGGCAAATCAGTAGCACTGCCGCCGCAGAGAATAAGTACATCAAGCTTACCCTTATACTGCATTATATCATCAACCGAGTAAACAGGCACACCTGCTGTCAATATTTTAAGAGTTTCTGGACTTCTTCTTGTAAATACACACGTTAACTCACAGTCTTTGTTCTGACTAATTGCATATTCAGCACCCCTGCCAAGATTTCCGTATCCGACAATACCAATTTTGATTTTTTCCATTTAAAATCACCCTTTCAATAATTTCAAAGCGGCACTATCCTTAACATAAAATGCCGCTGACACATTATATTCTTATGTCATCATTTCAATTATATCACATTTTGCAGGATTTGAAAAGCTAAATTGCATATTTATTTTATTTTTTTAACATTTTGTACAACTTAGCATATATTATCCAGTTAATATCGCATAAAATTAAAATACCTTTTGCAAGTATATACTCAAGCAAAAGGTATTTAAATTCTAATACTATTCATTATCCAGTCCTATTGATTTCTGAGGATTTTTAACCATATCGGCAGAAAGCTCATAGAAATCGGGAAATCCTGTTTCCTTTGACAGTACATCATAAACCTCACAAACCTCCATAAGCCTATAATAAACAACACATCCAAAGAAAGCAAACGGAACAATAAAGTATTCACGGCTCATAATAGCAAACACGCCAAATGCCGCAAAAGCAAGTATATTTAGTGTCATCATAGATTTTTTTATCATGCAGGCAAAAACAGAAATTACCATAATTACCGCAGCTGATATCAATATAATAGGACTAGGAAACTCATGTAAAATCAAATCCCTTAAAAAAGACCAAAAATTTATCATCGCTCTAAGAAAAAAATATGCAGCAACACCAAGCGAAAAAAAGCCTGAAAACTTCATCGAAAAGCTCTTTCTGCCATCAATTTCATCCATACATTCACGCTTTTGCGCTATTGACATATCTTTGATATTTTTCGGGTCAAAGGACAGTATCTTATTAAATCTGCTCATTTCATCATACCCCTATTATACTATGCAATTATTCCTCCACGACAGAATTAACTACATTACCATTCAAATAATTTGTCCACAGGTCAATTGCATTATCATAATTTTTCTTAAACTTTTCTTCATTAACCCCAACACCCGCTGTTGGCTCACGAAAACCAATGAACAAGTTGTCAGCCAGTTCAGGATATTCAATATCCTCAGCAAAGCTAGTTCCACTCAGCATATAACCAAGATACATAGCATTTTCATCATCACGGTAAACAAAACGCAAATCGGCAAGTGTGCCCTCATTAATTTTTGTAAACTCACAGGTTTCCAAATCAGCTATGACAATAATACTGTCCTCCGACTGAAATTCTGCAAGCAGCTTCGTCTGGTCAGCCTGTGCAACATACATAGCCTGCCAGTTTTCTTCATCCACAATTGCAGGAAGATAGCTAACCCTGACACTCACCTTGCCGTCACCGTTATAATCACCGCAGTATTGTTCTAAAAGTGCTGCTATCGCATCAGTTTTATATGTAAATTCTTCGTCCGTTGCAATAATCATAACGCTGACATCGGGGTCAACTTTAGAAACCATATCATAAATAAATACACCAATAAGTATACAGATAAAAGCACCCACAATAACATGCCATTTATGGTGATAAAAGAAGTTTGAAATCTTTTCTTTGGTAGTATAAACCTTTTGGATTTCTTCAACTTTTTCAATATCATCCTCTGAAATAATACCAGACTTAAGTTTCATCAGCTCAATGCGTTCTTCATTTAGCTTCTTGCCGTATTCATCACGCTCTGCACGCTCTTTTTCAGCACGCATTTCAGCAGCCTTTGCCTCTTTTTCAATTTCTTCACGGCGTTCACGCTCATTAACCTCACGAACAGTTTCCATAAAAGATTTGCTTTTTGGAGGGTTGTTCTTTGACGTATCTTCAATCACTGTTCTATCATCCCGCTCGGTATTATTGGTTATATTTTCCTTATCAGACATTAATTCACTTCCTTAAAATTAAAACAGGGGCAACTAAACAAAGTTACCCCTATAAATATAACATATTTAACGCTAAAAATCAATAACCCCTAAAGATTTTTTAGTCGATTGGTCGCATGGTAGGGAAATTAAACATTATAAAAAATATATCTTCATAATTCGTTATATCCCTATTTTACTATAGTCTTTTTTATTCGCTTTTTTATAAATCTGCATAATCCTATGTAAATTGTCGTAAGCCTGTCGTAAACTTGTCGTAAGTTAACTGATGGATTGTAAATCTTTTTGAGTAGTAAAATATTCCTCAAAATTAATCATTTCAGAACGCTTAAAATCACTTGTTGCTTCAGCATAAATATTCATTGTTGTTTCTGCATCGGCATGACCTAGAATATCCTGCATTGCTTTTATATTTACCCCAGCTTCACACATTCTAGTAGTAAATGTATGTCGTAATGAATGATTACTGAACTTTGGCAGTGTAACAACTGTATCAGTGTTTTCTGCTTTATCCAGAATAGCATAATTACAATCACGAATGATACGTCTTAACGCTTTGTTAAGTGTACCTTGGTGTTGAACTCCACCAAAACGATTAATGAAAATAAAGTCCGTATACCCATCAATTGCAACATTGCACTTAAGCTCTAATTCATCTTGAAACTGCTTTTCTAAAACAAACGCTTCCTTAACTTTCGGCAGCATTGGAATAGTCCTGTTTCCTGCTTTTGATTTTGGAGTGTTTACAGCGTATTGACTGCCTTGTGATTTACCTTTACTGTAAAATACAAGCGTATGATTAACGCTAATAGTTTCATTTTCCAAATCTATATCACACCAACGCAGTCCTGTAATTTCACCTACTCGCATTCCAGTCCATAACAGCACAGTAAATATCGGATACCACCTATGGTACTGACCTTGCCTAGAAAGAAACTCCTCAAACAATTCCTGCTCTGGAACGGTTAATGCTCGTCGTTTATCAGTATCATTATTATGTGCCTTTTTTAGTTCCTTTAAGGCATTATCAGATGGATTATATCGGATATATTCATCTTCAACACCTAATTCTAAAACCTGATGTAATACCGTATGAATACAATCAATGGTTGATGTTTTTAGGTTTTGTTCATCAAGAAGATGATTATAATAAGCTCTTATGTCAGTTCGCTTTAAATCAACTATCTTGATGTTGCCTAAAACAGATTCAGTAAACTGCGTATACATATACTTATAATTCTGAAAAGTATTGTCTTTAAGACCTCTTTTCAATTGTACCCACATATTGTATAAGTCATTTACCGTTAAATTTTTTTTATCAGCTCGAACACCATCCAAAACATCTCTTAATACATCAATTTCCTTATCACGCAATTCTTCAAGTGATTTTGCATAAATAGAATGACGTTTACCTCGCTTATCTTTCCACTTATACTCGTATGTACCGTTCGTCCTCTGATATTCGCCATCCTTTAGCACTCGGTTTTTGCTGTCTTTGCGTCTCTCTACTGCCATGATATTAACTCCTTTTCATAACAAAAAGAGAACACGTTCAAGTATATTATAACTCAAACGTGTTCAATTTGTCAACAACTAATCTGATAAACTTCAAATGTTATATTGAATATACCTTTTCTAAATATTTGTCAAACAATACACGCTTTATTAGCCTTTTGCTGCCATTCCAAAGTACAAAACTACAATTTTCATTGTTAGTAATCTCACGAAGCTTGTTAATTCCAATATTAGAATATGCAGCAGCTTCTTCAAGCGTAAGATTAGACTTTACCCAAATTGGTACTTCTTTTACCATTGAAATTCCCCTTTCTTTTTATCACACTTTAGCTTTTACTTGTTTTGCATTAAACATGACTTTATGTAAAATTATGTGCTAATCAAAAATAGCAATAGCTCTATTCCAAATAAAAAATACTTATTAAACCTTTCATTGCATCTGTAAATACAAATATACTCTTCACAATAAAAGTCCATTTCTCTTAACTATAGTGAATTGTGTATGTTCATCACTAACTTTAGCTGTATTATAAAACCATGTACCATTTTTATAATATTATATTCAACTTTTATAAATCCACGCACTGATTTTATAATACACCTCCCAACTTTTATAACAGCAAATACAATTTTTATAAAACACCTCCAAAATTTTTTTATGAAACATATTAAAACATATTCAAATCTCTATTTTCAATATGAAGTTATATATAATGTGTTGATATAGTATCAGTAGAATAGATTATTGTTTTTCTTCACATTTTGAGATATTTATAATCAAAAAGTATAAAGTAAACTGCGATATTTTATAAAATTTTGATTTCATAATACGATAAATTTTTCTTTAAATGAGGTGTTTTGAAGTGATTTTCGCAAATAAAATGCAAATTTGTATGTAAAACTGAAGTTTTATTATCATAAACTTCAGTTTTTTTACCACATAAATGCGGTAACAGATTTATGATTTTTATTAGAAAAGTTGTTATATAAAACAACATTCTGATGATGTTTCAAATGTCTCATGGCTACATAAATGACTAGAAATGTATGATTTTCGACTACTCTTTAAGCTTAATATGTAAATTCTATTACTTCATGCTTAAAGAAGGTTGAAAGTCTCGATACAGATTGTTTCATAATAAGTTTACATAAATATTATTTCTCATTGCTATTAATTATTGTTACGATATGAAAAATTCAAAGTTAAAAATGCTTTACAAACAAAATAAAAAATACCCATCCAAAATGCATGAGTATTTTTATTAATATTACAATTACGCTTGGGTACAGCGTAGGTTGGGGGAGGTTGTGGAACGTATAACAAGGAAAAATTCAAAACTTGAAAGCAAACATATCTTGACAATATCTGCACAATACGGTTTAATCGACCAAAACGACTTTTTCGATAAGCAAATTGCAAGCAAAGATATCAGTGGTTATTTACTTTTAGAAAACGGTGATTTTGCTTATAACAAAAGTTATTCAAATGGATATCCATGGGGTGCAGTAAAACGATTAGATAAATATATAAATGGAGTATTATCAACATTGTATATAGTTTTTAAACCTACAAATATTCAATCTGAATTTTTAGTACAGTATTATGAAACAGATAATTGGCATGTTGAAGTCGCAAGTCGAGCAGCAGAAGGTGCTAGAAATCATGGTTTACTTAACATAACACCAACAGACTTTTTTGATACAGAATTATACATTACTCAAAATAAATCAGAACAAGAAAAAATCGGCAACTTCTTCCGAGCCCTCGACGATACTATTGCTCTTTATAAGCGTAAGTTAGAAAAACTCAAGGAACTTAAAAAAGGGTATTTACAGGTTATGTTTCCTCAAGGGGAGGAGGTTGTGCCTAGAGTTAGGTTTGAGGGGTTTATAGAGGATTGGGAA
>JAVBOH010000008.1:0-518982 GCA_031550725.1 Oscillospiraceae bacterium
ACGAATTCGAAGCGGAGCGACGAGGGCGTCGCTCCCTACACCACAAAAGGTATATAGTATGCAAATTATTGATAAAGATGTAATTATAATCGGTGCAGGTGCCGCTGGGCTTACTGCTGGAATATATGCGGCTCGTGCCTCACTCGACACACTAATACTTGAAAATGAGCTTATAGGCGGTCAGATGGCACAAAGCAATGTCATCGAAAATTATCCTGCCTTTGAAAGTATTAGTGGTGCAGATTTAAGCGAAAAAATGCGGCATCAGGCTTTAAAATTTGGTGCTGTCATCGATGAATTTGATATTATAAACAGCATTAGCCTTACCGATACCGAAAAGCTTATCACAACAACGAAAAACACATATAATACAAGGACAGTTATAATCTGCACAGGTGCATTGCCACGTAAGCTTAATATCGACGGTGAAACAAGGCTTACAGGCAAGGGTGTACATTATTGTGCGCTATGCGACAGCCACGCTTATATGGATAAGAATGTTGTCGTTATAGGCGGCGGAAATTCAGCTCTTGAGGAGGCTTTATATCTATCGAAAACCGCACGTCATGTTACTATCATAAAGCGTAACAACAGTTTTTCAGGCGATATGTCCTTGCTTAATAAAGTGAACAAAACAGCCAATATAGAAACGCTTACGGACACTGAAGTGCTTGGATTTAAGGGTACTTCATCGCTTGAAGCGATACGCATTAAATCAAACGATACATCTAACGAAAGTCTGCTTGAAACTGACGGTGCATTTATTTATATTGGCAGAGTGCCATCGACAGATTTTATCAAGGGACGAATACATTTGAACAAATCAGGATATATTATTACAGACGTTAATATGTGTACAAATATTGCGGGTGTTTATGCTGCTGGTGATGTTCGTGAAAAATTATACCGACAGATAATAACTGCAGCTGCTGATGGCGCATATGCTGCTCTTGGCGCTAAAAAATTTATAAACGAAACAAAGCTATATTGAAAGGAATTTATATAAGATGATAAAAGTGTTTTCATCCGATACCTGCGGTTATTGCAGAAAATTAAAAAGCTATCTCGACAGCAAGCATATTTCTTATGATGTGATTGATGTCGGTGAATCATCCGATAATTATAAAAAGCTTATCGATGTTTCCGGTCAGTCTGGTATTCCTGTGTCGCTTTTTGATAACGGTGAAGTTGTTATCGGCTATGATGTTGAGGGTATTGACAACCAGCTCGGGCTTATGTCATAATAATCGCACAGCTAAAAAAAGCAAGCTGCTTAGTTAAAATTTTTTATACTAAGCAGTTTTGTTTTTTATTGATAAAAATATATCATATTATTATATATACTGTTGTAGATAATATACATATTAATGCACATTGCAAAAATACGTTAAATATCAAATACCTAATAATAAATTAATATTCTTATTTTAAAATTCTATATTCATAGACTATTTATTTTTGTCAATAATATTAATAGTCTATTTAAAATATTTGTAAATATCTATATACTAGTAATATGGTAATCAAAGGAAATAGATAAAAATCAATTTTATTAAATTATTTTTATTTCAGAATTTTATTTTTTGATATAACTAAAATAAAAAAACCGATTATAAATGTATGGGCATTAATATGGAAGTAGGTGATATTGAATGGGAAATATGTCCGCATATATAGGAAAACGTATTCGAAATTATCGTAATCAGTTAAACTTTAGTCAAGAAGAATTAGCAGAACGGTGTGGTCTGCATCCGACATATATTGGACAGCTTGAACGTGGTGAAAAAAATCCAACCATTGAAACAATTGGTAAAATATCAGCTGCTCTTAATGTCAGTATGAGCACATTGTTTGAAAAACTTGATGATATGAATAACGACAGTATTAATTCTTATCCCCTGACAGCATATCAGCTAGTTAATAATGCTGATGTTAATGAACAAGAACAATTAATTAATATATTGCAGGATATCATCAAATATAAAAAAATGGTTTAAACTCAAAAGAGCTGCTGTGAAAATTCACAGCAGCTCTTTGCATTTTATATAATTATTTACGTCTTGACGCACCCTTACGCTTGTTATCGATAATTTTTTTCAAATCACCCATACGCTCATCGGAATTTTGCTTAAACTTGTTAAGCATATCCTCAAATGCAGCCTCAGGTGTTGGTGGAGTGCGGTCCTGCTGCGGTCTGTTATTATCAAAACGCCTGCCGCCGCTGTTATTTCCGCCACGGTTGTATCCGCCGCCGCCGCTATTGCCGCTATTGTTTCCACCGCCGTTATTATATGGCTTCTTGTTAAAATCTCTCCTTGGTTGTCCGCCTTGTCCACCCTGTGAGTTTCTCTGAGGAGGCGGAGTGTCCATGGCTTTCTTTATAGAAAGTGATATCTTTCCGTCGTCACCAACAGAAAGAACCTTAACCTTTACAGCCTGTCCGTCTGTTAAATGATCCTTTATCTCGCTGACAAATGAGTTTGCTACCTCGCTGATATGTACCATCCCTGTTGTTCCAGGCTCAAGCTCGACAAATGCTCCGAACTTCGTAATACCCGTAACCTTGCCCTCATAAATTTTTCCTACATCCAACTGCATAAAAAAATATTTAATCCTCTCATAATTATCAGTATGTTTTTATTCTTGAAAGAGCTGAAAATTTTTCAGTTCTTTAATGCCCATGATAGATAACCAGTACCCCGCAGATTAATTTCTTGTAGTATCATAAAAACGTCTTTCATTAGGATATGCATAGCCAAGTGTGTCAATTGCGATACGCTCCATATAAGCACGTTCGTCATCCTCTGACAATATAGCCTGATACTCCTCGTTCTCGACTTCCAAAACAGCAGCCTGCTCATTAAGTGCAACAAGCTCATGCCTTCTATCAGCAGTTTCAGCTTTTGTTCCGATGAAAGACATTGCACAGTATATAACAAAAGCAACAGCCGCAAGATGCATAATCAAGCTTAGAACAGGGTTACTTTTTTTCTTTTCACCGAGCAGCTTAGCACGTCTTTTTTTATCAATTCGATTAGCCTCGTTCACAGTAACCTCCTATTCCCCTTTTTATACAACATATATTTTCTTAATTCCAATTTATTTCTGAACCGTAACGTGAAACGTTTAAAAAATGTAATTTCAGCACACATTAATTTATGTACGTTTCTTAGCTTTTTTATTATACAACAAAAGTACATTCCATTTCAAGTGGTAAAATGGACTTCTTTTACCTTTTTCAACAACTTTATGACTTCGCACAAAAACAGATAAGAATTTTTGACGAATAAATAACGTAATTTTTACTAACGGTGCAATAACAATAGAATATACCTTTTGTAATACCCTATAAATGGCAGTAAAAACACGTCTAATCACACCTGTAACCAAATTGCCAACAGTGACAATGTATAACACAAGCCCAATTATACTACCCGTAAAATAGAACACTCTGACTTGTCCCTTTCCCATAACAACAGAATACACGAAAATAGCAAATCCATAGCAAAGCCAGAAGATAATATCAAGCAAGCAAACTGCTCCTGCTTTCTTTGCAGGAGGGAAAATAATCCTTATAACACGAAAGCAGTCAAATAAAATTCCTAAGGCAGCCCCTAAAGCAATAGCCAGTAAAAACAATTCCACCTGCTCCGAAATTGAAAAAAATGCTTCAAGTTTCAAAACTTATATACCATCCTCACCTGAATAATTTACCTATCACAGAAAGTGGTGAATGTCTGTCCTTATCGCCATAAACAATCGACCAGATATCACCCTCAATATTCATTTCTCCGCTGTCAACAGACATATCATTAACGTGCAAATCCTTACCCTTGACAGTCATTTCACCCATCTGTGTATATAGCAGCACAGTGTTTTCATCGAAGTGGTCAACATCGGTAACACCCGATATCGACAGATTTTTACGTCCCTCCAGTATTAAATTATGTATTGGTGCAGTTTTGTTTTCATTCATTTTAATTACCATCCTTTCGAGAACTATATCCTTTTTATATTGTTATGTGCAGAGCTTGTTCTTTATGATTAAATTTCTGAAATATTATGCTTATCTCATGCATATATTTTATCATAAACGCCGTGTCGCAAAAGATAAAATTTATATGCGGCAGGATAAATTTTATATGTTTAAAAAGAAAGGATAATTTCTATGAGAAACAAAAGATACCGCAAAAATTCAAAACTGCGAATGATTGCAGCCACAGGAACATTCCTGCTTTTGTCACCACTTATGGTAATGGCAATTGCCGCCACAGCACCGTCAGCCGATACAGCAATCTTTTATGCTGCCAATACTTCTGCAAAATTAGCAGTCGGTGATATTTTTTTATCGCCATCTGACATTACAGCGAATAATTCACCAATAAACGCCAATAATAAAAGTAATATTCAGTATGCGCATTTGTCGCTTGATAATATACCAACTTCGCCGCAAAAGCTAAGACATCTGCTTGATTTTGACGACAGCCTGATGCTGTCATACGGCTCGCTTGATATGCCATCCAGCGCCAACGAGGAGCTGTATGTTGACGACAGCAGTATTGATGCAGGACCACAGCCATATCCTGAAAAAATCGAAAGTCATGATGGTACAATCGCATTTGTTCAATACGGAACGTATAATGGGGATGAATTTATACATCTTGACAAAACAGGTCAAGTCAAAAATGTGACATACCTTTCAAACGATGTGCTTTTGGAAGAAAGCCGCAAAGGGATTGAATTTACAATAGAAAAAAATGGTGAGCCGCAAATTCTTATTATGCATACGCACACAACCGAAAGCTTTGAACCATATGAACGTGACTTCTTTGATTCATCCTTCTCATCACGTACAACCGATGAGCGAATGAATGTTGTCGCTGTTGGAAATGCTATTCAAAAAGAACTTGAGGATGCAGGAATTGCAGTTATCCATGATACCGAAATGTATGACTATCCATCCTATAACGGCTCATATGACAGAAGCCGTGTTAGTGTTGAAAGAATTTTAGAGGAATATCCATCGATAAAAATAGTTCTTGACATCCACCGTGACTCAATTGAACGTGATGATGGCACAAGAATTGCACCGCTTACAGAAATAAACGGTAAAAATGCCGCACAGGTAATGATAATAAGTGGCTGTGATGACGGCACAATGGATATGCCAAATTATTTGCAGAACTTCAGGTTTGCCTCCAAGCTTGAAACACAGCTTGAAACGGACTATCCAACCTTAACACGTCCTGTCTTGTTTGATTACCGAAAATATAACCAAGACCTCACAACAGGCTCACTGCTCATTGAAGTAGGCGGTCATGGAAACAGCATAGACCAAGCAATTTACAGCGGTACTCTTGTTGGTAAATCCCTTGTGAATGCACTTACATAATGTTTTTTTGTAACGGTCAGCCACATAGGGCTGACCGTTACAAAAATTATGATTTTTAGGGTGACCATGCGTAGTCACCCAATTTTATAACATATAATATGTATCATTAATAAAGGATGTAAAAAAATGCGAATTTTAAGCAAAATCACCATTTCACATGAGGAAAAACAACGCAGACGAATTATATACAGCATTGCATCTGTAATGCTGATGGCAATATTTTTATACGGTTTTATCACGGTTTATGTCAACTCATATAACATCATGCATGAAGAACCGATGATTGTTCTTAATTTTTATCAGACTAGTGACGGTATTGCAGTTGTGGTTTTTAATCACAGATATAATATCTCTTTATAATGCACAATTCATAATTTCCTCTGTGGAGGGAAATTTCTTTTTTAATGCAAGTTACGACAAATTTTGTAGCAGAACGTTGTTCCCTACTGCTTTTTCTACATTAAAATTTATGATTAAAAATAAATAAACAACGCTTTAAACATTGACTTTAACGGCAAAATAAGGTATACTAATTAATGTGTATAATTGTTTCCAAACGGCATATTTTATTAATGTACGAAATACTGCAAATGCAATTTTTGGAATTGTGTATTTCATTTTAATGATATAATGCGAAAGGAAATAAAATTATGCCAGTTGTTTCTAATGAAAATCCAGATAATAATGATATCCAGTCAACATCTGAAAACACAGAAAATTGTGCTGAAAAAAATGACATGATTGAAAGCACTGGTGAGGTCGTTTCACAAAACTCAAAGCACCTTATCCATTGTCTGAATATAATCGGTCAGATTGAGGGGCATTATCTTCTCCCAGACACCAACAAAACCACAAAATATGAGCATATAATTCCTGCGTTGATTGCAATTGAACAGGACAGGTCTATTGAGGGTCTGCTGATAATTTTGAACACAGTCGGTGGTGATGTTGAAGCAGGGCTTGCTATTGCTGAACTTATTGCAAGCATGAAAACTCCAACTGTATCAATTGTTGTTGGCGGAGGACATTCGATTGGTGTGCCTTTAGCAGTTGCTGCTAAACGTTCTTTTATTGTTCCTAGTGCGACTATGACCATTCATCCTGTCCGCATGAATGGTACTGTTTTAGGTGTTCAGCAGGCGTTTGACTACTTCAATAAAATGCAGGAGCGCATTGTGAATTTTGTAACTGCACACAGTTCTATTTCAAAGGAAACATTCAATAAATTTGTTAAAAACACAGACGAGCTTGTTATGGATATCGGCACAACGCTAGAAGGCTCTGATGCCGTTAAAGAAGGTTTAATAGACTCGATGGGCGGTCTTTCCGATGCGTTAACAGCACTTTATGAAATGATTGAAAATACTGAACTTAGGTATGATGATACCGAATGAATACTGTATCATCTAAATGTGTATGTTAAATTTATTTATTTTTGTAGGGGCGACTATAACGCTGTGATGCATCGCCTCTACATTAAATTCCACATAAAATTAGGAGGGCATATTATTTATGTCAATTTTAGAAGCTATAATTCAAGGTATCGTACAAGGTTTATCAGAGTTTCTGCCGATATCAAGTTCGGGTCATTTATCCTTAGTTCAGCATTTTTTCGGTCTTGATGGTGAAAATGCTGTCGCTATGACAATTCTCATGCATTTAGGCACACTTGTTGCAGTATTTATTGCATTCTGGGGGACAATAAAAAAGCTTATCATTGAGGCTTTCGCTATGTTAAAGGATATCTTCACAGGTAAATTCAAATGGAAAGAAATGAATCAGCAGCGCAGATTTATCATGATGATAATTGTTTCGATACTTCCGCTTTTTGCTTTTTACATATTTAAGGATTTTTTTGCAGGACTTGCTTCGGACAGCGATATTATCGTTGAGGGTGTGGCATTTATCTACACTGCAGCACTTCTATTTATCAGCTCTAAAGCAAAAAACGGCACACGTCTTGCAGGCGAAACTACTGTTAAATCAGCACTTTTTATCGGCGTGTTTCAAGGAATTGCACTAGTTCCAGGTATATCACGTTCAGGCTCAACAATTTCAGCAGGACTTATGACCGGTCTTAAAAGACAAGAGGCTGTTGAATACAGCTTTATACTTGGCATACCTGTTATTTTAGCAGGTGCATTGGTTGAGTTCAAGGACTTAGGCGAAAGCACTGTAAAAATTGATATACTGCCTGTTATTGTTGCATTTATCGTGTCTGCTGTTGTTGGGTTTTTATCTATCAAACTTATTAAATACTTGATTTTGTCCGACAGATTTGTCATCTTCGCTTATTATACCCTTGTGCTTGGTATTGTGGTTATTTGTATGGGTATTTATGAAAAAGTTACTGGCAATAGAATTACCTTCGGTGAAAATGCGGTTAATACGCTTAGCGCATGGCTGGGATGATGAATGTTATGTAGGGACGTCAAGGATGTCTTCCCTACATTAATAAAGACTATTTGAAAAGGATGTTGAAATTGGCACCAAGAAAAAGCAGTTCAGCAACAAAAGCCGAGCTTGAAAAAAAAGAAAAAAACGACAGGGTTTTATGGTCAACGATATTGTTCGCCATAGGTGTGCTTGTGCTTGCATTCACGCTTATTAAAGGTGAATCGGCATGGAACAGCATACATAATATGTTTTTAGGGTTATTTGGAATTTCTGTTTTTATAGTTCCTGTTGTGCTTATTTACGTTTCTGTTATGATAGCCTTAGACAAGGCACACCAAACTGTTGAGGGCAAGGTTGTGCAGTGTTTTATACTTATATTTTTGCTTTGCGGATTTGTTCAGATAGTTTTTGCAGGCGAATTGCAAGGGGTAAAGCTGTTTGATGAAATTATACCAACGCTTTATGAGGAGGGGAAAAAACTCCGTGGCGGCGGTGTTTTCAGCATACTTCTAGCAGGACCATTGCTGTCGCTTTTTAAACAAACTGGCGCAACAATCATTATTTTACTTCTTATTTTTGTTTTCGCTATGTTAATGCTTAATAAGACTGTTCTTGACTTATTCAAGCTTATTAAAAGATTTTTCGTATCGGCATTTTCAAACAGACCTGAATATGTAGAAACAGAAGATGTTGATTTTGTCGCTCCTCCTGGGGCAAAAATGAAAACCTTTGGTGCTAAAAAAGCTGTGCCAAATCAGGATGTCCCTGCAAAAATTGCTGAAGAAAACCGCAAGAAATTCAATATAGACATACCTATTCAAAAACCAGCTTTAAACGATAAAACATCCGCAAAAGAACAAGTTGCTAAGGAACTTTCACCTGCTGAACAGATGATGGCTGAAATGCCTGCTCATCCGATTTCAGCAGTGACATCTAACCCTTTGCTTGATGCTGTAAAAAGTGCTGAAGAAACTTCAAATTCTGTTTCAACAGACTTGAATGATATCATAAAAAAGGCGGCGGCAGTTCCAGAAAAGAAAGAAAAGACATCATTTTTTGCGCCAAAAGAGGATGCCAAGCTAAAACCTAAAAAACTATCTACACTTGCTTCAAACAAGATACAGACTGACGAAGAACTTGATGTTCCTGATGCACCGACTGCGGCTGATATCCAGCATGAAATTGCCGAACAGCAAGCAGAAGTGTTTGTTTATAAATTTCCTCCTGTATCACTTTTAAAATATGCTGATAACTCGCTTAATGCCGCTGAGGCTGAGGCTGAAATGAAAAACAATGCTGACACACTTGTTGACACGCTCAAAAGCTTTGGCGTTCAGACACGTATCGTTGATATCCACCGTGGACCAACCGTTACACGTTATGAGTTGCAGCCAAGTGCTGGTGTAAAGGTATCAAAAATTACAGGACTTTCCGATGATATTGCGCTTAACTTAGCTGCAGCAGGAGTGCGTATTGAAGCACCTATCCCTGGAAAAGCTGCTGTTGGCGTTGAAGTTCCTAACAAGGTTAAGGACATGGTAACTTTCCGTGAGATGATTGAAAGCCGTGAATTTGCTGAAAACAAATCAAAGCTTTCCTTTGTTGTCGGCAGAAATATTGACGGTGACGTTATTATCGGTGATATCGCAAAAATGCCGCACGTTATTATCGCTGGTACAACTGGTTCTGGTAAATCGGTTTGTACAAATAGTATAATAATGAGCATATTATACAACGCATCACCTGACGAAGTGCGTTTAGTTCTTATCGATCCTAAGATGGTTGAGTTTAAAACATACGATGGTATTCCGCATTTGCTTATCCCTGTTGTAACTGACCCACGAAAAGCCGCAGGTGCATTGTCATGGGCTGTGCAGGAAATGCTAAAGCGTTATAAGCTTTTCTCTGATAACAATGTTCGTGATTTAAACGGCTATAACGAAATGGCTGCTGAAACTGAGGGTGTTGAAATGCTGCCTCGTATTGTTATTGCCATCGATGAGCTTGCCGACTTGATGATGGCTGCTGCTAAAGAAGTCGAGGACTCAATATGCCGACTTGCACAGATGGCTCGTGCCGCAGGAATGCACCTTATTATCGCAACACAGCGACCAACAGTTGATGTTATTACAGGTCTTATCAAGGCTAATATTCCATCAAGAATTGCGCTGACTGTTTCATCGCAAATAGACAGCCGAACTATTATTGATACAGCAGGAGCAGAAAAACTGCTTGGTAATGGTGATATGCTTTATTTCCCTAGCGGTATACCAAAGCCTGTTCGTATTCAAGGATGTTTCTGCTCCACTAAGGAAGTTGAATCTGTTGTTGAATTTATTAAAAGCGGTGGAACTATTGCATATGACAATGAAATTATCGAAGAAATCGAAAGAAATATACCTGCCGAGAAATCCGCTAAGGGTGATGACAGTTCAGGCGGATATGCAGAACCTGCCGGCGATAAGGATATAATTGATCAAGCTGTTGATATCCTTACAACTGGCGGACAAGCCTCTGTATCATTCTTGCAGCGTAAGCTAAAGCTTGGATATGCTCGTGCTGCACGAGTTATGGATGAGCTTGAGGAACTCGGGGTCGTTGGTCCTCTTGAGGGAGCAAAGCCACGTAAGGTGCTTATTTCAAGAGAGATGTGGTTACAAAGAAAGCTTATCAATGAGGATAGGATTGACGAGGAATAAACAATACGTTGTAGTGTAGGGAGCGACGCCCTCGTCGCTCCATTTCAATTGCCGCAGTATTGGTGTCATTTAATATATAATATTTATTTTCAAGGTGAAATATGGAGTTTAAGCAACGAAAAAACCATAGATTAAAAAATTATGATTACGGAAAATATGGTTATTATTACGTGACCATATGCACATTAAACAGAGAAAACATTTTAAGTAATGTAATTGAACAAAATGGAGCAACTGTTAGTATTCCAACAGCTTTAGGAATAAAAATAATTGAGTACTGGAATAATATTGAGTTATTAAATGAAAATGTAAAAGTTGATAAATATATTTTAATGCCAAATCACATACATGGAATAATTATTATTGAAAATCAAGAATTATGTTTAAATGAGGATAAAAAATACTCATTTGAAATTTTAGAGAAAAAGGATAGACGTTCACTGCAAGGCTTAGTAAAAGATTTTAAATCTGTTACAACAAGATATTATAAGAAAATGTTTGATGTTAACACATCATTATGGCAGGAATCTTTTTATGATGAAATTATAAACAAACAAAATCAATATGAAAAAGTGTGTAAATATATTGAAGATAATCCATTAAATTGGCTACTTGATGATTTGTATAAGTAATTGTAGGGAGCAATGCCAATGTTGTGGCACAGTCCCTACATTGCTGTTGAATATTGTTACTCTTCTAATAAAAAGGTGGAGCGACGAGGGCGTCGCTCCCTACACGTCACACGATATATTTTAATTTAAACAAAGGAAGTAAAACCATGCCGTTTTTACCAATATCCCGAAAAGAAATGCTTGAGCAAAACATAGAGCAGTTTGATTTTATATGCGTTACAGGGGATTCATATGTTGACCACCCTAGCTTTGGCATTGCTATAATTTCAAGAATAGTCGAAAGCCTAGGTTTTAGTGTTGGCATTATTTCACAGCCTGAATGGAGAAATAATACTGATTTCATGAAGTTTGGTGCACCTAAATATGCGTTTTTAGTAACATCAGGCAACATCGACTCTATGGTTGCTCATTATACCGCTGCAAAGAAAAAGCGTTCCGATGATGCTTATACTGCCGGCGGAAAAGCTGGCAAGCGTCCTGACAGAGCGGTTATTGTTTACTGCCAAAAGCTTCGTGAAATTTATCCTGACACCGCTATTTGTATCGGTGGGCTTGAAGCGTCACTGCGCCGTTTTGCGCATTATGATTACTGGGATGATACTGTTATGCCGTCTATACTTATGGACAGCTCTGCTGATTTACTTATGTATGGCATGAGTGAGCATCAGATTGAAGAAATTTGTACACGCTTAGCAAGCGGTGAGAATATTCATTCGCTTACTGATATTCGTGGTACTGCATACTTGACTGAGCCTAAAAACACGCCATATGGTGCTGTTCAGTGTCCGTCACTAACGGAAGTTCGTGAGGATAAATCCTTATATGCAAAGGCTTGTAAAATTCAGTATGACTGGCAGGATGAGGTTTATGGCAAGACTATTATTCAGCGTCATGACAATATGATGCTCGTTCAAAATCCCCCTGCCCTTTCACTAACAACAGAAGAACTGGACAAGGTTTATGCCTTGCCTTATATGCGTACATATCATCCGTCCTATGAAAAATTGGGTGGTGTTAAGGGTATAGAGGAAGTTGAATTTTCCATTACTCATAACAGAGGATGTTTCGGAAATTGCAACTTCTGCTCGATTGCACTTCATCAGGGCAGACATATTTCCATTCGCAGTGAGGAAAGTGTGCTAAAAGAAGCTGAACTCCTGACAACACTTCCAAACTTCAAGGGATATATCCATGATGTCGGCGGTCCTACTGCAAATTTTCGTCAGACATCCTGTACAAAACAGCTTGAGCATGGACTTTGCAAGGGTAAGAAATGTCTTGCTCCAACACCATGCAAAGCACTTGAAGTCGACCATACAGACTACCTTAATATGCTTAGAAAAATCCGTGCATTACCTAAGATTAAAAAGGTTTTCATCCGTTCTGGCATACGTTATGACTATCTGCTTGAGGATGAAAATGAAGCTTTTATGCGTGAACTTATTGAACATCATGTAAGCGGTCAGCTAAAGGTTGCACCTGAGCATTGCTCCGCTGTTGTGCTTGATAAAATGGGTAAACCGCATATTGAAGCATATAAAAAGTTTCAGGAAAAGTTCTATTCCTATACAAAGAAAATTGGCAAGGAGCAGTATCTTGTGCCATATCTGATGTCCTCCCACCCTGGAAGTACACTTAAAGAGGCACTTGAACTTTCTATGTTTTTGAAGTCCTTGAAAATGCGTCCAGAGCAGGTGCAGGATTTTTACCCTACCCCTGGAACGATTTCAACCTGTATGTTTTATACTGGACTTGACCCATATACAATGGAAAAGGTTTATGTGCCAAAGACTGCTGAAGAAAAGGCTATGCAGCGTGCATTGTTACAGTATTTCAATCCAAAAAATCAGCGTTTGGTTATTAAGGCACTGCAAAAAATTCACCGCACCGATTTGATAGGTACTACAAAGGAATGTCTTGTTAAACCTGATGCGGAATACCTTGCTGAACAAAACAGCAAACAGCAAAGCAATAAAAAGGGAGGTTCAAGTTCAGCATGGCAGGAACAAAACGGAAAACGTCGAAAAAGACCTCACAATCAGCGCAAAAGACATTAAATCTGTCACCATCGATATTTTTAATACTCCTAATTTTACTTGCAGGATTTATATATGCAATTTACCTAGAAAACGGCGATATCGAAACGCCTTCTGCTGTGACTGAAAATTTTATTACAAAAGATGCTGACTTAGAGATACACTTTATTGATGTCGGGCAAGGTGACAGCTCGCTGATAATTTTCGGTGACACCACAATTCTTGTTGACGCTGGTGAAAAGGAAATGGGTGAACGTGTTGTCAAATACCTAGATGACCTCGGAATCAAAAAGCTTGATTATATTGTTGCGACACATCCTCATTCTGACCATATAGGCGGACTGCCGTTTGTTATAAATAACATTGATGCAGGAAAGGTAATCGCACCTCGTATTACCGAGGAAATAACCCCGACTACTAAGACATATGAAAATTTTTTGTTAGCACTTAAAGGTAAGGCTTTAAAGCTCACTGCTGCAAAATCAGGCGATATATACACTCTTGAACATGATAAACAAAGCGACGCAGATGGCGGCAAAGCCAAAACTGCACAGCTTGAAATAATATCACCTATTTATCCTGATTATGAGGCTTATACAGACCTTAATGATTTTTCCGTCGTGTTTAAGCTTAGCTACAAAAACACGTCATATCTTTTCACTGGTGATGCATCAAAGCCTGTTGAAAAGGATATCTTATCACATAATATTGATATCTCGGCTGATGTGCTTAAAGTTCCGCATCATGGCAGCTCATCATCTTCTTCGTCTGATTATGTTAAAGCTATTTCTGCAAAATACGGTATTATTCAATGCGGACAGGATAATTCATATAATCATCCGAATGAAAAAATTGTTGCCCGCTATGAAAAAACTGGTATTACATTATACCGCAATGATTTGAATGGAAATGTTGTTGTTTATTCTGATGGGGATGAGATTAAAATACAAGCACAAAATAAACCTTATATTTCAAAGGATGAAATTATAAACAAAGATGAATAGTCTGACATAAATTTGAGGTGAACGTAAATGCTTTATAATGCTAAGAATGGCTGCATTAAAATTGATAATACCGATATGGATTACATTTCTTTTGGCAAGCGTAAGAAAAATCTGATTATGATACAAGGACTTGGTGATGGACTTCAAACTGTTAAAGGTATGGCTTTTCCGTTTGCATATATGTATAGAAAATTTGCTAGGGACTATACTGTTTATGTTTTCAGCCGTAAAAATGCTATGCCTGATACATATTCAACCTTTGATATGGCGAATGATATTATCACAGTTATGTATATGCTCAAAATCGATAATGCTGACATTTTAGGGGTATCACAAGGCGGCATGATTGCACAGCACCTTGCCATAAATTATCCCGAACGTGTTAACAAACTTGTGCTGGCAGTGACGTTGTCATGCCAAAATGAAACAGTGCGAAATGCCGTATCAGCTTGGATTGAGTTTGCGAAAAATGGCGACTATAAAAGTATTTTCATTGATACCGCTGAAAAGTCATACAGCGAAAAATATCTAAAGAAATATCGTCCTTTCCTTTCTCTTTTGGGCACAACTAAAAAAGCTCATGATTTTAATCGTTTTATTACAATGGCAAATGCCTGCTTAACTCATGACACATTTGACAGCCTTGATAAAATTATTGCTCCAACACTTGTTATCGGCGGTGACAGCGACAAAATTGTCGGCATAAAGTCATCACAGGAAATTGCCGATAAAATTAATGGCAGTCAGCTTTATATTTATAAAGGACTTGGTCATGCAGCTTATGAGGAGGCTAAGGACTTCAACAAACGTGTACTTGACTTTTTGAAATCATAAAATTTATTATATAAGGACGTAAGAATTATGCTTATAATCGAAAGTATCCACGAAAATATTATAAAAATTGAGGACGGCGACACCTTTTTTACCATATCTGCTGAACAGATAAAAGGTGCATATAAAGAGGGTGACATCATTGTTTTAAACGATGATGGTTTATATGAAATTGATAAATCTGCAACAGATAACAGGCGTAAGTCCATTTTAGATTTACAAGATGATTTATTTAGCTAATATTATACATATAGTATATTGATTTTATATATTCTTATTAGGAAAGAAGTAATAATTTATGAAAGAAAATCTATTTAACACTCTAACTGAAATCATGCCTGAACTTTCAAAGGGACACAAAAAAATCGCTCAGTTTATACTTGAGCGATATGACAAAGCCGCATTTATGACTGCATCAAAGCTTGGCACCACGGTTGGTGTCAGTGAGTCAACCGTGGTTCGTTTTGCAATGGAATTAGGCTTTGAGGGATATCCTGAATTGCAGCGTGCTCTAAAGGAAGTTACAAGCAACAGACTAACTCCTGTTCAGCGTATTGATGTTATGAATGACCGCTTGGGTGATGAGGATGTCTATGATAAAATCTTGAATATGGATATCGACAAGCTTAAAAAAACACTTGAGGAAGGCTCTCGTGACGAATTTTATTCAACAGTTGACAAGCTATGCAATGCAAAGCGTATTTTTATAATTGGTGCAAGGTCAGCGGCAGTATTAGCACGTTTTATGTCTTTTTATTTTACTATGATGTTCAGCAATGTCAAGCTTGTTCACACTACCTCAACTTCGGAAATGTTCGAACAAATTTTGGGTATCGAAAAGGGTGATGTTATGATTGGCATTAGCTTTCCACGCTATTCAAAGCATACTGTTAAAGCATTCCGATATGCCCATGAGCGTGGCGCAGATGTCATTGCCGTTACAGACAGCATGATTTCACCTCTCACAAAGTTTGCTGATAATGTTATCCTCGCAAGAAGTGATATGACATCATTTGCTGATTCATTGGTTGCACCAATGAGTGTTATTAATGCGCTTATAGTTGCTGTTGGAATGAGAAAAAGGGATTATGTTGTCAATAATTATGAGCTGCTTGAAGAAGTATGCGAAAAATATGATGTCTATGCTAATTTTGACGACGACGACGAAGTATGAAGTGTAATTGTAGGGGCGCACAATGTGCGCCCCTTGTTATGTCCATTTTCATATTATGTATATCACGTTGTATGGAACGCTATTTTTTCTGCTATTTGCAATATAGGACACGTATTGACAACATAAATTTTAGTAAATATGCCAACAGCGTTTTTGAAGTGTTTTCCATAGCAATATCACACTTGTGAAATAATACACATTACAAAAACCACACACGCCATAAACTGTGCAAATTAAATAAATATGTACATAAATTTAATGCTTAGGTGAAATTTGAATTTTTGCGCTTATGGGGATATAATATAGATACAGTAAAGAAATAAAGGGGAATTAATTAGTTATGACAATGACAAAAAGCAGAAAAATGCTGTATCGTATAATCACAATAGGACTTATGGCGGCGCTTGTTTATGTCGGCAATTATTTGCAGATAAAAATACCGAATGGGGTTTTGGTAACAAGAATACATCTTGGCAACTCAATGTGTCTGCTTGCCGGATTGCTTTTCAGCAGTATATCAGGCGGTCTTGCCTCTGGTATAGGTGCAGGGCTTTATGATTTATTTGACCCTGTTTATATTATTTCCGCACCATATACATTCATATCAAAATTTGCGATGGGTTTCACAGCAGGTGCATTACGCAAAAAAGGCAAGAATGAAAAAGTATCGGTTTTATTTGCGGCAATAGCAGGACAGCTTGTCTATATTGTTTTGTACTTAATCAAAACCTATTATACAATTATCATTATCGGTGGAACACATCAGGCGGCATGGACAGCAGTCGGCACAAATGCCATAACATCCTCAATTAATGCAGCTTTGGCAGTAATAATCGCTGTACCGCTGTACTTCACATTAAAAGCGGCATTGAGAAACACAGGCATCGGCGTGCTTATTAATGAAGTTCCCGAGCCAAAATCTGCTGAACAAAAAACTGCATATCCAAAGTGGAGAAAGCCTGTTACTGCTGCTGTATCTGTAATTTTGGCGGCTGTTGTACTTGTGTTTTCAATGAACTTAGCTGCTTCAAAGAAAATAAAAGAAGCTAAGGAAAAAAACAGTATAGAAAGTGCCTGCTTAATGTAAAATTAAATAATGCGTACTGAATAATTCCGTTTTTGACGGAATTATTCATAAAATCAAGCATAGCTTGATTGACGTCTACTTACAAAATAATATTTTTAATAATGCTGTTATATTTGAATATATGACAGCATTATTTTTGTGTATAAATATACATTATTACTAAATTTTGAATAAATAATATTATACCCTATTGACAACTCTAGTTGCATATGATATACTCTTTTATATTATATGCAATATAGTATTATATATTTAAAGTAAAGGGGTTAATTTATTATGAAAAAGTCAATTAAAACAGTTTTAGCAGTACTTTTGTCACTTTTTTGCCTGAGTGGCTGTCAAAAAGAAACACCTGACAGTATTGTTACAGAGTCAGATGTGATAACAGAAGAAACAGTGACAACAATTGAAACAGAAGAAGCGACAGAAATGACAACGACTGAAGAAGTGACAACAGCAGTGGAAGATGACGAAGATATAATGCCAATGAGCGATTTATTCAATAAATTCAATGGCTATAACGAAAGCACAGGATATGTCGCAGGAAGTTCAAGCGAGATTGAAAGAGTATATGGCGCAATGGATACTTTTACAATTCATGCGTTATCTGATGGATACCTAGGCGGCAGCTTTGTAAATGACACTAATAAGAATATGTACAGAATTGATATGGTGAATTATTCTGCACCTGATTTGATTGAAGGAATGTATCTTTCAAGCCTTACAATGCCTGACGATGACAACACATACTTAGTTGCATTTGGTGACACAACAACAGGTCTGGAGGCAGCAACAGCATATTGCTTTATGTATGATGTTGTTACATATTATGCTGTAATTGAGCCTTTTGATGAGGATATTTATATGGTAATGCCGCTAATCGGCGGAAATGACGAGCTTGGTTACTGGGCTGTTTTGCCGACACTCACTCAAATGGGATTTGACACAACAAAATCAACAATGCTTGCATCAATATCAGAAGCACAGGATTTCAGCAAAATGGAGCTAGCTATCACTGACATTGAATATGACGGCACAGAATCAGTTGGTAAATATAATTTTACAAATGGCCTTGATGTTCCGATTTTCTTGTCCAATTACAATGTTTATATCAATGGCACTGATGTTACTGATGATTTCTTAATAAGCGTTATCGCTGCTGAAAACAGCACTTTAAAAGATGAATACTTTTTCTACAAGGGAGCAATATATTCAGGAGATGAGCTTGTTATTCATTGTGAAGTTTTCGAGGATAATGATTACAGCAGCTTGGGATTTATTGAATTTGCAATTACATTAAAATAAATTTGACAAAGTTATAGTGCATTAAGGAGCTACACTCCATTTTACACCTTTAGTACAAAAAATGCGGTTACATGAAACAATTCATGTAACCGCTGATTTTTTTATGGTTGTTTAAACTTAACATATAATAATTATACTTCACTTGCTGCAACTGCCTGAGCAGTTCTCTTTGCCATAAAATCCTCGAACATTTCTGCATTCATAGGCTTGCCAAAGAAGTAACCCTGTGCATGATCGCAGCCTGATTGCTTTAGAATGTTTGCTTGGCCAATAGTTTCAATACCCTCAGCAATTGTTTCAATCTTCTTTGATTTTGCAATACGGATAACAGCGGAAACTATTTCTCGGGAAATTGCATCTTCTTCAAGATACATAATAAATGAACGGTCAAGCTTCAATAGAGTTATCGGAAGTACCTGAATGTAGCTTAATGACGAGTAACCAGTACCAAAGTCATCCATAGAAAGCTTAACCCCAAGATTTTTAATCTCATTCATCTGACTAATAGCATGGTCAATGTCCTTAAGTGCTAGAGATTCAGTCAATTCAACATCAAGCCAGTTTGGTGCAAGCCCTGATTTAGAGAGTGCCTTTTGAATGGAATCCTTTACATCCGTCTGATAAAAATCAACAGCAGTAAGGTTAATTGAAACAGTTATAGGCGGATAACCCTTATCCTGCCATTCTTTATTCTGCCTGCAAGCCTCATTTAAAACGAAGTGGCTTATGCGAGTTATAAGGAGAGAATTTTCAGCAATAGGAATAAACTGATTTGGCGGAATAACTGTTCCGTCAGGCTTAATCCATCTGATGAGTGCCTCCATACCAATCAAAGTACCGTCAGTCAGGCTGATTTTTGGTTGATAGTAAAGAGCAAGCTCATGGTTATCAATCGCTAGCGACAGCTCATTTTCAATAGCAGTTCCAGCAATAAACTTCTCATGAATTGTGTGGTCATATCTGCAAATTGAATTTCGTGTGCCATCGGAAAGGCTTAGTGAAAATTCAGCATAGTCAAGGACCTTAGCAAAGCTGTCACCGCCATCAGACATTTTGCAGTATCCTGCTGAACAGGTAAGTGTCTGTGTTTTGAAAGCATCTCTGCAAAGTCCTGAAAGTCTGCTTTGAATTTCCTTTATGGTGTTAACAGGCAGCTCATCATTTCCGTTATCATGGAAAATAAGTGCAAAGTTATCACCGCCAATTCTAGCAGCAAAACCTGTTTCATTTGTAAGGTCAGTAACAATTTTAGCGAAATCGGAAAGCAGCTTGTTGCCGTTTAGATAACCGCAGGTATCGTTAATAATGTGGAAATTATCAATATCAGTAACAATAACCCAGTAGTTAAGTCCTACCTTGCTATATGTTTCAAAAATTTCCTGCCCAATCTGCATGAACTTGTTACGGTTATAAATTTCAGTAATATCATCAATATAAGCCATACGTTCAATAATACGGTCTTTTTCCTTATCCTTAGTTATATCAATGATAGAGCCGCCGATACGTGCCATTTCATAATTTGTATCAGGCATAATTTTATAACGGAATTCATACCAGTGATAATTGCCATCCGCAGCAGCAGCACGAAACTCCACACTATGTATATTCTCAGGGTTTATTGCCAAGTCACCGTTGATAGTCTTAGCAAGCATTTCAAAAACAGGCATATCCTTTGGATGAATTCTGTCATAAATTTCATCAACACTAATATAGCTTGTTTCAAACCCGAACATTCTTTTAGTCTGGTCGGATATATAATAATCATTAAGACCTGACTCTTTTAGAATAAGCCCTATTTCTGAAAGCTCCATTGACATACTATACTTATTCTCAGACTTTGCAAGCTCAGTTGAATATTGAATAAGCTCCTCTTTCATCTTGAGCGTTTCAGTCATGTTAACGCCAATAGACATCATTATATAGCTTTTGCGTTTTTTATTCTGAATAACGTGCATAAGTGATGTGTTCCAAATGGTGCATACCCTTGAGCCATCCTTGCCTATACACTGAAATTCTTCATCACGGTTATTAATTATAGCCTGTAAGCTTGGTGCAAATGCATCAGCAGGAAGTACTTTTTCAAGCAAGCTTGTTTTATCAAAATCATCCGAAGTATATCCAAGTACCTTAGTAAGCTCCTCATTAACTTCAACATAATGAAAATCAGCATCCCACAGAATAACCATGGCATTAATATTATTCATTATTTTTGATAAATCAGCAATAACCTTGCGTGTGCGTTCTTTTTCGGCTATAATAGTAATTATGATTAACGCAATAACAGAGAGCGCCACAACACCAGTATGGTACCCCATAATCACTAATGTGAATTCAGGGATTCTAACTGCAATATTAAGTACACAAAGAGTTATTGCAATATAAACTGCAATTACAAACAGCAATGTAGACTTTCTTTTAAATTTCTTAAGCATTAAAACCCCTCCTGACTATTTAAATTGGGTATTACTATATTAATATACCCCATACTAATATTATATACTATTTACACGAAATTTTGCATACTGTCTATGGTGTTTTTGTGGTTTATTATATAATCTTTAGTGACAGAATTTAGTAAAGTTTTTGTTCTAACCGCTAAGATGTCAACGAAAGGGATTAATTTCATAACTTAAAAATGCAGAAAAATAAAGAGCCTAATAAACACTTTTTATTAAGCAGCAAGAATATTATACTATTTTCATCTATTTTTGTCAATAAAACTGAGTAATATTTCGGATAATGCTTGTCAAAAATTCACATAAACTACACATTAGCGTGGTAAAATTAAATCAACTGTAAAGAGTGTAAAAACACCCTAACAAAGACGACAAATCCCACCAAATGCATGAATATTTTAAATAATGCCGTCTAATCTGAAAGGATGATAATAATGCCAAGAATATTAATAGTAGACGATGAAAAAATGATAAGAAACGTTGTAAAGGAGTACGCCGAGTTTGAGGGGTATGAAACAATGGAAGCAGGCGACGGAATGGAGGCAGTTGAAATCTGCCGTAAAGAAGATTTTGATATTATTGTAATGGATATAATGATGCCACGTCTTGATGGCTATTCAGCCTGCAAGGAAATTCACAAAACAAAGCAAATCCCTGTAATAATGCTTTCTGCAAGAGGCGAGGAATATGATAAGCTTTTCGGTTTTGAAATCGGTGTTGATGATTATGTTGTCAAGCCATTTTCGCCGAAGGAGCTTTTAGCAAGAATAAAGGCTGTTTTGAAGCGTTCTACTATAAGCGAGCAAAAGCTTGATAAAATTTCCTATGAGGGACTTGAAATTAATGTGACAGGACGTGAAGTCACTGTTGACGGCGTTGCTGCATCATTAACACCAAAGGAATATGACCTGCTTTTCTATCTTGTGCGAAACAAGGGTATTGCATTATCACGTGAAAAGCTGCTTGAAGAAGTCTGGGGATATGATTTTTACGGCGATGACCGTACAGTAGACACACACATAAAAATGCTGCGCAATTCACTTGGTGAGTACCGCAAATTCATCATCACACTCAGGGGAATGGGATATAAATTTGAAACTTAAAAGCCTATATTCATAGTTATAAACATACGTATTTTTCACTATGACCAAAAGTTTATTTCCGAAATTTGTTTCTGAAAGGAAATGTAAGAAATTGAAAAGACTTCAGAACCTGAGAAATACAGTCTGGATTTACTTTGTCATTTTTATATCCAGTATACTGATATTAATGTGGCTGACATTTGTTGTGTCACTTGAAGCAAACTATAAAAATTTAAAAACCCGTGACATTGTTAAAATTGCGAACTATATTCTTTCGATAGGATATAACGAGGATTTTACACTTGAAAGCCTTGATACAATTGCGCATGACAATGATATGTGCATTCTGATACAGGATAATCTTGGTATTTCACGATATGCATATGATATGATGGGCAACAATTGTCTTGTTCATGGCAGCGGCAGTGCGGAAACATTGGAGATATACCGTCTGCAAGCATTGAAAAGCACAAATGGCATGTATTATGCTGAAATAAAAAATCCACGTTTCAACACAAATACCCTGCTCTTTGTAATGGTAATAGGTACAACCTCAAATCCATCAGGCTATGTATACCTCAACACCTCACTAGAGCCGCTTGACTCAACTTCTGGTATTATAAAAACACAGGTTTTGTGGATAAGCATACTAATGCTTGTGCTTGGACTTTGCATAGCATATTTCCTTGCAAGGCTTATTGAAACACCGATTAAGCGCATTACAAAATCAGCACAAAAGCTTGCACTGGGTGATTATACAGTTAAATTTAATGGTAAGGGCTATACTGAAACCGAACTTTTGGCATCAACGCTTAACTATGCCGCAACAGAGATGTCTAAGGTTGACGGACTTCGCCGTGATCTGATTGCAAATATATCACATGACCTGCGCACTCCACTCACTATGGTTAAGGCATATGCCGAAATGGTGCGTGACTTGTCAGGCGATAACCCTGTCAAGCGTAATGAGCATATCAACATTATCATCGAGGAAAGTGACCGTTTAGCAGCACTTGTTAATGATATTCTTGATATATCAAAGCTTGAAAGCGGCAACACTGAGATGCATATTACAACATTTGATATTTCTCAAAAGCTTTTTGAGATAATGGAGCGTTATAAGTTATTTTCCGAACAGCAGGGATATGAATTTATATTGACGCTTGATAAGCCCTTTATCGTTAATGCCGATGTCATTAAAATGGAACAGGTTATTTATAATCTTGTTAACAATGCAGTTAACTATACTGGTGAAAGCAAGACTATTTATATTACACAGACTAATAAGGGTAATAAAACGCTTATTGAGATTACCGATACAGGAACTGGTATCGAGCCTGATTTACTGCCGCTTATTTTTGATAGATATTATCGTGCGGAGAAGAATAAAAGGGATGTAATCGGAACAGGACTTGGGCTTTCTATTGTTAAGCAGATTTTGCAGTCACATAATTTCCAATTTGGCGTGCGGTCGCAAAAAGAGGTCGGCAGCACATTCTGGTTTGAGATGAGCGGTTATGAGGACAGTGAGAAAAGTGATAAGTAAATTATCATCAAAGCAAAAGCAGGCATATGATTTAAAAAATCATATGCCTGCTTAAAATTTTTATACAGATTAATTAATACGTACTGAACAATTACGCTTTCAGCGAAATTGTTCGTTCAAACAGACGATGTCTGTTTGAACTCTTGAAAAAACGATGTTTTTCAAGGTACTACTTGATTGACGTCTGTTTACAAAATAATTTTCTACGAAAATAATTTTGTAAGTGCAAGGTTTTTTCGCATAAATGCTCAAAAACCTTGCACCCCCACAATTCAAAACCACCTCCAAAGCAAGCTTTTACGGCGTTTTTTGAATTGTTCAGCAGACATTAATTAATATCGTAAATCTTGCCTGTTTTGTCATTGAATGTAATTACACAATCAGCCACACTTGATTTTTCATTACCATTCTCGTCGACATAATCAACACCGATATATGCAACTGCATATCTGTATGAGCCAATCATTGAATAATAAGACATAAGCTCCTCCAAAGCATCAGCACCACCGATATCTTCAGGTTCGACAATACCTATCAGATAGGCTTTTTTAACTGTATCCTTGTTGCCAAGTTTAAAGTCAATATTGCATTCAGAAAAATAATCAGCAACAGTAACACTGTTTGCAAACTCATTAGTACCTACCGCACTAGGATCAATTACTGAAATCACCTTGCTTGCAGATTTTATCTTACAGCCGCTGATTAGCTTTTCAACCTTATCAGTTCCCTTTGGTGTTTTACCCTGTGCCGAAATCAACACAATTGATGCTATAATAATTATTATAAATGCACCAGTTAATATCAAGGAAATCTTCAAATTCTTAATCATATGAATTCCTCCTCTGCTTCTGTTTTCTGTTCATCTGCTGTAATAGCATTACCCTGCTCTTTTTCATACTGTTCAATAGCATCAGCAGTATTTGTATTCTGCTGTGCATCTGATGTCGATTTTGGGTCAAGAGCAGTATCATTCTGAACATCAGGCTGTGTTTCTGTTGTTTGTATATTTATAGCAGGCATTTTTGACATTTTAGGCTTACTTGCAGTAATCTTTGCAATTGCTGGTTTCCATAGATTAATGCTCATAAATATGACAGCGCAAAGTCCAAGTACAGCTAAAACAAGAATAATCACACCGATAATGCCAACAACATTAACCTTTTCCACAACAAAACCTATATATGCCGTACCATTGCTGAACGTACCAACAATATCATTGCTTTTCAACACAGCAGTATCTGATGCTTCGCTGTCAGATGAGCCAAAGCTAATATTACTGTTTTCAGTAAGCTTAATATCCGAGCCAGCTGATGGCTTAAACACGATATTAACATCATCATAACCGGTAATAGCATAAGTATTTATAACCATTTCATAAGCATATGTTTTCTTGAAAGGATTGCCGTTGTTAAGCTTAAGTTCTGTAAGTGAACATTTAGCTTTTTCTCCAGTCAGGTTTAAAACAAATTCTTTATATCTGTTTTCAATAGTTTCATTATCAGAAAGTCCTAAATCAATAGTATAAACAGTCATATCATCCTTAGTACTTTCTTTTATCTTAGCACCATCAGGCAAGCTGTCCTTCAAACGTGAAAATGCAATTTCCTTTGCAATAGACAGCATATCCTGAGGTACTGCAAATGATATGCCAATACCAAACTTTTTGCCTGAAACTTCAGGTAAAAGAACTATATCATCATAATCAACGTTCCATGAAAAAGCAATTTCATAATCATCTGAACTTAATTCATGATAGTAATACAAAACACCGTCATCATCACGGGTGTTTTTTGTACTGGAAAAATAATCACCTTCAATTTTTTGAACTCCATCATAAAGATAGAAAGCAGATTCAACCTTTGTATAATATGAAGTTGTATCAACATAGTAAGACGCATCAGCACTTTCAGAAATACCGATAATAACCTTACCCTTGTTGTTAACATCAGCCTTTATATCCACTGCAAACTTAGTGCTGTCATCACAAAGAATTTTCCCTGTCGCAGATGCAATCTGTGCATCAGTAAAATTATTCATTGTTATGATATAAGTCTTCATATCGTCTGATGTTTCTTCAGTAAGAACAGCACCCTCGCTCAAAAGACCGTTCAAATGTGCAGTTACATCAATATCGGCATTGCTAAGGTTAGTGAGAGTTGATGTTTTAAACTCAAACTTAATAACCCTGTCAAAATTCCCACTTGATAGGAAATATGTATTAATATAAATCTTGTTTGCGTAATTTTCAATAGTATCTTTTAGCTTAAGCTTATTATTGCTGTCATGTTCTGTGCCGTTAAACACAATGGTATTTGTACCATTACTGAACCAGTCACTTTCACTTGTGGATGAAACTATACCATCTGTACGAAGTCCATATTTTAACCAGCCTAGCATATCAATGGAAGTATAATTCTCCTCAAAATGCAGATTAGAATTAAATGGTGTGCTGATATTAACATATGTAATCTCAGTTGTTATTTTATTATCTGGATTTGCTGAGAAAATTTTCTCCATTTTTGTGCGGTAATCATCAATATTGCTGAATGCCATTGTAAATGTCAATGTAACCTTGTCAGCAGACGATGATATTTTATATGTCATTGGTGATGGAAGATATGCCTTGATTGTAGCTTCAAGAGCCGCCTGACCACCTGTAATATACTTATCAAAATCATCTTTTGATAATGTACAGGTTGTGATTTTTTCGCCACTGAAATTATTATCAGCACTAAGCTTTGTATCAACAGTTGCACCGCAACCTGTCAATATCAGTGCAAATACTGCAAGAATTCCGCACAGCAATACTTTTTTTAACGTATTCATTAATTAAATACCCCTTTCAATTTTTATTTATATGCTTAGAAAAGATTATACTTCATTATCGCCGATTTCTTTTATGCATTAACTGCAAAACATTTTAACATCCCCTTCAAGCTAAAAAATTTAGTTTAATAAATTAACATTAATTAAAAGTACATAACTTTAATAATTATAACATTTTATTTTATAAAAAACAACATAATTCATGATGTCTTTTTTCACAAATTAAGGATACCTTGTTAAATCGTTCTTAGCAAAATATCATAAAATTACACTTAATCGTTTGATATTGTAAAATTTTTATAATTCCCTTGCAATAATTATTGGATAATGTTACAATATGAGTATTGTGGGTTTTAATGTTATTGTAAAAAATGCAATGCTAGCTCTAATTTTTGTAATGCATTACAGATTGTGTTACGGTATTGCATAAAATTTACAGCATATTCCCTTTTTAATGCGAAATATTTAAAATAAAATTATTTTAAGGAGTGTTTTACAATGAATTACGGACATTTTGAACTTGAGAAAAAAGAGTATGTCATTACAAAACCTGACACACCTGCACCTTGGGCGAACTATTTAGGTTCACCAGAATATGGTGCTATGATATCGAACAACGCTGCTGGATACAGCTTTGTTAAGTCTGGTGCTAACGGACGTTTGCTAAGATACAGATTTAATACAAACTTAGCTTTGCCAGGCAGATATATCTATATCAGAGATAATGATTCTCATGACTATTGGTCAGCATCATGGCAGCCTGTTGGCAAGCCTTTGGACAAGTATAAGAGTGAGTGCCGTCATGGTACTGCATACACTGTTATTTCTGCTGAATATGCTGAGGTTAAGTCAGAGGTTACATATTATGTACCACTTAATAAGACATATGAAGTTTGGAGAACAATTATCACAAACCTTTCCGACAAGCCAAAAAAGCTTTCTGTATATGGTTTCTGTGAGTTCACAAATGAAAATAATTATGAGCAGGATCAGGTAAATCTTCAGTATACACAGTTCATCACAAGAACTACCTTTGAAGAAAACAAGATTTTGCAGCATATAAATGAAAACAGCGGCAAGGATGAAACCGGCTCGAACCACAGAGAAAGATTTTTCGGTATGGTTGGTGCTGATATCTGCGGTTATAACGGCTCACTTGATAACTTTATCGGCAAGTACCGTGATTTCAGCAATCCTATTGCTGTTGAAAGCGGCAGATGTGACAACGTTTTGAACTACAATGCTAACGCTTGCGGAGCTTTGCAGTCAGCTATTGAGCTTGGTGCAGGCGGTACAGTTGAGCTTATCTATATTGTAGGTCAGAGAGATAATGTACAGGCTAACGCTATTCTTGATGAATATAAGGTTGCTGGTAAGGTTGATAAGGAAGTTAAGGAGCTTAAGAACTACTGGCATGGTAAACTTTCAAGCCTCCAGATTAACACTCCAAATGATGCATTCAACAATATGATTAACGTTTGGAACGCATATCAGTGTTTCATTACATTTATCTGGTCAAGAGCAGCATCATTCATCTACTGCGGCTTAAGAAACGGTTATGGTTACCGTGATACAGTTCAGGACATTCAGGGTATTATCCACCTTGATCCTGAAATGGCACTTGATAAAATTCGTTTCATGATTTCTGCACAGGTTGATAACGGCGGTGGCTTGCCACTTGTTAAGTTTGACCACAATGCAGGCCATGAAAATTGTCCTGATGAAAATAATGAAAATTCTGATTATGCTAAGGCAACAGGTCATCCATCTTACCGTGCTGATGATGCTTTATGGCTGTTCCCAACAATCGTAAAGTATATAGGTGAGAGCGGAAATAAGGCGTTCTTAGATGAAGTTATCGTTTATGCTAACGGTGGAGATGATACTGTTTACAATCACCTTAAAAAAGCTATTCAGTTCTCGATGGAGCACCTTGGCAATCATGATATGCCAGCAGGACTTCATGCTGACTGGAACGACTGCTTAAGAATGGGTAAAAAGGGTGAGTCCACATTCGTTGCATTCCAGCTTTACTATGCAATGTCTATTATTAAGGGTTATGCAGAGGACAAGGGCGATACTGACTATGTTAAGTATATTGATGATGTTCAGAGCAAGCTAGGCAAGTCACTTTCTGAGTGCTGGGACGAGGACAGATGGATTCGTGGTATCCGTGAGGACGGCGTTGTTGTTGGTGCCAAGAAAGACCCTGAAGCTAATATGTGGCTCAACCCACAGAGCTGGGGCGTTATTTCTGGTTTTGCATCAAAGGAACAGGCTGAAAAATCAATGGAAAGCGTTCACGAAATCCTTAACACACCATTTGGTGTTAAGCTTCTCGAGCCACCATATGTTAAGCACTATTTTGATGGCGCATTAATGCACATCTTTAATCCTGATACAAAAGAAAACGGCGGTATTTTCTCACAGTCACAAGGCTGGGCTATTCTTGCTGAATCACTTCTAGGCCATGGTAACAGAGCGTTTGAGTACTTCCTAGAGTCCTCACCTGCTGCAATGAACGACAATGCTGACGTTCGTGTACTTGAGCCATATGCTCACGGTCAGTTCACAGAGTCAACTCGTTCACCATTTGAGGGACGTTCACACGTTCATTGGCTAACTGGTACAGCATCAACTGTTATGGTTGGATGTGTTGAGGGTATTCTTGGTATGCGTCCTGATGCTGATGGCTTGTGTATTAATCCTGCAATTCCATCTGAATGGGAGTCATATACTGTTGAAAAGACATTCCGTGGCAAGCAGCTTTCAATGACATTCAATAACCCACGTCATGCCCAAAGTGGTGTTACAGAGCTTATTCTAAACGGAGAAAAGCTTGAGGGCAATTATATCCCTGCAAACAAACTTGCTGATGAAAATGAGATTATCGTAACTATCGGTTAATAAAACTTTCAAGGGGATTGTTCAACATGAACAATCCCCTTTTTTGTGCAATATACAAGAAGCCGCATGAAAAACTCATGCGGCTTTAAAGTTAAATCAAAGGACTGCATCCCAATTTTATACCCAGCTTAAAATTATCCTTAACATCTTCTAGTGACATCTGCTGAACCATTGCAGGTGTGACAGGCGTATCGCTCCATACAGCAAAAGTGCAGCCATATCCACCAGTATCGACCATAAAACCAAAATAACCTTTAAACTCATCACCAAGATAATTCGATAAATCACAATCATCGCCGGCACCGTTAGGATGACCAATGCAATCACTCGAACCAGTATAAATACCATTAGACAACACTTGGTAGCTCCGATTACCAGCGTGTAAATCAGTGAGAGCAAGCTGAGCACCTGCATATACTGACTTAGCATTTGCATTATACTTAGCAACATTTGCATCTCTTACAAAATTCAACATGGATGGTATAAGAATTGCTGCAAGTATTGCAAGAATTGCAATAACAACAATAAGCTCAATTAATGTAAATCCCCGTATATTTTTATAAATTTTCATACTAACACACCCCAAGTTAAAGTATAATTATCACAATATTAAATCACTAATTATGTTAATAAAATAATACACTATAATGCTTACAAAGTCAAGTAAATACAAGAAAATACCTATACAAAAAGAAATTTTTGTATAGGTATACAATTAAACATATAATAATTGTAGTTTAAAATCAATCCAATCCAATTTCCCAAATAGTTTCAAGCTCTGGAGCCAGCTCCTCATAAGACCAACTTTTTTGGCTGCGTTCTAAACTGTTAGGATCATTAACACGAAAAGTATCAGTGGCTTTATCATAGCCACTAAGTAAAACCGCATGACCACTTGATGTAAAAACACCTACACGGCAGCTAACTACAAAGTAATGTCCTTTTTCCAATGCATTAATCACAAGTTCTTTTTCGGGCATAATAAATGCTTTATCGTCACGATAATCATATTCAGTGCATGAAAAACCATACCTGTCACAAAACCACTTTACACAATCGATATTAAACCCGCTAATACCACCGAAACCATTTTCAATAAACATTTCAGTAATTATCTTAGGGTCGAGATCAGCTTTCCCCGTAAAGCCGATATAAGCCATAGTCAGCGTAGTAGGCATACACCCGTTCCAAATTATATATTCACCATAAAAATTCTCGAACGCCCATCTGCTGTCAGTCTGCAGCAAAATTGGTGCACCGCCGCTTAATTCTTCAGCAGTGAACGTCATATCTTGATAATCATTTTTATGCTCAGGATATTCAAGCATAAAATCCCTGTATAAATCTTTGTTTAAGAAGTAATCACTAATCAGTTGCTCAGGATATTCATCAAAATGCTCTAAGATAAATGCAGAACAATCGTCATCTGATGCAGCAAGCTTTTCCTGATATGTTTGATTTTCAGACAAAGGTGTTTCCTGATCTTTAGGAAGATTTTTTACAATTAATAAAACAACAGAGGCAACAGCAATTATAATTATTATAACAGCAATTATATCGTGATTAAGCTCTTTTTTTGAAGTTTCATTATTGTTATTCATATATACCTCCGAAAAAAACCGATGAAATTAATCATCGGTTTTTTAAATTTAACTTATTAATTTAATAAATCAAGTCTCAGCTTGTAGTGGGTAACAACCATAAAGTTCGCCGTTCTTTGCAGCAGAATTCTGAGTTGTCGCATTTACAGGAGCGTCCAAGCCAGAAATTGTAGTAAGAACAGCAGCGCCAGAAGTTGTTTCAGCAGTCCATACACAGAATTCAACGGAGTAAGTAGCAAACTTGTATACACAATAAGCAGTGCCGTTGTATGAGTCACCTAGATAATCAAACAAATCAAGCTTAGTTGTTGTGCCAAACTGAACTTCAATCTTATCACTAACAGCCTTACCAATAGGACCAGCTCTTCTCTGTGAAGCATCTAGAGCAGAAACTGTCTTATTAGCGATACCAGCCTGAGTTAGAGCAGCAGAACAAGCAGTGTGAACCTGCTTAGCATTACCGTTAGCAGCAGAGATTCTAGCGTTTCTAACGTAACCTAGCATTGAAGGAACGAGGATAGCAGCTAGAACACCGATGATAGCAATAACAACGATAAGTTCGATAAGTGTAAAGCCCTTAGTCTTTGAATTTCTCATGAGAAATTCCTCCTTTTCAATAATTAAAATAATGTTTTTATAAAAAGCGATAACCGCGCTTTTTCAAAGAAATAAAGTACCGATTATGTTTCGGTTATTTCATCTGGATCAGGTGTTGCAGGAACAACAGGAGGAGGTGCGGGATGAACATATGCCGTGCCCACGGAAGAAGCCATAGGATAATAACCACCTGTTTTTGTTTTATCTTTTTTGTAGAAATCTAATTGATTATCATAGTCATAACAACCCATAAAAATCTTAGCTTTATCAGTTGCAGGAGAACTAGTAACCCAGTTCATTTTATCGACAAAAAATGTAAAGTCGGAAACATTATCCATAATAGGATAATAAACAACCGAGTCAACAAGATAATTTTCATAATCAATAAAAACTAAAAATATGCCGTCAATCATTTTACCAAAGTTGCTCTCAATTTGAGTAACAAGCTTTTTATAAACATCCTCAGCTTTAGTATCAGTTGCATTAGTGGCAGTTAAACCATCTCCGCCAGGTGCTGGTGTTGGCAGTCTTGTAATGTCATCGGCAATTGCAACCTTTGTTGTAGTGCTTGTATCGTTATCGTAAATAGAAGTTATTGAAATAACTTTATCAACTTTACCTTCAACAATGACAAAGCTGATGGTAGCATAAGTAACATTTTTTGATGAATACGCTTGAGTCAGAAGATCATCGGCGTCAACGCATTCATCATTCTGATAAATCTCCCAGTTAATCAAGCAGTTCTGCATTCCAGTATAAGCCATCTGAGCATTCTTGTTATAAGCCTCAAGGTTAGCATCTCTGATAAAACCTGGCATAAACAAAGAAACCATAGACATCAATATACCGATAATTGCAATAACAACTATCAGCTCAACTAATGTAAACGCCTTTAAAGTTTTGCGCTTTTTTAGCACGTCTTGATAAGAATTCAATGGACTCCCCTCCTGATAAGTCTATAAAGCGAATCATTCGGATGTTCCTCACTGTCATTATTATATATCATTATATTAGAGATGTCAATAGAAATATGAGTTTTTTTTCACTAATTTTGTGAATTTGTATATTTCTTCTTTGAAAGTCTAATATTAGCAATATTTTTCGTCGTTTTAACTAAATTCTGTACAAGTTGACGAAATGCATACAGTAATATAGACAACAATAATACATTTTGTATATATAGACATAGAGAAGCATCGAATGACAAATAATTGTTAAACTATAAAAACTATAATTATCATAGCTTTATGTAATAATAAAAAGTGCAGTTTTTATATAATTTTTTATCTAACAGTCTTTAGGTAACGCTCAAATTCTGCAATATCAAGTGATTTCTCACGAGCGTGCATTTCAGTGATAAGACCCTCTCTGACAAAACGAGCAAGCTCTTGGTCAAGACAAACCATTCCGTCTTTTTTACCAGTCTGAATAGCAGTCTGAATAAGATGAACCTTGTTATCACGAATCATAGCCTTGATAGCATCGGTAGCGTTGAGAATTTCAACAGCGGCAACTCGTCCTGTACCATCAGCCTTTGGAATAAGAGTCTGAGCAATGATACCAACAAGAACAGTAGCAAGCTGAGTACGAATCTGCTGCTGCTGGTGTGATGGAAAAACGTCGATAATACGGTTGATAGTATCAGCAGCACAAGTGGTATGGAGTGTTGACATAACCAAATGTCCTGTTTCAGCGGCAGTTACAGCAGCATTGATTGTTTCAAAGTCACGCATTTCTCCTACGAGGATAACGTCTGGGTCTTCACGAAGTGCAGCACGAAGTGACATCGCAAAGGATTCAACATCCTCGCCGATTTCACGCTGATTAACCATACATCTCTTATGTTCATGAACATACTCGATAGGGTCTTCAACAGTGATAATATGTGATGATTTACTAACGTTGACGTAGTCAATCATAGCAGCAAGAGTGGTTGATTTACCAGAACCAGTAGGACCTGTAACAAGTATAAGACCTCTTGGACGCATTGAGAATTCACCCAAAATTGGAGAAAGGTCAAGATCCTCAAGAGTAGGGATATCATTACGGAGCAAACGGATTGAGATAGCAGTATCGCCTCTCTGGTGATAAACGTTAACTCTGTGACGGTAACCACGACGGGTTACATACGAAAAGTCGGTATCAATCTTGTTCTTGATATTTTCAATATTACGGCCAGAAGTCATCTGCTCAACTATCTTCATGATAGCACCCTCAGTCATCTCAGGGTATGAGCTAAGTTTACGCAAAGAGCCGTGCAAACGAACGATAGGTGATATTTTTGTGGTAAAATGAACGTCTGAACATCCTAAGACACGAGCCTCATCAAGAATTTTATCAATACTGATAATGACTTTTTCGGTTGGTTTTTTCTCTGTATCCATTATAGTAATTCCTTTCGTAGCTATATTTTAAGCGGAACACCGCCAAAAAGCAATAATATGTATTTATACAGCATAGGTAACACGTACAAGCTCATCCATAGTAGTCTTACCCTCTTGAACGAGGTCAGAAACGTTGTCACGCAAAAGTTTAGTACCCTGTGATTTAGCCATATTAGAAATTTCCTCGATAGTACCTCCGTTTGCGATAAGACCGCTCATTTCAGGTGTACAAAGCAAAATTTCATGAATAGCAGTACGTCCTGTATAACCAGTGTTGTTGCACTTAGGACAGCCGCATGCATCATAAATTGTGATAGGCTCATTAACGCTCATCAAACTCATTTCTTCTTCGGAAGAAATTCTAGGGGTTTTACATTCATGACAAATCTTTTTAACAAGACGCTGTGCAACGATACCGATAAGAGAAGTTGCAACCATGTAAGGAGCAACGCCCATATCAACAAGACGAGTGATAGTTGAAGGAGCATCGTTTGTATGGAGTGTGGAAAGTACCATATGACCAGTGATAGCTGCACGAATAGCGATTTCCGCAGTTTCCTGGTCACGCATTTCACCTATCATTACAATATCAGGGTCCTGACGCAAGATAGAACGAAGCGCTGCGGAGAATGTCATACCAGCCTTAGTATTAACCTGACACTGATTGATACCCTCGATATTTTTCTCGACAGGGTCTTCAACGGTAATAACGTTAACATGAGGCTGTGCAAGCTCACCAAGAGCAGCATAAAGGGTTGTTGTTTTACCAGAACCGGTAGGTCCTGTAACAAGCATAACTCCTTGCGGAACTTTAAGCATTGCAGAGAACTTTGTATAGTTATAAGCGGACATACCAAGGTCAGTAATCTTACGAACACCAACATCACCAGTGGAAAGAATACGGATAACGACCTTTTCACCATTAACAGTCGGCAGATTAGATACACGGACGTCAAGCGTACAGCCGTCAACAACCTGAGAGAAACGGCCATCCTGAGGAACACGCTTTTCAGCGATATTCATACCGCTTATGATTTTAAGACGTGTTACAAGTGAATTATGTACAGCATTAGTAATATTCATAAGCTCAATCAAGTCACCGTTTACACGAATACGAATACGTGTAAATGTCTTAAAAGGCTCAATATGAATATCCGTTGCATTAGCACGGAATGAGTTTTCAACGATAGTAGTAGCAAGCTTAACGATAGGAGCGTTGTCGATTCTGTCAACGGAATCCTGATCAAGACCTTCAATATCAGTATCACCGAACTGATTTTCGATACCATCAAGAATGGAGGAGGTATTCTGCATGGAATAATTCTTACCAATCGCTCTTGTGATAGCGGCTTTTGTTGAAAGGATAGGAACAACGTCCATACCAGTAGTAACCTTGATATCTTCAAAGATATAGAAGTTTACAGGGTCATGTGAGGCAACAGTAAGTCTTTTTCCTGTAACCTTAATAGCTATAATGGTATGCTTTTTAGCAAGTGACTCAGGGATTTTCTTAACCGCCTCAATATCAATAACAAAGTCAGGGTCGTTAAGGTCTACGAAAGGTACATTAAGTTTTCTTGCAAGAACCTCACCGAACTGTGCATCGGTAACATATCCAAGCTCAATAACATAGTCACCAAAATACTTACCTGAGATGTTTTCTTCTTTTTTGACATCAAGAACGTGCTGTAACTGTTCTTCTGTAATAATTCCCTCGTTGACCATATATTGGCCGATAGGAATATTTTTCATGAAAATGCCTCATTTCTCCGCATTAGTGATATAAAAGAACGGCTTTTATGCGGCAAAACCGTCTGAAAAATAAACAAGTGCTTGTAATTAACAAAAATATATGTTAAAATAATGAATGTTACAAAATAATAAAAGGGAGAGTGTTTTTTATGTATGAAATGATATCAACAATCGGCGTATATGTAATGTCATTTATATTTGGAATAACAATCGGCAGCTTTTTAAATGTATGTATATACCGACTGCCAAAAGGTGAATCATTAGTAAAAAGCAATTCACATTGCATGACCTGCGGAGAAGAAATCAAAAGGTATGATTTAATACCGCTGTTCAGCTGGTTGATACTCAGAGGCAAATGCCGTTCCTGCAAAGCAAAAATATCACCGAGATATATGCTTGTCGAGGGGTTAACAGGAGTTATATTCATGCTGATATTCACAAGCCATGACTTTATATCAGACGGAATGTTATATTCTTCACTTCTTTGCTTGTTTACAGCAGGATTAATCGTAGTAGGCTTTCAAGATTTCGATACACAGGAAATGTCCGTATCAGTACTTATTTATCTTGGCATAATCGCATTTGGTACAAGAATGCTGGCAATTTTAATTCCTGTCGCAATGCGAAGCAAGGATGTTGTAAACCTTAATGAGTGTATCATAGGAATGTTAATAGTAAGTATACCGCTTTTGATATTCGGCTTTGTCCTGACACCGCTTGTTTATTATGGTTTTATAAGTGAGCATCACAAATCAGCAAGAAAAATAAAACGCAGATTAAAGAAACTAGAAAAAAGCGACAAGGAATATGCAAAGCTTGAAAAAGCATTAGAAAAGCATGAAACAGCAATCAAGGAACAAGGCGCAGTATATGGATTTGGCATGGGGGATATTCTGTTAATGGCAGCAGGTGGATTAATGCTTGGATATAAAGCAACTCTGACGGCTGCATTCATAGCTGTAATCACAGGTGCGTTATATGGAGTAATCTTAATTATAAAGAATAAGAACAAGCATGAGGATGAAAAGGATAATGCATTTGCATTTGGCCCATTTTTAGTGGTAGGCTTGATATTTGCAATATTCTATGGAACACAGCTGTTTGATTTATATGTAAACTCTCTGATGTTAGTTGATATGACAAAATAAAATGATATTACATGGTGTGCTAATTAAAGCACACCATGTATTTTTTTATCAAATTTATTTATCGGTAGTATAAAGAATATAATTTATAGTATTCATTGTTGTTGAATTGCCGTTATAATTCTCAACATCATAAATGCCGGGGCTCTGTACCTTTGATGATACATTTTTCAAGGAAACTTCCCCCTCAGTGAGAACGAATTCACCCAAAGTTCCAATGGTATCAGTCTGAGCATTTTTCTGCTTAGCTAAATTATTGGTAAGCAAGCTTGCAGCAGTAACCTTAAGCGTTTCCTTTGACGGTGTATTCGTGCCTGTGTTTACAGGCTCATGAGTTAGGCTTATGGAGTAAGTATGCGGACCATAATATGCAGTACCAAGAGCAAGTCTTTCCTTAATAAGCAAATTACCGTTAACATCCTTAATTGAAAATGTAGCATTATTTAATGCATCAACAGTAGCAGTTACTCTAGCAGTGCCACGATAAAGCCTGCCATAATAATGGTAACTATTATACTCATCTCCTGATACATTATCAACAATGAGAAGTTCAATATCCCTCACTTGACCATTTGTCCATTCAAGTTTTTTGCAGAATTTTCTAACAGCATCCTCTGGAGCAATGGATTTATTATCCAAACCAATATTAGTTGCATAGCGAATACTTTCGGTGATATACTGAACCATACCGTTCTGTGTAGTTCGCTGGCTTTCGTATAAAGTCGAATCAAGGTAAACTGAACGAATAGGTCTAAACATACTCATAATTCCAACCATAAGAATTGACATAATAGCCATGACAATAATCAGCTCAACAAGAGTGAAACCCTTAAATTTTTTCATTAATATTCACCCTTTCAAATTATGTTGGTTTATGCCCGATGAAGTACTTATATCTGAGATTGTCAGGCCTATCTTTGTCGGCATCATATGCAACATCATTGGTATTACGAGAAAGTAGTACGAAAGTATCAACACCATAGCTATAAGTATCATATGTCGACGGTAAAGCTGGGTCATCTGATTTCCTTTGAATAGTAACATAATCATTATCTGATGACACATGGTGCGGAGCCTTTTTGCTGGTAGCATTATATGTGGCAGTATCATATTCAATCTTTATACTGTCAGCATCCAAATATGATTCAACTAGCTTCATCTGATATGCAAGACTGGTGTTATTGATATGATTTGCTTTGTTCATAAGACCAACCTGAGCATAAATCTGTGCCATTGTCAAAGAGGCAATTCCAAATAAAGCAAGAGCAATAAGACATTCAATCAATGTAAAACCCTTAGAAAATTTATTTTTCATATATATAACCTCCTTACTTTCTAGTGAATTGGTATGGATTGAATTTCAAATGTGGTAAACCTGGTTTTGTAGTGGATTTGGTAGGGTCAATAAATACAATTGCAGCTTCATTCTGAGTTGTATAGCTGTTACAGATAACACTTCCTATTACATTAACCTGAGCATTTGTATATGATACAGACAATGGTGATGCATCAGAAAAATAATTTAAACTATGTGGAATACCACCATTTGCATCGAAATAAAAATCAGCACCTGGTGAATAGAAATAACCTGTAACAAATGCTTTTTGTGTAAAGTTAACCTGTGAATCTTTACCAACATAAATATTTATCTTAGGTGCAGGTGTTGTTGTAGTATTGCCTTTTGGTCCAACTGAAAGAAGACTGGAATTACTAAAAGATGAAATGTTGCTAACACTGCTTATCAGCTTACTGTCAACAATCACAAGCTGCATACCATTAGCGCCAATGTTGTATGTTATTCTGCCTGTGCTGTTCAAGCTAGGTAAAAGGAATGTAACTTCGTTGTCACCATAGACAATAAAAGTGCCCTTATAAGTTACATTATTTTTTGTGCCATCGCCTAATTGAAGTTCAATAGGTCCGGCTGTTGCATCAATTGCAATTGCACCATAACCTGAATAGCTGAAATAATCGTCAGTATTTCTTATCATACCGCTTTCAGAAATAACATAGTTAATGTTAGAATCAAAATTAGCTTTATCAGCAGCAGTCGCAGGAACAATATTAACAAAATTAGTATATTTATTCAGAATTTTATTTGTTTTATCAAATCTCTCTTCAGCTGAATACATATAAGCAAAAGCGGTTGCTTTAAAAGCTCTGATTGCATTCAAAGTAGCTTCATTTTGCAATATCAATACTTTTGAAGCAGCATCAACAGGCTGCCAGCCATTAAATGAATAATCGCCAAGCCAGTCAACATATGTGTAAGCAGGAACACTATTTAACACAACAGGGTTATGATTATTATCTTCAAGTCCCTGTATCATTTTAATTGAATAATCCTTAAATTCACCGCCTCGTCCTGTTTTGGCAGGTGTATTCGCTTCAACCTCAAAAGCTGCTGGATCAAAGTACTCACCGTATAAGCTTTGAATTGTCGGTAACTTGAAAGCTTTTTCGCCGTTATGATAAGTGCCATCTAATGAATCTGGAAGTTTAAATTCCTTTAAGTAAGTATCACTTAATTTATTACCATAATGACTACCGTTGAAATAATCAACTTTTACTTCCTTAGCGGAGGATGTATCAAAGCCAAATGCTGTCAAAGCACTTGCAGTGGCGAGTGTAAAGGTTGTATTTGTAACTGGTTCTTTAAAAACAAACTCATCATTCAAAGTATCATAATTATTATAATTATAATAATTTATTTTTCCTGTTGCATCATAAACGCCTATTCCCTTGTTAGCATTACCCTTTTGTCCGCTGAAACAAGCATTTACCTTTCCAAAATCCATAGTTAAGGTATTAGTACCGACAGCTACCTGCGATAGATTGAATATATAGTAATTCGCATATGCTTTAGCTTCGATATTATTCTTATTATCCATTACCTGACTAAAATCAACCTCATTTGCAAATACCTTACCATATACCTTAGCGTCATTTTTAATCATAAACCGATTTGAAATAAAGTTTACCAAATTGGTAGTTGAACCTAAAGTTCTATTAATATAGCAAGTTCCAGCTGTATAAATAACAGCACCGCTGCCCTGTAATGTCGGGACATCATTAACACCAAAATCACAGTTACCCAAAACAACAAGCTGTGTATCTGGCTGTAAAATTAAATTAGATACGTTAGCAGAAACAGAAACATTACCAACAATAAAGCCAGAACCAATTATATTACCATTGTTTCCAAGGTTCATGGTTGGTGATAACGAACTAAATCCACCAAAAGTATGGAGTTTATTTGAACCAGTGATATCGTTCATAGATGTAACTGCTTTTGATGAACTTAATTGCTTTGATTCATATGTCTTAACCTCAACTATTGCAGTACCCTCAACACCCATTAAAGTCGTTGTTGCAGTAATCTTAACAATCATCTCATCTTTTGAACGGTCAGCTGTTTTAATAGCTGCTTTTACTGCGGCTTGATTTAAGGTTCCAGGAGCAATCAATTTTATATCATCAAGCTTATAAGGAGCATATGCTCTTTCTTTAACTTCAACTCTGATAGTAACCACTTGGTCATCATTATCGTTTTTATCTGTCATCAAACCCATATCAGTTGTACCGCTCTTTATAGCAGGCATAACAACTTCATATTCGATGTAATCCGTTCCTAAAACAGCAGAATAATTCGAATCTTCTGGTGTAGTATCAGCAAAAACATCATTAGTATAGAAATTGCTTACAGCACCATATGTAGTATCTTGCGCTTCAATCTGATATAAATCCAGCAGTAAACCAAGCCCCTGTGTCATGTCAGCGTCTTTTACTGTTGCTGTTTTATCATCTGTATACTCGTATTTAACTACAGTTGTTCCATCAGCTTTATACAAATAATGGTCCGAATCTCCAATCAAGCTTTGAGTATAAGCATCCAAAGCCGAACGAGCAGAATAATAAGCTTGATTTTCTTCGAACTTCAAATATGACCTCTGATTAGCTGTTGAAACAACCGTCAGAGTAGCAAGCAGCATGATTATAAGTACAAACATAACAGTAAGTACCATAATAAGAACTGCTCCCTTTAATGTTTTCCTTGACCGTTTTAATTCAGTCATAATAAACACCCTTTCTGAAAAATAAATATAAAGTAAGTAAATTTCGTATCGAGATTGCATAACCGATGCATTCGTCATTTTGCCCACAAAATGTTTTCTTCAAACAAAACAGAAATTTTTATGAGCAAAATGCCGAACACATTGGATAATGTCCGAATCGGTAAAAAACATTACCGATTCGGCATCAACCAATTTCAATACATTTTATTCAATAACAACAGCTCCATTATCGGCTTTAACCATTTCAGTATTCATAGGAACAATTGAATATACATTAATAACGATTATATTTTCCTTTAAAATTACTTCATCATCATCCTCAACCTTAGAGCCTTCAGTCAAGGTAACAATTATTGACTTGTCATCCGCAGCAATATCGTCAAGACATTTTAGTGCTGCTTCAAAACCAGGTTTCGCATTAAAGCAAACAGTCATGGTTGTTAAACCAACTTTTACTTTTTCACCCTCAGGTACGCTAATACCATTATAAGCATCATAAACCTCCTGTGGAAGTTCGTTATAAATGTCACCTTTAATTTTCATATTATATGCCAGAACATGCCCTGGCTTTACCTGATATAAAGCAATATCTTCGGCAGATGCATATGTTGTTGAAATATTGGTAAAATCAAGATTATTAGCAAGCAGTATTTCTCTGACTCTCTGCTCAAATTCAAATGGAGCAACCTCAGTATAGAAATTCTTCTGAACATCTTCGATTTCAGCTGCAGTATCTTTCAGCGTAACAAGAAGTCCGTCAAGAGTATTGATTTTCGCATCAACTCTTTCCTTTTCCTTCTGAACGTTTTGAAGATTAATCTTAGCGGTATCAAGTTCAGCCATACGAGGTTTTATAAACATTACGATGCCTGCTATGATTACAAGAACGCAGATAGCAACGACAGCAATAACCTTATCTCTGTAAGAAAGCTTCATACTCATGCTTATTCAACCCCTTCCACTGACTGAGCTTCTTCCTCAGCCGCATTTTCTCTCATATCAAATGAAATATCAAATATATAAACCTTTTCTACATCTTCTGCTGCACCTGTTGAACAACCGAATCCTGTGTAAGTAACATTATCAAAAATGTCCTGCTCAATGAATGCATTGGCAACATTTAGACAGTTAATTGAATCCTTAGTTGTACAGGACAATTTTATAGACCCGTTATCAAATACATATGATGCGATTTCAGAACCGTTAGCCTTCAGCACTGATTCAATATCATTAAAAACTGCAGTTGTAAACTTTTGCTTTGACTTATAGTTCCTGTCAGCAATTTTCAATTCATTGCCATATTCATTTAATGATGCAATCTTTGCATCAACAGAATCAACAGCGGCAATTTTTTTTGCAGTATCAGGACTGTCAAGATAAGACCGAATAACAGCAGTGTCGTTATTATACTGATTTATGGAAAGATTGAAGTAAATACAAACAGCAGCAACGACAGCAGCTGAAATAGCGGCAGCAGCTAAAATAGCCATACCAAATGATGCACCGGCATTGGAACGACCGATTGATGCATCAACTTCAAGAAGATTAATACGTTCAGATTCCTTATTGCTCTTGAACATAGCACCAATAGCATTAGCATATGCTTGGAATTCAAAGTTTTCATAGCCACCAATGCTGCTTGGAACACCTAGCAAACTTGTCTTGATGTCCATCTGTTCAAGTGCATTAGTAAGTCTGATATATTCAGAAGTATCACCATAGAAAACAACATTTTGAATTGGGTTATCGCCGTTACGAGTTTTCTGGAACTGGAACATTCTGAAAATATTCTCATTAACAGCCTCATAGATGTAGTCCTCGGAATTTTCATAGTCTTCCGCATCGATAGAAGCAAAACGAGAGAAAGTAAGCTGATTATTCTCATAAAGATTTAAGCTAACGAAGTTAGGATCAATCTGAACGAGAAGCATAGGCATTTTAGCCTTGCTCTTAGTATCGGAAAGTATAATTCTTGAAATGTTATTACAAGCAACAGCAACGGAACGAAGACCGATACCAAGCATCGAGAAAACTTTTCTGAAGCAGTCAACAACTTCAAAAGGACAAGCAGTAGCAAGAACCTTAAGTGCCTGAACACCATCATCCTCAACTTCACCAGCAATAGTGTAGGAAATTGAGTAATCATCAGCAATACCCATAGTATGCTGCATCTGATTTTGAACCATAGTTAAGAGCTGCATTCCCTTAGCCTTTGGAATATGTAATTCTTTAAAAATAACAAGATTTGATGAGATACTGATAACAGCCTCTTTATCAGCCATTCTTCTGGCTTTTAGCTCATCATTAATAATGGTTGCCATTTTTGGTATATCTTTAATATGACCATTAACAATCAGACCTTCATTAACGTCAATAGTAGAAGCAGCAGAAACCTTTATTTTGCCTCTTGCTTCAACACCACGAATAATGCGTATATGTCTGTCTGTAATATCAAATGAAAGCATACTCGTCACCTCACAATTTTTTATTTAGTATAGGACAACGAATGTGTCCGAAAATCCCTGCAAAAATCCTTGAAACATTTAAACGACATTTTCCATACTGTTATAAATAGCAGGAAGAATGCCAGCGATAACAAGACCGATACAAGCACCCATGAAAATAATCATGATAGGTTCAATCATGTGAACAAGTCGCTGAATAGCATCGTCAGCTTCATCTTCATAGAATGAGGCAGTCTTTTCAAGAATTGTGTCAAGTGCACCGGATTCCTCACCTACATAAATAATGGAAACGAACATGGATTCAAAGATACCTGTACGCTGAATCGAAGCGGAAAGCTGTTCACCCTGCTTAACCTCATCAACAACATTTTCAAAGGATTTCTCAATAAAATCGTTGTTAAGAATAGCAGCGGAACGTTCCAAAGCCTCAACCATAGGTATACCTGATGAATAAAGTGACGAAAGAGTTCTTGCAAAACGTCCCGTATAAACCTTAACAACAAGCTTGCCAAATCCGGGACCTTTACAAATAAACCGGTCAAATTTATACCGGACAGTTTCAATCTTAAGCAAATATCTGCCAATTAAAACAACTGCGACAACGACTCCGACGTATATGTACCATTTTCCCGTCAAGCTGTCAGAGAAGGCAAAAAGAGCACCAGTAAGACCCTTCATATCCTTTTCAGTAAGCATATCCTTAAATGTTGGCATGATGAAAGTAAACAAAAGAATAACTATACCAACGCAGAGAACCGCAAGAATGATAGGATACATCAAAGCGCTCTTAATCTTACTGTTCAGTTTGTTTTCCTTGTCGTAGTGATTTTCAAGACGCTGAATGATAACATCCAGACTACCGGACGACTCACCAGCCTGAATCATCATGACCATGAAGTTAGGGAAAGCACCTTGCTGCATTTTAAGAGCATCGGAAAATGACTGACCCTTTTGAACTTCCTCAAAGATTTCCTGAAAAATCTGTTTTGGTGCTTTTTTCTGCTGTTCCTTGTAAAGGATATCAAGTGCCCTTACAAGAGTAAGACCTGAAGTAAGCATTGCGCTGAGCTGACGGCAGTTATAAGCAAGGTCCTTTGTCTTGAACTTATAAACAGTGTTGCTGGCTTTTGAACTCGACTCTTTATACGATGAGCAAAAGAGTCCTTTTTCGTTGATTTTCTCTAAGAAGTCATTTACATTCTCGGCAGTCATACGAGCATTTTTAATCGTATTACCCTGAACATCAGTCGCCGTATAGATGAAAGTCTTCATAAAGGAACATACACCTCCATTATGTATTATTAGGGATAAACGCTCTTACAGGAAAATTTTGTCATATATACAAACACAATTCACCCATAACACTACTAAATATTATAACATTTTAGATAAAATATAGCAATATGTTATTTTTAACAAATTGTCTAAAAATATTGCACACATACAACAAAAGCAGCAATTTTTCACATACCAATTAGTGCAAAATACCTAATCCAAAAGTTAAAAGTTAATAGTTGATTAATGCACATTGAATAAATGGTATAAAACAGTCGCTGAATACACATAGTTAAATTTATGCAATCTCGAGCAATTTAAGAGCATTTTTATAAAAAATCATATCTTTTTCTTCTTTTGAGAGTTCTAGTCTGTTAATTAAAGCGATTTCATCGGCAGTAGAGTCCCAAGGACAGTCAGATGCAAGAAGAATTTTATCAGCACCATGATTTTTAATAATACGCAGAAGCTGTTCATCAGACAAAGCACCTGCAATAAAAGCGGTATCAAGATAAACATTACGTCCCACAAGATACTTTTCGACGTCATCCCAGCACCTGTTGCCGCCCAAATGGGCCATAATGAAAGTCAGTTCCGGAACATTATCGCAAATATTTGCACCCATCTGTGGAGTGCAGTGAATGAGGTCCATGGAAAGACAGTCAAGTCCCGCATGAAATATAACAGGCAGATTAAGCTCAGCACACTTACGATAAATTGGGAATAGCCTTTCCTCGTCAGCCAAAAATTCCTGATAATCAGGATGAAACTTGACACCTCTTAGCCCAAGTGACTTAATACGTTCCAATTCCTCATAAACATCCTCAGCATCGGGATGAACAGTGCCATAGCAATAAAGTCTTTCACATTGAATTTCAGCCGCCCAGTTGTTAATAGATGTCTGCTGTGATGGCTTTGTAGCGATAGGCAGCAAAACGCCTGCATCAACACCCCATTCATCAAGCTTGCCAAAGAGCTCGGCTATTGTGCCGTTGGTAACCGGCATTTTAGGGTCGGGGTATCCTGAACTCAGCATAGTGCTTTTCAGCTTTGAAACCGCACGCTCTGCAATTGCGTCAACAAAAGCGTGAACATGAAAATCGATATACATAACTTCTCCGTTTCTTTTATTTCCGTCCGAAAATTCAACTATATCCATTCAAACAGAAAATTAAAGCATATTTTTCAAAAATCTGCATAAAATCTAATATTACTATATAATTATACTATTTTTAAGCAGATTTGTCAATTAAACGTTTAAAATAGGCAAGATGAATACACCAAATTATTAGCATTTTTCAAATATTACATTTATTGTATTTTTGCGCAACGCACGATATATAATTTGCACAAAACTGAATGCAAAAACAAACACAAAAAGACCACCGATAAAATCGGCAGTCAAAACGCAAATCTGAATCAATACAAATCACTGACCATCCATTATAAAGGTAATGGTTAATCTCTGAACTCAAAAAGCTTAAATACCTCAACCTGCAAAGCATTAGCGATATTAAAAATAACTTCGAGAGAAACAGTATGGACAATGTTAGGTGCTTCGAGCGCACTGATATGAGAACGGCTTATACCAGACTGTTCTGCTAGTTCTTCCTGCGTCATTCCGGACATTTTTCTGTAATATGCAATATTTAGTCCTATTTGAATGTATTTGAACTCGTTATGTTTGGCAATCCTTGTAGCTTTTGACACATTACGTCACCACCTTACATTTATCCTTATATAATTTTACCAAAAAACCAAAAAAAAATAAACTTATTAACAAAATACTATTGCTTTTTATCAATAAACAATGTATCATTATGAGTATGCATACGTGTCCATATATTAATACTCTGTATACACTTTATGCATATAAATATAATTATTGAAAAATAATATTTATAGTATATAAAATAAAAATTCAACTGTAAAAGTTTTTGGAGGGTCAATAATGTTTCCAGTTAAGTGTGCATTAACAAATGATGAATGTGTATTATTAAAATCACTGGATTGTGATGATATAACACATTGCATTGACATATTAATTCAGCTAGAACGAGTATCATCGGAGAATGACGATTTTTATCATTTAGTACATTCGCTTATATTAAAGCTAGAAAAAGAGCAAAATGACACATTAATATAATTAACGCAAAACATCCCACATATTCAGTAATTTCTGAGTATATGGGATGTTTTTATTCATATAAAAGGTTTTTGTGTATTAATTATTATTTCTTTTTCTTATTTTTATGAGTACGCTTAATTCTGCTGCCATCCAAAGCATTAAGAATTTTTCGTTTCAGCTTCATAGACTGATTGCCAAGCTCATGCAGACCATCATAAGCATTAAGACTTGAGCCAATTTCTGAGGCAGACTCATACATATCAAGCTTAACCATAGATTTAATAATGCATATATCCAAGAACCTGCAGTCGCTGTCGAGCATTTTAGCGAGAATGGTGATGCTATTTTCATACCGTCCCTGAATATGCTCATGAATGGCAAGAGTGCGTCTCATACTGTCAGTATGGTCATGCAGAACGAGCCTGTTATGCTTATAATAAAGCTCATCAGCAGCAGAAAGCTTATCCTGCACAAAAAGGCTGAATATAATATTTTGAACAAGGTTAGGTGCAAGGATGCTGTCGAGCGTGTTAAGGTCAACTTCGTTAAAGACATCATAAGCCTCATTAAGCCTGCCACAGATAATAAGAGCATTGCAAAGGTAGCTTTTGCCTTTATTGATATCACGAGGTTTCAAAGCATTGCTGATATCATCTTTCAATGCATCAATATATTCATCGCAGAAACCTTTTTCGGCAAGCGTTTTCGCAGAAACCTCGAAAGCGGATGGCTTTTTCTTAAATAAACCCATATGCAATCTCCCCCATCCAGTTGATTTACACCTGACCTCTTTTTTTGCCGAATTTAATCTTGATAACAAGTCCGAAGATGAAATCAGCAGCGAGCAATGCACCAATAATAAAATGCACATTTCGTGAGTAATCAGAAAGACCTGTAAAAATACCAAAAACGAACATCAGCAAACCAAAAATAAGGTACATAACAAGCTTTACATATTTAACGCCATAAGTACAGTATTGTGCAATATCGGTTTTCTTGACAATGAAAACCATAATATAATTAAAAATATCAAATCCAACACAAAGGAACAGCATAACAATCAAGACAAAATAGGTAATTCCAACTTCTTCAACCATGGTAAAATGTACTCCTTTTATATTTATGTAGGTATGACGTTCAATGCAGTGTCAACGATGATCTGCCGCGTATGACATCATTGAAACCGCACCCTTATTATTTAATTGTAGTAATAACCTCAACCGCTTTAATAAGCTGTGAATCATACAAAAGTTGTTCTTCATCAGTCAACGCATTAATATCAATTTCGGCAGGAATAGAAACTTCAAAATCAGGCTTAATTCCAACACCGTTATAATCACCGCTTTTATCGGTTTGGAGGGTAGCAACGGTAATTTTAACAGCCGCACCGCCTGAAAGCTTATGAGTAGTCTGCATAACACCCTTGCCGTATGAAGATGTGCCAACGACCTGAGCACCTGACAAATCACGCAGTGCAAAGGCCATAAGCTCGGAGCATGAAGCGGTATTGCCGTTAACAAGAACAACCATAGGCATCTTAATTTTTTCAGCCTCGGTTGTTTTAACAACAACCTCCTCAGAATCCTTATAGTAAGCCTTAACAACATCAGCATCTCCGATAATAGTATCAACAACACCCTGCAAGGACTCAATAAGACCGCCTGCATTATTACGAACATCCAAAATAATTGATTCTGCACCGCCGGAAATCAAGGTATTCAAAGCTTCCTTAAACTGCTCCGGTGTTTTATCATTAAAGGTGGTAATCTTTATATATCCGATATTTTCATCAATAACATGATAGTAAACAGATATAATATCTCTTTTTGATGCAACAAGGTCAAAAGTCAGGAACTCTGATACACCGTCAGGATCTTTACGCTTAACATGGAGCTTAATTTTTGTGCCCTCATCACATTTAAAGAAAGATACGGCCTCATCATAGCCATTTTCATAAGCGATAACATCGGTATTGTTTACAGCGGTGATAATGTCACCAACTTCAAGTTCATGTTCGAAAGCAGAGGTATTTTCAGCAATAGCAGTAACCTTGATATAACCGCTTTCTTCTTTTTCAAAATCAAAACCAAAGCCAACAACAACACCAGATTCCTTTTGAGTAATAGTGCTGTATTCATCGGGAGTATAATACTGTGCATATTTATCACCAAGTCCTGAAACATAGCCACGCATGATGTTATTCATAAGTGCTTCTTCATTAATATCACCGATAAAGCTGCTGCGGATAAACTTGTCGAGTTCGGCAAGCTTAGTATAAGTCCCCTCTTTTTCTGAAACACTCTTAACCTTTGAGTTAAAAACACCCATAGAATAGTTATATGTAATAATAAATGTTGCAGCAGCAACAAGAGCCATAAGAGCTATTGCCATGCCAAGTGAAATTTTTTTATTCATGTAATAGTTTTACATCCTTTCTATGTTTAATATAAAACAGACGGCAATAAAGCCGTCCGATTTAAAGTTTAAGGACTTACATAATTAAATGGGTCGGTATGCTGACCGTTCACACGCACCTCAAAATGCAAGTGGTTGCCATAAGCATAGCCTGTTGAGCCGATATAACCGATAACCTGACCCTGTTCAACAATATCGCCAGCATTAACAGCAAGACTTGAGCAGTGACCGTATAAAGTGGAAATCTTGTTGCCATGGTCGATAACAACATGATTACCATATCCATTACCAGTGTTAGAAGCAGTCAACACCTCACCAGCAGCGGATGCAACAATTTCCTTGCCATAGCACCCTGGAGCAGTGATATCAAGACCCTTATGGAAGTCATTTCTGCTTTCCTCAACAATCCATCTGCTGCCGTAAACGTCTGTATAGTTATGAACGCTTGGCACAGGCCATATAAAGCCTGTTTCGCTGTATGATGTGAAGATTTGCGTACTTTGCGGTGCATACTCCTCACCCTTTTCCTCAGCGGCTTTTTTACGTTCTTCTTCTTCTTTTCTGCGGCGTTCTTCTTCTTCCTTACGCTTTCTTTCTGCCTCCTCCTGCTGTCTGCGTATCTCGCTTTGGATTTGCTGTTCAATACGTTCGTTTTCTTCTTCAATTTCGTCAGCACGAGCAGCATAATCATCAATCATCGCCTGCTGCATAGCCTTAGTTTCGGCATGATTATTATATGTTTCACGAAGCTCGGAATAAAGCTCTTTTTCTTCAAGCTGCTTTTGTTCAAGAGTAGACATCTTCTCCTGAAGTGAAAGCTTGTCAGCCTCAAGACCTGCAATCTTTTCTTTTAAATTATCGATAACTTCATTATCACGCTTTGAAATTCTCTCATAAAGTTCAATTCGCACAAGCATATCATAAAAATCGGATGCACCAGAAAGAACTCCTGCTAGTCCGTCATTTCCTGAGATATACATAGCACGAAGTCTTTTGCCAAAAAGGTCAATTCCATCATCGATATCAATATAGGCATCAGCAATTCTTGCATTAAGCTCATCAATTTCACCCTGACAAATCTCAATTTGTTCAGCAGCAACAGCCACCTGTTCCTCCTGAATATGCATTTTATTGTCATATTCATCGAGATAATTCTGAGTTTCCTCAACCTTACCCTCATATTCCTTTAAGTTCTGCTCAACCTTATTTTTTTCCTTTTCAAGAGCATCCTGCTTAGCCTCAAGGTCTTTTATTGTATCAGCAGAAATATTATATGTAACATCGGAAACAAAGAATGTGCAGGAAAGCATAACAGCCATAACTGCCGCCGATATTTTTTTTATTAATCCACGTTTTCTATTTCCCATAGAATAAACTTCCTTTCAAAACAGTAGAAATATCAGTTATTAACATTAACATAACCAAGAGGGTCAGTACGCATACCATTTATACGCACCTCAAAATGCAGATGTGCACCGTATGAATCGCCTGTATTACCGATATATCCAACAGCTTGTCCCTGCGAAACAATATCCCCGGCACTTACAGCAAGACTAGAGCAGTGAGCATAAAGTGTCGACACCTGATTGCCATGGTCAATAACAACGTAATTTCCAAAGCTATCGCTCCACCCAGCAGTAATAACCTCTCCTGCAGCAGACGCCACAATACATTCGCCTGCACAGTTAGGCTTAACTATATCAATACCGCCATGATTTTGGTAGCGGTTTTCTTCTTCAAACCAGCGTTCGCCATAACCATCACCCATATTACGAACAGTCGGAACAGGCCATATAAAACCAGTATCGGAATAGGAGGTAAACATAGCAGTATCCTGCGGAACATATTGCTCGCCTTTATCCTCAGCCTCCTGCTTTTTACGTTCTTCCTCATCCTTGCGGCGTTGTTCTTCTTCAGCACGACGCTTTTCAGCCGCAGCCTGACGCTCACGAATTTCTTCTTGAATTTGTTCATCAAGACGTTTATTTTCAGCCATAATTTCATCAGCACGGCGTTCATAATCATCAATCATCGCCTTATTCATAGCAAGCGTTTCGGAATGATTATTATATATATCACGAAGTTCATCATAATATTCGCTTTCATTAAGCTGATTTTGCTCAAGTTCGAGCACTTTTTTCTCAAGTAAAAGCTTATCAGCATTAAGATTTTCAATTTTCTCTTTAAGACCACTTATGATTTCACTGTCCTTACGAGAAATTCTCTCATAAAGTTCAATTCTAACAAGCATATCATAAAAATCGGATGTTCCAGCAAGAACAGAAACAAGACCATCATTACCAGAGATATACATAGCACGAAGTCTTTTACCGAAAATCTCAATACCCTCTTGCACTTCGATTTCTGAATTAGCAATATTTATACTAAGTTCATCAATTTCAATTTGACAGAGTTCAACTAACTTTTTAGCATTATCAACCAGTTCTTCCTGAATACGCATTTTATTGTCATACTCATCAAGATAGCCTTGAAGTTCGCTTGCTTTATCACCATATTCATCTAAGAGTTCATCTATTGCTGTTTTTTCCCTAATAAGTTCATCCCGTCTAGCTTCATAAGCATCAATGTTATCAGCATAAATTCTATATGAATAATCGGAAATAAAAACAGCACAGCACATTGTTACCGCTATTAAAGCAGCAGATATCTTCTTTATAATGTCACATTTTTTAATGTTCATGTTATGACCCTCTATAATATTTATATTAAACCTTAACGTACTTTGAAGTACTCATAACAGTACCAATACCGCTAATGCCAGCGCCTGCAACAATATACCCAACAACGAGCTTAAACATAATATCCTTCAAAGGAATTAACCCTGTGAAACCGAAAATTGACCATATAGTCATATCGGAAACCAAAAGCTTAGCAATCTGTGAGTAGCCAAGACAAGTAATACCAAGAGCAGCAGCACCAGCAAGCACACCAATCATAATACCCTCAGCGAAGAAAGGCACTTTAATGAATGAGTTAGTAGCACCAACAAGCTTCATAATAGCAATTTCACGCTTTCTGATATCAACGCTTGCCCTTGTAGTATTTGAAATGATAACAAGGCAAACAATAACTAAAGCTGCAATAATAGCAGTAAAAAGAACAGAAATAAACGACTTAACCTCAATAAGAATGTTAATAAAATCATTTGGAGCTTTAATTGTGTCAATGCCGTCAATACGGTTAATATCCATAAGCGTATTGCTCATTTCATCGATGTTTTTTACACGGATTTTGTAAGCGTCAGGCAAAGGTGAATCCTCATAATAGGAGAAAATATCCTCAACCTCAGTCATACTTGCTTTCAAATCCTCGAAAGCCTCCTCCTTGGAGTAGAAAACGCATTCGCTGACATTAGCCATATTTTTAAGCTTGCTGCCCATCTGCTCAATATTATCATCGGAAATGTCATCCTTGAGAATAAGGATAACCTCGTTTTTGTTCTCAACACCACCAATAAAAAGATTGATATTGCCGACAAAAACAACGGTAAAGCCAATAAGCAAAAGTGATACCATCATAATACAGAATGATGCCAAAGACATAATTCTGTTAGTCCATATATTTCTCATACCCTGTTTAAAAAGGTAATTCATACTGCTTAATTTCATGTGAATAAAGCCACCCTTTCGATGTAAAATAAATATCCAAATCTATTTGTGTAAACGGAAGAAAGCCCGCAGTATTATTTCAATGCAGGCTTAAAATTTATTATTGTAAAATATCGTCAAAGGCAATTTTGCCCTCACGAATTCTGATAGTACGACCGCCGAATTCCTTAACGAATTCATGCTCATGAGTAACCATGATAACAGTTGTACCGCATCTGTTTATTTCTTGCAGCAGATCGATAATTTCCCACGAGGTCTTTGGGTCAAGGTTACCAGTCGGCTCGTCCGCAATAATAAGCTTAGGGTCATTAACAAGCGCACGTGCAAGTGCCACACGCTGCTGCTCACCGCCCGAAAGCTCGGTTGGATAGCTGTTAACCTTATCCTTAAGTCCAACCAAAGCCAGAACATAAGGAACACGATTACGAATGTATTTAATAGGCGCATCAATACTTCGCAAAACAAAAGCGACATTATCATAAACAGTCATATTGTTGATAAGCTTAAAGTCCTGAAAAACGAAACCGATAGTTCTTCTTAGCTTATGCACCTTATTTTTCTTAAGTTTATTTATATTAAAGCCGTTTACGACGATACTTCCCTCATTAGGAGTAACCTCTTTAAGCATTAGCTTGATAAGAGTACTCTTACCTGCACCCGATTCACCAACGATAAAAGCGAACTCGCCATCATTGATTCTAATACTAACCTTATCGAGGGCGTCCACACCGTTTGCATATGTAACGGACACATTTTTTAGTTCAACCAATTTTTTACAATCCTTTCCGAATTGAAATGATATAATCTGACATTTTTTGCTATAAACGTGTAAAAAAGGGCAGAAATTATAAAAATTCTGCCCCCATTAATTTTTTAAAGATTTAAATCAGAACTTAACCGGATTAGCGGATAAATATTTTTTAACCATAAGCGCAATCTTGAAAATGATTGCATGGTCAAACTCCCGCAAATCAAGACCTGTTAATTTTTTTATCTTTTCAAGTCTGTAAACAAGGGTATTTCTGTGAACGAAAAGCTTTCTTGAAGTTTCGGACACATTAAGGTTATTCTCGAAAAATCTCTGAATAGTAAACAAGGTTTCATGGTCAAGAGATTCAATAGACCCACGTCTGAAAACTTCCTGTAAGAAAGTTTCGCAAAGAGTTGTTGGAAGATGGTAAATAAGTCTAGCGATACCTAAGTTATCATAGGAAACAATCACCTTATCAGTATCAAATACCTTACCAACCTCAAGAGCAACCTGTGCATCCTTGAATGAACGAGCCAAGTCCTTAATGCCAGTAACAACAGTACCGATACCAACATTAACACGAGTATAGAACTCAGTGGAAAGAGTATCAGAAATGGAGCGTGCAAGCTTTTCAAGGTCTTTTGATTCAACATTATTCTTGATTTCCTTGACAAGAACGATATCAGTTTCAGTAATATTCAAAACAAAGTCCTTAGACTTGTCCGGAAACAGATTTTGAATAACATCAAAAGCGGAAACATCATTCGAAGAAACAATTCTGATAAGAAATACAACCCTGCTTACATCGTTGTTGAAGTGCAGTTCTCTTGCCTTAACAACAATATCACCTGGAAGAACATTATCAAGAACAACATTCTTAATAAAATTGTTTCTGTCATATTTTTCATCATAATACTGTTTGATAGAGGATAGTGTAATGGAAAGAATGTTAGCATACTTAGCCGCACTTTCGTCAACCCCTTCAACGAAAACAGCATAATCAGGCTTGATATGTGAGCCGAACGGCTTGTAAGTATACCCGTCACGAACAAAAATATCATGGGAATCGCTTAAATCAAGAGTAACAAATTCGTTAGTAGTGCCAATTCTGGACAGCTCACTGCAAGCGATAATCGAAGCATTAGCATCAACAACGCCTATAATACAGTCCATAGTATCTCTCATCTGATGAATTAAACCCTGAAATAGTCTGTTTGACATAGTATGGTCTTCCTTTCATTGCAGGAATAATATCTGCATAACAAATTAAAAATCAAACACAAAGTGCAATAAAAACCCCACATATAAATACGAATACCTGTTATTATTGCTAATATACAATATAGTTTAACATATTTTTTAAACGATTGTGTGAATTTTTTATTAAATGTCTGCTATTTTCTTTAAAAAACGCATATTTATTTACGAAAAAGATAGTTAGAGCAGTAAAATTTCATTAATAATGTATAAAAAACAGAATAAACATAAAAAGACGCCGCAAAAAGCAGCGTCTTAAATATCAATGTATAACAAAGGGGAGCTTATCGAGTTTCCTCAGCGAAACCACTTTCAACCAATTCAATAAGACCTTCAACAGCAGCGTTTTCATCTGCGCCGTCAGCAATAATCTTAATCTGAGTACCGCCAACGATACCAAGGGAAAGTATACCTAGAAGTGACTTAGCATTAACACGTCTTTCTTCCTTTTCAATCCAGATAGATGACTTGAACTCATTAGCCTTCTGAATGAAAAAAGTTGCTGGGCGTGCGTGCAAACCAACCTGATTCTGAACCATTACATCTTTAACGAACATAACTCTTCTCTCCTAACTAAAATTCTTTATTCTTTTAATGTTAGCATAATCTCTTTTATGTTTATATTATACCTAACTAAAGCATCATAGTCAATGCAAATTTTATATAAACCCGCCGTAAACCTCAAAATTCTGCTATTTGAATTAATGTTGAGATGTTTACTTGATGTTTATTTGTTGATAATCACGAATTTTATAAGCATTCAACAAGTTTCAACACTAAATTATATGCATTTCAACCGAAAATATTTATAGCATTTATAGTTGTCCGGAATTGTAAATTAGTTGGGTATTTTCAACATATCAGGACGGCGTTCTGCTGTAATTTTCACAGCCTCATCGTGACGAAATTTCGCAATATTGGCATGATGCCCAGTTAAAAGAACATCCGGCACACGCATATCCTCCCAGATTTCAGGACGAGTATAATGCGGATATTCAAGCAAACCGCTGTAATGACTTTCTTCTTCATAGCATTCAGATGACGAAAGCACACCATCGCACATCCTTGAAACAGCATCAACCATAACAAGTGCAGGCAGCTCACCGCCAGTTAAAACATAATCCCCAATGGAAATTTCTTCATCCACAATTTTATCAATAAGCCTCTGGTCGACACCCTCATAATGACCGCATATTATAAAAATATCAGGTCCCAGCGACAGCTCCACGGACTTTTTCTGTGTCAGAACAGTCCCTTTAGGTGACATATAAATAACATGAGGTTTAACAGCAAAATCCTTTGTAACTGCCATATAACAATTATAAATCGGCTCTGCCTGCATAACCATACCCATTCCGCCGCCGTATGGAGTATCATCAACACGACGGTGCTTGTCATTGGTATAATCACGAATTTGATGGCAGTAAACCTCGATTTTTCCAGCTTTTCTGGCACGCCCTACAATACTTTCCGATAAAACAGCCTCACACATTTCGGGAAAAAGAGTTGCAATATCAATCCTCATCAAAAAGTCCCTCCGGAACACGAATAATCATTTTACCATTAGTAATATTTGTTTCAACAACAACATCTGGTATAGCAGGAATAAGGCGTATTTTATCATCATCACCTTTTATATGGTATACATCATTAGCGCCTGTCGCAGAAACCTCAATAATTTTCCCATAAGAAGTACCATTATCAGCATCTAAAACCTCAAGACTGATTAAATCCTGAATGAAGTAACAGCCATCTTCAAGTTCCACATCATCTCTGTCCATATAAATGATTTTATTTCGCAAAGTCTGCGCCATTTCAACGGTATCAATACCAGCAATTTTCATGACAACAACATTTTTCTGCGGACGAGCATATTTAATTTCAATAGTTTTTTCACCCTTATCAAAATATAATGTGTCGAATTCGCATAAAAATTCAAGCGAGTCGCACCATGCCTCAACACGCACCTCACCCTTAAGTCCCTGAACGGACACGATTTTACCTATTTCAAGATATTTTTTCAAAGTAAATACCACCTTAATTTAGTTTTTTTCTTTAGCTTGTTCCTCTGTATATTGCTCGAGGAGCAGTTCAATTTTACCTTTTCTTTTATCGCTTAGCAAGCGGTATTTGTCAAGTAAGTTTTGTTCTTCATCGGATAAAACGGTTCCATTATCCTTACCTAAAATCAAATAATCGCAAGACACATTTAAACGTGCTGCAAACTTTTCTACCAACTCACTGTTAGGATATACACCCTTTTTCCAGCTACCTATTGAACCGCTGGCAAAGCCACATTCCTTTACTATTGATGTCATTTTCACATTATTTTTTTCACAAGCTGATTTCAAATTATCATAAAACAAATTCATCCCTCCAAAACTATTGACAAACTCGTTTTAACGTGTTATAATGAGTATATCAAACAACATGACACGTTATAAAGAGCAAGGAGTGTAAAAACATGAACATTATATCAAATCTATATTATAGCGATATACAAAAAGAAAACATAATCCCTCCAACAAAAGAGGAATACGAAAAGTCCGAAAAACTCTGTCTAAAGCTCCATGACAAGCTATATGAGAGCATGTCCAACACACAAAAAGAGCTATTTAACAAGTTTCTTGATGCCCAAATAGATAATACGGGCATTGAAAAATACAGCACATTCTGTGATGGTTTCAAGCTCGGTATGCGGCTAATGATATCAGCACTAAGCGAATAACACAAACAAACTCATTTAAAGCCAATTAATTCATTATAATGCATTTTGGGATGTTTGTCAAGAAAACGATTGTATAAAAACACGACAAACACATTAATATACAAATTACACTAATAATGTAGAGTAGAACCCCCAATCCTGCAAATAAACACAAAAATGCGGACGTCATAACAACGTCCGCATTTAATACTATAAATAACGAAATTATTTAGCAAGTCTTTCCTCAAGCTTAGCAAGCTCATCAGCTAGCTCAGCAGGAAGAGTACCCTCGAACTTACCATAGAATTCCTTGATACCCTTAACATCTTCAAGCCATAGGTCGTTATCAACGGAAAGAAGTCCCTTAATAACATCAAGAGTGATGTTGTCACCCTCAAGACCCTCGATATTGATATCTTCAGGCTTTGGCTCGTAACCGATAGCTGTTTCAACAGCCTCAGCATTGCCGTCACATCTCTCGATAATCCAGTCAAGAATTCTCATGTTATCGCCAAATCCAGGCCAGATGAAGTGACCCTCATCGTCAGTTCTGAACCAGTTAACATTAAATATCTTAGGAGCCTTATCGCCTAGACTCTTACCCATATCAAGCCAGTGACCAAAATAGTCACCCATGTTGTATCCGCAGAATGGAAGCATAGCCATAGGATCACGACGAACAACACCAACAGCACCAGCTGCAGCTGCAGTTGTTTCAGAAGCCATAATAGAGCCTACGAATGTACCATGCTGCCAATCGAAGGACTGGTATACAAGTGGTGCAGTCTTAGCACGTCTGCCGCCGAACACGATAGCATCAACAGGAACGCCCTTAGGATTGTTGAATTCAGGTGAGATACATGGGCAGTTTTCAGCAGGAGCTGTAAACCTAGAGTTTGGATGAGCAAGCTTTTCGCCGCTAGCAGAGTATTCCTTGCCGTTAACTTTAGCGCCCTTCCACTCAGTAGCATTCTCAGGTGGATTTTTATCAAGACCCTCCCACCAAACAGTGTTATCATCATTGTTGATAGCAACGTTAGTAAAGATAGTATTTTTCATTGTAGATGCAAGAGCATTGTAGTTGGACTTTTCATTTGTACCAGGAGCAACGCCGAAGAAACCATTTTCAGGGTTAATAGCCCAGAGTCTGCCATCCTCACCCTGCTTTAGCCAAGCGATATCATCACCAACAGTGTAAACCTTGTAACCCTTGTTCACATACCCCTCTGGTGGAATAAGCATAGCTAGGTTAGTCTTGCCGCAAGCAGATGGGAATGCAGCACAAACATACTTAGTTTCGCCGTTTGGCTTTTCGATACCAAGGATAAGCATATGTTCAGCCATCCAAGCTTCATTTTTACCCTGATAAGATGCAATTCTAAGAGCAAAGCACTTCTTGCCCAAAAGAACATTTCCGCCGTAAGCAGAGTTGATAGACCAGATAGTATTATCCTCTGGGAAATGACAGATGTATCTGTTTTCTGGGTCAACCTGTGCCTTTGAGTGAAGTCCACGAACGAAGTCGTTTGAAGTATCACCTAGGTTTTCAAATGCAGCCTTACCCATTCTTGTCATGATGTTCATATTAAGAACAACATAAATGGAGTCAGAAACTTCAACGCCAACCTTAGCCAAAGGAGATCCGATAGGACCCATTGAATAAGGAATAACATACATAGTTCTGCCCTTCATAACACCGTCATAAAGCGGAGTTAGCTTAGCATACATTTCAGCAGGATCACACCAGTTATTTGTAGGACCTGCATCCTTTTTATCTTTTGAACAAATGAAAGTTCTGTCCTCAACACGAGCAACGTCGTTAGGAAGAGTTCTGTGGTAAAGGCAACCAGGAAGCTTATCCTGATTTAACCAAGATAGCTTATCTCTGCTGTCGTCAGGGAGTTCAGTAACTTCCTTAGTGAGAGCATCAAGCTGTTCCTTAGAACCATCGATCCAAACAACCTTATCAGGTTTTGTAAGAGCGATCATTTCCTCAACCCATTTGTTAACGTTAGGATTATTAGTTAGTGACATAATGTAGCAGCTCCTTATATATAATTTTTAAGAAATTAAAACCTTAAAAAATGAAATTTTTCATCATAAAAGTTTCAAATCTTCCACAACTACTATTATACTAAAAATCCCGCCACAAGTCAAGTGGGTTAAGCTAATTTAACTTTTTTTCAAAATTTCAACACATCTTTATTTCAACAAATTCACTCGTTCGGATGCATATGAAATAACTTCCTTTGGTGCAGGAATTTCATTATCCTTTGGTATACAATTTGCAGTCAAGGATGGTTTTTTATATGCATAATTAATAGCAGCTTTCATATCTGTTTCGACTTCTTTCACAGAAACACCATTCATTTTTGCAATTTTCTTTATTATCTTCTTGTAATTTTTCATTTTTATCAATCCTTTGCATAATATGACATTTTATATGTATTATACATCATATCACTAATAAAGTCAATATATTGAACACTGTTAATTTATTGATAGTGTTCAATATTTTATACATACTATATAATTATATTGGGTGATGAAAAATGATAAGTTATGCTCCATTATGGAAAACCATGAAAGAAAAAAATATTACAGCATACGCTTTAAAGACCTATCATAATTTTAGCAGCAATACAATAAGCCGCTTGAAACATCAAAAAGGACTATCAACATTAGTATTAAACGACCTCTGCAAAGCATTAGACTGCAAGGTCGAGGATATTTTGTTGTATATTCCAGATGAGGAATGAATGTGGGGGACGGAATGGAATCCGTTCCCTACAAATTGATGATAATATCAACGGAAAGGACGCCTATGTTATGTGCAATGATAATTACAAACATAAAAAAAGTTATTGCTAATCCAGTAGAGGAAACAACTATTGATTTAGTTCTATTAGAACTAAAAAATCAATTATGAAATTAGCTCCTAAACAACAGCATATTATAACCGATTGGCTTATGGTTTGGTCCAAGTACCTTACTTTTGAGCGTTCGTTTGAGCCAAGCAGGTTAGTTTACTATAAACGTGGTGATATAGTTCATGTACATTTAGGATATAATACGGGATGTGAACAAGGCGGAACACATTATGCTGTTGTAGTTGAAAATAACAACAGCAAAACAAACGGAGGTATTGTAATTATACCAATATCTTCATTGGAAAAAGGAAAATCAATTAATAACCTCCACCATTCAGAAGTATATTTGGGTAAAATAATTCCAGATTCAGATAGAGAAAGTTATGCAATGCCTATGCAAATACGCTGTATATCAAAACTTAGAATAATAAAACCACGTTTAAAAGATGATAAACACATCAAGCTTAAAGGACAGCAAATGGATTTACTGGATGAAAAGGTAAAAGAACTCTTTACAAAAAGTCTTGACAAAAAAGAAAAATGATGTTAAAATAAAATTGTAATAAATTATGTGCTTTCGCATATAATAACAATACCCCTAGCGGGTCGCATAAAAAAGATTTTACCCTTGCGGGTCAAAAGAGAGCAGGCTTTTTAGTCTGCTCTTAATCTTTGTAATCAAATTGATAATAATTATCTTTTAAATAATGCGTGCTGAATGAAAATATCCTCCTGCATTTATTAAGCAATCCACAAAACAAATAAAAGGATTGAAAGTTTTTTGTTCCTGTGATATAATGTATGATATAGTAGGTTGAATTAAAAACACTCAAGTGTTTTTAATTAGCACGTAGTGCGATGCGGCGAAGCCGTTAACCTGCTATCAGGAAGTTTTTGCAACGTAGTTGCAAAAAGGAGCGTAGCTCCGTTAAAAATACTTTAGAATTTTTAACTTAACGCACTATATAACCTTATAAAATTAAGGAGCGTTTATTATATGAAAATTAAACTTTTAAAAGTCACATCCGTCATGATATGCCTTATCATGACATTATCATACATGACTGTTTTTTCTTATGCAGAAGAAACCACATCGGCAACAGCAGAGGCTGCTGTGGAATCAAATGAAATTGCGTCGGGTGTGCTTGGTGAAAATTTCACTTGGGTGCTTGATAAAAAGTATATACTGACTATTCGTGGCAAGGGTTATATGGACAGCTTTCTTGACAAAAACCGTGCCGATATCCCATGGTATGAATATCAGCATAGTATCAGAAAAGTTGTTATTGACGAGGGTATAAAAAGTGTTGGGTTTAATTGTTTCAGAGATTGTTTTAACCTGATTTCGATATCATTGCCGTCCACTTTGCTTAAAATTGAGGGAAGGGCATTTGAGGGTTGTTATTCCTTAAAATATGTTAAAATCCCAAGCAATGTTGAGGATGTTGATATGCTGGCGTTTGGAAAATGCAAAAGCCTTGTAAGCGTTGTTGTTACATCTAAATATACGAAGTTCAATGACCTGCTTCCTTATGGAAATACTGACGGTGCCTTTGAGCAGTCGAAATATGTAACTATATTTTGCAAAACCAACTCATATGCGCAAAAATATGCCAAGGCTAATAAAATAAACTATTCATTTGACTTTAATAAAGCCACAAAGCTGACAGCACTAACAAATGCCGCATATAAGAAAAACGGCGGCTATATAAACCTAGGCTTTAATAATGCAAAGGTAACATCAATCACAAAAAGCACTGCAGCAATTTCATGGGCAAGTGTATTTCCATGGGACAGCGGCCGCAGTCCTGATAAATATAAGGTCTATGTTTTCAGTGATAAGAAAAACAAGTATGTCCTTGTTTCAACCACTAAAAAGACCTCAATTAAGCTGACAAAGCTAACATCCGGCGGTACATATAAAGTCAAGATAGTTCCTATTATTAATGACAGGAACTATGACGATGAATACCGCATTATTGTTCAGTTTAAGACGAATTCGTAACATAAATGAGCCGTTGTACAAAAAAGTACAATGGCTATTTGTTTATCAAACCCTGATTATTTCGACAACCTTATTTGCAATTTTATCCGCAAAGGTTTTGTCATGCTCAACAAAAATCATAGTCGGCTCATACTCCGTTAAAAGCTCCTCAATCTGAATTCGTGACATGATATCAATGAAGTTCAAGGCCTCATCCCAAACATATATATGTGCTTGTTCACAAAGACTTTTTGCAATAAGCACTTTCTTTTTCTGACCGCTGCTAAAATTCTCCATATCCTTTTCAAATTGCAAACGTGAAAAGTCAAGCTTTCGCAAAATGGCTTTGAAAAGACTTTCATCAATATTACTGTCATATGCAAAATCGGAAAGACTGCCACACAAGAAGTCGGCATTCTGCGGCAGATAGGATATTTTTATACTGCTGCCAGTCTGAATATTGCCGCTATGAGTAATATCCTCGCCGCAAATAAGCTTTAAAATACTCGATTTACCACAGCCATTTTTACCTGAAAGCAGCACCCTGTCACCCTGATTAACGCTAAAGCTGACATTTTCACATACCATTTTGCCGTCATACGAAACAGCAACATTATCAAGATATAAAAGCTGCGATGAGTGATATTTTAGCGGTGATATCTTCAAATTATCTGCATTTTCAATATTTTTAAGCAATGCCGATTTATCAGCTACAGCTTTTTCTCGGCGTTCTTCGATAGCCTTTGAACGTGCCATCATTTTTGCAGACTTGTGACCAATATAACCCCTGTCAGGACGTAACCCTGAATTTTTACTGCCATTCTTTGTTGACTCGACCTTGTCAGACCAGTCCGAAGTGCGTTTTGCCGCTTGTGAAAGATGCTTAATATCCGCTTTAAGTCGTTCATTTTCAGCAAGCTCAAAATTATCCTGACGCTTTTTGTTTTCCTGCCATGACGAAAAATTACCCTTTTGTATCTCAATACCTGTAAGATTTATCGAAAGAATATGGTCGATACAATTGTCAAGTACAGCTCTGTCATGAGATACAAGTATAAAACCTTTTTTACGGTTAAGGTATTTCGCCACAACTTCACGAGCCTGCATATCAAGATGATTTGTCGGCTCATCGATAAGCAGAAATGCATTGGCTTTAAGAAAAAGTATACACAATAAAACCTTAGTCTGCTCGCCGTTGCTAAGCGTTTCAAACGGACGGTATAAAACCTCATCATCAACATCAAGCAGGCTAAGCTCCTTCGCAATTTCCCAATACTCCAAATCAGGACATTTTTCATAAGCTATATCAATCGTATTAACGCTTTTATCTTGCACTTCATAAGGGAAATATTCAAAATCCACGCTTGCAGATATTATGCCCTGATAAGAATATTTACCCAGCAATAAATTCATGAAAGTTGTCTTTCCCCTGCCGTTACGTCCTGTAAAACCAAGCTTCCAGTCTGTATCAAGCTGAAATGATACGTCCTCAAAAATGTTGTCATAGCTTCCGTCATATGCAAATGTCAAACCCACTATATTAATTAATGACATAAAAATAAACCTCCTAAAAAAAACAAAATGACCGCAGGAAAAGTTAATTCCTGCGGTCCGCTTTTTAATGCATAAATCATAGTTTATAATGCATAATTAATTGTGAATTATACATTATAAATTGAATTAGTATATATTACGGATTAGAATTTATACACTTTCCTGCTTTTATGCACATCAAATTAAAGTATCATGTTTTATGATACTTTGCAATTAAACTATAACTTTGCAATTAATTCAATATGCCAATAAATTTTAGCAAGAAATTGTACGCATTTTCTAACCCCAATCATTTTAAATTAATGTGGTAAACCCACAACATTATCATTATACTATTTATTTTGGGTTATGTCAAGGGGTGAATTTTAAGCTTTCAAGCAAGAAAATCACTGGCTATCGTATGTATATACCGCTCTCGTAATTTTTTATTGTCTATACGCATTATTCTAAAAAGAGTTGTCACATATAGAATATGCAACAACTCTTTAAATCCCAATATTTTATTCCTCAATCTGCTTGCCAAGAAACTGCGCAGCAGCTTGAATAAGATTTTGCTGAACCTCATTAGCAACGGAATCATTGCTAGGTGCAAGAAAAGCAACCGCACCAGTAACATCACCTGATGACAAAATAGGTGAACAAGCGATAGCAGGACGGTCAACACCCTCAACAGGGAAAACCTTAGCATCAGAAGGAGATGTTTTCATATAGTTCTTGCGTCCCTCCAGATATTCCTCAAGAGCCTGTGAAACACGTCTTTCATTAAATTCCTTCTTCTGAACGCCTGCAACAGCAACAACATGGTCACGGTCAAAAACGACAGTAGGACAGTTAGCAAGCTTAGACATAACCTCAGCAACCTGAGATGCAGAGCCAGCCATTTCGTTGATAGCGGAGTATTTCTTAAAGATAACCTCGCCGTCATTGCTTGTGTAAATCTCGAGAGGGTCACCCTCACGAATTCTCATTGTACGTCTGATTTCTTTTGGGATAACAACACGACCTAAATCGTCAATACGTCTTACAATACCAGTAGCTTTCATAATTATATTCCTCCAATTAAATTACGGAACACACAAAAGGCATTTCCGTTTCATATATTTGTTATTTTGTAATGATAGTGTTTGTAAGACGTGGAGAATTATACACCAAAAACTAAAATTTTGCATTAAAATAAAAATAAAATTTTTGTAAACAAAGGGAGATTTATACAACAAAATGGCGATATCCTATAAATTAGGATACCGCCATGTAATGTATATATTCGTTAATACAATCAGTATTTACTTAAGCTTCCAGATATCTCTAGCATAATCTTCAACAGCACGGTCAGCAGAGAATACACCTGCGCCTGCAATATTATGAAGTGACATCTTATTCCACTTATCAGCATCCTTGTAGCATTCGGAAACATACTGCTGTGCAGACTGATAAGCATCAAAGTCAGCAAGAACCATGTATGGATCTTTATATTTCAAGGAGTTGGCAACTTCTTCAAAAGTACAGCCATTAATACCGCCGTACATTCTGTTAATAGCCTTGGAAATAACAGCATTGTTGTTATAATATTCCTCAGGACGATAGCCTTGAGCCTGCTTAGCAACAACTTCATCAGCAGTCATACCGAAAATGAAGATGTTATCAATGCCAACAGCATCCTTAATTTCAACGTTTGCACCATCAAGTGTACCCAAAGTAAGCGCACCATTAAGCATAAGTTTCATGTTACCTGTACCTGATGCTTCTTTACCAGCCAATGAAATCTGCTCAGAAATTTCAGCAGCAGGCATAAGAATTTCGGAAAGGCTGACACGGTAATCTTCAAGGAAGAATACCTGCAGCTTCTGACTGATAACAGGATGCTTTTTAATTTCCTCGCCCAAAGCCCAGATCATTTTGATAATCTGCTTAGCAAGGTAATAACCAGGAGCAGCCTTTGCAGCAAAGATATAAGTCTTTGGAACAAAGTCAGCATTAGGATTTTCAAGCAAGTAGTTATATTCAGCAATGATATTCAAAAGGTTAAGGTGCTGTCTTTTATACTCGTGAAGACGCTTAACCTGAACGTCGAAAATACCTTCAGTATTAAGGATAGTACCAAAGTTAGCCTTTACATACTTAGCAAAGTAGTCCTTATTCTGCTTTTTAATTTCACCAAGACGGTCAAGAACAGCCTTGTCATCCTCGAACTTGTTAAGGTTTATAAGTTCTGCGCCATTGTGCTTAAAGCCATCGCCAATCTTATCTTCAAGAAGTTCAGTAAGCCCCTTGTTAGACTGCAAAAGCCATCTTCTGTAAGCAATACCGTTAGTAACATTCTTAAATTTATGAGGGGTATCCAAATATTCATTCTTGAAAACATCCTGCTTGATGATATCAGAATGAAGCTTAGAAACACCATTAACGCTGTGTGATGCACAAACACAAAGAAGTGCCATGTGAATTTGGTTATTCTGAACGATAGACATTCTTGTAACCTTATTTGAGTCACCAATACGCTCCATCAAATCCTTGCAATATCTCTCATTAATCTCACAGATGATAGAGAATACACGAGGAATAATCTGCTTAACAAGACCGCATTCCCACTTTTCAAGTGCCTCAGCAAGAACAGTATGATTAGTGTAAGCGAATGTATTAGTAACAATATGCCAAGCCTTAGCCCATGAATAACCGCAGTCATCAAGAAGAATACGCATAAGCTCAGGGATAGCAAGAGTTGGATGTGTATCATTAATATGAATAGCAACCTTTTCATGAAGATTGTCAAGGGTGCCATAAACATTCATGTGTCGGTCAACGATATCGCCGATAGATGCAGCACATAGGAAATACTGCTGTCTAAGACGAAGTGACTTACCCTCAAGGTGATTATCATTTGGATAAAGTACCTTTGAGATAGCCTGTGCAACAGTGTTCTGGTTTAAAGCCTTAGCATAGTCACCCTGATTGAACATATCCATATCAAAGGATGGTGCTTTTGCCTGCCATAAACGAAGAACAGAAACGCCCTCGCCTGCATATCCAGGAACATACATATCATAAGGAACAGCACAAACAGTGTTGTAATTCTCATAAGAAACATGATGATATTTGTCATCCCAGTATTCATTCAGGTTACCCTCAAAGTGAACATCAATTGACTTGTCAGTCTTAGGAACAAGCCAAACATTACCGCCAGGAAGCCAGTTATCAGGAAGCTCTGTCTGCCAGCCGTCCTCCATTTTCTGCTTAAAGATACCATATTCATAACAAATAGAGTAACCCATAGCAGGATAATTATCAGTAGCTAAGCCATCTAAGTAGCAAGCAGCCAAACGTCCAAGACCGCCGTTTCCAAGACCAGCGTCAGGCTCATAATCATAAATACGGTCAAGATTAATATCCCATTTCTTAAAGATATCCTCAACCATAGAGTTAAGCTCCATGTTAAAAAGGCTTGTCTTTAGAGAACGACCCATAAGGAATTCCATTGAAAGATAATAAATTTCCTTATTACCCTCTGAATGAGTTTTTGTGCGGAACTTTCTTCTTTTCTCTCTCAAAAGGCTAACAACAACAGCTGAAAGAGCCATGTAAATCTGCTTGTCGGATGCATCAATAGGTGTAACATTAAACTCGACCTGAAGTTCATTACGCAGTTTTTCTTCAAAGTCTTCTCTTGCAATAACTGGTACCATAATAGAATAACTCCAATCTTAAAATATCATAGGTATTAGAACAAATGGAAAACACCATTGTCATAATACTAACTCTCTTTAATCCCTCATGCAATAAAAACAACATTTTCAATTGATTAAATCACATTATACAGTATAATAATATTTGACAAATAAATAACTAATATACCTAATATACATTATATAACAATCTAACCCACATTACAATTGGAAATTTAGACAAATTTAATCGTTTAAGAATTAAACTCCGCCCAAAATATAATAACACTTAAGCAAGTATTTGTGCAATATGCATACGGTTTTTGCCATGTGTTAAAAAGTGGTTAATCTTTATCGTGCTAAAAATGTCAATGTGTTCATTGGTATTTGTAGGAAGCTACAAAAAAGTGTCAGAAAAAACCGTAAAAAAGCAGTACAGACAAGATAAAACGTGCCTGTACTGATAAAAACATATTAAACCTTACTTTCAAATAATACCTTATCATCAAAAATTTTATCAGAGTTATCGAAATAATGTTTTTTCTTTTTATGCAGATACCGTTCCTCAAGTTCCTTAACGCCCTAAGAAATCAATATAGCGAAATCGGTGTCAGAAGTGCCCAGTGCAGCAGCTTTTGCGCTGTTAATAGCATTTCGCAGCTGCTCTTTATCCTTAATGCCTTTAAGACGAGTTTCGGTCAATTTACGAGCCTCATTAGCAGCAATCGCCTTACGATATTTAACTTCATCAGTTTTTTTCAAGTATTCAAGCTCTTTTTTCGAGCATTTTCTGCCCCTTGCGATTTTTTTAGCGATAGAATTGACATCCATCTGCTTTTCTTCATTTTCATCGAGAGCATCTTTCATCTTCTCGACTAAACTCTTTTTCGCTTTATCAGCATCGCTTAAATGGTCGTCAGGCTTAGTGTTTAAGGTTGTCTTGCTATTGATAAAATTACTGACAGCAGCATGCTTGTCATACTTTTGTTGTACATCAGAGCTTTTTACAAAATCCATTAATTCATCAAGAGTGCGTTCTTGTTTTTGTGCTTTATAATTCTCGCTAATATCAAGCGTATCGGACTTATCTTCTTTAAAAACCGCTGGTACAAAACTATCCTCAGCCACTTTTGCAGCCTCATCGACAGCAATTTTTCTTTCCTCATCGGAAAATCCCTTTGCATCCGCAATAGTATTTATATGGTTATAACCACTTACCCTACTCATCATAATCACCTGCTTTCATTATGGTCGTTTCATGTTGTTGTATTTGAATTTGAATAGCATATATCTTATATATCGACTTGTTTAATGAAAACTTTAATATAAAAAATCGGCATATAAATCTATAGAAAAAACAGATTTATATGCCGATTAACTTATATTTATTCCACACTCGCTCCGCAGCCACTGCAAAATTTTGTACCCTCAGCTAAAGTCATGCCACAGCCTAAGCATACCTTTTCAGTTTTAGCAGTAGATTGACCACATTCAGGGCAAAATTTAGTCCCGTCAGCAATTTGTGCATTGCAGTTAGAACAGCTATTCTTTTTTTCGATTGAATGACCGCAGGAAGGACAGAATTTAACACCAGCAGGGATATCGGCGCTGCAGTTCGGACAGCTATTACTAAGCTTGTCCCCACAATTTTTACAAAACTTCGTACCATTGCTGTTAGCGGTATTACATTTTGAGCAAATCACATCACTGGTTTTTGCAGCAGAGCTTGAAGATGAAGCAGCATTAACATTACTGCCGCTATTCCCAACAAACCTGCCGATTACATCAAAAATTTCGCTGGGAAGCTTTTTTTGTCCGATAGCACCAATAACAGATGTCACGGCTAATGGCGCAAAAAATATCATTCCGACAGCTCCCACGCCAATTTTGTCAATCCATTGACCAGCTCCAATATTAACAGTTATAGTATCACCGTTTGTAATAATCTGAACTTGTGTCGCTAAGTCCATTCCTGCAACCTTTTTCCATGTTGAGCCAGATCCGCTCAATTTAGCCTGAATAAAATAACCGTCATCAGATGGACTTTCCTCAACCGTCATTTGTTTCCTATTTTGCAAAAAGCTCGAAACCTCTTGACCCACCATTTCGGCAGTAATACCGCATTTAAGTTTAAATGCTTTTGAATCAGCCATTATTTCCCCTCCTCAATCTTTATACATATGTCAATTTTAATGCAGTTATAGACCGACTGCTTTGCAGTCGGTCTATATTAATTATACTATCTTAATTTAAAATTTGCAATCTCTTGACGAAGAATTGCAGCCTGACCAGCAAGTTCCTCAGCGGATGCAGCACATTCCTCAGCATTAGCGGAGTTAGTCTGAACAACATCAGAAATCTGACTGATACCTGTACTAATCTGCTTGATGCTGCTTGCCTGTTCTTCTGTTGATGCAGCAATATCAGAAATAATATTTGAAACATCCTGTGATTTTTCTGAAATAGCCTGCAATGACACTGCAGTTTTCTGAGCAATTTCAGCACCCTCCTTAGCACTTTCAACACTGCCAAGGATTAAAGTAGAAGTCTGTTTAACAGCGTCAGCGGATTTTGATGCAAGATTTCTGACTTCATCAGCAACAACCGCAAATCCCTTACCAGCAGCACCAGCACGAGCAGCCTCAACAGCAGCATTAAGTGCTAGGATATTTGTCTGGAAAGCGATATCGTCGATAACCTTAATAACCTTGTTAATTTCCTGTGCTGATGCAGAAATCTTATCCATAGCGAACAGCAAGTTCTGCATATGCTTATTACCAGAATCAACTTCATTTGAAGTTTCAACTGAAAGCATAGCCGCTCTGCTTGAGTTGTCCGCTGTTTCAGATATCTGATTAGAAATCAGTTTAATAAACGAAGTAAGCTCTTCAACAGATGCCGCTTGTTCGGTAGAACCCTGTGACAAGGATTCAGCAGCAGCAGAAACCTGATCACTTCCTGAGTCAACCAAATCAGCAGAAGTATGCATCTGAGCAAACATCACATTAAGATTGTCAAGAAGTCCCTTTAATGCAACATTCAAAACATCTTCATCTGATTTTGGAACAACATTTACAGTAAGGTCACCCTGTGAAACAGATTGAAGATCCTTTGCTTGTTCACGGCTGGAAATAATAATCTTATTAAATGCACGTTTAAGCAGTGTAACTTCGTTTTTAGTTGCACCCTCATACATGTCCTGCACTTCAACTTCATTAACCTTGCCATTGCCAAGCTTATGAGCGACCCTTGTAATTTCAGGAAGCTCTTTAAGCTGAAGATTAATGATATTAACCAAGGTAACAGAAATCATTATAACAATAAGAACACTTGCGATTACAATAATACCTACAAGAGTATTTGCTTCTTTAACAACTGTATTCTGCGGAACAGATGCTGCAACAACCCAGTTTCTGTCGAAAGTACCAAGCTGAATACCAACAGCGGAAAAATAAACCTTCTGATTGGAAATATCAGAATATCCCTTGTCACTAATATATCCATCATTTTTAATAAGGTCTTCAATATCACTGCTGAAAGATTTAAGCCAGGTATTACTGTATGGTGTATCCAGCAAACTTTCATTAGGATGAGTAACGAAAGAACCATCATCTGTAATAGTAAACAGATAGCCATCATCCATAATTTTTGTACTGTTAAACAGTTCTGAAATTTCTTTAAGTCTTATATCAGCACCGAAAACACCCACAATAGTACCGTTTATATCGGTAATCGGCATTGACATGGAATAAATAACCTCTTCCACACCATTTACATTAAAGGAATATGGGTTTGATACATAAAACTTACCTGAATCTAATGCTCCATAGTAAAAATCACCTGTTTCACGATCAGCATATCCTGTCAATGCTTGAAGTGAAGCCTGATGATTGCCGATTGATTGTGCATAAGGAATAAATCTTCCTGTGCTGTCATGATAATCAGCATTGACATACTGTGCATCAAGACCATCATATTGATTTGGCTCAAAGCAAGCCCACAATGAATATACCGAATCATTATCAGCAGCTATGGTCTGAAGTGTCTTTGCAAATTCAGCACGGTCAGTATTATTATTTTGCATACTGGTAACAGTAGGAAGCAGTGCAATAAGTGCGCCATATGAATCAGCCGACATAGCTTCAAACTTTGTTGCATAATGTTCAACACTTTGCTCTAAAAGTAATTCAACAGAATTCTTTGCATGCTTGCTAGCAGTAATCCCAACAACAAGTGCCTGAATAATCATAAATAATATCAGAAGTATTAAAACAGGTGTTAATATTGAATACTTGACCGTTTTTGTATTAAAAGCATCTAATGACTTTTTTGCCATAAAAACATCCCCCTAGAAATTGATATCAAATAAATATAAACGATTAACTTATATACTCTATTATAGTATAAATAAATTTAATGTCAATCGAATTAAGCATATCTTTACCAAACCTTAGCAGAAAATGTCGAATAATATACATTGATTTACACTTTAATCACACATATACCACTATATACCGTTTAATATCAGCTTTTCAATTAGTCGCAGCAATGCAAAATCGCTTTAGCATATCCATTTTTCTGGATATATAACAATACCTGGCATTGTTATAAGATTACAAAGTCACAGTATTAAAAGCAAGCCATTAATATAAAAAGCGACATTATACCATTATATGTAATACGGTTCGAAATGTACACCCACTATTATTCATACGAAACATTGTAATCAATTATAAAAACAACAGACAACAGGCGACCACAATACCCTGCGATAATTTAACAAAAACCGTTAATATCTCGTATGGGAGAACTGCGTTCGCCTGCTAAAATTTTTATTCATAAATCAGCTTATCATTAAAGCAAGAATAGTCAAAGCCTTATCCTCCGAATCTTCGGCAGGTTTAATAACTATATTATGAGTACCTTTTTCATTGCCAAGAACAATTCTCTGTGCAAAACCATAATTACCCCAGCCGCCGCTAAAATCTGCCTCAAGCTTACCCTTTCGCTCGCCATCAACATAAACCTCATAAGTGCCGCTTTTGCCATCGACAGTGCGGGCAAAGAACACGCCAAAGTTCTGGCATTCAACATCAAAAGTGATAGTACCGCCAGCGGAAGTCACCCAGTTGTCTGGAAACTGAGAGTAAAGGTTATTAGTTCCAGTTTCAAAGCCATCCATGGCTGTTGCAGCAACAGCAGATGAGCCATAAAAATCAGCATTAACGTAATAATCAGAAGTATAAGCCTTAGTATCAAAAGTAATATCATCACTGATATTATCAAGGTTATCATAAACACTGTCAAGATAACGTGAAACAATCTGACCGATAATTTCATGTCCCTTATCATTTGGATGTATGTTATCAGGGGAAATATCTTTCCAGTTAATAGTGCCTGCCGCAACCTCAGGGTAAACAGCCTCACGATAGCTTAGCATAGGCAAGTTATAAGCAGAACCTATTTCCATATGAACATCCTGCAAGCTAGTGCCGTCCTCTTGAGTAGTGAAAAGCAAAATAACCGCAGGAGCGCTGTTTGCATTTAAAATTTTTCTAACAAGGCTGTCATAGGAATACTTGTTGAAAAGCTTTTCAGTGTCATTAACAGAAAACTCGACAATAACGACATCGGGGTTGCTGTCAAGCAACTGCTTGTCAACACGGTGAACGCCAAGATAAGAGTCCGTTCCGCCAATTCCTGCATTAACAAATTTAACCTCAGAATCAGGGAATTTCTCTGCCCACCAAGTATTAAATCTGCCTGCATAGCTAGCTTGTGCGCTAGAAGATGAGCTGCCCTGTGTAATAGAGCCGCCAATAACACCAACAGTAATACTTTCGCCGTTCATAGCCTTTTTCATAGCAGCTTTAAGTCTTGCCTGATTACCCTCATTTATTAAACTTCTGTTATACATTTTATCGGTTACTCCCCCATCAAGATCGAAGGTATCGTTCGGGTCAACTGCATTTTCATCAACTTCTTTAACTTCTGTAATTACAGTAGGAGTATCCGCTTTAGTTTCAGTATCAGTGTCAGTATTAGTGTTTTTTTCAGTGCAGCCAGATAAAAGTGATATGCACATAACAAGTGAAAGCACAGCTGAAATTTTTTTCTTCAAAGATTTATTCAAAATAAAACCATCCTTATCATATAAAAAATATTGATATGCGTAAATTTAAAACGCATATCAATATTATACAATATAATTGATTAATTTTCAAGTGTATCAATAAAAGCAGTAACAAAAATTGCCGCTGTATTGCAGTATAACATAACCTCGTTTGAAGAAAAACACAATGCACTGTCAAAATAGCATTTAGCTGGAGGGGTGTCATTTGGAATATTCCATAGAGCAAATTCATCGGATTTAATTTTATTAGGTCCATTGACAACAAGCCCCGGAACAGGAGCATCAATGTCATCAAACCCCGAAAGCCTATGGTGAGGATTTTTGACACAAACAGTACCGATACCAGTTATAAACCCAGTACCCACAGGATTTTTGCCGAGGATATAGTTAAGCTGTTCAAGTGCAGCCTGAAGGTATTCTTCGCACTCAAGCATATTATAAGCAAACGCCAGAGTAATACCGCTTGTCAGAATATTAAGGTTACTGTCAAGAACATAATCATCAGGTTGAATAGCAGATGCATATCCGCTTTTTTGCGATATAGAGTAAAGATTATCAGCGGAAATACGCAGATTAGTTTTCATTTTATGCAGAATGTCGGGATAAGTTTTCCTCTGTGTAATACTGTAAGCAGCAACACCAAACCCGCCGACATCACAAATATCAAAACCTGCACGTCCGATTTTGGGATAATACTCCCTCACCTTTTCATGAAAAACATAGTCACCATTCAATGAATAAAGCTCACAAACAGCCCAGAACAAATCATCATAATAGTTGTCATCCGGAATGTCACCTGTTGTCTGATAAGAAACATCTGAAGGATTTTCAAAAGGCTTGTAATGGGGGTTATTCATTATCCATATCCATGCGTTAATTGCAGCAACTTCAAGCGTTTCTGCAAATTCCGCATCAAAGGAACGATATATCATAGCTGCCTGTGCAGTAATGGCAGCAAAATTAGCGGTAGCCTGATGTGATTTAGGGAACACATAAACAGTTTCCTTGTCATTCTGCGGCAGAACAAATCCGCTTGCATCAAGTGTACAAGCCTTGTGATAAACACCGCCGTCACGTCCCTGCATTTTCAGAAGCCATTCAAGCTCATACCTGCATTCACAGAGAATATCAGGCATATCATCAGAGGACTCGGGGATATTAATATTATCACGGAATGCCCTTGGATAAAGCCTGTATGCATAAAGCAGATGACCAAGCATTACAGCGGAAAGCGTAACATATTTTGCATAGTTTCCGGAGATGTGCCAGCCGCCTGAAACATCCATTTTTCTGTCATGGTTTTCATATAGCACAGCTTCCTCGGTATGACATTCGTCATGTGCATACTCACCAGCAAATTGGGTCTTAGTTTCACCGCATCTGTTATAATATAAACCCTTTAGCAAGGCATTTTTGACAGCACGGAACGGTGCATTATTTATAGAAAAAACATGAGAACGCATACGTCCAATTTTTATATAAAAATTACCGTGCATATTAAAAGTAGAGAAATCGAGAATAGAAACATCATCACCTGACGCTTCATCATAAACAGCTTCAGGTATAGTACCAGAATAAACAGGCTTGTTAGTCTTAGCCTCTATAATCTGATAGTAACTTCCTGAGCCTGTGAAAGCGGCAGTCTTATGCATATGTGAAATATATCCGACTTGATTCAGGAATATTTTTTGTTTCATAAAAACAGCCCCTTTCGTGAAATGTAAACGTATTCCGATAAGCATTTATTCAATGATACTACTTATAATTATACTACTGTTACCACGCTAATATAATGACTATTTTATAAATATTAATAAATATTCTATGCCAATTTAGCACAAATTGGATATATCGACAAATTTGAGCAGCACAAGTGCATAAATCATTTTATTCCAAAACCATAACAACAGTTTCACGCCTGCCCTTTTCACCCTTATAAAAAAACAAAACATCGGTAACCTTAGAGGTTTCATATCCGTGATTTATAGTCGGGTCAAACGGAAATTTTTCAATATGTATAACCTTTGAAAGCTGTCTTGACTGCAAGCTGTTTATTTCAGGCAACAATGTAGAAAGCGTGTTATCTGCATACAATTTTTTGAGCATTTGCTCGGAATAAGAAATATCATAGCTATCGAATAACCATGACGGTACGACATTTAATTTTTCATGCAAAAGCATATCATATCTTGCAAGATGATGTAAAGTCATGTCATTTTCTTTTGATAAATCCTTAACAAAATCAATAAGGGTTTTATATGGCAAAAGCTTTCCGACAGCACCGTCATTTATATTAGAATTGCAATTTATATATCGTGACAACCCCACAAAAAAATCAAACGGTGTTGGATATTCACATATTAAAACTCTCATCAAAAACTCAAGTGTATTATAAAACCGACCGCTGTTGTAATATAGCTCGACACATTCCTCAACATCCTTAATCAAAAGGATGTCGCTATACGAAAGACAGTCGGTACAAAGTATTTCATACGGTGGATATTCTTTATAAACTGCATCAAAATTATCAGCATCATTTCGAATGCCACTGCCATTAAGCATTTTTAAAAAACCTAACTGTAACTGCTGTGGCTTTAGCGAGAATACATCATTAAATGAATTTTTAAAGCTTAATAAATCCTCATTTGGAAGTCCTGCGATAAGGTCAAGGTGAATATGAATATTGTCATATTGCATAAGCTTTTGAACAGCAGTTTTAACACGTACAAAATCCGAATTTCTATTGACAGCATCAAGCGTTGCGGTGTTTGTGGACTGCACGCCGATTTCAAGCTGAAACAATCCTTTTCGAGCAGAATTAAGAAGTGTAATAATATCATCATCCAGCACAAAAGCCTCAATTTCAAAGTGGAAATTAGTGATACCATTGTCATTTTTGATTAGGTGATTTATTATATCAACAGCGAATTTTTTATTGCAGTTAAAGGTGCGGTCAACGAATTTTACCTGCAAAACATTATTTTCAAGGAAATATGATAATTCCCTTTTAACCTTTTCGATTGGTGCAAAACGAACGCCACCTTTTTCAGCAGATGACAAGCAATAGCTGCATTTAAACGGACATCCCCTTGATGCCTCATAATAAATGATACGATTTTTTAAGGTGTCAAGTTCATTTTCGTACACAAACGGCAATGTACTCATGTCAAGCGGTTTATCCTGTTCGGTTTGCCGAACAGTGTTATTTTCACGATAAAAAAGACCTTTGATTTTATCATTCGTACCATTATGTATAGTTCTCAAAAGCTCCGCAAATGTTTTTTCGCCCTCACCGCAAATGATATAATCAATGAAACCATACTCACTCATAAGGTCACTAGCGTTAAACGAAACCTCAGGACCGCCCAGAATTATTTTGACATTAGGCATGACTTTTTTCAATGTGTTGCAAAGCCTTAGCACCATGTCAATATTCCATATATAACAGGAAAACGCAATAACATCGGGATGCCTAAGATAAATTTCACGCTCTATTAATTCTATCCTGTTATTTATTGTACTTTCCAAGATTTCGATGTCAATATCAGGATTTGGGTAATATGTATCGTGATAAGATTTAAGATATCTCACAGCAAGGTTTGTGTGTATATATTTTGCGTTTAAGGCAGTTAGGATAACTTTCATTTATTTTGCACATCCTTTAATTTGAGTAAGTTTTTACACGAAGAAAAACAATTATAAAAGAGCGGGCGATTAATAATCGCCCCTACAAATTAACTCACGAAAATGTGTTGAATTAAATGTAGGGGCGACTAGTAGTCGCCCGTTATTTATGACCCGTGAACAGCCATATTATCTACGATGATATTTACACCGTTACAAACCCACCTGTTGTCTGCACAGGCGCAACGCTCAATATGTAATCACGGTTTCGCTTAAACTCCGATAAGCCTTGAAAAACCGCATATTCTGCTTTTTCAGGTGTATTATTCTCCTGCGACAAATGTCCTAAAATAAGTCTTGTTGTACCATTCTTAACAAGCTTAGCCGCAAACTTAGCACAGTCAACATTAGACAAATGTCCATTCTTTGAAAAAATACGAGTTTTTAAATAATATGGATATGCACCGTTTCTAAGCATTTCAACGTCATAATTTGATTCAAGCAAAACAGCATCCGTGCCAAGCAGATAGGATTCAACAGTTTCAGTGATATGCCCAAGATCAGTGCAAACAGCACAAGTCTTGCCATCATCAAATGTAATCTTATAACCAAAGGATTCTTTAGTATCATGCGGTGTTGCAAAGCATTCTACATTCATACCGCCGACTTTAATGTCACACTTCATCTCCTCAGTATAAGACCGCTCATTGATAAGCCCGTCATTATAAAGGCATTCAAGTGTATAGCTGCCAGAATAAACAGGCACACCTGTTTTTTTAGTAAGCATACGAAGCCCTGATGTATGATCAGAATGCTCATGTGTAATAAATACAGCCTTAATTGCGTCGACAGATAAGCCATTAACCTCAAGAGCCTCATTAAGACGCTTATAGGAAATACCACAGTCAATCAGAATACCTAATTCACTAGTGCCTATATAAGTGCAGTTTCCCTTACTTGATGAAAACAAAGGGTATATTCTAGCCATATAAATACTCCCTGTATAATATTAACCATTACGTAAATCAACAATTCTTTTAGCCTTGCCCTGAAATCTTTCAAGGGATTTATGTTCAGCAAGAGTAACCTTAGTGGAAATACCAAGAACAACCTTAAGCTTTGATTTAATACTTTCTTTCAAGTCCTCAAGCTTTGAAAATTCTTCAAGAAGTGAGCTGTCAGCAAGCTCAACCTTAACCTCAAGATAATCGGTATAATCCTTACGAGTAATAATAAGCTGATAATGCGGAGCAATATGGTCACAGGTCATAAGAACAGACTCAATCTGTGATGGGAACACATTAACGCCACGAATTTTAAGCATATCGTCACTTCTGCCCTTAATTTTATCCATACGAGCATGAGTACGTCCGCATTCGCACTTTTCATAATGAAGCTGTGAGATATCCTTAGTGCGATATCTAAGCATTGGAATACCCTCTTTAGTAAGAGTAGTGATAACAAGCTCACCAGCCTCACCCTTAGGCATAACCTCAAGTGTATCAGAATTAATAGTTTCAGCATAGAAATGGTCTTCATTAAGATGCATACCGCAGCGAAGATGACATTCACCAGAAACACCAGGACCCATAAGCTCAGACATACCATAGTTGTCAGTAGCAAAAAGGTTAAGTGTCTTTTCAATTTGTGTACGCATTTCCTCAGTGCAGCCTTCTGAACCAAAAAGACCAAGGCGAAGATTAAGGTTTTCTAAAACGCCCATTTCTCTTGCCATTTCACCTATATACTGCGCATAGGATGGAGTTGCAACAAGACCCGTTGCTTTAAAATCCTGCATAAGCATGATATTTTTTTCTGTATTACCGCTTGAAGTCGGAACAACGGTTGCACCAATTTTTTCAAGACCATAATGTAATCCAAGTGCACCAGTAAATAAACCATATCCAAAAGCGATATGTATAATATCTTCGTCAGTAGCACCGCCTGCAATACAAATACGAGCCATACAATCTGACCAGTTTTCTATATCATTTTTAGTGTAGCCAACAACAGTAGGCTTGCCTGTTGTGCCTGATGATGCGTGGAGTCTGATAATATTCTTCATTGGAGCACCGAAAAGTCCAAACGGATAGTTATCTCTGATATCCTCTTTTGTAGTATAAGGTATATATTTAATATCATCAATAGTTTTAAGCTTATCGGCTGTAACGCCAGCATCTGCTAATCTTTTGCTGTAAAAAGGTACATTATTGGAGCAATAGTCCACAAGCCACTTAAGTCTTGTAAGCTGCATAGCCTCAATTTCATTTCTTGGCATAGTTTCTATATCTTTTTGAAAAAACATTTAATCATTCCTGCTTTCATAAAAATCCAAATTTAACAAAACTTAATAATAGTATACAACATTTTGCGAAATATTTCAATAGCTGTATTGTAAAATTTGAAAAAGGTGTTGCACTAATTTACATATAAGGGCAACCACATAGGGTCGCTCTTATATTTAAAACACAAAGATATATGATTTTACAATTCTTGAAACTGTCTAAATCATAACACAACCCTTATAATGCTCATCATCGGTCATAACAAATTTAGGGTTAATATCATCAAACTTATTAAACGAATAAATCCCTTTTCCACGCAGCGAATATTTGATATCAATTTCAGGTTTGCATACATTTTCCTTTGTATTATTTGTAATCAGAATAAACTCGAAATATTTTGAATCGGCATTAAAGCTTATAATGCGCTGATTATTTTCATATGAATACTGAGGTTTATAATATGTCCCAGCACCACTGCTGTAAAAGCAGTCAACAACATCTGTTTCATCACTGATAGCAATTTTAAACTCCATATTTTTGACATTATAATAATTCGAACGTGCAACATCATTAAACACGATATCGAGCTTGTTAGACTCATCTGACAATGGTGTATTATTCACATAAAGCAGTGTTTCAACATTATGCTTGCTTTTCATTTCATGTAATATTACATATTCATTTGCCTTGCCTGTGGTATGATAAAACATCAATTCTGTCTGGATAATTTCGTCATTGAAACAGATAGATATAAATACTGCTGAAAAAGCAAGTAAAAATGATATTAATGCTGTTGATTATTAAGGCTTGATAAAAAATAAGGACTGTTGCACAAGCATATAAAGCGAGCGGCTACTATCAATAACCGACCGCTTTATATAGTTAACATGTACAAATATAATGCTTTCCAAAAATATCTCTTATTATTTCAACAACGTGTCATAATAAAGTATATAATCATTTTTTTAGCAGATAATATATAAAAATATTAAAACAAATTTTTCAAATTCGGAGTTTTGTTCTTTCGCACAAAACATCCGAACTTCTTTCGAAAGGAATGGCTATAATTATGCATGAAACAAAAGATATGTCCGAAAAAGTAAAACGTGTTATGGAAACCAAACCGGCAAAGAATGATCCGAATGGCTCCTACACCGGAGTGCCAATTGATAAAGGTGAAACTCCTGTTCAGGATGCTGACGATTTGTAAGGTGTAACACATATTAAATCAAAACGAGCAGGTAATTACAACCTGCTCGTTTTGATTTAATATGTGTTTATATATTTGAGTTTCAGGCTGTCATCAAATAAAAAATACGTTGTCTGAACTTAATCAAACAACGTATTTATGAAGTCTGTGTAACAGACTTTGGTGCGCTGTAAGGGACTCGAACCCCTGACCTACTGGTTCGTAGCCAGTCACTCTATCCAGCTGAGCTAACAACGCATCGTCAACGCATATTATTATACCATAACCGAAATACAATGTCAAGCATTTTAAATATATTTTTATTATCTTTACAAAATAAAATGGCGCCATAACATCATGACGCCAAGTTTGTAAATAAATTTCCCGAACTCAAAGCTTTGTTCTTTCACACAAAACATCTGACTATTTGAAGAAAGAATGGTCATAAATATGTAAGATTATCTTTTTTCACAAATAAGCTTAAGTGCAGTTCGATCCTCGCCGTCAATTACTATGTTTGCAAAAGCTGGAATACAAACAAGGTCAATTCCGACAGGAGCTAGATAACCCCTTGCAACAGCTATTGCTTTAATAGCCTGATTTGCAGCACCAGCTCCGACAGCCTGTACCTCTACGGTTTCACAATCCCTGATTACACTTGCAATCGCACCCGCTACCGAGTTAGGCGCTGAACGTGATGAAACCTTTAAAACTTCCATTTGGCACACCCCTTTGTGAATTATATTTTATTCATATGGTCTAAGTTTCATTACCGATTTATATCAATATTCCATGGTTCTGTCTTTTACCACTTTAATAAGCAGAAGTTTATTCAAAAAATAAAATGCCCTTTTTCACATTTACTGGGTGACACTCAACTTATTACAAAAGTTATATTAAAATAAACAAAGCAAAAGCTATTTGTAATGAGTTGTTTTTCTGACATATCCATGATCTGAAGTTTTAAAGTGCACTTTAACTAATATTATAACAGGATTATACGTTTTATTATACACCTATTGTCGATAAATTACAATATATTTGGGCAACTTTGTATATTTATCTAACCGTTAAACGTTTAACATTGTATGCTTTTCCGCTTTTTTCGTTAAATTCCACAATTATCCCATTTAAAAATGCTGGATTTGTCGATTCTAAAAACCTAACTGGTGAATGAAGTTTCATTTTTTGTATTGCCAGTTCACTTTTTACACCTAAAACGGAATTTTCAGCTCCGCACATTCCTGCATCTGTAATATAAGCTGTATGCTCATTGATTATTGTTTCATCTGCAGTCTGAACATGAGTATGTGTACCAAAAATTCCTGTTACACGTCCTGCAAGATATTGTCCCATTGCTTTCTTTTCACTTGTTGCTTCCGCATGAAAATCCACAAAAATATTTGGTGTGTCAATATTTTCAAGAATATCGTCAATAACATTAAACGGGTTATCAAGCGGCTCCATATAAACAGTTCCCATAAGGTTTATTATGGCAATCTGAACTCTGCCCATATCATAAATACAGACACCCTTGCCGACATTCCCTTGTGGATAGTTTGCAGGACGCACAATAAACTCATTTTCATCAAAATAGTCCATAATTTCCTTGCGTTTATAACAATGATTACCCGTTGTTATAACATCAATGCCATTCGAAAAAAGGTAATTTGCAGATTGCGGCAGAATGCCATTTCCATTTGCACTATTCTCTCCGTTTGCAATAGTTATATCAATTCCATGCTCTTTTTTTATGCGTGAAAGGTTTTTTGCGACAAATTCACTTCCGTTTGTGCCAACTATATCTCCCAAAAATAATAAATTCATTATATCATCATTTCCTTTACATTTAATTTAACCTGCTATCAGAAAAACAGTGTAGCTCTAATAAAAATACTTTAGGATTTTTAACTTAAAGCACAATACTGCGTTCTGATATAATTTAATATTATACCATAAAAAAAAGAAGAATAAAACAAAATTATATTTTTTTATTTATTAATTAATGTCTGCTGAATAATAGAAAAACGCCGTAGAAACGAAGCTTCAAGATGATTTTCTATTTTTCATGTGCAAAATTTTACGCATTTATGCGAAAAAACCTTGCGCATTAATTATGACTTGTTGTTTTTTGTCAATATATTTTTGTAAAACATCGCCAAAGCAATTTGTTTAAATAGTGCAAACCTCTGAAATAATATAAAATCATTGAAAATCGAATCAGATGGTGGTATAATGTATACAATTACAACTGGATATATATATTGATTGTTGGTGATATTACCAACAATCACGTGTACAGCACATATAATGTGCTATTCTGAAAGGACTTGATGACATGGGAATGATGACGTCATTAACCGATAGCTATACCCTGTTTAACGGAGTTGAAATCCCATGTGTCGGGTTTGGAACATGGCAGGCTGAAAGCGGTGATACCGCTGAAATTGCTGTCACCGATGCACTCAGGGCAGGATATCGTCATATTGACACTGCTGCTGCTTATGGCAATGAGGAAAGTGTCGGTGCAGGAATTAGGCGCAGCGGCATTTCAAGGCAGGATATTTTTCTTACAACAAAGCTTTGGAACAGCTCAAGGGGTTATGACGAAACTATCGCCGCCTGCGAGGACTCCATGCAAAAATTAGGCGTTGACTATCTTGATTTGTTTCTTATCCACTGGCCTAATCCACTTAAATTCAGAGCGGTATGGAAAGAAAAAAATGCTGATACATGGCGTGCTTTTGAGCATTTGCTAAGCAGTGGCAAGGTGCGCTCCATTGGTGTCAGCAACTTTTGTGTACGGCATCTTGATGCATTGCTTGAAACTGCTGATGTTATACCTCACGTTAATCAAATACGAATTTGCCCTGGTGATATCGACGGCGATACTATCGGATTTTGCAGGAGCAGAAATATCATGCTTGAAGCATATAGTCCATTTGGCACAGGCAAGGCTTTTGAGTCGGAGATTTTAAAGGAAATTGCTGCTAAATATGGCAAAAGCGTTGCGCAGATTTGCCTTAACTGGAGCTTGCATAATGGATTTTTACCGCTGCCAAAATCGGTTACCACTGAACGTATTATTGAAAATACTAAGGTATTTGATTTTACACTTGAACAGTCGGATATTAATTTGCTGACTTCACTTGAGGGTGAATGTGGTTTGCAGGGAAATCCTGATGAAAAGCCATTTTAATGTTGGTATAGTTAATGATGCTTTTGTTAATCATGAATAAAGTTTATGTATATCCGTTACAATTGATTTATACAGTTGTAACGGATATTTTTTGTAAATGGAAATGTTATCAAAATCCGCTTGACTATAATGTTGCATTCTGATATAATATTAAGGTTATAGCATTATTTAATGCGTACTGAACAATTCCGTTTTTCACAGAATTGTTCGTCAAAGCGGATTTTATCTGCTAACGGCGTTTTTGAATTATTCAGCATACATTATTTAAGCTGTAATTATTACAAAGAGAATACAATTTATATACAATTCAGCTAAAACGATTGACATTGTGCCAAATTGCTGTTATCATTACCTTGTACAAGAACTTATACGATATTTTATATGAAAAGGAGCAAGTTATATATGGAATTAAATCTATGCTATGGTTGCATGGAGCCGAAAAATAATGACTTTATATGTGAACACTGCGGTTATAATCATAATGCTCCTTATCTCCCGTCATATTTAGCCCCCGGTACTGTTCTTAATGAACGTTATGTTATCGGCAAGCTTAAGTCCTATAACGGCGAGGGTGCACTGTACATCGGTTTTGATATTATCACAAATACTAAGGTTCAGATTAAGGAATATATGCCTGATGCTCTTTGCAAAAGAGAAAAGGGCAGCAATGTTGTCACTGTAAACCAGAACTATATGGCTCAGTATAAGAATTTTATGTCTGAGTTTGTGGAACTTAACAAGGTTTTATCAAAGATGCGTACGCTTAATCATATTAATGCTGCTATTGATATGTTTGGTGACAATAACACAGGTTATGTTGTGTTTAATCTGCTTGAGGGCATTACACTGGGGGAGTACTTAAAAAAACACGCTGGTGAGCTTTCATGGGAGGAAGCCAAAAAGCTTCTTCCTCCGCTTTTCACAACACTTTCTCTTGTTCATAATGCGGGAATTCTCCACAGGGGACTTTCACTTGAAAACATAATTATTACCGAAAAGGGTGACCTTAAGTTAACAGGTTTTAGCATTGCTGATGCCAGAACTGCAAACACTGAGCTTGCCTCGGAAATTTATACAGGCTATGCTGCTCCTGAGCAGTATAATTCAACTAACTGGCAAGGCACTTGGACTGATGTTTATGGCATTTCAGCTTTGTTATACCGAATTTTAACAGGTACAACTCCTGTTGATGCTGCAAACAGAATGGCTAATGACACATTGCTTGAGCCTGCTCTTATTAACAAGAATATACCACGAAATGTTTCTAAGGTTATTATGAATGGTATGCATATGTCCGGTGATGTTCGTATTCAAACTGTTACCGAGCTTGTTACACAGCTTTTTGAACAACCTGAATATAATTCTGTAAGGTTATCTTCATCAAGCACACAGACTATTCTTATTCCTAAGCAGAGCGGCTCTAACGGCGGCGGTAACAGAAAACCTGCTCAAAAGAAAAAACGCACCAGCAGAAAGGTAGTGTTTTTTGCTGCTGTTGCTATTTCATTATTTATTGGTATGGCAGGTCTTATAATACTGCTTATCTCACTTGACGATACAAGCGGCAGAACTTCTCCAAGAAGTACAGGTAATGTTTCCGGTATTGTTACAGAAACATCCGAAATTGAAACCTTGCCTATTTTGACTGCATCTCAAACAGAAAAACAGACTACAACGGCTAATCCATCTAGCGCATCACCTAATGCAACATATTATTTCATGAATGACCTTACTGGTATGTATTATGATTTAATAAAGAACTCCAGCACTTACAGCAGTCTTGTTTTTGTACCTGAATTTGAATACAACGATGAGGTTGCTAAGGGACTTGTTTTCTGGCAGTCGATTGAGAAAAACGAAAGCTATGAAAACGGTACGGAGCTTAAGATTAAGGTTAGCCGTGGTCCGAAATATATTACAATACCTGAATATATCAGCCTTAATAAAAAGGATTATTTTAATACCCTTAATGAACTTGGTATTAAGTATGAAGAAAAGGAAGTTGAAACTTCCGAAGTTCTTGAGGGATATGTTGTTAAGCTTAGTAAGGATGCAGGGCAAAAAATTGATGCCGAGGAAGGCGAAATTCTGACAGTTTATGTTGCGAAAAAGCCACCTGAAACTACTACGGTTACTACAACTGAAACTACTGCAAAGACATCCAAAACTTCAAAGTCAACTAAGAAACAAACTGAAACCGCTTCTGATATTATCGAGGATACAGGCATTCAGTCCGAGATTTTGGTTACTTTTTATGATTAATTTTTAAAACAAAATAAATGTGTCTGTACGATAAATGAAAATTCGTACAGACACATTTTTTATTTTTATATAATATCTTTAATTACTTCCCCTGCTAAAATAAGTCCCGCAACGGATGGCACAAATGCTACACTTCCAGGGACTATTTTCTTTGCTGTAACTTCATCGGACGGCAGTGGTGTCAAAGCAATAGCTTTTGAATACACGACCTTGCAGTCCTTTATATCACGTTTCCGAAGTTCATAGCGCATTACTCTTGCTAATGGACAAACACTGGTTTTATATATATCCGTCACCTCAAAGGAAAGTGCATCAAGCTTATTCCCTGCTCCCATACTGCATATTATCGGCACTCCTGCTTTCTTTGCCCTTACAACAAGTTCGATTTTTGATGTCACTGTATCAATTGCATCAATTATGTAATCGTATTGTGAAAAATCATATTCATCGGCATTTTCAGGTGTATAAAAACAAGCATATGTATTTACTACTGCATCAGGATTTATCTCTTTTATGTGTTTTTTCATGACATCAACCTTTAGCTGTCCGACTGTATCAAGTGTTGCTACTAGCTGACGGTTTATGTTTGTTATCGAAACTGTGTCGTTGTCAAACAAATCAAGTGTGCCTATTCCTGTTCGTGCCAAGGCATCTGTGCAGTGTCCGCCGACGCCGCCTATTCCGAATATGGCTACCCTTGCTTTTGACAATCGCTCCATTCCTTCTTTTCCGATAAGAAGCTCCGAACGTGAAAATTGGTTTAGCATATGTATTTTCATCCTTAATATAATCTTTTTGTTTTTGGCAAGCCATCTGATTTCTTGCATCTTTTCGCAGTAGCATATCCGAACACTATTATTATTGCTGTGCCTATGAATGTTTCTTTTAGGTAAGCATAGTAAAATTCAGTGTTATCTGTAACATCGACCAGAACATTATTCAGGTCATAAAAGCAATATATAGTATGTGAGTATAATTCAATTTCTTTTATATATTCGTCAAAATCTTCAAAAGAGTGTATGGTTTCATGCATTATTTCATTACGGCTTGCACCAAATAAATCTTGTACTTGAGAATCGTTTAAATCAGCTAGTTCATCAAGAAATGCATTCTCTTCATCAATATACGTCTGAACATATTTACGTTCCTCGTCAACATACTTGCTTAATACAACAGCCATGTCATTTGCATAGCTGTAACGACATACAATCAGATATGTTACAAGGCACAACGCAAGTGTTGCAATGCCGCCTTTCCATGTAAAACCACTGCCAAATTTCATGAATAAACCAAGCCCTGCTGCAACACCGACATAAGATATGTAAGAACCCTCATAACCTGCAAGCCACATGATTAAATAGCATATAATCATAATAATACAGCCAAGTAATGCTCCAAGAAAAGCCCTGAACGGACGTGCTGTGATTTCATAACGAGGTTTCCCATGTAAACGAGTTGTGCTTCTCCTGCAATTCTCACATTCATAACCTGACCTTTTTTTGTCAAGTGTAAATTCAGAATAACAAGGCTCGCCGCAGTTTGAACATCCTGCTAACAAACTTAAACTTTTTATCATGTCTGCAATCGCAGCCATAATATCATATAGCCTTTGAGGACGCTTATTCGGTGCACAGTGCAGGTTTATTATCGCATTAATCTGAAAAGATGAGTACACACAAGATATAATATCGTTCTCAAAAGTACTGCCAGTCAGTATATTATTTATATCAGTATTAATATCATTTGTCCTTCGAATTTGACGATTAATCTGTTCATCCCGATTATCATTGGTGGTATTTTCACGAAACGTCGGTGAAACATAAAATGAAACATAAAACTTGTCATCCCTGTCCGGATATGACACAAAACATGGTAAGCTATCAAAAAAGCCATTATACCCCAACAGCCTTTTATGGTTTTCAAGTCCTGATAAAACTGCAAATCCCTTATGGTTAAATATCATAATCGTATATCCTTTTGTTAATATTAGTGTCAAATAAACTCATGAATAAACCCCTCAGTATATTCAATCAAATCTATCTCCGAAAAAATTTTATTACCCTTTGCTAGAAGCTGTCCTTTTATATAATCAGGCAGGACCGCAAAATAATTTCTTGCCTTTTCGCTTTCATGCAAAAGCATATCAAGGTTTTGGTATTGTAACATAGTCATATCTCCGTTATCATTATTGTTAGGTTAGCGGACACAAAATGTGCGCTCACGAAGATATGTTATGTAAAGATTGCTTTTTTATTCGCCTATGAATGCTTTTATTTCATCAATACGGCTCATGGCTAGGTCATAACCCTCCTGCCATGCCTCACGGATTTTTACTGTGTCCTTTTGAAAGCTGTCAAGCTTAGCACTCGGACGAAGTATAATAGCTTTTCCACGGCGTTCAAGTTCCTCACAAAACTGCACCTGACTATTATAAATCTTATGTCTTGCCAAAAGCAGCATTTCAAGCTTTGGATATTTATGCTTAATTGCTTGGCTCATGAAAATGTTGCCCTTGCCGCATTTTTTAATAAAACCCTGTGGCTGTGTTAAAATGATTATATTTTTTGAACAGCCATCTTTAATAGCTTTTTTTATACATATTGGAGATGCTAAGCCTCCGTCATAATAATAGCCGTCACCAATTTTTATTGCAGGGAAATACCCTGGTATTGCGCATGTCGCACGAAGATAATTAAAGTTATCGTCATCATCCAAGGCATCGAAAAACTCCGATTTACCCGTTAACGCATTCGTTACGCCGACATATGCACGACCTGTATACTGGCGGAATTTATCATAATCAAACGTCACAAGCTCATGCGGGATATCACCAAATACAAAGTCTAAACCAAAATAACTTTTGCACCTTGCAAAATTTTTAACGCTTAGATATCTATCATCATTGCGATACTTTTCAAGTATGATTGTGTTGCGGTCATACTGCTCTGATATGTATGAATATCCATTTGAAATTCCTGCCGATACGCCTACTATGTATGGGAATTTTATACCCTCTTTTAAAAAGGCATCCATTATTCCTGCTGAAAAAATTCCTCTGAATGTTCCGCCTTCCAATACTAGTCCTGTCATGTTTTTATCCTTTCTTGTAATTATATCAATTGCATCATATTCAAGCATTTCAGCTTTACTTAACTTTTCAATTTCTCAATTAAATCCTTAAAATAAACTGACCAATTAAAGTCATAAATAGTTAAATATCTTTTAGGAGCATATAAATTTCTTATGGTGCTGCGATCTCTTTGAATTGGATACATCACATCCCATTTTTCCGCTTCAAAGATTGTTATAGATTTGTCATCTTGAGTTTTTTCTCCAACTGTATTTCCATAAAACACAAAATGCATTGATCTGTGCAAAACACATCAAATTCATCAAAATATTTTTCACTTAACACTTGAAATGGGTTAACGCTCACTTCGGTAAAATGTATAATACTATATTGTTCATGCATTACCCAGTGTTCCTCTAATATACCACTTTTATAGTCCACCTCACAAATTACTACATTATCATCAACAGTTATATTATTTGTTTTTGCAATTTTTATAGGAATAAAATCAAGCATAATAAAAAATAATAAAACAAAAATTATTCTTCTTATAACACTCTTAGTCTTTTGGTTAATTTTCTTCATAATATAACCCCTCATTAATCATTATAATCGACATTATATAGTAACTACATCTTGTTTTGTAATAATCTAATTCAATTAATGAAAAACCATATTCCTTTCTTGGAATAATTATACTGATTGAAAAATTTATTAATCCATGTTATAATGAATGATATATTATAATAAATATAATTTATTTGAAGTGAGGTGGTTGCTATAAGGAATAAAGTGCTTGTTATTGTTCTGTTTCTATGTCTTGTCACTTGCACTGTCGCTGCCGATTTTGCTTATACTGATGAAGTTTATGAAAAAAGAGCAAACGAAATTGCAAAATACGAAAGCCTTAATGCTGACCCTCATACTATTTACAGCGGTTATACCGTTGAAGCTCTTGGTGATGGTTATGAAAATCCCCAAAGCTTTTTCGGCAAGGTTCTAATTGATGTTCCACTAATAAATCAATTCCCCGAACTTCCTGTCGGTTGTGAAATTGTTTCTGCAGCTTCTGTTTTGCAATACTTAGGGTTCGATATTGATAAGGTTACCATGGCGACAGACTTTTTCGTTTGTGATAATAATTTTACGCTTGATGCTAAAGGAAGAAGTCATGGTCCTGACCCTCGTGAAGTTTTCGCTGGTGACCCTTTTAAATGGGGATATGGCTGTTTTCCTGATGTTGTTGCTAATGCCATGAATAAGTATTTTGTTTCAGCAGAGTCGGAATACAAGGCTTTAACTCTTTATAATATCAATTCAGCCGATATCGAAAAGCTTATTGATGAGGGTGTGCCGATTATTGTCTGGGCAACACAGGATATGAAACCTTTTAATTATCGTAAACCTGCACAGTGGTATATAAATGGCACTAACGAGGTTTATGAGTGGCTCGGAAATTCCCATACGCTTGTTTTGTGCGGTTATGACAGCGTTTGCTATTATTTTATGGACTGCAATAACAAGGATGATATCACGCCTTATGTTAAAAGTGCTTTCCTTAATAGGTTTGATGATGCTGGGATGCAGTGTGTTGTGGTTAAGAAGTAAAGTTAATTAAATAAATATAAGCAATTAATCTAAAAAGCAAAATGTCCATCACAATTAAAAGCACCGTATATAAAACAGTCCAGACAATAGTCAAAATGGGCCGTTTTTTTATTGGAGATAATTTTATACCTTTATTTTCATATGGAGCTTTTGCAAATATCCATATATTAATTCCAAAGAAAACTGCAATCGAAATAACCAGTAAATAAAATGTATCATTTAAATAATAGCTTGAATAAATAAAGTCAATTACTACAAGCGATATTGAATTGACAATCAGTGTTTTTATTAATGGTATGTTGATTTTGGTTATTTTAGAAAAAAGATAGCACATAGGTATTGATAATACTAACGCTATTAAAAGCAACTGAACATAGCTTCCAACATTTGTACCGCAGAAAACTGCATACCATTGATACGGAAACACTGCCCATAATATTGCAAATATAACTGCAAATACTGCTGTGCCTATTGATAATACTGCTTTGAATTTATCTTCTGACATTGGTTGGTTTACATTTTCTTCATTTACCACTGTTTTTTTATCACTCATTTATTTTTACACGTCTTTCAAGGTTAATTATTATCTATGGATGCGTGTTGTAGGGACGCTCAAAGTACGTCCCTACTATTTATCAATTAATATATCGAGCCTGTTGTGCGTGGGAATGGGATTACATCACGGATATTTGATATCCCAGTCGCATACATGATAAGGCGCTCAAATCCTAAGCCAAAGCCTGCGTGCTTTGCTCCGCCATATCTGCGCAAATCAAGATACCAGCTGTATTCATCCACAGGCAAGGATAACTCCTCCATGCGTTTTATAAGCAAGTCAAGGCGTTCCTCACGCTGACTTCCGCCGATTAATTCACCAACCCCTGGGACTAGCAAATCAACTGCCGCAACTGTTTTATTATCATCATTCATACGCATATAAAATGACTTTATTTCCTTTGGATAGTCAGTTACAAATACTGGGGATTTATATACCTTTTCAGTCAGATATCGCTCATGCTCTGTTTGTAAATCCGCTCCCCATGAAACTGGATACTCAAACTTTTCTCCGCAATTTTCAAGTATTTCAATTGCACTAGTATATGAACATCTTGCGAAATTTGAATTTGCAACTGATGTCAGCTTTTCGATAAGCTCATTATCATAAAATTTATTGCAGAACTCGAGCTCCTCTTTACATTCATCAAGCAAGACTTTAAGCACATATTTGAGCATATTCTCTGCAAGCTCCATATCATCCTCTAAATCAGCAAATGCTATTTCTGGTTCAATCATCCAGAACTCAGCGGCATGACGTGCTGTATAAGATTTTTCTGCACGGAATGTTGGTCCGAATGTATATATCTTGCCAAACGCCATTGCCATGCATTCGCCCTCAAGCTGTCCTGAAACTGTCAGGGATGCGTGCTTACCAAAAAAATCCTGTGAAAAATCAGTTTCGCCGTTTTCTTGTTTTGGCAGGTCATTCATGTTCATACTTGAAACTGTGAACATCTCGCCTGCTCCCTCGCAGTCGCTTGCTGTGATAATCGGTGTATGTGCATAGGTAAAGCCATTTTCATGAAAGAATTTATGCAGAGCCTGCGCTGCATATGAACGGATTTTAAAAGCTGCTTGAAATGTATTCGTTCTCATTCGCAAGTGTGATATTGTTCGCAAGTATTCTAAGCTATGTGCTTTTTTCTGCAGCGGATAATCGGGTGATGATGACCCCTCAATTTCTATTTCATCCGCACTTACTTCAAATGCCTGCTTAGCATTTGGTGTTAAAACAAGCTTACCCTTAATATTTATTGCAGCACCTGTATTAAGTTTTGCCACCTCTGTAAAGCTTTTAACCTTTGCTTCCTCTGCTACAATCTGCAGCGGTGTAAAATAACTGCCGTCCGTAATTGCAATAAACGCTAATCCTTTGCTTACACGTATTGATTTTATCCATCCGCATACGGTTATATTTGTATTGGTATAATTTTGTGTTTCACAAAATAATTTTTTTATCTCTATTCTTTTCATTTAAAATTGACCTCATATTTTATTTATTCACAAGCATAAAGGTTTGGTAATTGTAGGGGGCGATGTGCCGAAGCATTATAATCGCACCTACATAGTGTTTGTATGGTTTTAGTTGATACAAGGTGTGACATTATTATTCATGCGCATATAGATTTGTTTCCCAAGCTGGAATATATAATTGATGTCTTACCTTAAACTTTAGCTTTGGGTTGATTTCAATCAATTGCAATGGTATATCAAACATATCCTCATTGCGATGATATAATGCACATATTATTTTCGCTCCGCCTGCTATATGTCGTTTTGCGCCGATTATCGCCTCATGCTCTGCACCCTCGACGTCAAGCTTTATTAGCGTTGCCTGCTCTTTTACACTTTCATCAACTGCATAGCATGGCACAGTTTTTTCGCCGTCCTCTTTTACCATTGTCATTCGTCCGACACCATCTGTAAAAGAAATTTCGCCGCTTTTGCTCCATGCCGCACCGTTATAATAATATATATTTTTATAATCATCTCCAACACGCTTTAACATGCGCTTGAAGTTTTTCTCGTTTGGCTCAAAGGCATGGATACTCTTGTATTTGTTTTGTGTAACACCCAAAAATTCCTGAACGGTATCTCCGTTATATGCACCTAAATCGACATATACTTCATCATCCGTTAGTTTTATAAGTTCATCATAAACCTCGGAATTTGGGGTTGTGCAATTATTAAGATAATCTATCTTGCCGCTTATTTTAAAGTTAACGACATCAGCAAATACTGACCTCGATTTTTCATCCTCAAGCATATTATATACCTTATCAATTTTATCGGCATTTTTCAAGCAGTATTCATATGTGAAAAGTCCATCACCTGCTACTGGGACATCAGGTGCTAACAGTACATATTTTTTTGCTAACTCGTTAATATGGTTATAAAGACGTTCATATCCTGCGGCAAATGCAAGCACTATTACAAATTCATCAAGGTATTCCTCAATCTGTGATAGTGTATGCACATAATGCCCCTCAAATACATGGGCTCTGTAATAATCATCGCTTGCAAAAAATCCTGATGCGGCAATTCCATATTCATTAAACACCTTTATTATTTTTAGTGCTCCGTCACCCATGCCATATATAAATATCGGAAGTCCGCAGTTTTTTAAGTATTCCCAGGCGTTAGTCTTTTCTTTTATAAAATCAAGCATATATGTTTTGTTGTCCTTTCAGAATAGCTCAAAATCAAACCATATCGTCGTCATAACCGTCTGCATGACAATGGTCAACAGCTATCATATCACGTCCTCGAACTCTGTATTTATCACGCTGGATATCAACCTGCGTTTCAAGCTTATCCATAAATTTTCGTGGCGCTTTTATTGATATAACTTCCTTTACTGGTGTATCGACGTCACGGCAGTTGATTGTTACTGTGCCGCAGCCAAACACTCTTTGAGAGAACGGCAGCTTCAAGCTTTTATCTATTACTCTGTATAGCTCAATTTCATCCTCATAAATATTAAAAAAGCCTTTTCTTGTAATGAATTTTTTCTCGGTTAAAATATATCTAGTAAAGGAAATCGGCAAACCGAACAACGTTCTTTTTTTATCAGTCCAGATGTAGTCATAATCTGATTTATACATGATTTGTTTCGTCCTTTCTTTTTATGTTTATACACATTAATTATATAACTTATCAGAAAATATGTCAACAGCATTCTTGACTTTTTCACACGACAACTGCATGGGTAATAAATTAAAGATATTTGCAATTTGTAAGGATGCTATATAATGAATAACATATCGATATCCTTTGAACACGATATATAGTGTACTTGCAAATATGACAAACACATAAGTGGTCAAACACTGATAACGTTTATATCCGTGTAATATTATAGGTATAATAGTCAAAATAGCCAAAAAAAGACAGAAAAAAAGAGCTAATCGCTTAAATTTTATTTATGCTGTTGTTAAATTTTATTTTATGTGCTATTATATATCATAGTAATTATATATGTTATGTTACACCTTATATCTTTCTTATTCATATATCACGATTTTTCATCATCACAGCAGCTCAAGGTGTTTTCTTTGGGTATATTTTATTTAGGGGTGGGAATTTAAATGCCAAAAATTTTAACTATGTCTGCAATTGAGGGTATGGTCATTACCGAAAATATAATTGATGCAAGAGGACAAATGCTTTTAAAAGCAGGCACTAAGATAACTGAGAGAATTATTCCAATGCTTATCAGCCGAGGCATCAATGAAATTGATATCCTTGACAGATATACTCTTGACCTTAGTCCCACTGATAGTATGCGACGTGAAGTTCTGCTTAAGGTTGGCAACTTAATCAGCAGATATGCTCCGAATATTCCTGAAGCAAACAAGTCCGATAAGATGGTTAAGGTTGCTGAAGCTGCACATATGGTGCTCAATAAAATTGTCGAGGATGATACTGTTATCAGCTACTGCACTCAGCTTAAGATTGTTGACGCTAACTTGCTTGAACACAGCTATTCCTGTGCGGCGCTCGGAGTTTTGCTTGCCGGTGCACTTGGAATTGGTGACCGTGAGATGTATAAGGTTGGCTGTGCTGGACTTTTACATGACATTGGTCTGCTTGAAATGCCGCACCTTATCAATTCTCCTTATTTAAGCTCCAATGACCGAGAGCTTTATAACGAGCATACTACATATGGCTATTATCTTACAAAGGAAAACGGTATTGACCCTGATATTTCCGCACTTATTTATGCTCATCATGAAAATTTTGACGGCTCAGGATATCCTAAGGGAATATCATCTGCTGCTATTCCGATTGGTGCTAGAATTTTGGGTATTATTGAAAGCTTTGACACGCTTATTCGATTTAGTGATGCTAAGATTTATCAGGCTGTTGAATTCCTTTACGGTGGCGGAGATATGTATTTCGACCTTTCCATTGTTACCGCTTTTCTTGAAAACCTTTCGATATATCCGCTTGGTTCTATTGTTAAGCTTTCAAACGGCGAAACTGGCGTTGTTGTTAATGTTCGTAAAAATGTTGGTGACAGACCTGTTGTTCGTGTTTTCTATAACAGTATGCACAGGCTTTATTCGCAGCCTAAGCTTATTGATATGGGTATGGAGCTTACTCTTTTTATTGAGGATGTTCTTTCATAAATAACAAAACCTCATACTATAAAATCATGTCATTTTATAGTATGAGGTTTTGTTATGTATTGGTTAGTTTTCTGCGTTTTATTGCTGATATCTTCATACAAAGCTATATCAAACATAATTATGACTGTCCAGTATATTACTGCATATATCAGACTTATGCTTATGCCTTTTAGTATGCTTGATTTTCTACTCATTTGTAATCTCCGCCTTACTTGCTTTTCGTTTTTTTCTCATATTTCCTCCGATTGATAATCCCACCACAAATCCTATTGGTAATATCAGTGCAAGCAAAGCAACTTCTCTGAAATATACAAAAAAGTAAAATAAATATACAAATACTGCAAATAAAAGTATTCCTGTGAACACCTTGCGTTTTTCAAGAAAATATGAGAATATCGCTGACAAGACACCCATAACAATTGGGGATACAAGTAATAACGATGTGAATGACGATAATATTAATCCTAGTCCATACCACATATTTGTTGTGTCGCTATTCTTAGTAATATAGATTGCATATCCAATGAAATATGTTGCTATACACGCTGTGATACATATAACTGCATATAGAATTTGTTTTAGTATTGATTTTATTTCATGTTTCATGTCATCGCCCCTATAAATGTTTGCATAAAAGCGGCTTAAAATCAGCCGCTTTTTAATTATGTTATTGTATGTTACTTCTTATACGGTGTATAATTATTATACAGGATATGGTGGGGAAAATCAAGCATTACAAAACATTATGAATTATGCTTTATGAATTAATACCCCTCACGTTTCATTGTTCTAACGAGGTATGCAAATTCATCCTTGTATTCATCGTTTCTGTAATCATAGCTTTCTAGCATTTCGAGGATTTTTGTACAGCTTGCTGTGCCTTTGTATTCGCTGTTTCTCAAAGTCATGCCAAACATTGCAACACTTGATGCGAATTTGATATTGTCAGGCATTTTACTTTGATAACTGCCTATTGTTATGGGATATGATATCAGCTTGCTTGTGTCACCATCTGGCTTTTTGTATCTAAGTGATACTGTGCAGATTTCTGCATTTGGGTCAACTGCTTTTGGTGTGGCCTGATATTTCAGCTCGATTGGGTCTGTATCAACATCCGCTAGCATTACTTCATATAAGGCTGTTACTGTGTGTCCTGCTCCGATTTCGCCTGCATCCTTTGTGTCATCTGCAAAATCTTTATCCGCCAAGCTTCTATTCTCATAACCAATTAAGCGATAACCTAAAACATTCTCAGGGTTAAACTCAACCTGAATTTTTACGTCTTTAGCTACTGTAAAAAGTGTGCCTGTCATTTCCTCTACCAACACTTTCTTTGCTTCCTTTACACTGTCGATATAGCTATAATTTCCATTGCCGTTATCAGCTAGTGTTTCCATTTTATTATCCTTTATATTGCCTGTGCCAAATCCTAGCACTGACAAAAATACTCCGCTCTCACGCTTTTCCTCTACTAGTTTTTTTAGTCCATCCTCTGTTGAAACACCAACATTTAAGTCGCCGTCTGTTGCAAGGATTATACGGTTGTTTCCGCCCTTTATAAAATTCTTTTCTGCAAGCTTATATGCACGTTTAATTCCTGCCTCGCCTGCTGTTGAGCCGCCTGCTGAAAGTGAATTAATCGCATCAACGATTTTTTGCTTGTTTGAACCCTTTTCACCTGCTAGGACAACTTGTTCTGCACCTGCATATGTCACGATTGAAATGCGGTCATCCTTATTCAAATTGTCTGCTAACATTGTAAAAGCCTGCTGAACAAGCGGCAATTTATCATCGGAATACATTGAACCGCTGACATCTATTAAAAATACCAAGTTCATTGGTACTCTTTCCTCTGTGTCGATATCCTCTGCTTTAAGTCCTATCAGCATTAGCTTTGATTCGTCATTCCATGGGCAGTCCGCTAGTTCTGTTGTTACAGAAAACGGGTCTGCTCCCTTTGGATTTGCATAATTATAATTAAAGTAGTTTATCATTTCTTCAATACGGATTGATTCAGGATTTATATATCCGTTTGCTTCAATCTGACGACGCAAATTTGCATAGCTTGCTGTATCGACATCAATTGAAAATGTTGACAGTGGATTTTGCTTTACTGCTTTATAGCCATTATCTATTATTGTGTTGTATTCCTCGGTGTTGAAGTAATTGTAATAGCTATCGTCACTATCAGTAAATCCTTCAACATTTGCAGTGCAATCATCTGCAGTAGGAAATACATCTGGTGATGGATAATTTTCATCCAAGCCATTCTGTATATCATTATTATTTTTAGTGGTTTGATAATAATACTCGGAGGCTGTTTCTGTGTTTTGCGGCGCTGTAGCTGCACCATCAAATTGGTCTTGTTCACCAACAACTCTAAAATCATTAAAAGTTTGAGGTGAATATAATTCATCCGAGTTAGCACATCCTGTGAAAATTCCTGTGAACATTAATGCCGCAACTGTTAAGCTAATACCTTTACATCTATAATTATTTCTCATAAAAATTCATCCTTTCAAAACGTATACCTTATGTCATTATTTGCGTTAACGAATTCGACCGTCGTCGTTTCGTTTTATGTGGGTATCTTTGCGGGGTGCGGGCGAACACAGTTCGCCCCTACATTATTTATTTCGGATTTCTTTCCATTTTTCAAGCAATAGGGGTAAATCGCTCGTATAGGAAAATTTCATGCGGTCATAAAAGAAATCATCGGCTTTGCCTTTTGGATAGATTACATCAATGCTTTTACCGTCTGCATCAAGTGTACTCCAGCCGTTGTGGAATATCATTCCTCCATCAAGCGTTATCTCAATCTGCGGTGCGTTATCAAATACTAACTCATATTCGCCGTCCTTGTTTGTTTTAAGTGGCAATAGGTATTCCCTATTTTCTAACATGATAAAATTTGTTGCACTTGCAATTGTAAGTGTTTCAGGACAATCTTCATCAAACTCATTGCCTGCTCGCTTTAACTCATATACAAACTCATTGCCTGTGTCGCTTAAATATACCTTATCTACTATAACATCCATGAAAATTTCAGTTTCGGCAAGCACGTTTTCTTCAACGAAATAATCATCGCCGACAGGCTTTGCATTTAACATATTGACGAAATTTACTGTGTCGGCTAGGTTTAGATTTTCATATAAAACTGATTCGCCATATGATGATGTTGTTATTTGAGTTTGCGCAGGTGACATATCATTGCCATCAGCCGCAGCTGCTGTTGTACTTACTGTTGCCTCATACTCATATGACGGCGATATATCATTCATATCTGCTGACATATTAGACTTGCTAATGCTATTATTCATGCTGCCTATTATTGCAGGGATTGCAATTATCAATGCGATGCAAGCTGCGGCAACTCCTAGCTGCTTATTATTCGCTATTCTTTTTCGGCGGATTTCAGGATTTTCTGTTGATGTAATTCTATTCTCTGGCTTTTCTTCTATACTTTTATCAATTTTCTCCCAAAGTTTATCCATATCCGGTGCAGATTCCTTTGCATACTCGTTATAAATTTGCTTTAGCTGTTTTTCATTCATATCATCTGCACCTCCTTTACGGTTTTCTTTAGTTTTGCAAGTGCGGTACGGTATTTCCATGATACCGTTCCAAGCGGTTTTCCTAAGACTTCTGCGATATCCTTAAACGTCATTTCTGCCAGCAGATGCATATTCACAATTTCTCTTTCACCGTCATCAAGCGTTTTTAGTGCCTCATGTATAGACAGCTTTTCTACTACTGCGTTTTCGGTATTTGTGGTGTCAGCGATTTCATTATGTGCAGTTTCTTCATTTTGCTCCTCATCGACCGTGAGAAGCTCCCTGCGATTTTTTCTGATATAATCCACTGCCATGTTTCTTGCGATGGTCATTAGCCAGCGTTTGTGCTTGCCGCCAAAGCAATATGTATCTGCGATATTCCAAAGCTTAATGAAAAATTCCGAAGTTACATCCTCAGCGTCCTGTGGATTTTTTAATACCTGCATTACTACATTGTATATCGTCCTGCCGTATTCCTCGTAAATTTCTTTTAAACCTGTTTTATCGCCTTTTTGAATACTTCGTATATGAAGTTCAAATCGACTGTCAGTCATGATGAGATTTACCCCTTTCCGCCTTTGCATATTTTATATACGTTTTTGATGATGAATTTTTATGGTGGTATTTTGTATAAAATTATCCGTCCGATTTTGGTAAAAAGGACGGATATAGCTTATCAGTATTGGTTTTTATATTGTATGAAATATCATTACATTATCTGTGCATATGTAATTCTATGTTTAATGGAATTTGCAAGTGAACTGATTTTGTTTAGCTTTTCAACGTTAATCGGGAATATTACATAGCTGTCGCTGTCGATATCAATTGCTCCGATACAGATACCCTTTTCAGACCATGCGCTGTCAAGATATCCGCACCAGTCACATATATCTCCAGTTTCAAGCATTGCATTTTCCATCGCAGGTGTTATTGTAAGATGTAGTTTTTCTATACCTTTAAGCTTTTTCAGCTTATATATAAACTTGGCTTTTTCACAGTTGTGGCCAAGCTCGACGGCATAGTTATTACGTATTAAACAATCAACGATGCCTATCCATTTCAGTGTATCCTTGCCAGAATCTTTATTAAGCGACCTTTTGTTATACTCATCCTCATGCTCGCTCAGATATTCCGCTAGATTGAAAATACACTTATTAGCCTCACCGATTGCTTTTTCATCATTATACATCAGAAGTTCGGCAATTTCTAGGCGGACTGCTTTTATATCAACTGTTATTTCATCGAAATCGAGTGAGGTTTCTTCAATTTCAATGTCGGCGATGATGTTTTCCTCCCTAGTTTTAACAGGCTCGCTCTTTTGCTTTTTCTTGAAAATATCAAATAATCCCATAATCTTTACCGTCCTTTCATCTTGTAAGTGAAGTGTGAATTTTTTGAGGGAGCGAATGAACACAGTCGTCCCTGCACAAGCTATTCATCTAATTTTAATGCTGTTACTACTCTGTCATTTCCGCTTAGGTCTTTTATGATTTTTATATTATAATACAAGCCACTTTTTTCTAGCATTTGTGATACTGCTGTGCCTTGCTCATATCCTATTTCAAATGCCAGCAAACCATCTTTTTTCAAGATTTCTGCCCATAGACATGAAATAACACGATAAAACTTTAAGCCGTCCATGCCGCCATGCAATGCCATTTCAGGCTCATATGTTACTTCCGTCTGAAGCTCTCCCATTTCCTTATCTGTTAAATATGGCGGGTTTGATACGACACAATCAAGTTTTATATAATCACCCACGCTGTCAGGGTCGCAGAAATTATCAAGCAGTTCACCATTCATAACGTCACCCTTTAATAGCTTGACATTCGCATTATTCATTCGCACATTCTCGACAAGATATGGGAACGCTTCGGATGATAGTTCAACAGCAAAAACATGGGCATTGGGGATTTTCTTGCTTAAAGTAATCGCTATACATCCACTGCCTGAACATAGGTCTATTATATCTGGTTCGGCATTACCGATAGATTTATAATGCGAAATAATTGTATCAACGAGGATTTCTGTATCAGGTCTTGGTATTAACACACCCTCGCCAACTTTAAAAGGCAAGCCGTAAAATTCCCATGATCCCAGCAGATACTGCAAGGGTTCGCCCTTTACACGTTTTTTTGCTATATCCATTACTTTTACTATGAGTTTTTCATCAGCGGTTTCATCTTTTTTTAGCGGAAGTTCAATTGCTTTGACTTTTAATATGTCCTCTAAAATACACCCTGTTTCAAATTCATAGTCAGGTATATCAGCGTCTTTAAGCTGTGTTTTTATATTGATATAAACTTCACCTATTGTCATTTTTTATGGCCATCCTTCTCTAAAAGAGTTCGGATGTTTTGTATATATATACAAAACTCCGAGTTTGAAAATTTATTTTCAAACTTTCTCCTTATTCACAGTACCCCAAAAGTATTGTGTTTACCACTTATCATCCTCTTTATCCTTTGGCAAGCATGGCGTTAAGGCCGCTATTGCACATTCTATCTGCTGGTCATTCGGTTCTTTTGTTGTGATGTGCTGCAGCCACACTCCTGGCGCAGACATGATTTTTGTTAGAAAATTATCATATCGTCCTGCTAGCTTGATTAGCTCATATGCCACTGATGCTTCAGGAATTAGGCATAGCATTTGTATGCCAAAACGCAGCCACATATTTGTTCTTGGCAAAAATATACCGACAACAATACTTATTATAAGCACGAGAATGATAAAGCTTGTTCCGCAGCGTGGATGAAAGCGAGTGTGCTTTTTTACGTTTTCTACGGTTAACTCATCCATCGCTTCATAGCAGGCTATTGATTTATGCTCTGCTCCATGATACTCAAATGTTGTTTTTATTGATGGCATAAATGAAATTGCATACATATAAATTACGATGAGTAAAAGTCTGATTAGACCCTCGATATATGGACGTGCTGTTTCTGGTGTTCCTAGCTTAACAAGGATATTTGCCGCTCCGATTGGACCACCCTTGAATACGATAAGCGAGAAAGCAAACGCTATAACCACCGCAATTATTGATATAATCGGCACTAGCTTTTCACCAAATTTATCGGTTAGCCACTGCTCGAATTTTGTTAGTTCTTCTTCCTCGTCATCATCTGTTATCTGCTTTTCTGCGGATTTCATTGTGCAGCGTACACCCTCTATTGTGCTTGCGAAAAAGTTTATACATCCTCTGATAAATGGTGCTTTTCTGTACCATGGTGCTGTTTTGCCGTTTTTTACATCCCATTCCTCGACATCAATTGTACCATTCGGCAATCGGCAAGCCATTGCGGCTTTGTCGATACCTCTCATATATACGCCCTCGATTAGTGCTTGTCCGCCTATTTTGGACTTGAATTTGCTTTCTGTCTTTTCAGTTTTACTCATTATTTTAATTAGCCTCTTTCATTGTATAGATTTGTTGAAATATAGATGTCAATGAGATAAAAAATGACATCTTAATTTATTTACGTTTTAATTTCAACCGGCAATGTAATTGAAACGGTTGTACCTACGCCTTGTTCACTAAAAACATTTAGTCTGCCGTTGTGCATTGTGATGATTTCATCCGCTACGGCTAATCCTATCCCTGAACCTCGTCGTGTATGGTTTGCTTTATAGAACTTCGTTTTTATCTTTGGCAAATCCTGCTCGCTTATTCCACAGCCTGTATCGGAAATATCAATTTCGACATGGTTTGCATCTGGCATTAACGCTCTTATTGAAACACGTCCGCCGCTGTCGGAATATTTTATTGCGTTGTCTATAACATTAATAAAAACCTGCCTTAGTCTGTTTCGGTCACCAAAAATGAACGGAAGCATATCAGGCTCGTCATATATAACCTCAATACCCTCTCTTTTTGCTCGCTCTGTATAAATCAGGACTGCATCGCCTAGTTCAGCGAGGATATCCATGTTTGCTTTCTGAAGTAAAAACTTGCCATTTTGCATTCGTGAGAAGTCTAACAGCTCCTCTACCATTTGTGAAAGGCGTTCAGTTTCGCCCGTTATTACCCGCATACCTTTTCCAACGGTTTCTTCGTCATCAGGCATTGACGCTATTGTTTCTGCCCAGCCTTTTATTGCGGTTAACGGCGTTCGGAGTTCGTGTGATACGCTTGATATAAAGTCATTTTTCATGTTTTCTGAAATTGCGAGTTCTTCTGCCATGTGGTTGATTGTATCACACAGCTCACCTATCTCGTCATCTTTTTTCTTTGTTATTCGCATTGAGAAGTCGCCGACTGCATAACGTTTTGCGGTATTGCTTAGCTGTCTTACTGGTATTACGATTGATTTTATGAAATATGAGCCGGAGAAAAACATCAGCACTAATATTGCTAGGCTTATTATAACTAGAGCTAACACCCACATATTTATTTGCTTGTCGATATTGTTTAGTGAGCTTACTACTCGGACTGCGGTGTAGCCCGATGAGTTTGGTGGTGTTACCACGCATATTGCCATGATGTGTTCGCCTGATGGTATTTTGCCTGTTGCATAGCCGCTTACGCCGTTTTCGATTGCATCGTTATAGTCTGATAAGACTGTGTTTATTTCAGGAATAAAGCCTGATGACGTTATTGCTACCTCACCTTTTGCGTTTATTACCATTAGTTCCATTTTTTCTTTTTCCGACCAGTCCTCGAGCATTTTTCTTAAGTCGGCGGAAAATTTTGCGGGGGTTTCGTTATATGAAGTTTGTAATGCGCTTGAAATCATGTTCATTCGGGTGATCATGAATTGTCTGGCGGAGTTGTAGTAATAGTTTTTTATGAAAAGTGATACAGAGATTACTATTCCTAGCAGGATTACGAAGATTACTCCGACACTATTGACAACCCAGCGCTGCGTTATCGTGGTGCGCCGCAAATATGCTCACCTACTTTCGTTCCTTTTTCAATATCTTGCACAACGCCTTAGCGAAGCGATAATACAGTTTCCAAAGTGGCGTCCCATTTTGGCGAGAATACTTAAGGGCTAGCAGCCCTTAAGTCGCTTTTCGCAGAAAGCGAAGTCCTCGACCCTGCGATTTTTGGAAAAAATCGAGTAAACTTTAAATGATTTTCACTATATGAAAATTGCTGTGCCGTGGTGCTTTAATACTTTATTCGTTGTCCTGCTTAACCGACCACTTATACCCAAATCCCCAGATAGTCGATATAAATCTAGGATTTGACGGCTCATCCTCAATCTTCATTCTAATTCTTCTGATATTTACGTCAACTATCTTATCATCCCCAAAATAGTTAACTCCCCATATATGTGTAAGTATACTTAGTCTATCCAAGGCTGTTTCCTGATTATTCAGAAAATACTCAATTATCTGATACTCCACCTGTGTCAAATCAATCAAGACCCCATTCTTAGTCACAGTACGGCTTTTTTGATTAAGCTCAAATGGTCCTGATATAATAACTGGATCTTCCGTTGCTTCATGTACCTGCGCTGTCATGCTAACTCGTCTGTAAATCGCATCGATACGTGCTGTCAGCTCCGATGGCGAAAATGGCTTTGTAATGTAATCATCAGCTCCAAGCATCAAACCACTTACTTTATCCATCTCTTGTGTTTTTGCAGAAAGCATTATTATGCCTATTGTGCTGCTCTTTTTACGCAGTTCCTTACATACCTGAAAGCCATCAATCCCTGGCATCATAATGTCTAAAAGCGCAATGTCAAACGCTCCCTTTTCATTCTCAAAAACCTCAAGTGCTTTCTCACCGCAGTTAACATCAACAACCTCATAACCTGCTCGCTTTAAATTAATTACGACAAAATCTCTTATTACATCTTCATCTTCACATACTAGTATACGTTTCATTTTAATCATCCTTTCTGTTTATCTGTCAGACATTATATAAAAATTCTTTAAAATTTCGGTATCTGTTAAAATCAGTGGTTCATCTTCGTTAACTGCAGACTTATAAAGAAAGTTGTTCTTTCCTGTTTTAATCAGCGAATATCCGCTGTCGAGCTTTGCTTGCAATTCATCATTATCTGCCACAAAAAAACGCAGCAGCTCTGTTGTACTGTTCTCCAAATTGGTGTTGTAACGATAAAATACCATCTCTCCTGTTGATTTGTCTGTTTTTAATACAACAACATTTTCCCATCTGCTCGGCAGAATAAAAACATAACCATCTGCTAGATTATAGTATGATGAGTATTTTTTTGTTATGCTGTAATTTTCATAAACATTCCAGTTGGTAATATATTCTTTATCTGTACTATCTGTATTGTATCCTAAGGATAATTCTAAGGTTGGAATTTCGATAATACTGTCTAAATCTATATCCGTGCAAAGATATCCTGTCGGACGAACAGTGTCCTTTAGCTGTATAGAATCATTTACATACAAAGGATTTCGCAGCTTGCCGTTAATGACATATACAATTTCTGTTGAAAGCTGCCCTGCGGTCAGACTGTCTATAAATAACGCTGGGGTCGTTTTTCCTACATATCCGTGTGCAATGTTTATAAACTCTGTTGATTCAGGATTCATCCCCACTGTTGTCGATTCCACTACCTTGCCGTTTAAATTCGTCAGGCAGCTTATAAATGCCTTTGAATTCGGCGAATTCGGATGTATTACAACAAGTTCATTTGTATTATCCTTTTCCATATCGGTTACAAACATATTTGAATAGTTATCGGTATACAGGTTTGATAATATCCCGTCTGAAAAGTTATATACCTTTACACTCTTTTCGTTAGACAGCATACTGTACCCGATTATTATGCTTGTATCATCGCTAGCTCCTAGCTTTGAAAATATTATTCTTTCTATTCCACTGCCTATTCCAGCGTGGTCATAAACCGATACCCACTTGCCGTTTATCTGGTCTAGTATATTTATACGAATATTACTGCCCTCTGTTTCAGAAGCAGCCTCATAAAAAACTATTGCCTCCATGTCAGGATCGTCATCGATGTTTTGAATTATATATGGCGATCTGTATTCGCCGCTTTTTGGATATACAAGGTGTATATCACTGCCAATTGCTGAAACAAGTGCGTTATATATCTCGTCCTGCTCCTTGGAAAGTTTGGGAGGAGATAAAAGACTGTCAACCGCACCACCGAAATAACATCCGGTCAGCATACTAAAAGCCATTAAAATTAATATGATTTTTAATGACATAAGTTTTTTCAATTCTCCACCCTCCTTTATTTAATGAGATTTTTAGGGGTCAAATGTGTTCGCCATTTTAAATGCATCGTATTTGGCGGGCGAACACAACTCTGCGACACATCGCTCCTACAAAATATAAATTATGCTGATATTGCAAAAGGGGCGCTTAACAGCAACGATATTACGTTACAACAGCACCCCCATAAAATATAATACATTAAGTTTATTCTTCACCAGTTGAAATGTCGATAGTTTCCATGTCCTTCAAAGCAGACTGCGTTGCCCAGCGGCGTTTGCCATCTCCCTTTAAAGTTAGCTTTGGCATTACTCTGTATACATAAGTACTCCAGAATACTGCTATAATTGTTATTGTTATGAAAATAATTCCAACATCGGTTGTGTCAGGGAATGCCATTCCCTCACGAACATCATAGTTCTTTCTAAAAAGCATGATGTATCTTGGGATTACTGATACTGCAGCAAATATTGATGCCATGTATCCAGAAATACACATTAGTATACGTGTATTCTTTTTCTCGTATCCACCGAAAAATCTTACGGTATTCAACATGAATATTGACGAGAAGATTGCTGTAAACATGATATAAACTTTCTCGGAATATGCACCAAGTATAGTTGTTTCTTTTACCATTGCGAAAATTTCAAGCAGTTTCCAGATTGGGAAAAAGGCTAGAAAGAAACAGTTTCCTCTCGTAATACCATCACCCTTAAGCATATTTGAACCAACTGAAATAAATGTCATTATCATCAATACCATAACTGTCAATATACACCAGTTAAGCAAGCTAATGCCATATAAACCAAACACAGGGTCATCTGCTACTGGCAGCCCTGATTTTGGATTGGTTACATATGATTTGTTCTCATTAACAACTGTTGATAATCTCATGAATATCTCAAAGAGAATAAATGCAGCCATCGCAAACATTGCAACTGACGCCTTTGGTGATATCTTCTTGTTAAGGCGGTCATACTTGAGTTTCATCGGATTGATAAGAATACAGGACTTTATCGCCTTATCCTTGGACTTTCCGAGAATCATAACAGCAATTATTAAAGCAAATCCGATTACAAGAAATATCGCTGTGTAATTTTTCATTGGGTCTGCATCATAATATCTGCCCTCTAAAAAATTCATGTTTGTATAAAGCTGAATTGAACGCAGCATCACTGCTATTACCAATGTTACAGCATATACCACTATCGATGCTTTTTTATCAAGCAATGCTTTCTTGTTTTTATATGCTTTTTTTGACGCAGTTTTGTTAGCCATGTTGATATCCCCTTTAAAAATATTCTAAGTCATTATAGTGCGTACGGAGCTACTCTCCCTTTTGCACCAAAGGTGCAAAAAACTATCTGTATAGTTGCTTTGACAGCTACACTGTTAAACAACTATAAAAACGAGTTTTTTGGACATAGGCTTTGCTTTCGCAAATTTTTTACTTTAATGTGGATTTAAAATTAAACAGCTACTTATCTGTTTTCAATTGGTGTATATTTTCTTGGGCTTGCAATTGCTTTATATGCAGGACGGATTATACGCTTGCCTGTCAGCATTTCTTCAATTCGGTGTGCTGACCAGCCAACAATTCTTGATACTGCAAACAGCGGAGTGTTAAGCTCAACAGGAATTTTAAGCATTCTGTATACAAGTCCTGAATACATATCAACATTTGCTGATATAACCTTATTGCTGCCTTTAACCTCTGCAAACACCTCAGGTGAAAGTCTTTCAACTGCATCAAGAAGCAAAAATTCTTTTTCAACATCTGTTCCCTTAGCAAGCTTTAATGCGTTCTTCTTCAATATAATTGCTCTTGGGTCGGATAATGTATAAACAGCGTGACCCATACCATATACTAGACCTGTGCCGTCACCAGCCTCACAGCTGATAACCTTTTTAAGATAATCCTTAACCTGTGCATCGTCTTCCCAGTTGGAAATATTAGCCTTGAATTCTTCAAGCTGTGATATAACCTTGAAGTTTGCTCCGCCATGACGATGCCCCTTTAATGAGCCGATTGCTCCTGCATATGCTGAATATGCATCTGTATCAGATGATGTTAATGTGCGGCACACAAATGTTGAGTTGTTACCGCCGCCATGCTCTGCATGAAGAATTAGCATCAAGTCAAGAAGTCTTGCCTCCTCCTCTGTATAAATACGGTCAGGACGAAGTGTTGACAAAATGCTCTGTGCTGTGCATTCATCAGGATTTAACGGATGTAAAAATAATGTTTCATGGTCATATGCACGTCTTTTTACCTGATATGCATCAACCATTGCAGATGGAAGTCTTGCTATTATCGAAATCGCTCTTAGCAGCTCTGTTTCCAAAGTTGTATTTTCTGGATCATCATCGTATGAATACATAGCTAAGACGCATCTTGCCATCTTATTCATTATATTCTGCGACGGTGCTTTAAATATCATATCCTCAGAAAAACCTTCTGGCAATTGTCTGAACTGTGAAAGCAGCTTATTAAACATTTCAAGCTGTGCAGATGTTGGCAGTGTACCGAATAAAAGCAAAAATGCAGTTTCCTCAAAGCCGTATCTTCCCTGATTTGTTGTGTTTTCAACTATATCAACAATGTCATAACCTCTGTATATGAGTTGTCCGTCGATTGGCTCACGTTCTCCCTCATTAATCATATAGCCATGTACATTACAAATATTCGTAAGCCCTGCTAAAACTCCTGTTCCGTCATTATTTCTTAAACCTCTTTTAACCTGAAACTTTTCGTACAAGTCAGGTGAGATTTTGTTATGTTTTACAAATTCGCCGCATAAACTATCAAGAGCAGCTTTATCAAAAGTTGTGCCGTTCAAATCATTACCTCCAAAAAATTGACAGAAAAATCAATCCATATATTATATAATCATACTTATGTACTATATCATTTTACTATATATCCTAACTAAAGTCAAGAAAAAGTAAAGAATTTTATATGCTAATACAAAATTTAAGCATATATGAAAAAGAAAGGAACAAAACCTATGAAAGATTTAATCAAAACAAGTGCTGTATTTACATTATTGGTAATTATAATACCAATGCTGTCCTTTTTAAGTCCAAACCGAATTTCAGCTCAAAATGATGATGCTTATGTAAATATCGTGAAAGGACAAACTGTATACACGGGAGCAGAAGATGATGCAGTAACAACGTTATATAATACTGATGACATCATATCTGACATAATTAATGATGATAATATATCCGATGCCGATACTAAAGAAATTTATGACGGCTCGGAAGAATTTAAAGTACTCGATTTCACAAGCGGACAGGTTTACACTGTTACTATGCTTGATTATGTCACAGGGGCAGTCTTAGCAGAAATGCCTGCAACATTTCATGATGAAGCCTTAAAAGCTCAGGCTGTTGCGGCACATACATACGCTGTTCGTCAAATGGAAAAACAGATTATTTCGCCTGATGCTGAATTGTTAGGGGCATACATATCAAATGACAGCTCAAAGTTTCAGGCGTTTTTCACAACAGAACAGGCAAAAAGCTTTTATGGTGATGCTTATGACGAGTACTATAATAAAGTTCATTCCGCTGTATCCGATGTTATCAGCAAGGTGCTTTTTTATGATGACGAACCAATTGTTGCGGCTTTTCATTCAACATCAGGCGGAAAAACTGAAAGCGCTGAAGTCATATGGGGAAGTGAAATCGAATATCTTATTCCAGTTGACAGCTCGTTTGACGAAAGCTCTCCATCATACTTAGAAGAAAAAACATTCACTTCGGATGAGGTTTCATCTCGTTTATCAAACGCTTATCCAAACATTACCCTTGAAAAAAAACCGTCAAAATGGTTAAGCGTGCTGGACAGAAGTTCATCCAGTACAGTCACTTCGATTAAAGCTGGCGACATAGAAATTCATGGAACAGAGTTCCGTTCGGTATTTTCATTGCGTTCTGCAAATTTCACAATTGATTACGACACAGATAAAAAACTTTTCACTATTACCACCAAGGGTTATGGTCATGGTGTCGGTTTAAGTCAGTATGGTGCAAACGCACTTGCAAATGACGGGCTTACATATGAGGAAATTTTATACCATTATTATAGTGGGGTGGAAATAAAGGATTGTAACAATATTTTTTAGATAACTGCATCTGATATAGACAAATTTGTACAGCAGTCCTTAAGCAGCACCTCGAAATCCTCAAGTGGTATTTCATCATTTGTATAACAAGCATCCGGATTAGCGAAATCAAGTTTTACCTCGTGCGTGTCAATACCCTCATTTTGAAATAGTGTGAGAGCAAAAAGACTGCCTGATGATAGTCTGTTATCCAAATTTGGCACATTGAAATTTAAAATATACAAAAAATGCTGTCCACTTTGCACTGAATGCCCTTCGAAATCATATGCATAGAAACGCTGTCTTGCATCATACGCTTTTTCTTCGCCGCAGTTAAACACTGATAATACAAAATCTTCATTATCGGCAGTCCAGTCATTATCAAGCTTGTTCTCACCATAAACAATAATTGTTATATCATCGTTTTCAAAAGAAAAATGCTCTATAACTATATCAATATTTTCTGTACTTATCTTGTCACACATATTGTTAACGACAACGCCATGCGGTTCTACTCGGTCAAATATCGACAGCTCATACTTATATAAATCTGTGTCATTATTAAAAACAAGTGCAAACAGCACGCATAATGCAACAAGAAGACCTATGCAGAACACTGAAAACCTTATCGCTTTTTTATAGGTATCGTTATATTTCTGTTCACTGCCAAAGTCCGAAACTTCATTTTTTTCTTTATCGTTCAACTTCAAATCTCCTTAATATACAATAAGTATATACTTAATTTATTATACATCATGTTTGATTAATATTTCATATCTCGGATTAGCTTCTCTGCATCTGCAATGGGTATTCCCTTTACTCGATGACTTTTTGTAAACTCGGCTTTTGTGAAAATTATTATATCACATGACTTGTTCCTTTGCTGGAAAATAGTCTGGTTAATTTTTACCATAGCAATACGTGTTTCCGGTATGATTACATTATGAAACTGGAAATAACGGTTATACTCAAGTGTTACTGTTTTATCTTTATACTCTATACCATTAGTAGAAAATGATACTATTTTTACTATCAGCATATAACAAGTGAAGATTTCAACCATTAATATAACAAAAACAATTACATTATACCATGTAGGCAAAAAATACGCCGCTATATAACCCGCAAGCAATTCTACCAAAATCATTATTGCTGGTGCACCGATAAAACGAAATATATACTTTGGATTTGATTTATAACGCACCTTTTGCATTTTAAAATTCGGCAACAGCATCTGCATTGAGCCAATAACTCGTTTTCTTGTTGTTACTGGCACAAACACGGGGATTTCGTTTTTGGCTTTTCCATACCCTGAACAGCTTACATGTACTGACATTACCCTGAATATTTTCATAAGCAGGTTTTGTCTGACATCGGTATAGTTGATTTTATCTGCATTTATAAAATAATGCCATTTCGAAAAAAATCCGTTTTGGATGTAAATGCATTCACCTTCACGCTGTATACAAAAGTTTATATGCCTTATTAGATTTGACAAAAATGATATCAGCCAGCCGCCTAAAAGCACTAATGATACTCCAACTGCTATCGGAGTTACTCCTGCGATAACCTTTTCCGCTATCGTTGTTATATCCGTAACTGCTGTTAAAAATCTATCCTCCAGCTGTTTGCCGACAACCTTACTTCCCTCGACAAAAAATGTACCAATAAAGACTATCCCTGACAGCGTTGACGAAAATACAAAGGAAAACAAAAGTAAATTCCATTTTGACGCCTCATATTTTAGCTTTACAGTTTCAGATTTATCGGGGACTTTGTCAAAAATGGTGTTCAGCATTTTAACATCGGAAATGATAAAAACGTCAGTGTCATTTGGTTTGTTTACAGCGGACTGCGTTTCTGAGTCAATATATATTGAAACTGCTTTTGTTGGACGCAGCCAAAATATACGCTTAGTAGAAATAGCCGAAATTGTACTATATGGCATCTCAAATTTCTGCTTTAGAAATAGCCCACCACGGTAAGAAAGGCAGTCATCACGAAACTCATACTTGACAAACCACCATCGTAAAAATGCCGACCCAAGTATAAATAACAGAACAGCTATATCAATATAGGCGCCTTTCAGCCAAAGATAAAAATCAAAACCAGGTGTTGCAAAACCTCTTATAACAGGAATTATCAGCAGCCAGAAATTTTTTGACATATACTGCATTATTGCTATTGGGTGCTGTCTTTTCACTTACAGTCCTCCCCTGCTCTTTAATGCAGATTGTATTTTTGCTGCCATTTCATCGGCATCCTTTTGCGATAAAAACATACACATCAGTCTGCCGCCATGGGCGCTTATTACCAAGAAATTAAAGCTTGTAAATTTCGACAACGGCATCGAAAGCACTGTTGTGTACTGAACTGACGATATTTTCATATACTGCTTGTTCTTCATAAATATACCTGCATTAATGATTATTTCTTCATTTGATACCATATAACACAACGAATTGTACCACATCGGCAGTATAATAATTATTATCACAACATATGCTATTGCTAGGGCTGCCATAAGCGACCATATTACTATCGCCGGTACACTTATCTCTGGTTTTAATACTAGCTGTGGAAATTTGTTCTCTATATAATACAATAAGTATTTTAAACCTAAGATTAATCCTATCAGTATAATAAATACTGTTACTCTTAGGAAATTTAAGCTCTTTTTATCCGCATAGTATTTTTTCATATTTAATTCTTGCCTGCACAGGTTGATAACTTGGCAAGATAATTTTCACCACTTTCATAAAGAAATATAGATATTATATTATACCATAAAACAAACAAAAATAAAACTATTTTTGAAAATTTTTAAGGGAGAATATTTCAATGGATACAATTATTGATACTTTAAGTAATATTATCAAAAATATCAACAGCGTGTTGTGGGGAATAGGGACGATTTTACTTATTTTCGGTACTGGTATATTTTTTACGATACGGTTAAAATTTATACAGTTTCGGCATCCTGTAAAAATTCTAAAATGCACACTTTTTAATAAAGATGAGGATAAAAACAAACGTGACCATAAAAGTGTGTCAAGGTTTCAAGCTTTATCGACTGCTCTTGCGGCATCAATGGGTACTGGAAATATTGTCGGTGTTGCCGCTGCTATCACTGTTGGAGGTTCTGGTGCAATCTTTTGGATGTGGATATCTGCGCTTTTTGGTATGGCAACTGCATATGCCGAGAATATTTTGGGTGTAAAGTACAAGAACATTACACCATCTTCACGTACAAAGGGTCCTATGCTATATCTTGAACATGGCTTGAAATGCAAACCACTAGCTGTCATTTTCGCAATTGCTTGTGTGCTTGCTTCATTTGGCATCGGAAATATGACACAAAGCAATGCCATTTCTGCAGCGGCGGATGTTTTACACATCTCCCCTGCTCTCGCTGGGATTATAACTTTAATTTTGACCGCTATGATTATTATGCGTAAAAATAATGCCATTGCTAAAGCAACTGAAAAAATTATCCCTGCTATATCTTTGTTTTATATTATTGGTGCTGTGATTGTGCTTGTTATTTTTCGCAATGAAATCATGGGAGCATTTTCGTTGATATTTACATCAGCATTTGGGTTAAATCAAGCTATTGGCGGTATCACTGGTGCAATCCTCAAAAAAGCTATAACCATTGGGTTACAGCGTGGAATTTTTTCGAATGAAGCTGGAATGGGCAGCTCAGTGCTTATTCATACTGCCGCTGACTGCGATGAGCCTGCTATTATGGGTATGTGGGCTATTCTTGAAGTTTTTATTGATACTATTTTGTGCTGCACTTTAACCGCTCTTGTTATTATTTGTACTGGTGCATATCAAAGCGGCGGCGAGGGTATCGAAATTGTAATTAGTGCTTTTGAGCGTGGACTTGGTGGGTTTGCAGGAATTTTTATTGCCATATCGACCATTATATTTGCCTTTGCAACACTTCTTGGATGGTGCTATTATGGTGAAACTTGTATTAAATATCTGTCTGCGAAGTCATATCCCACTTATGTTTATAAAATATTTTTCCTTGCGGCGATTTATTTTGGTGCAGTTTCAAACCTTACTTTAGTCTGGGAGCTTTCTGATACATTTAATGTTTTGATGCTCGTTCCAAACCTTATTGGTATTCTGCTTTTGAGTTCGCAGATTGTGAAATGTAATAATGATTATTTTGGTGGGAAATAACCATCAAAACAAGCGGATACATGAAGAAAAATCATGTATCCGCTTTGTTTTTACAATAATCATATTTAACTTTGCTTAATCGCAACAACTTCCATAGAGCCGTTATAATGCTTTGAAATGCGGTAATCAACAGGTACAAAACCATTATTAAGCAGCAAGCTGTAAAGTGACTGGCGGGAGAAATAATTCAAGTGGAAAGTCTGCTTTCGCATTGGGTCATCATGACCTACTACTGCAGAAAAGGCACTTTCATAATTTGGGGTTGAAATCCAGATAACTCCCCCATTATTTAGCACTTCATTAGCTTTCTTTATCGCAATTATTGTATCACTGACATGTTCTAATACATCACCCATCATTACTATATCAAATTTTTCATCCGATTCAAATTCGACAAAATCACAAGTTACTGCCCTAAGTCCAAAGGTTTGCTTTGCATATTCAACGTGCTTTTCAATAACATCAAGTCCTAACACGTCATAACCAATTTCACGTGCAGCTAATGCGCATTCGCTCGCACCAATTCCAACCTCAAGAATTTTCATGCCATTTGTATAGTTTCTTATATTTGCCAGCACTTCCGAATAGTAAGAGAAAAACGCAGGATTTGGTCTGCGTGGCTTATCGTTAAAAAGAAATAGCTTTTCAGGAAAATATTTTGAAAACAAATGATTACAGTCAGGACATTTTAACCAAAGCCTTATTGGGTTAAAAAAATTATTATAACCGCCTGCTTCTGGCAAAGGATAACACCAATATGGCTCTCCCTCCTTTTTACAAAACGGACAATATATATTCTCCTTTTCTTCCTTTTTTCCTTTAAACACATAGTTTTTGTTTGGAAAATCAGAGTTTGCTGACATAACATCAGCAAAAAAACGAGGGTTACAGTCAAGTGCTGCATAATAAAGGTTATATGCAGTCGTTGCATCATGCATTTTATTTGCAATTTGCGCAAGCCTATACAGACATACCGCACGACATTCAGGATACTTTTCTAATTCAAGGTATATTTCAGCCGCTGCATCATCATTTTGTTCACTTAAAAACAGCTTTTCTGCTTCATCAAATTTTGCTCTTATATCCATTATTTGATATCCCCTCGTATATTTATATTTAATGTGTATTACTTACCTTTATATTATAGCATATTTGGTAATATAATTCAATTGTTTTACATTAAAAATATAGCATGCTGTGTCGAAAACAAAAACTCCCACCCGAATTAATCGAGTGGGAGTAATTTTATCGTTTCAGCAGAGTTTATACTATATATGATTACTTTTCTTCGCCGTATAGCTTGGAAAGCCTTGTTAGGTGATCATATCTATCCTTAGCATTATCAAGTGCCTTGCTAAATAGCATTTCAGCACGCTCAGGATTCTGTCTAGCAAGTGAGTTGTAACGAACTTCGCTCATTAGGAAGTCCTTGAACTTGTCATCAATTGCTGGAGCCTTACTATCAAGCATGAATGGATTCTTGCCTTCTAGCTTTAGAGTTGGGTTATATCTGAACAAGTGCCAGTAACCAGCCTCAACTGCCTTCTTTTCTTCAGCAATAGCATTAGCCATGCCACCCTTGATACCGTGGTTGATACATGGAGCATATGCAATTACTAGAGATGGACCGTTGTAAGCTTCTGCTTCAGAAATAGCCTTGATACACTGGTTCATGTCAGCACCCATTGCAATATGTGCAACGTATACATAACCATAAGACATAGCAATACCAGCTAGATCCTTTTTCTTAACTTCCATACCAGCAGCAGCAAACTGTGCGATTGCGCCGATTGGTGTAGACTTAGAAGCCTGTCCGCCTGTATTTGAGTAAACCTCTGTATCGAATACGAAAATGTTAACATCTTCGCCGGAAGCGATTACGTGGTCAAGACCACTAAATCCGATATCATATGCCCAACCGTCACCACCGAATATCCACATAGACTTCTTGCCTAGGTAATCCTTAAGTGCAAGAACTTCCTTTGCAGCCTTAGTCTTTGCAGACTTCAATGCCTTAACAAGAGTATCAGTAGCAGCTACGTTTTCCTTGCCATTGTTAATAGTACTTAGGTAGCCTTCGATTGCAGACTTCATGTCATCCTTAGCATCCTTCTGCATTTCAAGAAGAATGTTTACAGCTCTCTGACGTAGAGTATTCTGTGCTAGGAACATACCGTAGCCGTATTCTGCGTTGTCCTCGAATAGTGAGTTAGCCCAAGCTGGACCCTTACCATTCTTAGCAACTGTATATGGAGTTGATGGTGCAGAACCACCCCAGATTGATGAACAACCTGTTGCGTTTGCAATATACATTCTTTCACCGAACAACTGAGTAACAAGCTTAGCATATGGAGTTTCACCACAACCAGCACATGCACCAGAGAATTCAAGAAGTGGCTGCTTGAACTGTGAGCCCTTAACAGTAGTTTCTTTGAACTTTTCAAATACTTCAGGCTTGTCAGCTAGTTCATTTGCATAAGCAAACAAGTTCTGCTGTTCAATCTGAGTATCAAGAGGTTTCATTTCAAGTGCCTTAGCACCCTTCTTACCAGGACATACGTTAGCACAAGCACCACATCCAGTACAGTCAAGTGTTGAAACTGTCATAGTGAAGTTCATACCGTCCATGCCAGCAACCTTAAGTGCCTTAGCCTTTGCATCAGCAGGAGCCTTAGCAAGTTCAGCATCAGTCATGATAACTGGTCTGATTACAGCGTGAGGACAAACGTATGAACAGAAGTTACACTGGATACAGTTGCCGCTTTCCCAACATGGAACATCAATAGCGATACCACGCTTTTCATAAGCTGCTGAACCCTGTGGGAATGTACCATCAGGCATATCCTTAAATGTAGAAACAGGCAGTGAATCACCCATCTGTGCATTTACAGGAATCTGAATGTTGTTAACATAATCAACTAGGTCCTTACGGCTGCCCTTAGCAGCTCCCATGCCCATAGTTGTATCCTTTGCATTTGCCCATGAAGCAGGTACAGCTACTTCATGAATACCATCAACACCAGCATCGATAGCATCATGGTTCATCTTAACGATAGCATCACCCTTCTTTGAGTAAGAAGCAGTAGCAGCGTCCTTCATGAACTTGATAGCTTCATCTATTGGAATAATATCAGCTAGCTTAAAGAATGCAGACTGTAAAACAGTATTAATTCTGTTGCCTAGACCGATTTTCTTACCAATATCAACACCATTGATAGTGTAGAACTTAATGTCGTTTTCAGCGATATATCTCTTAACCTGACCTGGAAGCTTTTCTTCAAGCTCCTTGTCATCCCACTGGCAGTTAAGAAGGAAAGTACCACCCTTTTTAATGTCCTGTACCATGTTGTACTTGTCAACATAGGACTGGTTATGACAAGCAACGAAGTCTGCCATATTTACAAGGTAAGTGGACTTGATTGGTGATTTACCAAAACGTAGGTGAGATACAGTTACACCACCGGATTTCTTTGAGTCATATGCAAAGTAAGCCTGTGCATACATGTCAGTGTGGTCACCGATAATCTTGATGGAGTTCTTGTTTGCACCAACTGTACCGTCAGCACCAAGACCCCAGAATTTACAAGCAGTTGTTCCTTCTGGAGCAGATGCAAGCTTTTCTTCTGTATCAAGAGATAGGTTTGTAACGTCATCAACGATACCGATTGTGAAACGAGCCTTATAAGAATCCTTATTAGCATCATTCCAGTAAACAGCCTTGATCTGAGCTGGAGTTGTATCCTTTGAACCAAGACCGTAACGTCCGCCAGCAATCTTAACGCTGTCAAACTTAGAGCCCTTAAGAGCAGCAACAACGTCTAGCCATAGTGGTTCACCAAGTGAGCCTGGTTCCTTAGTTCTGTCAAGTACAGAAATCTGCTTAACAGAATCAGGGATAGCAGCGATAAGCTTGTCTGCACAGAAAGGTCTGTATAGACGAACCTTAACAAGCCCTAGCTTTGTGCCCATTGTATTGTTCAAGTAATCAATTGTTTCTTCAATTGTATCACATACAGAACCCATTGCGATGATGATATGATCAGCATCAGGAGCACCATAATAGTTAAATGGCTTATAGTTAGTGCCAATCTTAGCATTAACCTTGTCCATGTATTCTTCAACGATTGCTGGGAACTTGTCATAGTATTCATTACAAGCTTCTCTAGCCTGGAAGAAGATATCGCCGTTCTGAGCAGTACCACGTAGTACTGGGTGCTCAGGGTTTAGACTCTTGTTTCTGAATTCCTGAGCAGCATCCTTATCAAGAAGCTCCTCTAAATCAGCCTGATCCCATGCCTCAATCTTCTGAAGCTCATGAGAAGTTCTGAAACCATCAAAGAAGTGAAGTACTGGTACTCTGCCCTTGATAGTTGCAAGATGTGAAACAGCACCTAGGTCCATAACTTCCTGTACGTTAGATGCACAGATCATGGAGAAACCAGTCTGACGACAAGCATAAACGTCGGAATGATCACCGAAGATGTTTAGTGCATGAGATGCAACACATCTAGCGGAAACATGGATTACGCAAGGTAGTAATTCACCTGCGATTTTGTACATATTAGGGATCATCAATAATAGACCCTGTGATGCTGTGTAAGTTGTTGTTAATGCACCAGCAGCTAGTGAGCCGTGTACAGTACCTGCAGCACCTGCTTCAGACTGCATTTCTGCAACCTTTACTGGCTGACCGAAAATATTCTTCTGATTCTTTGCAGCCCATGCGTCTGTAACTTCAGCCATTACAGAGGATGGAGTGATTGGGTAGATAGCAGCAACGTCTGTAAATGGGTATGATACCCATGCAGCAGCGTTGTTACCGTCCATGGTTTTCATTTTTCTTGCCATTGTGGACAGTCCTCCTAAAATAGTTAATTAGCATGCACATTTATTATAGTACATACACCAATGTTAATTTTATCACATTCCCGTATTTTTGTAAAGCACTTTTTCACTTTTTTTATCATTTCACCCTGTTTTTTTACCATTATTTTTCACTTTGTTAATACTGGATAATTATTTATCGGAAAAACACAAATTTTAAGCAAAATAAATAGGACTTGACGATTATCAAGTCGAAAAGACTTTAACAGAGGAAGAACAACATCTCCTTAAAGCATATCGTGAAAATAAGGATATTCATAAGGCTGTTAAAAGACTTTTGAAACTGTAAAATGTTATTGTAGGGGACGGCGAGAATGCCGTCCCCTACAATTTGTTTATGCAAAACAACATATCATGCGATTGTCATATTTTTTGTCACAAAGTCCTTGTGTATTTTGGGGGTTCATGGTATAATTACTCTATATTGCCATAACTATCTGTACATAAATCGGAAAAGGGGTTTCAAATGGATATTATTACTACCATAAATATTTTTATAACGGCTTTTGTTGGTATTATCATTATAATGATACATTATTTCAGAAATAAACATACCGATAAAACTCTGCGTATGATTTTTACAACGACATTAATCTGCACACTTTGCCTGATAGTAACCGAGTTTCTTAACGATTTCGGTCAGATGTATTCTGGAAAAGCTGCTTATTGTGTCGTCTATTTGGGAAATTTCTTCTTCCTGCTCGTTCAGCCTTTGTTATATTATATTGCTCTTATTTTCGTTTTCTATTGTATCAACAAAGATATGAAGGGTGTTAAAAAGCTTATATATGTTGCAGTTATTGATGAAATTGTAATTCTTGCTTTGCTGATTGCAAATCTTAACAGTGATTTCTATTTTTATGTTGACAGTGATAATATGTATCATCGTGGCACAAAGCTTTTTATCAGACTTATATTCTCATATGCTCCTGCTATCTTAGGGTTAATAGTAATATTCATATATGCTAAGAAAATCAGCAAAAATGATATGGCTTTGTTTTTGATTTTCTTACTCCCATGCACGCTTTGCGTTACCCTTGATATTATTATTCCAGGCTCAAGACTTATCTTCCCTATCACTTTTTGTGCTGAACTTTTCGCTTACTTATTCATCATCAGCAAGGATACCGAGGAGGAACGATATAAGCGTGAGCTTGCAGAACTGGCATCAAAGCAGAAATCGGAGTTTCTTGCTAATATGTCGCATGAAATACGTACCCCTATGAACGCCATTATTGGTATGTCCGAACTAATGCTAAGACAAGACCTCCCGCCTGAAACATATGATAATGCTATATCAATCAAACAAGCAAGCAGCAATTTGCTCGCTATTATTAATGACATCCTCGATATTTCTAAAATTGAAGCTGGAAAGCTTGAGCTTATGTCTGTTGAATATTATCTTGAGTCGCTTATTAATGATGTTAATATGATTACCTCTGTTAATTTGTCAAAAGATTCTGTCGATTTTGTTATTGATATCGCTCCGAATGTGCCTAGTGTGCTTTTGGGTGATGAAGTTAGGCTTCGGCAGATTTTGCTCAACCTTTTAAGTAATGCAGTTAAATTTACAAAACAGGGTGAGATACGTTTAAAAATATTCAACAACACACAGGATGGTATTGCAAATTTAACCTTTGTTGTAACTGATACTGGCATTGGCATCAAGCTTGAAGACCTTGACAAGCTCTTTGAGGAATTTGTTCAGGCAGACAGAAATGCTCATAAGGGTGTTCAGGGTACTGGATTGGGACTTTCTATTTCCAGACGTCTTGCCAATATGATGGATGGTGACATTGTTGTCACAAGTACATATGGCAAAGGCTCTGAATTTGTTGTCACTGTTAAACAAACTATTATTGATGATACTCCTATTAAATTGAATTTAAGCAAAATTGTTGCAAAGGCCTTTAAAGAAACTTTTATTGCTCCTGATGCTAGAGTTTTGGTTGTTGATGATGTTGAAACAAATCTTAAGGTTGCAAGCGGCTTGCTTTCTATATTTAAAATACAATCTGACTTGGTTTTATCCGCTAAGGAGGCTATTGAAAAAATCAAAACCACTCATTATGACATCGTTTTTATGGACCATATGATGCCTGAAATGGATGGTGTTGAGGCAACAAAATTAATTCGCATCAGCGGTTATAATGATACTATTATTATTGCGCTGACTGCAAATGCTATTTCTGGTATCGCTGAAACTTTTTTAGAATGCGGTATGAATGATGTTCTCGCAAAGCCTATTGAAATGCAAAAGCTTAGTGATATTCTCCAAAAATGGCTTCCAATCGGAATGCTGCAATATATCAGCGTTGAGCAGAACGATGAATGCGAAAAGATGGTTATTGATTTTACAATAGATGGTATTGATATTGAAAAGGGTATGAACAATGCAGGTGGTATTACTGCTAATTACTTGTCATTGCTAGCCGTTTTCATTAAGGATGCGGAACAAAAGCTTGCACAGCTGCAGGAATGCCTTGCTAACAATAATATTAAGCTTTATACTGTTTATGTTCATGCTTTAAAAAGTGCGTCTGCAAATGTTGGTGCTATGGAGCTTTCTGAACTTTGTGCAAAGCTTGAGAAAGCTGGCAATAATAATAACTTCGATTATATCAATTTAAATACTAATGGGTTAATTAAAATAACGCAGAAAATTATTGAGAACACTAAACCTCATCTTCCTAAAACTGATAATAGCATTAAATCGTCCGATTATAGAGAACAGCTTGTTATTCTTAAAAAGGCTATGGGGGATATTGATATTTCTGCTATGGACGAAATTATTGCTGCACTGCCTGATAATAACGATTTCCTCGCTATAAAAGAGGATGTACTTATGTTTGAATATGATGATGCAATAACTATTATCGACAGGATATTAGCTGAATAATTTAGTGTATTGTTCGGTTGAAAAGTCTGATTTGTCGTATAAAACTTTCTTGTATATACTATATGTATATAGGTATGTGAACATTTATATTTTGTTAGCACTTTTTTTGAAAAAACACTTGACAGATGGCAGTTAAATGAAGTATACTATATCATTGATGGGGTATCGATGTGTTTTGTTATGCATATTTATATGGTACCTTGATAATGCTTGTTATGCTTTCTTTGCATAACTGTTTATTGTTTGATTTCACCGCAAAAGGAGGAGAAAAAATGAAAAGAACTTATCAGCCTAAGAAGCTTCACAGAAAAAAAGAGCATGGCTTTATGAAGAGAATGGCTACTAAGAGTGGTCGTGGCATTTTGGCTAAAAGACGTGCTAAGGGCAGAAAGAAACTTTCTTACTAATTGCTTTGAGCCTATTTGATTAAAGCAAGGCACAGGTCATATGATTAGGGATTATACTTTATCATACAGTCCCTTGCGAACGAAGTATCAGACCACATTTTCTGTGGTCTTTTTCTTTAAATACTATGTCTTTCAACATTTGTTGAAAGATAATTTATATACAATGAGTTGAATTTAGCATGAAATATACAATTATTCGAGATAATAAAGATTTTGTTACACTATACAAGCGTGGTAAATACATTGCAGGAAAGCACTGTGTTGTTTATTTTAGAAAAAATAACAAAGGTTTTAACCGCATGGGTATTTCAACCGGTAAAAAAGCTGGCAATGCTGTTATGCGAAGCCGATGCCGCAGGATTATCAGGCAGGCTTATATCGAAAATATCAATGCATTTCCTGTTGGGTATGATATGATTATTTATGCTCGTGCAGGCTGTGCTGATGCTAAGACTACTCATATCAGTTATTTTCTAAAAACTCGTGCTATTCCTTTTATGGTTAAGCCCGATGTTAAAAAGCCTAATAAACCCAATACAAATAGTAAATCAATCAATATTTAATACTTTTTGTATACAACATTTAATACAATTTGTAATATGAAACATATATTATTACTTTTAGTAAAATTTTATCGTAAGGTTTTATCTCCTTTAAAGAGCGAACCTTCCTGCAAATATTATCCCACCTGTTCGACATATGCTTTAAAAGCTATTTCTAAGCATGGTGCTGTTAAAGGCTTTATTTTATCGGCATGGCGTGTTTTTCGCTGTAACCCTTGGAGCCTTGGTGGTGTTGATTATGTTCCCGATAAGTTTTTTCTATACACACTTAAAAGTCGTAAGAAACGTGAAAATAAAAGTGCAGATTAACAAGCATACGATATACTTGTCGTAGCTTTGATATATATTTATACTTTATGTATATTATCTCTACCTAACGTAGTTATTTTTCTGGAGGTCTAAATGTCAAAATTAATAGGTTATCCTCTCGGTCTTATCATGTGGCTTGTCTATCAAATTGTGGACAACTATGCATTATCCCTTGTTTTCTTTACTATAATTACTCGTATTCTATTGTTCCCTATTTCAGTTAAGCAGCAAAAATCTACCGCTGCTATGCAGTCTATGCAGCCTAAGCTGGACAGGCTTAAAAAGCAATATGCTAATAACCAGCAAAAAATGCAGGAAGAACAGATGAAGCTTTACTCTGATGAGGGTATTAACCCTATGGGCTCCTGCTTGCCGATGTTAATTCAGCTCCCTATTCTTTATGGTGTGTTCGATGTTGTTAACAGACCTATTACACATATTCTGCGTTTCGGTACTGAAATTATGGACTGGGCTAAGAAAATTACAATCGATTATTATACCGCAAATGAAATAAAGGGTACTAGTATTTCAACTATAACAAACCGTGTTGAGCTTTATGTTATGAAACTTGTAAAGCTGCACCCTGAACAATTTTCTGAAAACCCTGATTTTGTTGAAAAGGTAAGCGGTTTTAAGAATACACTTTTCGGTTTTATTGACCTTGGTGATATTCCAACAATGCATCCTGAAGTCTGGGACAAGGCTGCTATTGGTCTAGTTGGTATTGCTGTTGCGTCTGGTCTTTTCCAGCTGCTTATGTCTGTTTACAGCATGGTTCGTCAAAAGAAAACTGGCGCTGGTGCTGGTGCTAATCCTGCAATGGGCAGTATGAATATCATGCTTTTGATGTTCCCTGTCATGTCTGTTGTTATTGCAATGAGCTGTCCTGCTGGTCTTGGTTTCTACTGGGCTATTTCCGCTCTTGTTGGCTTTGTTCAGCAGATTATCCTTAATCGTATCTATACCCCTGAGTATGTTGCTACTCTTGTTGAAAAAGATAAAGAGAAGAAGAAAAATAAGAAGAAAAGCGGCCGGCCTACTATGTATCAGAAGTATCAGGAAATGCTTGAACAGCAAGGTGCTGCTGCCGGAAATGTTTCTTCTCAGGTACAAAAGAATAAAAATAACCCTGACTTAGCTATTTCTGATGCTGATTATGATGACATTGATGATGCTGATACAGAAGATGAAAATTCAGGTACAAGCTCAGCTAAGCCTGAAAAGCTTTCAAAGTCAAAGCAAAAGGACTATGAAAGAAGAATTATTGCCGAGGCAAGAAGACGTCAGGCTGAAAAGTATGGCGAAGAATATATAGACGAGGATTAATTGTTTTTATATTCTCTATTTGAAAGGAGTATTCATAGTTTATGAAAAAGGAATTTACAGCTAAGTCCATAGATGAAGCAAAGGCTATGGCAGTAGAAGCTTTCGGGGTTGATGAAAGCAGAATTAATTTTGAGATTATCGAAGATGCTAAAAAAGGTTTATTCGGGAAAATTAAGAGTGATGCTAAAATATCTGCATCTTATGAAGCTAAAAAATCAGAGCTTGCTGCTGATTATATCAAGGGTATTCTTTCCAGCATGGAAATTGACAACTCTTTGAATATTTCTGAAACTGAAGATGGTGCTGTTATCGAAATAATGGGTGATACTACTGGTGCTATTATCGGCAGACGCGGCGAAACTTTGGATGCTATTCAGTATCTTGCATCGATGGTTGCTAACAGAGGCGACAAGGAATATTACAGAATCAGCGTCGATTCCTGCGGTTATCGTGAGAAAAGAAAAGGTATTCTTGAAGAACTTGCTGCTAAAATTTCAAAGACTGTTATCCGCACGGGCAGAACTTCTTCTCTTGAACCTATGAATCCTTATGAAAGACGCATTATTCACTCCACTGTTGCTGGTATTGACGGTGTTACTTCAAAGAGTATCGGTGAAGAACCATATAGACGTGTTGTTATTTCATCAACTAAACCTCGTCCAAAGCGTGATAGCAGAGATAATCGTGACAACGCTGGCGGCGGCAAAAGCAATAGTGGTTTTAAGAAAAATAGTAATAACACTAGGCGTGACCGCAAGGATGGAGAATTTACTCCTCGTTCCCTTGATATCATGAAAACTTCATTCGAAAAGGAATATAAAAAGCCTAAGCCTGAGGATAATATGATCGAGGGCGATCTTTACGGTAAGATTGACATATGATTGATTTAACGGGAACATTTTTATGTTCCCGTTTTTTGTATTGGAGGGGATTTTGATGTCCGCTATTGCTGCTATTTCCACACCCCATGCAAGCGGTGGTATTTCTGTTATAAGAATTTCCGGTGAAGATGCTTTGACTATTGCCGAGAAGGTTTTTGTACCAGTTTCAACAACACTTAAAGCTACTGAAATGGAAGGCTATACTTGCGCTTATGGCTCGATTTGTGATGGTGATAATCATTATGATGACGGTGTTTTGACTGTGTTTAAAAGTCCAAAATCATATACTGGTGAAGATGTTGCAGAGATTTCCTGTCATGGCGGTATTTATGTTACGGAGCAAATTCTTAGGCTTATACTTTCTAAAGGTGCAAGGGTTGCTGAAGCTGGTGAATTCACAAAACGTGCTTTCCTTAATGGAAAAATGACATTAACACAGGCTGAAGCTGTTATGGATATAATTTCTGCTAACGGCAGTGCTGTTCATAAATCCGCCGTAGCTTTGCGTGAGGGTGCTTTATTTAAGCGTATCCACAGCGTTTCTGCAAAGCTATTGCGCTTGCTTGGCGAGCTTGCCGCTTGGGTTGATTATCCTGATGATGACATCCCTGCTGTTGATGAGAACGATATGCTTGATACACTTATTACTGTTAAAACTGAGCTTTCTAATATCTTGAATGAGTATAGCTTTGGCAGGATTATTCGTGAGGGCATTGATACTGTTATCGCAGGAAAACCAAATGTTGGTAAAAGCACGCTTATGAACTTGCTTTCAGGGTGTGAACGAAGTATCGTAACTGATATTGCTGGAACTACCCGTGATATCGTTGAAGAATCTGTGCGACTTGGAAATGTTGTTTTGCGCCTTTCTGATACCGCTGGCATTCGTGAAACTGGTGATATTGTTGAGAGCGTCGGTGTCCTGCGTGCCAACAAAAAAATTGAAACCGCTGAACTTATTCTTGCTGTATTTGATAATTCCGAACTGCTTAATAATGATGATTTTAACCTCATCGAAAAGTGTTCAGGACGTAATGCTGTTGCTATCATAAATAAATCCGATAAGGATACACTGCTTGATAAGGCTTATATTGATAAAAATTTTTCTTCTGTTATAACAATTTCAGCATATCAAGGCACAGGACTTTCCGAACTTCAATGTGTACTAGAGGAAATGTTCAGGGTTAATAAAATTTTTGATAACCCTGCTGTTATAGCAAATGAAAGGCAGCGAGTTTGCGTTGATACTGCACTTTCGTCTATCATAAAAGCAATAGATGAAATGCAGCTTGGTATGACTTTGGATGCTGTAAACATTCTTATTGATGACGCTGAAAATGCACTGCTTGAACTTACTGGTGAACGTGCTACTGAAGCTGTTGTTGATGAGGTTTTCTCACATTTTTGTGTTGGAAAGTAATTTTTAAAAATACTACACTTAAACTTATAAAAAGGTTGGATTTTAATGAGCCATTATATTGATTCTTATGATGTTGCCGTTATTGGCGGCGGTCATGCTGGTGTTGAGGCAGCACTCGCTGCTGCTAGACTTGGCGCAAAAACTGTAATGTTTGTCATATCACTTGACTGCATTGCTAATCTTCCTTGTAATCCTTCTATTGGCGGTACTGCTAAAGGTCATCTTGTTCGTGAGATTGATGCTTTGGGCGGTGAGATGGGTAAAGCCGCTGATACCTGCTTTATTCAAAGCCGTATGCTGAACCGTGGCAAAGGACCTGCTGTTCACTCCCTGCGTGTTCAGGCTGACCGTACCAAATATCATAACTATATGAAAAAAGCTTGTGAAAATCAGGTTAATCTTGATATAAAACAAGCTGAAGTAACCGAGGTTCTTGCTAAAAATGGCATTGTCACAGGTGTTGTCACAAGGCTTGGAGGTATGTATAAGACAAAAACTGTTATTATTTGCACTGGTACATATTTAAACGGTCTTATCCATGTTGGTGATGTTTCATATCAGAGTGGTCCTGATTCAACATTGCCTGCTTTATATTTATCCGATAGTTTACGTGGCCTTGGTATTGAGCTTCGCAGATTTAAGACTGGTACGCCATCTCGTGTTCATAGGCGTTCAATTAATTTTGATTTGCTTGAGGAGCAAGGCGGTGATGATGATATACAGCCATTTTCATTTGAAACTGACAGATACTCGCTTAAAAACTATGTTTCCTGTTATATTGCTTATACTAATAATGATACTCACGAGGTTATTAGAAATAATATTCACCGCTCCCCTATGTATTCAGGGCGAATTGAGGGAATTGGTCCTAGATACTGTCCATCACTTGAAGATAAGGTTATGCGTTTTTCGGAGCGTCCTCGTCATCAGCTTTTTATTGAGCCTATGGGACTTGATACTGATGAATATTATTTACAGGGTATGTCATCCTCATTACCAGAAGATGTTCAGATTGCATTTTTACGCACTATAAAAGGTCTTGAAAATGTCGAGATTATGCGTAATGCTTATGCTATTGAATATGACTGCTGTAATCCACAGGATTTGCACCATACACTTGAATTTAAATCAATAAAGGGTCTATTCGGTGCAGGACAATTCAACGGTACATCTGGTTATGAAGAAGCTGCTGGACAAGGCCTTATTGCAGGTATCAACGCATCAAGACTGGTTTTTGGCAAAGATATGATAACATTATCACGTTCTTCTTCATATATTGGAACACTCATTGATGACCTTGTTATTAAAGGCGTTTCTGACCCATATCGTATGCTCACATCAAGAAGTGAATACAGACTTCTTTTGCGACAGGATAATGCTGATGAACGCTTAACTCCTATCGGCTATGAAGTTGGACTTATTTCTAAAGAGCGTTACAATACATTGCTTGAAAAGCAAAGGATTGTTGCTGAAGAAGTAAAACGGATGAAAAAAACTTCTGTCCCGCCATCTACTGAATTAAATGCAATGCTTGAAAGCAAGGGTACAGCCGCTATTTCAACTGGCGTTAAGCTTGCTGATTTAATCAGACGTCCGCAGATTTCATATGATGACCTTGCTCCATTTGATACAGAGCGTACCGAATTGTCCTACGAAATTAAAGAACAAGTTGCACTACAAATCGAGTACGAGGGTTATATAAAACGACAGATCATGGAAGTTGAACACATTCAAAAGCTAGAAAAGAAAATGCTTCCACAAAATTTTGACTATAAAACAATAACAGGACTTAGTCTTGAGGGTATGGAAAAGCTTAATCGAGTACAGCCTGAAAATATTGGGCAAGCAAGCAGAATTTCAGGTGTATCCCCTGCTGATGTCAGTGTACTTATTATATGGCTTTCTCAAAGAAATTCACAACAACGAAATGTTCCACATGGAACATTGGAGGATATGTAAATGATTTTACCTTATGATGATTTTACAAAACTTTTTGATACATATGGGTTCAGCATCACAGAAAAGCAATATGCTGATTTTAATTTGTATGCTAAAATGCTTGTAGAGTACAATAAAAATGTTAATCTCACTGCTATCACTGACCCGCAGGGAATTTCCGAAAAGCATTTTCTTGATAGTGTTTTAATGCTAAAATTTGCTGATATTAAAGAACATTCATCGATTATTGATGTTGGTACTGGTGCTGGATTTCCTGCTATACCGCTTAAAATCTATCGTAATGATTTGGATTGTACATTGCTTGACAGTTTAAATAAGCGTGTGAAATTTCTTCAGGATGTTTCGAACAGCCTTTCACTTGATATGAAATGTATACATTCAAGAGCCGAAGATGGAGGTCAAAAGCTTAATTTGCGTGAGAAATTTGATATAGCAACTGCTAGAGCTGTTGCAGCAATGCCTTTGTTATCCGAATTTTGCTTGCCATATGTTAAGGTTGGCGGTACTTTCTATGCTTTGAAAGGTCCAAATGAAGATTATAAGATTGCTAATGATACTATCAAACTTCTTGGTGGCGAAATATCTGATATTTTCGAGTATTCTCTGCCAAATGGTGATATGCGAATGCTTATTGCTATAAAGAAAATTAAAGCTACTCCATTAAGATTTCCACGCAGTTCTGCTATGATAAAAAAAGGTCCAATATGTTAAATGTTTTCCTCGGAAATAATGTTTCCGAGGATTCTTTTTTCGACATTTTTTAATGGTAATATATGGTATAATGTAACAAAGAGGACAAGCCACACATATATTGAAAGGATGTTTAAATATGAATTTGCTTTTCAGTCCAAAAGAAAAAGTAATAAACAAAGTTATTCAGGTCGATGTTGAAAAAATCGTACCTAATCCATATCAGCCTAGAAAATATTTTGATGATAATGATTTATCTGCATTAGCGGAAAGTATAAGAAGTAACGGTATTTTACAGCCACTTACAGTGCGTGAAATAGAAAATGGATATGAATTAATTGCTGGTGAAAGACGACTTCGTGCAGCAAAATTAAATGGTATGCAGAATATACCATGCATAGTAATGAAAATTACCGAGAGAAATTCAGCTGTTATGGCACTAATTGAAAATATACAACGTGAAAATTTAAGTTTTTTCGAAGAAGCTGTTGCCATTGAAAAGCTTATAGACTTTTATGGCATGACTCAGGAAGATGCTGCAATTAAACTTGGAAAATCACAGTCAACCATAGCTAATAAGCTAAGACTTTTACGAATTGGTGATGCTGAAAAAGAAAAAATATGTCAATATAAGCTTACCGAACGTCATGCAAGAGCATTATTGAAATTAAAGACTGCCGAAGAACAAGCAAGTGTCATTGAACTCATTTATAAGCGTACTATGAATGTTGACACTACCGAAAGATATATTGAATCACTTATTGCTGATAAAGCTAAGAATGAACGCATAAAGAAATTCAGTGCTGCTTTTAAGGATGTGCGACTTTTTGTTAATACATTAAACAAAGCTGTTGATTTAATGAAAGCTGCTGGTATTAATGCGGATTCACAAAAAATCCAAGAGGATGGCTATATTGAATATATAGTTCGTATTCCTACAATAAAATAATCAACAAAGAGTGTGGATAAATATCATCCGCACTCTTTGTTTTGTATGATTTACCATATTATATACAAGAAAACACTCGAAAATTCTGCACTTATATTTGTTCCACGTGAAACAATTCAGTTGAAAAAACAGTGGTAGTATGTTATAATTATATTAGAGTTTGACTTAAGATAGAAAGGAAGTACAAAATGGCTGTTGTTATAGCTGTTGCTAATCAAAAAGGCGGTGTTGGTAAATCAACTACCGTTGTAAATTTAGCCGCTTGTCTTGGCGCAAGGGGTAAAAAGGTTCTCTGTGTTGATATAGATGCTCAGGGTAATGCCACCAGTGGCTTTGGAATAAAGAAAAAAAACGTTGATGTTACTGTTTATGATATCCTTATAGGGCAAAGACGCATTCAGGAAGCGATTATCCCTACTGAATTTAAGGGAGTTTCTGTTGTTTCTTCGACATCCGACCTTGCAGGCGCTGATATTGAATTGGTTGATTTGAACAATCGCTCCAATCGTTTAAAAATGCAGCTTTTGACTGTAAAACTTGATTATGATTACATATTGATTGATTGTCCCCCATCGTTATCTCTTTTGACTGTAAATGCTTTATGTGCTTGTGATACTGTTTTAATCCCAATGCAATGCGAATTTTATTCACTTGAGGGTCTTTCACAGCTAATCGAATCCATCCGTCTTGTAAAACAAAGATATAACCCTACGATTGATATTGAAGGTATTCTATTTACAATGTATGACAGCAGACTTAATCTTACCAATCAAGTTGTAAATGAAGTCAGAAAGCATTTCCCAAATAAGATGTTTAAAACTGTTATACCTAAAAACGTTCGTCTTTCCGAAGCTCCTAGCTTTGGTAAACCTGTTATCTATTTTGATAAGATTTCTCGTGGCGCAGAAGCTTATGAGAGCTTAGCTGATGAAATGCTAAAACGTCATAAAGCTGCTGCTAAAAAGCAAGTTGTAAAAGTTTAAATAGAGGGGATGTTATACACAATGGCTAAGAAATCTGGTCTTGGTAAAGGTCTTGACGCTTTATTTGAAGATAATTTTAGCGAAATTCAAGATAATGTTCAAAATGTTAGAATGTCAGAAATAGAACCCAACAAAAATCAGCCTAGACGCCACTTTGATAACGATGCTATAACTGTTCTTGCTGACAGCATTCAGCAGCATGGTCTTATTCAGCCAATTTTGGTACGCCCATATGGCAGTGGTTATCAAATTGTTGCAGGCGAACGTAGATGGCGTGCTTGTAAAATGCTCGGTATGATTGACGTTCCTGTTGTTATAAAAGAATTATCCGACTCCGAAACTGCTCAAATTGCTATAATTGAAAATATACAACGTGAAAATTTAAACCCAATTGAAGAAGCTTTTGCTTATAAAGAACTAATGGAAAACTATGATATGACACAGGATCAGGTTGCTAAAACTGTTGGCAAATCTCGTCCTGCTGTTGCAAATGCATTAAGGCTTCTTAATATGCCTGAACAAATACAAGATATGCTCAAAATTGGTGATTTAACATCTGGACAAGCTAAGGCTATTGCTGCTCTTGATACCGATGAAGAAATGATTGACCTTGCACACAAGGCAAGAAATGGTATGATGACTGTTCGCAACATAGAAAAAACAGTCACTGCTATGAAAAAAGATGACGAAGATGAGGACGAAATTAAGCCATCAAGTGAAGAAAAGAAAGCACAAAATTATATCACTGAAATGGAAATAAGCTTGCACGACGCATTAAATCGCAAGATTAAAATTTCATCCAAAGACGGTGAAAAAGGCACAATAACAATTGACTTCTTTGATAAGGATGATTTAAGCATTCTTGCTGATAAATTGACCGCATATTAAAAACAACCCCATATAATTGTTCCACGTGAAACATTATATGGGGTTATTTATACTTTATTTTGCTTTAAATATCTTCGCCGAAAATGGTTCCAATGACACATTAAATGAATACGGTTTGTTTTTATGTGACTTAGCAGCAGTCTTAAAACTTTTTGCTTTTACAGTTGGAGTAGTACCACTATAAATTTCACTGTCACTATTTATTATTTCTGTAAGTTTGTATTCCATGTCAGAACCAATTACATAATCCTTTTGAGCATGGTCAGATAAATTCATCACCACTATTAATGTATCTTTTCCAACAAATCTCTTGTATGCATATATACAATCCTCTGGAGCATCAGCTTCAAGCCACTTGAAACAATCCATATTGTATTCCTGACAATGAAGTGCAGGATGTTCAATATATAGCTTTGATAAATCAGTTATAAATTTTCTGAATGAATCATGCGCTGGATACTTAGTCATAAACCAGTCTTGCTCTTTTTCTTCATCCCACTCACGAAATTGTGCTATTTCATTTCCCATGAAATTAAGCTTCTTTCCTGGATGAGTATACATATACAAATATAACGCTCTCGCCTGCTTGAACTTATCCTCATAAAGTCCCCACATTTTCTGAATAATAGTTGCTTTGCCATGAACAACCTCATCATGTGAAAATGGCAGTAAAAACAACTCATTATAGAAATAATGCATCGAAAATGTTAGCTTGTGATAATGATACTGACGTTCAAATGGAGGTGTACGGAAGAAATCAAGTGTATCATTCATCCAGCCCATATCCCACTTGTAATCAAAACCAAGTCCCCCATATTCGGATGGAGCAGTTACCTTTAGAAAGTTTGTTGAATCCTCTGCTATTAAAATTGCTGTCGGATGTATATGATGAAGTCCGCTGTTCATTTTTCTAAGAAATTCTACCGCACCGTTATTAACTCCCCTGCTTGCATCACCCTGCCAGTAAATTGCATTACTGATTGCATCCATACGAATACCGTCAAAATGATACTCCGAAAGCCAGAAATTCGCACAGGACTGCATAAAGCAACGTGTTTCATTGCGGTAATAATTGAAGTTATATGAGCCCCATTCGCTATATCCAGCACCATTATTAGGATATTCATATAAAGATGTGCCATCAAAATTAACCAATGCATAGCCATCAACAGCAAAATGCACAGGTACAAAATCCATTATAATTCCTATATCATTTTTATGGCACTCATTAATAAGATACTTTAAATCATCTGGTGTGCCATATCTTGATGTTGCACTGAAAAAACCAGTTGTCTGATATCCCCACGAACAATCTGCAGGATGTTCGCTAAGCGGCAGCACTTCAATATGTGTGTAGCCATGCTCCTTTACATATGGGATAAGTTTGTCCGCAGTTTCCCTGTATGTGTACCAGCCATCCGAAACAGGAGTGTTTTCATCCTTATTTTCACTGTCTTTGCGCTGCCATGAGCCAAGATGAACTTCATATATATTCATTGGCTTGTCATAACACTTATCACGTGATTTCATCCATTTTTCATCATCAAAATTAAATTTATGCATATCTGTTATTATTGATGATGACTGCGGACGAAGTTCCATCTGAAAACCATATGGGTCACTTCTGTCAACAGCAGCTCCATCCGGCTGATGAATGCGGTATTTATACATTTGCTTTTCCATAGCATTTCCTATAAATAATTCATAAACACCTGCTGTATTAATTCTATCCATGAACTGCCCATTCCAGCAGTTAAATTCACCAATTACTTCAACATTTTTTGCATTTGGAGCATAAACACGGAATATAACTCCCCCATCTTGCATATGTGCACCAAAATATTTATAAGCATCAAATACATTGCCATCAAAAAAATCCTGATAATTCATTTACAATAAAACCTCCACACAATTACACTATGCAATTATAGTGCGTTAAGCTTAAACAACTATATTATTCGACATTAAAGTTAACACTAGTATACCATACGGTATATATAAATGCAATAGCAATATATTAATTTTAACAACAAAATTACCGACCATACTGATTTAAAGTACGGTCGGCAGGCAAGATTTAAAATAAATTCAGGTGATTTGATTAGTATTACCATTGGAACGTCCTAGTCCAAAGCTTATTGAAAGGGCATTATTAACTTGATTCATAGCAGGAGGATCAATCTCACCCATTCGCTCCTTAAGACGTTTTTTATCAATGGTGCGGATTTGTTCAAGCAGGACAATACTATCCTTTGCAAGACCGCATTCGGTAGCATTTAGCTCAATATGAGTTGGCAGCTTGGATTTCTCACGCTGACTTGTAATTGCTGCGGCAATTACTGTCGGACTATGCTTGTTACCAACGTCATTCTGAACAATAAGTACCGGACGCAGACCTCCTTGTTCTGAGCCTACGACTGGACTTAAATCCGCATAATAAATTTCTCCCCTTTTTATTGACACATCCAAACACTCCCATTTTATTGCTTTATCGGGTAAACCCAATGAAACTCCATTAACAATAACTACTAACATTTCATCGGTATAAAGCAACACCGAATTTTTCTTTCGTAAAAAGTTTTATGATATTATTGTTGACGGATTTTTCAAAAATAATCATCCGTAATTTTTTTTATAGGGGATAATTCTAATTCATGTTTGTAAAATAATGCATACTGACAATTTTGTCTTTCACTTTATTTCAATCGTGAATTAGTTATACTTAAAATATTCATGAATAGTTTTGCACAAATAGTCATGAGCATTTTGTGGGACACTATATTTTATGCAAAAGCATATAAAATGTGAGGATAGGTACGAGCTGTTTTTGTATGTAAAATATTTTGACAAAACATACATTCTGTGGTATTATATGTATATGGTTTCATTTTTGATTGGAGATATGTATGACTTCAAAAAAAATTTCTAAAGATACGGTAATAACAGAGTTTTTTGGTGTTGGCGAAAAACGTGCAAAGCTATATAATAAAATTGGAATTAACACGGTTCAAAATCTCCTTGAATATTATCCAAGGGATTATATCGACTATTCTATGCCAATTTCGATACAGACAGCTGCAATTAATGAGCCATGTGTAATTAAGGCTGTTGTAACAAAAAAAATGCCTGCCGCTAAAATCAGGCAGGGACTTGTTTTATATAAGGTTGTCGTGCAGGATGATGCCGAATTGATGACTATTGTGCTTTATAATAACAGGTTTACTTATGATGCGCTTGAAATGGGCGAGGAGTATTTGTTTTACGGCAAAATGCTGGGTGGTTTTACACGCAAGGAGATGAACTCACCTCAGTTTATAAGAGCTGATTCAGAGCATAAAATTAAGCCAAAATACAGGCTTACAGATGGTCTTACTTCAAATATGATAATTACAAATATGTCATATGCACTTGAAAATATAGGCGATGATTATTATAATGACTTTTTACCATCTGAACTTAGAGATTTCTATGATTTATGTACCTATGAATATGCTGTAAAAAACGTGCATTTTCCATGTGATGAAAATGCTTGTGAAAAAAGCAAAAGGCGTCTTGCTTTTGATGAAATGCTTTTTTTGCAGCTTGGTATGATTTTAATGAAAAACCGCAACCGTCAGGTTACAACATATAAAATGTCACCACAAGCTGATGCTTTGCAGGAATTTTATGATGCTCTTCCCTTTGAGCTTACTAATGCGCAGAAAAACGCTATATCGGATGTTATGGAGGATATGTGCTTAGATACGCCTATGAACAGGCTTATTCAGGGTGATGTTGGCTCGGGTAAAACTGCTGTTGCTGCTGGTGCTGCTATTATTTCATATAAAAACGGATTTCAGACTGCTATGATGGCACCGACTGAAATTCTTGCAATACAGCACTATAAAACACTTTCCGAGCTGCTTTCACCTCTTGGTATAAATGTCTGCTGTCTTACAGGCTCGATAAAGGCTAAGGAACGCCGTGAAATTGCTGAAAAAATCAAGAATGGTTATTATAATGTTGTAGTCGGTACTCATGCGCTTATTTCTGAGTCAACGGAGTTTAACAGTTTAGGGCTTGTTATTATGGATGAACAGCATCGTTTCGGCGTTAATCAGCGCACTATGCTTGCTAATAAGGGTAATAATCCTCATAAGCTTGTAATGTCTGCAACACCTATTCCTCGTACACTTGCACTTATAATTTATGGTGATTTGGATATATCCGTTCTTAACGAACTGCCAAAGGGCAGGCAGGTTATTGAAACCTTTGCAGTTACTGCAAAGCTTAAGACTAGGGCATATGGATTTATTAAGAAGCAGCTTGATGAGGGCAGACAAGCTTATATAATTTGTCCTATGATTGAAGATGGCATGAGTGAGATGGCCGCAGCAAAATCTTATGCAGAAAGTTTGCAAAAGGGTGAATTTGCTGATTACAGGATAGGACTTCTTCACGGAAAAATGTCTGGTGCTGCAAAAGATACAGTTATGTCCGAGTTTAAAGAGCATAATATTGACTTACTTGTTGCGACAACTGTTGTCGAGGTTGGTGTCGATGTACCTAATTCCACAATAATTCTTATTGAGAATGCCGACCAATTTGGGCTTTCACAGCTCCATCAGCTAAGGGGACGTGTTGGACGTGGCAAATATCAAAGCTATTGTATATTGATTGCAGGAAACGTCACAGAGGAATCAAGAGAGCGTCTTAAAATAATGACTGAAACATCTGACGGCTTTAAAATATCAGAATATGACTTAAAGCTTAGAGGCGCAGGCGACTTTTTTGGTGAAAGGCAGCATGGTTTACCAAAAATGAAGATTGCTGATATAGCAGCAGACCGTGAGTTATTGTCACAAACAGGACAAGCTGCAAAAAAACTTTTCAAGAATAGTGATGATTTAAGCTTATACCCTGAGCTTAAACAAAAAATTGATATTATGTTTGAAAATAATTCTGAAAATAGCATGAACTAACAAAAAAATGCACCCTTGTTGAAAGAGTGCATTTTGATATTATATTATTGATTATATTTTAGCTTTTCTAAGAAGTAGGTCCTCATCAATAATAAGAATTTCCTTCTTAATTTTAGCGTTATGAGCAACACCAACAAAATAACGTGAATCAACTATCTTGTTCATTGAACGGTCGTCACTTACCATTTCAATTGCATCAATTGCTAAAACCTCATCAACAAGAAGTCCTAATGATTCATCAGAATTTGAAAGATGCACAACAGTTTCACGGAACTGACCCTTGTAGCTTTCAACAGTTTCATTCATCAGACCTAAGATGATAGGCATATAATTATCAGTGATATTAGAAAGCAATGATTTTATCTGGTCATCATTCTTACCACCTTTATTACTGCTTATAAGATTATCAATAGTAACCGAAGTTTCATGAAGCAGCTTATGAGGATATTCAATCTTCATTAGTGTACGTATAACGGAATTATCCTGCTTGTTTGATTTATTAATATAGTCATAGTACCACTGACCAAAACCACATTTAAGCGGATCCTTTTCCATCATAAATCTGTCGTTATTTTCAACACATTTCTTAAGCTCAGTAACCCAGTCAATATGTGCCTGCTTATACTTATTTAAGTATTCCTCAAACTTTTTGCTTTCATCCTCAATAGACTGAAATCTGAAAAGCTTTCTCATTTCAAGTAGTGGGAAAACTTCACCTCTTATTTCAATCAATCCCTTATAAACATCCGATGCCTCTGGCAATGGTGTTACTTCAGGAGGCATAAGAATACCGTTAACATATTTACTGTTTACAGCATAGCAGTTTGAATTTAATGTGAAAATAAGCCAAGGCAAATCATTTGCCTCAATGTTTTCAACAGTATCATTTGTTTTTACAAGATCGTTCATTGTTATAACCATCCTTTTCAAAAAAATTCGTAATTAAATTGTAATTATACTTCCTTGCAAATAAATGCAATGCAAAGATTGGCTAAAGAGTATATTATCAGACTATTAACTTATTATTACCCTAAATTATATACCATTTCTTTTAACGTGTCAAGCATTGCTAAATAACCTTAACGCTTTTTAACATTTTCTACAAATTATTATATAATAATTCACCATTTGATAAAAAATAATATCAAAAATATATTATTTATAGGAGTTGTCCATATGAAAATATTAATTGATGCAGACGGATGTCCTGTTGTTAAATTAACTGTTCAAATTGCAAAAAAAATGAATATTCGCTGTATTATTATAAGCGACACCAGTCATGAATTTTCGAGCGATTATGCCGAAACTTTTACTGTTGACAAAGGTGCAGACAGTGCAGATTTCAAAATTGTTAATATGGCTCAAAAAGATGATATTGTTATTACTCAGGATTATGGACTTGCTTCAATGTGTCTTGCGAAAAGTGCTAAGGCCATAAGTCAAAATGGTATGGTTTATGATGATTTTAACATTGGTGGACTGCTTGAAAGCCGTCATACTGCAAAAAAAATCCGTAATTCTGGAGGACGCCTAAAAGGTCCTGCAAAACGCACTGCTGAACAGGATAATGAGTTTGTCAGAGTGCTTGAAAGTATGTTGAAATAATGCTTTTACTTTTTATTTCATAATTTATATTGATAGCAAAATGCAGATACATGAGATTTTTTCTCATGTATCTGCATTTTTATAAATTATTATTCAACGTCAGTTTCTGTAACTGCCTCATTATCATCATCTGGAACATCTTCCTCGACGATAACTTCATTCTTTTCTTCAAGTAAAGCTTCTGCGATATCATCCTCGGATGGCTTTTCAACCTCAGCGATATCAGCATTATCATCATGCTCTGCACGTGTAAAGGAAACTACTTTACCCTCCTCCGATACACGCATAACCTTAACGCCTGTTGCATAGCGCCCCATTGTACTGACATCGGAAGTACGAATACGAATGATAATACCGTCATTTGAAATCATGATAATATCATCAGTTTCATCAACAACCTTAATTCCACAGACATTTCCCTTTTTATCGGATACCTTATAGTTAAGCAAGCCATAACCGCCACGATTTTGAATGCGGTATGAGTCAAGCTCACTGCGGCGTCCGTAACCCTTATCGGAAATGGTAATGAGTGTTGCACCCTCACGAACCCTAGCCATTGAAACAACATAGTCATTCTCACGAAGCTTTATTGCCTTAACGCCATGAGCAGAACGTGATAATGCACGTACCTTGCTTTCTTCTATACGAATAGCAGCACCATTATGAGTTGCTATAATAACCTGTGCATCACCGTCAGTCAGACGAACTCCAGCAATTTCATCACCGTCATCAAGACCAATAGCAATAAGACCATTCTTACGGACATTCTTGTATGCATCAAGTGCAGTACGTTTTATCTTTCCGTTTTTCGTAACCATGATAAGATATTTACCCTCATCAAAGTCAGGTGTTTTAATCATTGCGGCAATTTTTTCACCCTCGGAAAGTGGGAGCATATTAACAACATTAAGTCCTCTTGACTGCTTTGAGCCTTCTGGAATTTCATAACACTTAAGCTTATACATGATACCCTTGTTTGTTATAAACAAAACATTATCATGAGTTGATGAAATGAACATCTCCTGAACAAAGTCCTCATCACGCTGTTTCATACCTGAAACTCCCCTGCCGCCTCTGTTTTGTGTCTTATAGGTATCAACAGCCATACGCTTTATATAGCCTATATCAGTATAAGTTACAACACAGTCTTCAACAGGAATTAAATCCTCAATATCAACTTCACCTGTAACTGCTTCAATTGAAGTACGTCTTTCATCACCGAATTTTTCACGGATAACATGAAGTTCCTCAGAGATTATGTCCAAAATTTTCTGATGGTCTCCCAAAATCTCCATAAATTCTGTAATTTTTATATTTAAAGCAGCGAGTTCATCTTCAATTTTCTGTCTTTCAAGACCTGTTAACTGAATGAATCGCATCTGTGCAATAGCATCAGCCTGAATTTCAGATATACCAAATCTTTCGGATAAACGGTTTTTTGCCTCAGCAGGATCTTTTGAAGTACGGCATATATTTAGTACCTCATCAATATTATCAACCGCAACCATCAAGCCTTCTAAAATATGAGCACGGTCACGAGCTTTTCTTAGGTCATATTCAGTTCGCTTTGTTATAACTTCAACTTGGAAATCAAGATACTCGGACAAAATTTGTTTTAGGTTAAGAACCTTAGGCTCACCTCTTACGAGGGCAAGCATAATAACACCAACAGTATCCTGAAGCTGAGTATATGTGAATAGCTTATTTAAAACAATCTGTGGAATAGCATCCTTTTTAAGCTCAATAACAATACGAACAGCATTTTCTTTATCCGATTCATCACGGATAAAGTGAATACCATCAATACGTTTGTCTTTCACAAGGTCAGCCATATGCTCAATAAGACGTGATTTATTAACCATATAAGGAATTTCGGTAACGACAATGCAAGTTCTGCCCTTAATTTCCTCTATTTCAGTTCTTGCACGAAGTGTTATCTTTCCACGGCCAGTCGCATAAGCAGCACGAATGCCTGCATGACCCATGATAATACCGCCTGTTGGGAAATCAGGTGCTTTAATATGCTGCATTAAATCTTCAATAGTTGAATCAGGGTCTTTAATAAGTAAATCAACTGCATCAATAGTTTCACGAAGGTTATGCGGAGGAATATTTGTTGCCATACCAACCGCAATACCTGTTGAGCCGTTAACAAGAAGATTAGGATATCTTGACGGCAAAACCTCAGGTTCTTTTAAACGGTCATCATAGTTAGAAACATATTTAATAGTTTCCTTGTTGATATCAGTAAGCATTTCAAGAGAAATCTTTGACATCTTAGCCTCTGTATAACGATAAGCAGCAGGCGGGTCACCATCGATAGAACCGAAGTTACCATGACCGTTTACGAGAGGATATCTTAATGAGAAATTTTGAGCAAGACGAACAAGCGCATCATAAACAGATGCATCACCATGCGGATGATATCTACCGAGAACAGAACCGACAGTATCAGCACACTTACGGAAAGCTTTATCAGGTGTCAGACCATTTTCATGCATGGTATAAAGAATACGTCTGTGAACAGGCTTTAAACCGTCACGAACATCAGGCAAAGCTCTTGAAACAATAACCGACATAGAGTATTCAAGGAATGATTTACGCATTTCCTTTTCTATATCTCTATGCACTACCTTGGCATTGTCCACATTATACAAATAAAACAACTCCTTATCTAAACCAAACGGTAAATTACGTTTTTGTGTGGGTTAATTATGTTTTCAACATATCACCCGTATTTATGTGAAAAATCTTTGTAGGGGTGATTATTAATCACCTGTAAAAATCAAACTATTGGGTAATCTTTATAGTTGCCCCTACATAAAAACCATGATATAATATCAAACAACCTTATATCTAACTCCAAGAATAAGCTTGAACTTATCTTGAACGGCAGCAATTTCTTCTTTTGAAAATGCCGACTTAGGAATAATAAAAACATAAGACTTTTTAACAACAAGGATAAAAATATCATCTCTGTCAAGAAAATCAACGATGTGTGAATCAAGATGAATAACTGTTGCAGGAATGCGATTATCCTCATATTCATCAGGATTTTCAGTGTCCTCGCAGCTTAAGTTATCATCAATCTCATTTTCTGTAACAACAGAAACTTCTTCAGTTTCTTTAGTTTCCACATTTTCATCCTGAATTGTGGAAATGATAACCTTATCAGAAAAAATCTGTGTTTCATATTCAGTACCCTGCAATGATTCAAGTGCTTTTTTCAGTTTTTTCTTATTGCTTATTGGCTCATTAATAAAATAAATACCGCCAAAAATACTTATCATCAAGCAGAAAATTGGCATAATATCACCTTTATCGCTTGAAATAATCATCATAATTGATGAAGTAAGTGCAACCACTACAACAAGCAGCTTGAAAATCAAATTCATGTAAACATATTTTTTTCTAAAGGTTTTATATCCTGAAAGGATAGTTTCGGTGTCACCGACATAACTGCCCTTTGCAAGAAGTTCGGAATTTGATGGTAAAGCTGTACCATTGCTGTCACCGAACATTTCATTTAACATACCCATTTTAAAATAAATCTCCTAAAAATTAAATATCAAGGTTTTCAACATACTTAGCATTTTTCTCGATGAATTCACGTCTTGGAGCAACCTTATCACCCATCAAAATAGTGATAATTTCGTCAGCCTTAACAGCGTCCTCCATCTCAACCTTGATTATTGTACGAGTTTCAGGGTCCATAGTTGTTTCCCAAAGCTGTTCAGGATCCATCTCACCAAGACCTTTATAACGCTGAATATCAACCTTAGCACCATTTTCGCCTGAAAGCTCATTGATATAAGCATCTCTTTCCTCGTCTGAATAAGCATATCTAACCTGTTTGCCACGAGCAACCTTAAAGAGCGGCGGCTGTGCAATATAAATATTTCCGTTTGAAATAAGCGGACGCATAAAACGATAGAAGAAAGTAAGCAAAAGTGTGCGGATATGTGAGCCGTCGACATCGGCATCGGCCATTATAATAACTTTACCGTATCTAAGCTTAGAAATATCAAAATCTTCGCCGATAGATGTACCCAAAGCAGTAACGACAGGCATAAGCTTTTCATTGCCATAAACCTTGTCAATTCGTGCCTTTTCAACGTTAAGCATTTTACCCCAAAGCGGCAGAATAGCTTGATAACGTCTGTCACGTCCCTGCTTTGCTGAACCACCCGCAGAATCTCCCTCGACGATATAAACTTCGGTGTATAAGGTATCATGTTCAGAACAGTCAGCAAGCTTACCTGGGAGAGATGCAGATTCCATTGCAGATTTACGTCTTGCAGTTTCACGAGCCTTTTTAGCAGCTTCTCTAGCACGCTGTGCAGCAACGGATTTATCAAAAATTGCACGAGCCTCGGCAGGATTTTCCTCAAGATAGTTCATGAGTTTTTCCATAACCATGTTTTCAATAAAAGGTCTTACCTCTGGGTTACCAAGACGTCCTTTGGTTTGTCCCTCAAACTCACAATCAGTAAGCTTAACGGAAACAATAGCAGTTAATCCCTCACGAACGTCATCACCCAAAAGCTTATCGCCATCTTTTAAAAGACCAAACTTCTTGCCATATTCATTAATAACCTTTGTAAGAGCATTTTTAAAGCCTGTTTCATGTGAACCACCGTCTGTGGTATGAATATTATTAGCAAAAGAAAGAATAAGCTCATTATAGGAATCATTATACTGAAGTGCAATTTCAGCAGTTGAATCACCCTGAACTCCATTAATATAAATAACCGCAGGTGAAAGCGGCTCAAGACCTCTTGTCTGATGAATATGCTCAACAAACTGCCTGATACCACCCTCATAAAAAAGAGTTTCAGTAACAGTATTATCATCATCACGCAAATCGGAGAAAACGATTTTAATACCAGCATTCAAGAATGCCTGTTCACGAAGTCTTTTCAGCAGTATTTCATATTCATAAACGGTTGACTCCTGAAAAATTTCAGAGTCAGCCTTAAACATAACGGTAGTACCTGTTTTATCAGTATCACCAATAATTTTCAGTTCTTCAGTATAGCTGCCTCTGTCAAAATGCTGGAAGTGAATATTTTTGCCGTCATAAACAGTAATTTCAAGATATTCGGAAAGTGCATTTACAACGGATGCACCAACACCATGAAGTCCGCCTGCAACCTTATAACCGCCGCCGCCAAACTTACCTCCGGCATGAAGTATTGTGTAAACAACAGTTGCAGCAGAAATACCTTCCGTTGGGTGAATACCAGTAGGTATACCACGGCCATTATCAGAAACACGGATAACATCACCCTTTAGGATGTCAACATCAATCTGCGTACAAAATCCTGCTAATGCCTCATCAATAGCATTATCAACGATTTCATAAACAAGATGATGCAAACCCTTAGGTCCAGTCGAACCGATGTACATACCAGGACGTTTTCTTACAGCCTCAAGACCCTCAAGCACCTGTATCTGATTTTCATCATACGATTCATTAACAGGAACATTTTGAATATCGGACATAATTACCTCCAACTTTTTTATGTATCAAAAATTATGATACGATTATATAAATTAATATTTATTAGCTCTTTTTTTAAGTATAGAAACTGAAATCTGCGAGATATAAACCTTTTCTTTTTCTTTATTATCGCAAACAATAAAAGACTTAGGCATTTCATAAGAAACAGTAACAAACTCACGTTTTTTATCAGCAAGAAAAGCTTTTGTATGCTTGCTGACGGAAGTATTTTCAATATCAAAGATACCAATAACATCATCATCATAAACAACGGTATCTTCACCAAGATATAAAAACATCAAGTCCCCTCTTTTTCTTCCGTTATTTTGCCGTCCTCAACATGAAAAACCTTACCACCTGTCATTTCTGAGATAAATTTTTCATCACAGCAGGTAATTAGCACCTGCATATCGTTTATATTATTAAGGATAAACCGCTGTCTGTTAATATCAAGCTCTGATAAAACATCGTCAAGGAGCATAACAGGAGCATCACCCTTTTCAGCGGAAAGTATCTGTGCATGAGCAAGTTTCATTACTAATGCAACCGAACGAGCCTGACCCTGCGAGCCAAAATCTCTGACAGAAAGTCCGTTTATTTCAGTGATAACATCATCACGATGAATGCCGACAGTAGTAAATCCTGCCCTTATATCATCATTTATATTTTTTTTAAGTCTTGCCAGATATATGTCAGTTAATTCATTATTTGCATTGACATCCTCCGGTATTTCCTTAAATACAGTTGATGTATAGTATAAATTTAATTTTTCTTTACTATTTGTAATATTATTATATAACTTATTTGTATAATTATTTAAATTATTACAAAATATATAACGTAAAACTGATATATAAGCACCAGCTTTAGCAAGCTGTTCATCCCATATATCAAGCATTGTTTTATCTGCTGATGGATTATTATAAAGAGTTTTAAGAAAAGCATTTCTTTGCGAAAGTATGTTGTTATAGGTATTTAATGCATTTACATAGGATGGTTTTATCTGAGCAATTGAAAGGTCGATGAAACTTCTTCTGTTGTCAGGAGAGCCTTTTGAAAGTTCTAGGTCCTCGGGGGTAAAAACCACACAGCAGAACTGCCCGAAAAGCTTTGACAAGAGAGACAGCTTTACACCATTTAAAGTTACAAGCTTATCTTTGACAGCACCTTTTTTTACAACAAACCTTATATCCTGACTTCTAAATGAATCTTTAAAGGAAAGCCTTACATCAGCGAAGTCTTTTGTAAAGCCTATGAAATCTTTATCACGGGTTGAACGAAATGATCTGCATCCGGAGCAAAGCCAAATAGCCTCAATTAAATTGGTTTTACCCTGCGCATTTTCGCCGCAGAAAATATTCATATGAGGGTCAAGAGAAATATCTATATCGGAAAGATTTTTATAACCGTCAGTAAAAACATTTTTTATAACCAATCAAAAGACCATGCCTTTCAAATTATTCAATAACAATTTCGTGACCATCAACAGTTACAATATCACCAGAGCGAATTTTCTTGCCACGCATGGTGCAGACTTCGCCGTTAAAAAGAACTTTGCCATTTTGAATTATTTCTTTAGCTTCAGAGCCAATAGCACAAGCACCGGAAAATTTCAAAAGCTGGTCTAGCTTAATAAATTCAGTTGTTAAAGTTACTTTATCATCTATCATAAATTTAAACTCCAATAAAAATATCTTTTGAGTAATGCAAAAAGGTTTTAATCATTCTTAAGCCTTACTGGCAACACAAGAAAAATATAATCATCTCCATCTAATGGGACAATCTTCATTGGTGAAAGTCCGCCATTAAGCTGGAACTTAACCTTATCAGACTCCGATGCTTTTACAGCATCAAGTAAATAACGGCAATTAAATCCAATCTCAACCGAAGGTCCTGAAATATCAACTTTAAATTCGTCATTAAGCTTACCCTTAGCAGTTGAACAATTAATTTTCAAAGTACCATCATTGAAATAACATCTAACCGGACTTTTATTTTTATCATCAATAAGCAGCATACATCTTTCAAGACTGTCGATAAGATGTCTTGTATCAATGATAATCTCAGTTGAATGCTTATCAGGAATAGAGCCTTTATAATTATGGAACTCACCCTCAAGCAAACGGGAAATAACCATATATCCATTCATCTCAAAGATAATATGCTTTTTAGAAACATGAAGTGTAACCTTTTTATCTTCTTCATCGCTATCTTTTAAAAGTTTAGCAACTTCTTGTAAAGCCTTTGACTTTACAACAAAATAATAACGGTCATCAGTATCAACCATTTCAGTTCGAACAGCAAGTCTGAAACCATCAATAGCCGCAAGATTGAAAATTTTATCGGTAATATCAAAAAGCTCACCAGTTAAAATAGGCTTGGTGTCAAGAGTAGAAACAGCAAAATTTGTCATGCCTATCATGTTTTTAAGCAATGCCTGTGACAATGTAAAATTATCACCTGTGTCATAATCTGGCAAAGATGGATAATCATCAGTAGAGAGTGCAGCAATTTTATATTCAGCATTTTCACCTGTTATAGTAACCTGCAAATTTTGATTAATATCAAAGTTAATCTGACCAGAAGGCATTTTTCTGATTATTTCACAAATAAGTTTTGCACTTACAATAAATTCTCCGCAGTCATCAGAATTAACAGTAATTTTAGTTTGAATACCAAGTTCAAGGTCATATCCGGTAATTTCAAGTGTATTTTTATCAAGAGAAAATTTAATTCCCTCTAAAACGGAAATAGGAGATTTTGCAGGAACAGCCCTTGAAACATTATTAAGAGCTTCATTTATTTCTGTTTGTTCACAAATAAAATTCAATGTATTCAATCCTTTCTATTTGGAAAAATAATGGCATTTTAATTTTCCACACTGAAAAAAATAAAAAAGAAATTTCAGTATAAAAAAATAAAATAATATAATATAAATATATATATAAAACAGTAGTAGCAGTAGGCTAGGTGGAAAATATGGAAAACCCAATCAACACTTTATAAAATCAAAGGAAAAATTTACACATCAGCGTTCTTGATAAAATGTTGAAAACTCCCAAAAATTTATTACTCAACATAAAAGTGGAAAACCCCATGTTGAAAGTTGATAAAATCTTGAAAATTCGGTGGAATCCAGAAATTAGTATTAACTTTTGGTGGAAAATGCATTTATACAAGCTGTAATGTAACGGATTTACACTTTATAAAAACAAGCCTTAAAGTTTTCCACATCGTTTTCAACACCATGTGGAAAACTCAAAATATAACAAAAAGTAATTAAGACTTTACAAAAGAATAAATCACTTATTCTGTATATTTTTAATGATATCTTCAACAGTTTCTTTAAGTCTAGGGTCTTTTTTCATTGATGCAACAATCTCATCACGATAATAAATTACAGTTGAATGATCCCTGCCGCCAATTTCAAGTCCTATTTCCTTATAGGACATTGTTGTTGTTTCCTTAATTATGTAGCAAGCAACCTTACGAGCAATAGAAACCTGTGCGGAACGCTTTCTTGAACGTATATCATCAACGCTGACACCATAAACATTCGAAATTTCATTTAAGATACGGTCAAATGTAATCGGTGCAGGCTGGTCATCGGAAAGAATTTCACGAATAGCATTTTGTGCCTGTGCAATAGATGGAGGAGTTCCAACAAGATGTTTTGATGCCTTGAGCTTTTTAACGCACCCCTCAAGCTGACGAATATTTGATTTTAACCTGTTAGCAATATATTCAGCAACATCATCTGGAATGTTAAGGTCAAGAAGTTCAGCCTTGCGCCTGATTATAGCAACACGAGTTTCAAAATCAGGTGTGGAAATATCAGCAATTAGTCCCCATTCGAAACGAGTTCTAATTCTGTCCTCAAGAGTTTTTATATCTTTTGGAGGGCGGTCAGATGTAAGAACAATCTGCTTTCCAATTTTATGCAGTTCATTAAATGTATGGAAAAATTCCTCCTGAGTTGACTCCTTGCCTGCGATAAACTGAACATCATCGACAAGAAGAACATCAGCACTGCGGTATTTACTATGAAATTGTGAAGTATCCTTACTTTGCTTAATTGCATTAATAAGCTCATTGGCAAAAGCCTCGCCTGTAACATAAATAATATTTGCATCAGGATTTCTCGATTTTATCTCATGGCTTATAGCAGTAATAAGATGAGTTTTTCCAAGTCCTGACGGACCATGAATAAACAAAGGATTATAAACACTTCCAGTAGGCTTTGCAACAGCAGTACAAGCGGCATATGCAAATTCATTTGAACGGCCTACAATAAAAGTATCAAAAGTATAATCATATTCAGCATTAGAAAATGATTGTTCAAGTTCTTTTCTTTTAATGATTGGAGCATTGTCTGACTCATCCTCATCCTCAAAAAGACCAATATTGATTTGGACTTCAAAGCCCAAAACATTCATAAAAGCTTCAACAAGAAGCTTTTCATAATTTTTTAAAGTTGTATCTCTTTGAAAATCAGATTTCACACAGAGATAAGCTGCCTGTCCGTCAAGTTTGACAGGCTTTAGTGTTTCAATCCATAATCTATAAGCAACATCGGTCAGCTCACCGTTAGCAACCTTCTGCTTACAGTACCCTTGAACCTCGTCAAAAACCTCGACAAAGGAATTCATAAAAAAATCTACTCTCCATTCAAATATAAATAAACGTATTATTCGGCTTGTACAATGTATGTAAAATGATGTGAAAAGTACAAAAGCGAACAAAACCCCAACATAGCTTATTATACCACATTTGCACATTTTTTGCAAGCACTTTGACATTTATTAATAGTATAGAAAATAGGGCAAAAAAACTATGACATTTAACAAAAAAGAAGTATTGAGAAAATTACCTGTATAGTTGGTTAAATGCTTTGCTTTATGCATTATGTGCAAATGTTAACACCTGAGTGTTTAATTTTAACTAACTATAACATAAACACTATTAAATTTTTTTTGTGCATAAACCCATATTTTATTGCCGATACTATGAAGGAAAAAACAAAATTTATCCCTAAACAGAAAGGATGTAATAAAAAATGACGGCAATAATAATGGCAGGCGGTGACGGTTTAAGGCTAAGACCTCTAACTTGCACAATCCCAAAAGCCATGCTGAAAGTAGCAAATATCCCTCTAATCGACTATACTCTTGATACACTTGAAAGACACAATTTCACAGAATGTATTATAGCCGCAGACAGAATGTCCGACCAGCTCACAGACTATCTCGAGGACGGTGAGACAGTAAAATTTTCAATTAATGACACCCCAGAGGGTACAGCAAAAACTTTGTCAAATGCAATACAAAAAGCAAGCACAGACTATGTTGTTGTAATAAACGCAGACACAATTTTTGATTTCGATTTGGATGCATTAATTAAACACCATGAGTATAAAAAATGTGAAATTACACTGATAGTAAAGAAAACAAATAACCCCTCAAACTATATAATCGCTGTATCGGAAAGCGGAATAGTCACTGATATAAACGAAAACACCCCAAGAGAAAGCTGTGTTTCAAACCTAGCTGTCACAGGTGTTATGATAATAAATACATCATTAGCAAATAGAATAAGTGAATACGGTGAGGATATTTATACAGAATGTATACCTAATGTAATTAAAAATAGTATAAAGGTAAATACATTAACAGAGGATGGATTTTGGATTGATATTAATACCCCCGAAGATTATTTTGCTGCAAACAACGCAGTTCTTCATGGTGAGTATAAATATGCTGAGGCTATAACAAATCCAAAGGATTATCCAAACTTAAATATAACAATGCCTGTATGCATTTCAAAAACCGCAGAAATAGCTGACGGAGCAGAAATTTACGAGGGCAGTATAATCGGTGAAAATGTAACTATATCAAAAGGTGCAAAAATTCATGGCGGCATTATAATGAGCGGCGCTTATGTGGGTGAACGAGTTACCGTAAATCAAGCTATTATCGGTGAGGGTGTAAAGCTTTTGTCCTCGTCAGCTGTTTATGAGGGTGCTGTTATCGGAAGTAATGCTGTTATAGGTGAAAATTCTATCGTAAATAAAGCAGTACGTATATGGAACAGCCGTAATATCGAATCATATGCAAATGCTGTGAATGATATCAAGTATGGTTTTGCAAAGCCGCTTGTCATTGATGAGGAGGGTATTACAGGCGAAACCAACGGTATTATAACCCCACAGATTGCATCCGTGATAGGAAGTGCAATGGCATCCTTGGGTGACACACATCCAAACGGACGTAAAGTTGGTATCGGTTATAACAATACGTCAGCATCACAAGCCTTGGCATATTCGATTGCATCAGGGGTAATGTCTGCAGGCGGAGATGTTTGGATGTTCGGTGAGGGGGCAGAACCAGAGCTAGCCTTTTGTGTTAAAACATGTGAATTATCATCAGGATGCTATGTTGATGCTGGTGTTACAGCAAAGCTTAAATTTGTATCATCGGATGGTTTGCCATTGACACGCTCTGAGGAAAAAATTATCGAGGCAGGAATTAACCGAAATGAATACAGACGTGTCGGATTTACACATTTCGGTATTATGAAATTCTGTCCTGAAATAAACGAATTATATAAGACTTTTTTAATGAAACTAGCACCCAAAAAGTTAAAGGGTATAAGAGCAATTGTAAACACATCAGGAAAAAAATTAGACAGTTTATGTGATGATATTTTAAAGGACATCAATGACAAAAACGGCAATCCTATTGTATTTCATATAAGCTCGGATGGACGCAAAATTTCTGCTTATACCGACGAAACAGGATATGTTTTTCATGAAAAGCTAATGCTTTTATGCTGCTTAAGGGAATTCCAAAAGGGTGAGGATATTTCACTTCCTTATGACTTCCCTACCGTTGCAGATAAGCTTGCTGAAAGATATGGCAGTGTTGTATTAAGATATTCTGGTTGTGCATCATCACAAAATGATGTTGCCGAAATGACTGCAAGGCAAACTGCTGCAAAAAAGCCATTTGTATATGACTCGGCTGCATTAATGCTGATTATACTTGAAAGCCTTTCGTCAAGTGGTTTTACGCTTAAGCAAGCAGTCGAGGATTTACCTGATTTTGCGACATCAAACAGATTTGTGGCTTTGAGCAGTAATTCGAAAGACCCGAAAAGTTCTATTGAGGTGCTGCGAAATATCTGTGCAGACAGGCAAGCTGTTAATGATGGTATTGTCATTAATGATAACCGTGGTCGAGTGCTTATCAGACCTGTTAAAACAGGTAAGGGTGTCATGATGCACGTTGAAAGCTATGCAGTTGAGGCTGCTGGGGAATTGTGTGATTTTTATCAGGATTTGCTGATTACAAAATTCAGGGAATATAATAAATGATATAAGAACTCGTCTTCATAAGTCTATATGCACATCTTTTCGGCAAATTTTTTTCACAGATTTCGTTAAAAATCCTTGTCTGTAAAAAAATTATGCTCGAAAATACACACACAATCCTTATGAAGACAAGTTCTCAAATTTTATAGGGATGCATATTGTGCATCCGCTAAATTCTCATTATGATTTAGATAATCAGAAACATAAATTAATATACAGTAAAATCGGGCGATTGATAATCGTCCCTACATAAAATCATTCAATAATTACATTAGATGTCACTACATATTAACATTATGTCGAATAAATGTATTTGACATTTGAGGGTATTTGTTATATAATTAATACTGATTAATTTTGTTCGGATTAGTATAATGTTGTATGAACACAACTGAAAACAGGTATTTTCTAAAAAGATTTAACTTGCTGTTTTTCATAAAAAATATCCGCAGTACGAATTTATTTGCGGCATACATATTTTTTTGTGTTCGAATTAAAATAAGAAGATAGTCGATATAAGCTTTTTTATAACGATTTTAAATTGCTATGCTAATTTAATTTACCAAAATTTTCTTGTAAACATACATATAGAATAAATTTAAACTTATAATTATGAATAGAGGTAAAAAGTTTGAAAAAAATTATTTTTCAAACTCGGAGTTTTTTACTTTTTAAACTAAAGCAAAAAACATCCAATAAGGAAGGAAGATTATTGAAATGTCAAAAAACGAAAAAGATTTAAATGGTATATATACTGAGAAGATTGCTCCAAAGGGTCAGAATATTCAAAATCAAAAACCAAAGCAGAGCAGCAATGCTCCTGTTAAAAATAATGGTTATAAAAATAAACAGTCAAGCAACTTTTTTGCAAAGAAAAAGCCTGCTGCACCAATTGCACAGGAAGTTCAGAACCTTGTTGAAAACATTACAAAAAAGCCTATAATGAAAAAGAATAATGCTGAAAATACTAAGCCTGCGGCTGTCCCTAATACTCCTGCTGAGAGCATTAGCGTTAGTTATCAGTCTAACCATAAATCAGTTAAGAGAGCACCGCTTAAAATAATTCCGCTTGGTGGTTTAAATGAAATTGGTAAAAACCTTACTGTGTTTGAATGTGCAAACGATATGTTTATAGTTGACTGCGGACTTGCATTTCCTGACAGTGAAATGCTTGGCGTTGATATTGTAATCCCCGATTTCACATACTTGGAGCAGAATGCTGAAAAAATAAGAGGTATTGTAATTACTCATGGTCATGAGGACCATATTGGTGCGCTTTCTTATCTTCTGAAGAAGATTAATGTGCCTGTTTATGCAACAAGACTTACTATTGGTCTTATTGAGGGTAAGCTAAAGGAATTTAATTTACTTAACAGTGCAAAGCTTAATGTTGTTAATCCACGTCAGACAATCCGTTTTGGATGCATGGGTGTTGAGTTTATTCGTGTTAACCATTCTATTCCGGATGCTGTCGGACTTGCAATTCATACTCCGGCTGGTATTGTTGTTCATACTGGTGACTTCAAGGTTGACTATACCCCAATTGAAGGCGGTATCATAGACCTTGCAAGATTTGGCGAGCTTGGAAACAGGGGTGTTCTAGCACTCATGTCCGACTCAACAAATGCCGAAAGACGTGGTCATACTGCGTCAGAAAGAACAGTTGGATATTCCTTTGAAAAGCTGTTTGATCAAGCAGAGGGTAAGCGTATTATCATTGCTACATTCTCATCTAATATACACCGTGTTCAGCAGATTGTTAACAATGCTGTTAAGAGCAAGAGAAAAATTGCTGTTTTCGGCAGAAGTATGCTTAATGTTATTAGTACTGCAATTGAGCTTGGATATTTGAAATGTCCTGAGGGTATTATTATTGGAATTGAGGATATGAACAGATTTCCGCCTGAAAAGCTTGTTATTATTTCAACAGGCAGTCAAGGTGAGCCGATGTCTGCACTTTCTCGTATGGCAATGAATGAGCATCGTCAGGTTTCAATCACTCCAATGGATTTTATTATTATCAGTGCAACTCCAATCCCTGGCAACGAAAAGCTTGTTACTAAGGTTGTCAACGAGCTTATGAGAAGCGGTGCTGAGGTTATATATGAGTCCATGTATGACGTTCACGTTTCAGGTCATGCTTGTCAGGAAGAATTAAAGCTTATGCTTTCTCTTATCAAGCCAAAGTTCTTTATCCCTGTTCATGGTGAATATAAGCATCTTAAAAAACACGCAGGCTTAGCTTACGAGCTTGGTATGGAAAGAGAAAATGTCATTATCGGCAATATAGGTAATGTTATTGAGTCAGATGGCGTTGAAATGAGGGTGACTTCACAGGTAACTGCTGGCCGTGTATTTGTTGACGGACTTGGTGTTGGTGATGTTGGCTCGATAGTACTTCGTGACAGAAAGCATTTGGCGCAGGATGGCTTGATTATTGCCGTTGCTACAATAGAAGTTGAAAGCGGTACAATCCTTGCAGGGCCTGATATTGTTTCAAGAGGATTTGTTTATGTTCGTGAGTCGGAAGAATTAATGGATGCTGCACAGGAAATTCTGACAAATGCATTGCAGAATTGTCTTGACAGCAATATGCGTGACTGGAATACAATTAAGGCAAAAATGAAAGAATCACTTGGTGAATATATCTTCACTAAAACAAAACGCAGACCTATGATTTTGCCAATAATCATGGAAATATAGATTACTCATGTAGGGGTGACTACAAAGCATTACATCAATATTTCAACAAATGTCTTTTTGAAAGGATGGTCATAACATGACCGGAAAACGCTGGACAGCCTTTAAAATTTTATCATTGCTTTTAGTATCAGTATCATTATTCTGTGCATTCTCCGTATATAAAGTGAATGAAACAAGATTTTGGATACTCCTTGGAATAACTGCTGTCATATCACTTGCATTTTTGATACTGTTTTCGGTATCACAGAAAAATCTGCACAGTTTTGTAACAGAGATGCAGTCACAGATAAATCTGACTGAAAGAGATTCTCTGTATAAATTCCCAGCTCCAGCTGTTATTGTTGACAGTGAGGGTATAATTATATGGTATAATCTCGCATTCACGGAGGAGGTTTATGGTACGGATGCTTTTGGTATTCATATCAGCAGGATAATCAACATCGACCTTGAAAAGATTATCGCAAACAAGAACACATCCGTTGAATTTGAGTCGAACTATTTCCGTGTGACTGCTGTTACAACTGAAAAAACCGACTCCGATGCTGAAGTTATATCCGAACTTACACTTCTTCATTTCCAAGATATTAGTGATTATGTCACTTTAGAGGCAGAGCTTGTAAATTCAAAGCCATCTGTAATGTTTATTTCTATTGATAACTATGAGGATATTCTTTCAAATGAAAAGGATTCCGAAAAAGCTCATATCATGATACAGATTGAAAAGCTTTTGGAAACCTATTTTGAGGAATATCGTGGTATTATGAGAAAAATGACAAGTGATAAGTTTTTCGCTGTTATCGAGGACAGATACTTAAAAGAAATTATTGATGACAAGTTCAAGATACTTGATAAGGTAAGAGAAATATCTGTATCGGGAAAGTCAGCAGTTACATTATCTATCGGTGTTGGAATGGGTGCTTTGTACTTAGTTGAAAGCGAGCAGTTTGCTAAGCAGGCACTCGAAATGGCACAGGGACGTGGCGGTGATCAGGTAGCAATAAAAACTGACACTGGCTATGAATTTTTTGGCGGTGTCTCTAAGGGTATTGAGAAAAATACTAAGGTTAAAACTCGTATTGTTGCAACAGCATTGCAGGAGCTTATAACCTCCTGCAATGATATTTACATCATGGGGCATAGCTTTGGTGATATGGATAGTATTGGCTCAGGCGCAGGACTTTGCGGTGCAATACGTGTCCTTGACCCATATAAAAATGTGCGTGTTGTTGCTGATATAAACAGAACACTTGCAAAGGCTATCATAGACAGACTTAATGAAAATCTTACCGATGAAGAACCTATTTTTATTAATAGTGAGGATGCTTTAAAAAACTTTGATATTGAAACTTCCCTGCTGATTATCACTGATACACATAACAAGGAATTGCTTGAATGTCCTGAATTATATGAAAAAGCCAAACACCTTGCTGTTATTGACCACCACAGGCAGACTGTTAATTATATTGATAATGCAGTTTTATTTCATCATGAACCATATGCATCATCAGCAAGTGAAATGGTTGCTGAGCTTATTCAGTATTTCAAGGGTATTGAGAAAATTCAAAGCTATTATGCTGATGCTATGCTTTCAGGTATTATGCTTGATACCAAAAATTTTATAATGCGTACAGGTGTGCGTACCTTTGAGGCTGCGGCATTTTTGCGTAAGCTTGGTGCTGATATGGTTGCTGTTAAGGGTTTGTTTGCTAATACTGTTGAATGTATTCAAAAGCGTTCAAAGCTTATTTCTTCCGCTGAAATTTATCAGAGATGTGCAATTACGCTTGATAATGAGCCAAATTCCGAGTCAAGAGTTGCATCTGCACAGGCAGCAGATGAGCTGCTTGGGATTGAGAATGTTGATGCAAGCTTTGTAATATTCTGCACCAACAATGGTGTTAGCATTTCAGCACGTTCAATGGGTGCTATGAATGTTCAGATTATTATGGAGAAATTGGGTGGCGGCGGACATCAGACAATGGCTGCTGTACAATTTGAGAACATTACAGTGTTCGAGGCAAAGGATAAGCTTATTAATGCGATTGATGAGTTTATTGAGAACATATCATAATTTAATAAATGTAAATATTTTGTAGGGTGGGGCTTTTCTCCCACCGTTTTCCACAGTATTAATTTGGGGTAACTACGGCAGCAGCAGAGCCCCTGTTCTACAATAAACAAAATAAAGAGAGGTAGAAAACAATGAAAGTTATATTCGTACAGGATGTAAAAGGAACAGCAAAAAAAGGTGATATGAAAGAGGTTGCAGACGGATATGCAAGAAATTTTTTACTAGCTAAGGGTCTTGCAATTGAGGCAAGTGCAAAGAATATGTCCGATCTTGCAGGGAAAAAAGCATCCGAACAGCATAAGGCTGATGTTGCAAAGCAGGATGCGATTGACGCTGCTGCCGCTGTAAAAGGCAAGGCTATAACTTGCAAGGCTAAAGCAGGACAGGGCGGAAAGCTTTTCGGTGCAATTACTGCCGGAAATGTTGCAGATTTACTTAAAGAACAGCTTGGAGTTAGTGTTGATAAGAAAAAAATCACACTTTCATCAGATATTAAGACTTTCGGAACATATACTGCTGAGGTTAAATTCCATGCAGGTGTTTCCGAAAAGGTTACTCTTGAAGTTGTTGAGGAATAAGCATACATGAAAATAGGGCTGCTGCTTTAAATATGCGGCAGCCTTAAAACACTTATGCGTAAAAAGGGTGATTTTAAATGGATTACAACGATTTGTCAATGGGCAGCATGAGCGAACTGCCGCATAGTCTTGAGGCAGAACAGACTGTCTTGGGCGCTGTGCTTATAGATTCTGAAGTGCTGACAACTGTAATGCAGTATGTTAAGCCTGAAAGCTTTTATGTTTCAAAGCACAGGGAGCTTTTTGCTATAATACTAAGACAATTTACACTCGGTACTGATATAGATATTATTACTGTTTTAAATGAGGCAGTCAGGGAAAATATTTTCGACAGCTCAGCATCAGGCAAGGAATATCTCTCCACTATAATGGAGCTTGTTCCAACAACTGCAAATATTGACAGCTATTGTAAAATTGTTGAGGAAAAATATTATGTTCGTCAGCTTATTGTGACTGCTCGTGAGATTATAGAAACATCAAGCAGCGGTACTGAAAATGCTGAACAGCTTCTCGATTTTGCAGAGCAGAAGATTTATGACATACGTAAAGGCAGAGATGTTGACGGTCTTACAAAAATCGATGAGGTTATCCTCTATGCTTATGATGAGCTTGCAAGAAAAAGCGGTCCTGACAGGGATGAATATGTTGGTGCAAAATCTGGTTTTAACGACCTTGATAATGTTATCACAGGACTAAATAAATCCGACCTTATTATCGTTGCGGCACGTCCTGCGATGGGTAAAACTTCGTTTGTACTTAACATGGCTAGCAATGTCTGCCGCTATACAAAAGACAAGGAAGTTGTCATTTTTTCACTCGAAATGTCAAAGGAACAGCTTGTAACAAGAATGCTGTCCTCGGAGAGCTTGGTTGAAAGTGACTACCTGATGAAAGGCAATATTTCTCCTGACCAGTGGACAAAGCTTGCATCTGGTGCGGAACGCCTTTCTAATATGAATATGTATCTTGATGATACCGCAGGTATCACGGTTACACAAATGAAAGCAAAGCTAAGACGTCTTAAAAATCTTGGCGTCGTTATTATTGACTACTTGCAGCTTATGAGCTCAGGCAGAAAAATTGATAACCGTGTTAATGAAATTTCTGAAATGACACGTCAGCTAAAGCTTATGGCAAAAGAATTAAACGTTCCTGTTATAGTTTTGTCACAGCTTTCACGTACGGTTGAATCAAGAACAGATAAGCGTCCGATTTTGTCAGACCTTCGTGAATCTGGTTCTATCGAGCAGGATGCTGATATCGTTATGTTTTTGTATCGTGACGGATATTATAACAAGGAAAATCCCGATCAGACCTTGGCGGAATGTATTATAGCAAAAAACCGTCATGGTGAAACAAATACCGTTAACCTGCGCTGGAATGGTCAGTATACATTGTTTCTCAGTGCAGACAGATATCATGTGCAGTAAAATAGATTTTATAAGCATGCGTTAATTAAGTAGTACACATTAATATAGGATGGTTAAAATGATTACTCAAAATGTCTGCATGGCAATAAAGAAATATAATATGTTTAATGAAAATGATATTGCCTTGGTGGGATTTTCAGGCGGTGCTGACAGTACAGCACTGCTTTTGACACTTTTTGAATTGCAAAACACCTTGAATATTAAGGTCAAGGCTATCCATATCAATCATCAGCTAAGAGGTGATGAAAGTGATATGGATGAAAGATTTTGCGAGGAGTTGTGCAGAGAGCATAGTATTCCATTTACCTGCATTCATATTGATGTCAATACATTTGCTCAAAAAAATGGCAAGTCAATTGAGGAATCAGCACGCATTTTGCGTTATAATTCCTTTGAAAAAGTGGCAAGCGAAGAAAAATTTCCATGCAAAATATGCACTGCGCATAACTTAAACGACAATGCAGAAACTATTATTTTTAACATGGCAAGAGGAACTGGACTTAAAGGACTTTGCGGAATACCGTTTAAAAGAGATAATATTGTTCGTCCGCTTTTAACATCAACACGGGAAGATGTGGAAAACTATCTGAATAGAAAAGGACAGGCTTTTGTCACAGACAGTACTAACCTTTCTGATGATTATACAAGAAATAAAATCAGGCATAATGTTGTTCCTGTTCTGACTGAAATTAACAGCGGTTTTTTGAACTGTATCCGAAATATGACTGATATTCTTTATGATGATGAGGAATTTCTTGATATAACCGCCCAAGGTTTTATTAATGATGATTTAAGAGAAGTTCATCCTGCTGTTCGCAAGCGTGTTATTATGAAAATTTTAAAGCCATATGGTTTTGATGTGTCGTCATATATGATTTTGAGAATTGAAAGTGCAATTAAATCAGATAGCTTAGCTAAGCTTAATGTGCATAAGAATTGCTATGTTTATGTCAAAAATGGAAAAGTTAAGGTGCAAATGCTTTCTGATGACGACAGCTTCAGCAGAAAAATATTTCAGCCTGTTCTGACAAAAATTGGTGAAAATTGCTTTTTTGGTGATAAAAAGGTGATGATTTTCGTAAATAACAGCGAAATTATTAAGGAATATGGTAATATTCATATAAATTTAACAAAAGACTATTTGGATTATGATACAATACAAGGTGATATTCTGCTTAGAAACCGCCGTGATGGTGATGGATATGTAAGATGCGGCAGAGATTTTCGAAGTAGTCTTAAAAAACTCTTTAATGCAGATATACCAGAACATGAAAGAGATTATATTGCCATTCTTGAGGATGATATCGGTATTATCTGGGTCGAGGGTTTTGGCATTTCTGACAGGGTTAAAATTACCGATAAGACACAAAATATTATGACAATCGAAATTACTTAATGTAAATATGTGATTAATATTACAAATAGTATATAAGGATTATAAAGAATGAATACATCATGTAAGGTTTTGCCCGATAAAATAAAAAATGTTATCATAAATGAGGAAGAAATTAAATTAAAGGTGCAGGAAACGGGTAAACTAATAAGCAGTGAATATGCAGGGAAACCACTTTTGCTGCTGAGTGTTTTAAAGGGTGCTTTCATTTTCATGGCGGATTTATGCCGTGAAATTACTATTCCGTGTGAAATTGAGTTTTTAAAGGCACAGAGTTATTATGAAGGTACAGAGTCAAGCGGCGAGGTTAATATAAAAATTGACATAGACAAAAACTTATCGGAGTATAATATTATTATTGTTGAGGATATTATCGACTCGGGGAGAACTCTTTCAAAGCTTTATGAAATGATAAAGGAAAAAAATCCACTGTCTTTAAAAGTATATACACTTCTTGATAAGCCTGAAAGACGAGTTGTACCATTTGAAGCGGATAAAAGTTTATTTATAATCCCTGATTTGTTTGTGGTGGGTTTCGGTCTTGATTGCAATGAGCAGTTCCGTAACTTACCTTATATAGCAGAATTCGGCGAATAAAACGCCTACAATACACAATAAAGGAGAAAGATAATGAGTCCAAAGAAAAACAGAGGAGTAGCGATATATGTCGTTCTGCTGATTTTAATTATGATTGCGGCGGTTGCGCTTTTAAAGCAGTCAACAAAGTCAAGCTCGGAATACAGCTACTCAGAAATCATGAGTCGTTTTGATAACTATGAGGTATCGGAAATGACATTCGACCTTGGCACAGGTGAACTGGAGTTTAAGGTTATCGGTTCAGACGAGGCTATTAAGTACACTGTTCCTAATGTCAATGTATTTTTGAATGAAATTCAGCTTGGTGATACAAATTACCGTCATGAATACAATTCACGTCATCCGGAAGCTCCGCTTGCGCAGGAGTATTACAAAATTCAGGATACATCATGGCTTTACAATTTACTGCCATCATTAATCGTTATTCTGCTTATGATTGCATTCTTTATGTTTATGATGCGTCAGGCTGGCGGCGGCGGTAAAATGAGTAATTTTGGTAAGGCTAATGTTAAGAATACATCTAACAAAAAGCATACCTTTGATGATGTTGCAGGATGTGACGAAGAAAAGGTTGAGCTTGCTGAAATTGTTGATTTCCTTAAAAATCCTAAGAAGTATAATGATATCGGTGCGAGAATTCCTAAGGGCGTATTGCTTGTAGGCCCTCCGGGTACTGGTAAAACCTTGCTTGCTAAGGCTGTTGCAGGTGAAGCAGGTGTACCATTCTTCTCTATTTCCGGTTCTGACTTTGTTGAAATGTTCGTTGGTGTCGGTGCATCTCGTGTGCGTGACTTGTTCGAAACTGCAAAGAAGAACTCCCCTGCTATTGTTTTTATTGATGAAATTGATGCTGTTGGACGTCATCGTGGTGCTGGCTTGGGCGGCGGCCATGATGAGCGTGAGCAGACACTTAATCAGCTCCTTGTTGAAATGGATGGCTTTGAGGGTAACGAGGGTGTTATCATTATCGCCGCAACAAACAGACGTGATATCCTTGACCCTGCGTTGCTAAGACCTGGTCGTTTTGACCGTCAGGTTGTTGTTAATTATCCTGATGTTAAAGGACGTGAGGAAATCCTCAAGGTTCATACTAAGAAAAAATCTATTGGTCCTGACGTTAATCTTGGCACAATCGCTAAGACTACTGCTGGATTTACTGGTGCTGACCTAGAAAACCTCGTTAATGAGGCTGCTTTGCTTGCTGCACGTGCTAACCGCAAGGCTGTTACTGAGTTTGATATTGAGGAAGCAACACTTAAGGTTGCAATGGGTCCTGAAAAGAAGTCACGTGTTGTTACTGAAAATGAAAGAAAGCTTACTGCTTATCATGAGGCTGGTCATGCGATTGCATTCCATTACCTTGAAACACAGGATAAGGTGCATTATGTAACTATTATTCCTCGTGGAACAGCAGGTGGATTTACAATGCCTCGTCCTGAGAATGACAAACTGTACAAGAGCAAAAAGTGTATGGAAGAAGACATGATTGTTGGTCTTGGCGGACGTATTGCTGAAAAGCTTGTTCTGGGTGATGTTACTACTGGTGCATCCTCCGATTTGCGAAGTGTTTCAAATACTGCTCGTGCTATGGTTACTAAGTATGGTTTCTCTGAAAAGCTTGGTACTATCGTTTATGGTGATGATAATAATGAGGTTTTCTTAGGACGTGACTATGGTCATACACAAAATTACAGTGAAAGCGTTGCTGCACAAATTGACGAGGAAGTTAAAATACTCGTTGACACTGCAAACAAGGAATGTGAAAAACTCCTTAATGAGCATATGGATGAACTGCACAGACTTGCTAAATATCTTCTTAAGTTCGAGAAGATTGATGGTGAGGAATTTGTTAAGCTTATGAATGGTGAAATTCCTGAAAGCGTTTATGCTGACGATGTTCCTGCGCAAACTTCACAGGATGTCGTTTCAGAGGAAGAAGTCAAGGAAGAAACTATCGTTGCACCAACAGAGCCTGAAAAGCCTGTGGATGTTTCCGATAAAATGAATTCCAATGATGATAACCCTTTCGGTGAGGAAAGAACTGATATATAAAAATGGTTTATAGATAATTTGTAGGGACACCATATATGGTGTCCCTACTTTCGATGTTTTGCACATATAAATCACTGTGTTTCAGTATGTATTACATATAATTTATTAAAATGCACAATAACTCTTGACAATATATAATTAATCTGCTATAATAAAAATCGCTTTAGTACTTTAAAGCTTGTCAGCTTTTGCTTGATAAAGTAGAAAAATGTAAATTTATGAAGAATAAGTTTTAAGAAAAGGATGGTCAAGAAATGTTATACGCAATACTAATTATATACCTTGTTGTTATGCTTGGTATCGGCTTTTACTGTCATAAGAAAACGTCATCTGTATCAGATTTCGTTTTGGGGGGACGTTCACTCGGTGGGTGGATAACTGCATTTGCTTATGGTACATCATATTTTTCAGCGGTTGTTTTTATCGGCTATGCAGGGCAGTTTGGCTGGAATTATGGTCTTGCTGCAACATGGATTGGTATTGGTAATGCAATTTTAGGCTCAATGCTTCCTTGGCTTATACTTGGTAAGCGCACAAGAGTAATGTCAAAAAATCTTGATGCTAAAACAATGCCTGAATTTTTTGAGAAAAGATATGGTTCAAAATCACTTAAAACTGTATCAGCAATGATAGTGTTTATATTCCTCATTCCATATACAGCATCCGTTTATAATGGTCTTGCTCGTCTGTTTGAAATGGCATTCAATATTCCATATGCAGCTTGTATAATAGGTATGGCTGTTATAACTGCTGTTTATGTTATCGCTGGCGGATACATGGCTACTGCTATCAATGACCTTGTTCAAGGTATCATCATGCTTGTTGGTATCGTTGCAGTTGTTGTATGTGTTGTTAATGCGCAGGGTGGCTTATCAGAGGCTACTGCTGCTCTTGGACAGATTTCAGATAAGGGTGTTGCAGAAAATACACTTAATTCTATTTTTGGACCTGATCCAATTAATCTATTTGGCGTTGTTATACTAACTTCTCTTGGTACATGGGGACTTCCTCAGATGGTACAGAAATTCTATGCTGTCAAGGATAACAAGTCCATTACAAGAGGTACTGTTATTTCTACTATATTTGCACTTGTTGTTGCAGGCGGCTCATACTTCATGGGTGGTTTCGGCAGACTTTTTGCTGCTGCTGATGAGGAAACTGCTGCTGCGACTGGTAAATTTCTTATTGAAAAATCGTCAAACGGCAAGCTCGCATTTGACTCAATTGTACCAACCATGCTTAATGACGCTTTACCACTTGCTTTAATTGGTGTTGTTGTTGTACTCGTGTTGTCTGCATCAATGTCTACACTTTCTGCACTTGTTTTGACTTCTAGTTCTACTTTGACAATCGACCTTATCAAGCCATTTATGAAAAAACAAATGGATGATAAAAAGCAAGTACTTATTATGCGTGTTTTGATTGGCGTGTTCATTTTGATATCTGTAATTATTGCACTTAATCCTAACACTTATATTTCAACATTGATGTCTATTTCATGGGGTGCTTTGGCTGGTTCATTCCTTGCACCATTTATGCTTGGACTTTTCTCTAAGAAGATTACTAAGCCTGCTGTATGGGCAAGTTTCATTTCTGGTGTTGGAATTACTGTTTTGCATATGGTATTCTTTAGTATGGGCTTTTTCCCTGAAATTACTAAATGGGGTGCATCATTTAAGATTAGCCTTGCTTCACCGATTAACTGTGGTGCGTTTGCGATGTTGTTTGGTTTGATTATCGTTCCGATCGTTAGTGCGTTTACACAGGTTAAGAATAAAGAGGAAGTTGATACTATCTTTGTTGAGTGTAAGAAAGAGCTTGAAAAAGCGTAAGTTTATATCTATTAGGCTGTTGCGGGAGCAACAGCCTTTTTTTCGCTGAAAGCGAATAAACCTTTTGTGGTTTTTGCACTGCGTAAAAGTTTTTATCTGTTAACTGTTCTTAAAAGTAAAAATGGCAGCCACATGAATTTCATGCGACTGCCGTTAATCATTTTACAATGCCTTTTTCTTCATAGCAGATAAAAGTAAAAAAACCACACTTAACAAAGTCATCCCTCCACCGATTAAATATAGATTACCGGATATAATCTTAGTAATATCATAAATCATACTTGATGCAAAATCCGAACCTATATCAATAGAAATAACCCTCATGCAAACAAGAAATGTAGACACAAGAATAGTTCCGCCTAATAAAAACATAGGTATTCCACACCATTTAAGTGAACGTGATGACTTTTTATTAATAACAAATATCAGGATTATCATAAACACCGCAAGCGATGTTAGAGTAATAAAAACAGGCATTGAAATGTAAATACGCAAAGGAGTAATTAACCCTGATGATACATCATTAACCGAAATTACATCAAGCACAGGTGCAAATTTATCAATTTCCTCATATGCCATATTAATATCATGCTCATTAAGCTCCGTTCCAATAAGAACGTTTATAAGCGGTAAATTATCATTATAAACCTGCTTGACACTATCAGTTGTAAGCCTATAAGGATTATTCCCTGTTCGAATATATCCCGCATAACAAGCAAGATTTTCCGATAAAAAGTCCTTTACAGTTGATGAGTCATAAACCTCACGAATGGTTTCTTTTGTGACACCAGACCCAACTGACATAGTATAAATCGCATCAAGAACAGTTTCATCATTAACAGCAGATAAATTTAAGCTTTCAGCAGGAATAGACAGCAAATCGGTTTGCTTAACAAATCGCTCAATATTACTCTCATCAGTCAAAAGCATACCAATATAACTTCCCATTCCAAAAACCAGAAAAGAGAGCATTAGCAATGCAGTTACAAGCGATACCGCTCCAAGTCCAAGCTTAACAGCAAATGGCTCATCGGCTGAATTAACAGCAATCGGAACAGTATTGGCATCGTTAATAATTTCGTCTTGCATAATAAAAGGAATAATATCATCGTTATCATTGACAGTATCATCTATAATATTATTAGTAATATGTGTGATATTACTGCGTTGCTCAAACTCCCGCACTGATGCACTTGTGTCAGTTTCATCAAGGTTAGGACCATCATCTATAATGCTCGTTTTTTTATCGGTAACAGCAATATCTTCCGTTTCAGTGATTATATCATTAGCCACAAGCTCATTGCCGCAGCTAATACAATATCTGTTTCGTTCACCATATTCTTTACCACAGACAGGACATATCATTTTTCATTCCTCATTTCTTTTTGTACTATTTATCGCATTAAAATTGTAGTTAAACCTACCGAATAGAGAGGGAGAGTAGAATTACAACTTTTAAGCATTAAAGAGTATTACGTCATAATATAATGATAACTCAAAAACCATATTTTGTCAACTAGATTGTTTCGACAAAAATTAGCAATGGCAAATTGAAGTGATATACTACTACAACTGCTGCTTGGAATAATTGTTTTTAAGACGCAGTTCAACAGCCTGCCAGTTAATGCGTTTAAACATTGCATCTAAATACTCATCACGACGGTTTTGTCTGTCAAGATAGTATGAGTGTTCCCATACATCTACTGCAAGCAGAATTTTCGCATTAAAAATATTTGGGGTAATCTGATTGTTTGTCTTAACAATTTTAAGTATCCTGTTTCTATGGTCATCCTCTGCGCAGCATTCAATCAGCCATACATATCCCGAACCAAATTGCTCTAATCCTGCCTTTTTTAGTTCAGCAAAAAAATTATCCATAGTACTGAATGCTTTTTTTATTTCGATTTCAAGTGCCTCAGACGGCTTTGAATCATTTGGTGTCAGCGAATTAAAATATAACTCATGATTAAAAATACCGCCTGCGTTGTTACGAATATCGGATTCCTTGCTTTGTGTCAGCTTTGTTAGCGACACATTCTGTAAAAGCGGACGGTCCTTAAGCAGTACATTCAGCTTGTCAACATAGCCTTTATAATGCTTGTCATGATGAAAATACATTGTATACTCGCTGATTTCAGGGAACAGTGCGTCATATCCATATGGGAGCGGAACTGCTTTAAAAGGATAGAAAAACTCATCTCTTATAAATTCATGCATAAATATATCCCTGCTACATGATTTTTTATGTGGCAGGATATACACCACCTTTCGTCAAATAGAATTTGCGGTTTTTAATGAATTATATGCATAAGTAGTACAAAAAAATGCCGATATTCATAAGAATATCGGCAAAAATTGAATTATTTTCGTGCATTAGCAAGCATAAGCTTGATACGGTTTTCCTGATTAACTTTGGTAGCCCCTGGGTCATAATCAACAGCAACAATGTTAGCTTCAGGGAAAGCATCCTTAATAACTCGGGACATACCCTTTGCAACAATATGATTTGGCAGACATCCGAATGGCTGTGTGCAGATTATATTTTCTGTACCGCTGTGTGCAAGAGCCGCCATTTCAGCAGGAATAAGCCAACCTTCTCCCATCTTAACACCCTGATGAATATACATATCGGCATATTTGCGGAGTTCCTCAAAATCATGAGGAGGGTCAAACTTACCGTGTTTTGTCATTATATTTATCATTTCACGCTGCTTTCGGTAAATTAAGTTATAACCGATACCGAAAAGACGTGTGGAATTGTTTTTGAAGTGATAAAGCTTGCCGTCATTAACAGTATTTACAGCACAGTATAAACAGAAGTCAAGGAATGCAGGTACAACAGGCTCACACCCCTCGGAAATCAAAAAGTCCTCAAGATGATTATTCGCAAGCGGTGAATACTTAACATAAATCTCGCCGACAATGCCAACCTTTGTGCGTTTAACTCCATCAAGTTTTATTTTAGAAAAATCATTCAGCATTTGGGAATAATACTTCTTTGTTTTAGTATAAGTGCCATTAATAAATGAATCCGCAATAATCCCCTGCCACTTTTTAAGCATTTCACCTGCTTCGCCTGCATTAACCTCGTGTGAACGACACTGATTATGAAGTGACATCATCATATCACCATATAAAACACCATAAAGCATTTTAAGGAACATCATCGGAGTTATGGAAAACCCACTGTCCTTTTCAAGACCGCTGAAATTTATTGAAAGTACAGGAATTTGCGGATAATCAGTATCAAGTGCTTTTCTTAAGAGGTGAAGATAGTTTGATGCACGGCATCCGCCGCCTGTCTGCGATATAAGCAAGGCTGTCTTATCAGGGTCATACTTGCCTGATTTTAAAGCATCAAGAAATTGACCTATAACAAGCAGTGCGGGATAGCAGGTGTCATTATGAACAGCCTTAAGCCCCTCATCGACGATATTGCGGTGGTCAGTAGTCAAAGCCTCAACATTATATCCATGCTGACGAAGTATATCGGCAATTAAACCAAAGTGAATTGGCAGCATATCTGGGATTAAAATTTTATGTGTATCTCTCATTTCGGGAGTAAATTTCGCATTTGACAATTTTTATAACATATCCTTTCGTGGATTTATTACGTAGTACCATTGTTAGCATAAAATATTCAAAATTAATATAGTGACACGATATATAGTGTCCGATAAAATTGTGGTAATTAACAGAACACCATATATGGTGTCACTCCAAATATAATTATTTTTTCTTTTTACGCTTAAACATAACCAATGCAACAAGAATAGTCGCAATCAATGAAACAACCGTCGGAAACCATGTTAACGTCATCGGTAAATCAGTGGTATTCATGCCATAAAAGCTGTATATCATGGTTGGTATAGCCATAATAATTGTAATAACCGTCAATCTCCACATAACATAGTTAAGGTTGTTGGAAATAACCGAGCCGAATGCATCCATCATGCTCGACAAAATCCCCGAGTAGATATTTGACATTTCGATAGCCTGTCGTGTTTCGATTAAAACATCATCAAGCAGCTCCTGGTCATCCTCATAGAGCTTCAAAAATCTTCCTCTATGTATCTTTTCTATGGTAATCTGGTTGGCTTTTAGCGATGTCGAGAAGTAAACGAGGGATTTTTCAAGCTCTAAAAGCTGTAAAATCAACTCATTTTTCATGGCATCATGAAGTTCATGCTCTGCCTGACTTGAGATTTTCTCTATCTGTTTTAAGTATACCAAAAACAGTGTAATTATTCTAAGCAGCAGTTTTAAAACAAACTGTGTCTTGAAATTTGTATTTATATCCTTAATGCTTCCCTGAATAACCTCACTTATGATACGTGTTGGCTTTGAAGATATGGTGAAAACGTAATTATCCGTGATTATCATTCCGATAGGCAGTGTCGAGAAAAGCGGCGTGTCTTTATCCTCGATTGAAGAAACCGGTGTATCGACAATAATCAGAATTTGATTTTCCCATCTCTCAATACGGGATGATTCCTCCTCGTCAAGCGATGATTTTACAAATCCGCTGTCTAAACCATATTCATCTGTTAAGGCTGTAATTTCTTCAGGTGTTGGGTCAACAACTGAAATAAAACATCCTGAAACAGCAGCATCGCACTGTTTTGTAATGCCGTTTTCCGATTTGTAAAATGTTATCATAAGCAGACTGCTCCTTGTATAAGGATTTTTTTATACAATTTTGTAGGGGCGATGTTGATTTTTATGTATAGAGCGATGCCCACATCTCATCGCCACATATGTTGTTCCACTAAACGATGGTGTCACAGCATTAGCATCGTCCCCTATAATTTATTTACCCATCATCTCTCATAGCTGCAACAAGACTTCTCATACGAATTCTAGCTGCGCCGAGATTGTTAATTTCATCAATTTTAAGCTGTGTATATAGCTTGCCGCTTTGTTCAAGAATTGCTCTGACCTCGTCTGTGGTGATTGCATCAATACCGCATCCAAATGATACAAGCTGAACAAGCTGCATATCAGGCTGTGTAGTTACATACTGTGCAGCCTTGTAAAGACGTGCATGATATGTCCACTGATTTAAGACATCAAGCTTTGGAGTGTGACCCTTTTTATAAACGGCATCCTCTGTAATAACAGCTAGTCCTAATGAAGAAATAAGCTTGTGAATACCGTGGTTTATTTCAGGGTCGATATGATATGGGCGCCCTGCCAGAACAATGATAGGAAATCCCTTTTCTCTTGCATCAGCAATAATCTTTTCACCCTGCTTTGCAATATCATCAAGGAAAAGATTTAGTGCCTCATGAGCCTTAACTAATGCATTTGCAGCCTGCTTTTTAGTAATACCATACTTTTTAAGAGTAGCAGTAAGCACTTCAACGCAGTGCTTCTGACGGTTGATATCCATGTATGGATGCAGGAAGTTCTCGTCGTTAAGCTCTGCAATATTAGCCTTTAAAAGCTCAGGATAATATGCAACAACAGGACAGTTATAGTGATTATCACTCTCGCCCTCGTCAAGATTATAGCTTTCGCATGGGTAGTAAATAAAGTCTGCACCCTTTTCAAGCAAGGATAAAACATGACCGTGCGCAAGCTTTGCAGGATAGCAAACTGTGTCGGATGGAATAGTATGCTGACCCTTATAATACATATCACGTGAACTTTCATCGGATATAATTACTTCAAAGCCTAGCTCTGTAAACAGCTTATGCCAGAATGGCAGCTGCTCATAAAACCCTAGTGCAAGTGGAATTCCAACCTTAGCCTTTGGAGTGGTGCTTAGCTTTTCATCCATAACAGAAAGCAGACGGTCATACTTGTATTCATACAAGCTTAGGTTTTCAGCAGTACGAGCAAGTCCAGCACCCTTTTCACATCTGTTGCCGCTGATGAATTTATGTCCGTCGTCAAAGGAAATAACAGTTAGACCACACTTTGCAGTACATCCGTTACAGTTAACCTGACGTGATGAATAATTAAATTCTTTAAGTTTTGCAGGAGTAATCAAGTCGGTAGCTTTGTTTCTGCCTCTTTCCTTAGCATATAAAGCTGCACCAAAAGCACCCATTAATCCAGCAATAGCAGGACGGACAACAGTTCGTCCAAGCTCTTTTTCGAATGAACGCAAAACAGCGTCATTAAGGAAAGTTCCGCCTTGAACAACAATATTTTTACCAAGGTCATCAACTGATTTTGCACGGATAACCTTGTAGATAGCATTTTTAATGATTGATGATGAAAGTCCTGCGGAGATGTCCTCAACAGATGCACCATCCTTTTGAGCCTGCTTAACAGAACTGTTCATAAATACTGTACAGCGTGAGCCTAAATCAACAGGACGTTCAGCGAAAAGTCCAAGCTCTGCAAACTCTGCAATATCATAACCCATAGCTAAAGCAAAGGTCTGTATAAACGAGCCGCAGCCTGATGAACAAGCTTCGTTAAGCATAATACTGTCGATAGCGCCATTTTTTATCTTAAAGCACTTAATATCCTGACCGCCGATATCAATAATAAAATCAACATCAGGTTTAAAGAATGATGCCGCTTTATAATGAGCAACAGTTTCGACGATACCGAAATCAACACCAAGACCAGCTTTAATCAAATCCTCACCATAGCCTGTTACAGCTGATGAAACTATATTAATTCTATCACCTGCAAGAGTGTATATATCGCCAAGCTTTTTAGCGATAACATCCAAAGGCTGTCCCATATTTGATGCATAATGCTGATACAAAAGCTTGCCGTCAGGAGTGATAAGAACAAGCTTTGTTGTAGTTGAACCAGAGTCAACGCCTAAGTAAGCATCACCTGAATAAGTATTAATGTCCTCATAGGAAAGGTCACATTTTTTATGACGGGTTACAAAGTTATGGTACTCGTCCTTTGAAGCAAAAAGACGTTCACCAGTAACAATATCATCATTCATTTTTGCTGTGGAAAGTGTTTTGATAACCTCATCAAGATTATATTCCGAGGAATTATCTTCGGCATATAATGCACATCCGTATGCCATAAAGCATGGAGCATTTTCAGGGAAAACGGCATTTTCTTCGGAAAGTCCAAGTGTTGTTACAAATGCATGACGCAAGCCCTTTTGGAATGAAATCGGACCGCCCAAGAATAGCACTTTACCGTCAATTCGGCGTCCCTGTGCAAGACCTGAAACAGTCTGGTCAACAACTGCTTGGAAAATTGATGCAGCAATATCCTCACGCTTTGCACCCTGATTTAACAGAGGCTGAATATCGGATTTAGCGAAAACACCACATCTTGATGCGATAGGATACAGCTTTTCTGATTTAAGTGCAAGCTCGTCCATTTCATCAGTTGTAATGCCAAGAAGTGTTGCCATCTGGTCGATAAAAGCACCAGTACCGCCGGCACAAGAGCCATTCATACGCTGTTCAACGCCGCCTGTCAGGAAGATAATCTTCGCATCCTCACCACCAAGCTCAATAACAACATCAGCATCAGGATATGCTTTGTTAACGGCAATAAACGCACCAAAAACCTCCTGAACAAAAGGAAGTTCAGAAGCGTTTGCAAGTCCTAAGCCAGCAGAGCCTGTGATACAAAGCTTGAATGTAACATCTGCATATTGTGCAGAAATATCTTCAAGCTGTTCAATAACAGTTTCCTTAACCTTTGAAAAGTGACGCTGATATTTATTATAAATAATCTCACTTTTTTCATCAAGAATTACAGTTTTAACGGTAGTTGAACCGACATCAATACCAAGGGAATAAATTTTACTCATTAAAGTTTAGACCATCCTTTCAAAATTTGCGCAAGTCCAAATCATCCTATATCAATAATTATATAAAATATGATTACCCGTCACATTTCATATATTGTTTTCTATGTATATTTTTTATTTTAATGTTAAAACAGAAATTATCCTGTCTGCAATATCATCGGCAGTACCATCAGCCGAAATTTTCACAGATGAATGAGCGTCATAAAGTGGAATGCGCTCATCATAAATATTATGCAGCGACTCATAAGTATTATTCTGTACAATTGGTCGGTTGGCATCATTTTTAATGCGGTTATAGCAAGTATCAAAACTAGCATCAATAAAAACAACAATACCATTTTCAAGTGCTGTATCAGAGTTGATTTTTCTAAGCATTGCGCCGCCGCCGCATGCAATAATTCCGTTTGTACCAGCCAGCTCTCGTATAACTTCAGTTTCGGTATCACGAAAGAATGGCTCACCTTTTTGCGCAAAAATTGTCGGGATATCCATCCCAAGCTTTTCCACAATATAATCATCCATATCGGTAAAATCACAATCAAGCATATGACTTAATTTTTTTCCGACAGTTGATTTTCCGCAGCCCATAAAGCCGCATAGATAAATTGATTTATTCAAAGCAAATATCCTCTTTTATTCTTCGTCATGTTCGGTGTTGTCCCCTGCATATTCAATAACACGGTTATGAAGTTCTTCTTCATAGCATGAATAAAACATTGCAAACAAAACATCCGCAAACCCTAACAGGAACATATTCTTATTTGTTATTTCAGCAAGTGACGGAACACTGCTATAAATATAAATCTTATACCAGTCCGCAGTAAAAGGCGGAAGTTTTTTGCCTTTTCTTACTAGATACTTTGACTCAAGAAAGGTTTCACCAATCAAGTTTCCATAATTTTCTGCACCCTTGTCCATGACTGTGGTATAAAGCTTATAGAGCTGGTCGTCAGTCATGCTTTTGCCGTCACATCTGACATTTTTAAGTGTCGGTATTCTTGCAGCAAGGCTATAAACAATCAGTGGCAGAACACGGTTATATTCGGCATTCTGCATTTCCTTGCAGGTATAGTCATCAACACGAAGTCCGAATGCAGTTAAAGTATCCGAATCGGTGATGTTATTAAGCACAACCTTAAAAGCATCCTTTATATTGATATTATAAAAATCCTTTTCGGCAAGGGAATAAATATATTTTATTGAGTTATAAAGGCATACTCCGCCTTTAACTATGATATCCGCAAGACCGTTTATGGCATTGGTTTCATTTATAAAATTCAAGGCAGTAATCCTCCTTTTAATTATTCATCATACCCATATCCATCTTCTTCGAAAAGTTCTTCCTTGTAACGCTCAATATCAATTTTTTCCTGAGCATAAGCCTCCTCACGAGTAAGCCTTTGCCATTCAGGCTCTTTAATAAGGGCAGGCTTTTCGGCGGCTTTCTGAAGATTTTCAGGACTAACCTCAATATGAGTATTACTATGCTCCATCATCATAGCATCAGCTAAAGAGTTGAAGCTTTCAGGCATAAATGGCTTAACATTCTGTTCGTTATAAGAAACCACAGTGGCAGTTGCTACCGTATCATCAACAACTGTATTATTACCATCAAAGCTATCAAAACTTGGCATAGTATGTGTTTGTATATCACTAACATCAGATGCCTTAATAACACTCGATACTGGTATTTCTTTATCTTCATCCTCTTTAGACAGTACATAATTAAGGTTTAGCTCGGTTTGTGAATAGTTATAAACAGGCACTTTGGCATTTTTCTTTTGCTTGCTTGCAGCCTTGACAGCATCGGCAAGATTATCGGAATACTTAAGGAAATCCTCAAGCTGATTAAGAGTTGCCTCACCAATTTTAACATTACGTTTCATATTGGAAAGATACTGTGACCATTCACGGAATTCATTTTCATCAATACCGCTGCCAATACGCTTGTACATAGCATTATAAAGTCTTTGACCGTGCTTTTCCATTTCAGCAGGCACAGGCACACCCTTGTTAGGTGGCTGAACAAGACGCCATGGCGGAATATTATCTTTTACCATGGATGGATAAGGTGTCGGTTCGCTGAATGTTTTATTAACATATTCAGCTTCAGGAGCAGGCTCAATTGGCTCAGGCTCTGGAACATGAACAGGGATAATAGTTTCTTCATAAGCCTCACGGCAGGTTTTGCCAGAGCTGTTTACTCTGTCGCAATGCTCACTGACTGTATCAACAGCGAAATAACGTGAACAGCTAACGCATTTGCGAATATATATATCCTCACCATACATAAGATTAAACTCAAGGTCAATAATTGCTTTGAAACTGTCAGGGAAATAAACTTCTTCGGGTGTTTCAAGAATAGCCTCAAGAGCAAATTTCATGTCAATAAGAGCAGGTCTTGTCATACCTTTGATATAGCTGTATGAATCCATGGCAATTTTATCACGGTTGTAAGTATAGTCCATAGTTTCAGATAAATGCACTTCACCTGCTTTTGCAAAGGTTTCGGAATATCGTTTATAAATAGCCTTTGAAACCTTGCTGATAATAAATGTGGATTCAGGCAGAGATGCCGATGTGCAAAGTTTTGTTGACGGCAGCTGCTTGCAAGGAAAACCAAGCTCATTAGCAGCAACAGATGATGCTAAATCAAAATAATCACGCCTTGTGCGAACGGTACCTCTTGAAACAAGAGAACCATTTTCATCAGGGTCATAAATAAAGCTTATTTTATTTCTTGCATATTCCTGCAAGCGCACAATATTAACCCAGCCATTTATAGCACGGTTTGTTTTAAATTGAGAAATTCTCTTAAATATAGTATTTTCATACAAATTTTTTGATGAAATGCACCTTGTCCAAAGTTCATCAAGAGTAATCATTTCGGACTGGCATATATATTCGATAATACAGTCGGTGCAGATATCTGCAAAATCGGATGAAATCATAGCCTCAATATAAGGATGAGCCTTTGATATGATATTTTTTGCATTTGATATGATATTCTGTGGCAGACGTCCCGAACTTCTTGCCTGACGTCCAGCATCGATACACTGTTCCCAGAAGTATGTGAAGTCATATTCGGTAAAATACAATAAAGCCTTTGCAAGCTCAAGATTATAAATATTGGTGTTATCTCTTACAGAAAATTTGACAGTCTTATAATTCATATTCCTAAGAACCTTTCTTTATAAATAGGTATAACATCATACAATATACTATCATAACATATTTTAACCGAAATTTCAACGGTTTTGCGATAAGTATTTTTTGTATAAATTTTTTTCTTAACGAATATTAACACAAGCATTTTTTGACAGATGACTGAATAAGGATTATATAAGGGAAAAATTTAATCATTTTATATGGAGGAATTTATATGCAAAAGAACAATTCGAATTCAAATAACAAGAAAAACGGCAACAATTCTGACATTGCGGCAAAATACAAAGAGGAGATGATGCGTCAGTATAAGCAGTCAAAACAGCCTAATAATAATGCGATGCAGCCAAATGCGGTTGTTCCGCCGCCGCAGAACAGTATGCCAAAGCCACCGATGAATATGCCGCCGCAAAATAACAAACCAACCCAACCACAGCCACGCCCAATGCCACAGCCTATGCCAATTCCTGAACCAGTACCATCATTTACTAAAGAAATTGTTGTGGAAACACCTACACCGAAGCCTGAGGTAATTGTTGTTCCAGAGCTTATTATTCCAAAGACGCCAGTTGGGGATATTACATTAACAGAGGAACAGCTAATGTCACCGCCAATGCCAAAAATTCCTGTTTCAGTAAGAGAAGAAGTGCAGATTACAAATGGCAATAGCAATGGCAATCAAAAGCCGCCTATTAAAATGCCTGCACCGGAGCGCAGAGCAGTTGAAATTGATGTTGAGGTTATCCCAGTTATTCCAGAGGGAAGAACAGAAAAACCTGTATGCAAATTCCCTACTGCTGATGAAATTATTAAAGCAGAAATGCAGGGAACTCCATCCGTGGCAAAGGATATCGAATGTAAAAAGAGCGGTACGAAAATCATGGTTGAGAGTGCAGATACAGTTCAAAGTGAACATCAGCAGGGTAATTATGAAACAGTGAAAACTCCTGCAACTGTGGTTGGTGCAACAAGAGAGGGTATGCCAAACAAGTATATAGGACCTGAATATAGTCCGACAGCTGAGGAACGTCAGACAGTATGCGGATATCTTGCAGTTGAGGTTTTATCAGCAAAAGGTGGGACTCCAATTGATGATGTAACGATTATTGTTACAGAAAATCAATGCAGTAAAAAGCGGTTGATAGCAATGCTCTTTACCGATGTTTACGGTGAAACTGCATCACTTGAACTACCTTCCAGCAGTTCAGACAAAATGGTATATTGTATCAGTGTTTTTGCAGATGGATATGCTCCAGTGCGTGGCATTGAAGTGCCAATATATCCTGATATAAAATCTATTCAGCCTATCTCACTTACATCGATTGATGAATGTTAATATACTCATTAATACATCAAAGAGCAACATTCATAATATGAAAGGACAAAAGTATTATGCCCGATGAGAAAGACGAAATAATCTCGGATATTGGTGAATTACAGCAATATTTGAGGGCTATATCAATTATTGATGGTCAGCTGCCAAGAATCGTGCCGACTGGTGTTTTTGATTTAGAAACAAGGCGTGCTATTGAGGCATTTCAATATCAGTACGGACTTCCTGTAACAGGTGACCCAGATGCAGAAACATGGCATAAAATTTTCACACGTTATAATTACTTAATCACACATCACAATCATCCGCTTGGTGTATCACCGTTTTCTGATACAAGGACTGTTATTGAAGCAAATGACCACGGATAAGGTGTTTATATGATTCAAGCAGTGCTTAATACAATATCGGAAGTATTTATTAATATTGATGCTGTTGAAATGACAGGTGTTATGGATGAGCAGACTGTAGATACGATAAAGAAATTCCAAAAGGCAGCAAGCCTGCCTGAAACAGGAGATGTTAATTTCATTACATGGAATATCCTTGCTAGAATGTATAATATTTATATCCATGAGGTTTTCATTCTTGATGATGGGATTACTCTGCCTAGTGCTAATAATGTTGGGTGATATTTTATATATTATAATAAAATTAAGCAGGTACATGAAATTTTTCATGTACCTGCTTGTGATTGTTGGTGAATATTTTTTAGGCTTAGACATTTGGTATTATCATGTTAAGCGAAATCAATTTCTCAAAAATTTACATTAATGATTTTTTGTATTTGCTCGTCGCTCATACCCAATAATTTCATGTTATTAATCATTATTTGTATGCTTTCTTGTCTACCCTCAAGTCTGCCCTCACGTTTAGCATTACCCAAAGCAGTCGCTTCATTATGAAGAGTTTTTTCACGAAAATCAGCTATATAACGCATTTCTTCATCTGCACTCATATTACGTATTACTTTTACTGCTTTTTTCATTTCAGGAATATTTGTATTCTCTAACATATTAAGCTCCTCCTCACTTTCGGCATTAACTAGCTGTAACCATAACAGCATTTTATCATCTTTGTTTACTTTTTTGTTTATCTTTTTTAGTTCAAAGAAATGTATAGCGCACTTATTTGTAAGAATTTCATGGCGCTCTTTTTCCATTAATGCAAAAGATGAATGATATTCATTACAATCAAACAAATTATAATTAACTATGGCAATTGAAATACTCTGTTTTAGTTCACCATATTCCTCACCACTTTTTAACTCGCCGCTATATAATTTTGACCAGTAATACAAGACTCTATCCTTAAAATTAAGCTCATCCTTAATCTGCATTTCAATGTTAACAAGCTTATCATCAACCTTAAGCTTAATATCCATTATGCTGAATTTTCCTGCTGCATCTTCAGGGATATTTTCTGAACTTTTAATAGATACCTCCTGCATAGACTCTTTTGGTATCTCCAAAAGACTGGACAGAAAATCTATTAATAAATCTTCATTATCCTTATCAGTAAATATCTTCTTAAATATTATATCAAGCTTAGCTTTAATTATATCTCGTCCCATAAATATCAACTTCTTTCCGTCATTTCTTACTTATATAATATCACTGTTTATCTGATAAGTCAAGGAGTAACCTGTATTTTTAGGCGTTGTATTATATAATAAAGCTGTTGTTTTACCTAAACTAAATCATCCTTATTATTATCACAAATAATAAAATCAACCTGACCAGCACTAATGTTAGCACCAACGCATCGAACATTAACCTTATCGCCAACCTTATAAACAGCCTTACCAGATTTTGATATAGTAAACTTGCCATCAAAGTCATAAGGTCCATTTGCAAGCGAATCTAAGCGTACAAGCCCCTCAACAGTATTATCAAGCTCGACATAAAATCCATATTCCTGCATTGAAATGACAACACCTATAAACTCCTCACCCAAATGAGAATGCATATATTCAGCGATATAACAATCCTCACATTCACGTTCAATACGCATAGCGGCAAGCTCACGCTGTGATGACTGCTCTGATGCATCATGAGCAAAAGTGCCATAACGTTTTTGCAAAACATTAGCAGGACGCTTATTATAACAAAGGTCAGTTAAAATACGGTGAATTGCAAGGTCAGGATAACGTCTTATTGGCGATGTGAAATGAGCATAATCCTCAAGTACAAGACCAAAGTGTCCGAGTGGTTCTTCTAGGTATTTCGCCTTAGCCATGGAACGTAAAACCATACTGCTTATAACTGGAGAAAGCGGTGAGTTTTTGGTTTGCTCAAGTATTTCAGCCATGTGCTTTGGTTTGATATTTGTGAAATGTGGAACATTAATGTTCATCATTGAAACAGTTTCGATAAGCTCCTTAACCTTTTCTGGCGATGGATCTTCATGCACACGATATACAAATGGAATGTTATTTTCCTTTGCACATTTAGCCGCAGAAGTGTTTGCCATGAGCATAAATTCCTCAATAATTAGTTCGCTTTGACCCCTGTCACGTTTTTGCACATCAACACAAACATCATTCTCATTTATGATAAGTTTGCATTCGGATGTTGCAATTTGAGGAGCACCACGACGCAATTTATTGGCAGTTAGAATGGATGCAAGGACATTCATATTTGCAATGGTGTCTAAAAGACCATCATATTTTTCTGCAAGCTCAGATGGAACCTCGGTTTTGTTTTCTTTGGCTGCCAAAATTTCATTAATTTCGGTATAAACACCTTTCACACGAGATTTTATAATAGACTTTGAGAACTTATATTTATTAAGCTTACCATCCTCATCAAGCTGCATAATGCAGGAAAATGCAAGTCTGTCAACATCAGGATTTAGCGAGCAGATACCGTTTGAAAGCTCCTTTGGGAGCATAGGTATAACCTTGTTTGCGTAGTAAATCGATGTACCCCTGTTGAAAGCATCACGGTCAAGCTCTGTGTCAGGCTTAACATAGAAAGAAACGTCAGCGATATGAACGCCAAGCTCCCATCCGTTTGAAAGCTTTTTAACGGAAATAGCATCGTCAATATCTTTTGTATCAGCACCATCAATAGTGAAAATAATCTCATCACGCAAATCAAGACGTGCTTTAAATTCACTTTCAGGAATACCCTTATGTTCGGCATTTCTCGCTTCATCTATAACATATGATGGGAAGTCTGTTGGTGCAGCGTTCATATGAAGAATAGCCATAGCACTAGCAACAGCACAGGTTGAGTCGCCAAATACAGCGATAACTCTTGCTCTGTGGTCAGAATGACGTTCGCCATGACGAATAATCTGTGCTAAAACCTTGTCACCTTCTTTTGCAGGGACATCAAATTCGGAGATGATAAGCAGTTCTTTTGTAATAGAATCAGGACGCAGACACAATGTCTTACCGTCTTTTTCAATAGTACCAGTAACCTCTGAGGTGTTTTCGGAAAGAATTCTTATAACCTTAGCTTCAGGCAGTTCACCCCTTGATTCGATAAATTCACAAAGAACATCATCATTTGGAAGTGCACCCATCAAAAACTTGCCAGGCACAAAAATTTCCTTTCCGTCAGCATCCTTAACAAAACCAAAGGTCTTGTTAATACGTGACACAACAGCCTTGAATTTTCCATCCATATTGCAAAGCTTAAAGCCTTTTTTAGTTTCAAAAATTTCTCCGCTGTCTTTAAGTGAAGTAATAGCCTTTTTAAAATCGGCAGCACTTCCCTTTTTACCTTTAACCTTTGAATAAAGTGTTTTATAAGGGACGCTTGTTTTTTCGTTTTGCTTTAGAAATTCTTTTATGCGTGTAACATAAATTGTAAAAGTTTCAGCCATGTATAAATCATCCTTTCAAATTGGGAATTAATGTTGTTAAGTCTTTTGGTAATATATAAAAAAATCCTGCGTTTGAGAATATTCAAACACAGGACGGAATTTCTTATGGTAATAATTACTTAGCAAGCTGACCAATAATGTTAACTGCAAGAGTAACAATAAACAGTACAACAGCTGCAACCTTTGTTAAAGCTGCAAGTGATTCTTCTTTAGATGAACCCTTGCCGTTTTTGCCATAGAAGTTATCGGACTGACCTGACAAAGCAGTGCTCATATCCTGCTGTTTCTGTGACTGTGCAAGGCAAAGAACGATTATAAGAAGACTTGATATTATTAGTAATATACCGCCTATGAGTTCAATAATTGACATTTTAAATGACTTCCTTTCAATGATAAATGTATCTATCTATATTCGTTATCCATGACATTATACCACATCTGAAAGGAAATTGCAAGCACTTTTTTATATTTTTTAGAGTATATTGTAATTATACATTTAACCGTATAATTCGCTAAGATAAATGCTTATTCTGTTTTGTATTAAATCGCATACTTCCTTTGCAGATTTTTGATGAGCAAAGAACGCATCACATTCCTCTGCAACAACTTTAAAAATGGTATTTTCATAACTACCTATATGCTTATTTAAACCTATCACGAATATTTTTAAGCGTTGGTGAAAGGTTGATTTTTTCAGTACGATGAAGCGTAACGCAAACAATTTCAGGCTTGTTAAAAAATCTAATTCTGCCAAGCCCACGGCTGACAACAAGTGCTGAATCACCCGAATAATAAATCCCCTCTTTATATTTCGGCATAAGCTTTAATTCAGGGGATATAATACCCTTAACAAAAGGCAGACGTATAAATCCTCCATGAATATGACCTCCGAATGAAAGGTCAGCGCCCCATGCCGCATGAACATCAAAATCAAGTGGATTATGTGCTAAAAGAATGGTATAATCATCTGTTGACTTGATATTTATACAGCTTATCATATCTTCAAGCGTGAATGCCTTCCAGTTACGCTTATATTGTCGTACACCACGATAAAACTCAGCAGAATAGCATAAACCGCAAAGATTAACCCTGTCACCATTATGAGTAAAAGGTGCAGATATATTATCAAGGCAAACAGCACCTGCTTTTTCAAGTTCACGGTAAACATTTTTGAATGTAGTTTCATCCATATCAGAAAGCTCATGATTTCCGTTGACATAATAAACAGGATATTTTGAGCAGAGCAGCTTTATAAGAGCGATATAAGACGATATAGTCGGTGTATCATGACTTATCATATCACCAGTAACAACAATCATATCAGGCTTTTCTCTTGCTATCATTTCAAAAAGGCGGATGTTATATTTTCCATAAACCTTGTTGTGCAAATCGGATAAATGCACAATTTTAAAGCCATCAAAGCCTTTTGGCAGCTTTTCAGAAAGTATGTCATAATGAGTTGTTTCAAGCTCGGACATTTCACTTTTTATTTTAGGAATTGCAGCACCGATTAACGCTCCTGCCGCAATAACATAAGATGCTTTTATCATTTAACCATCTCCAATAGAAAAAAATCATATTAATAAAAGTATATGCAAAAATTCAATTTATAACCTGATAAGAAAAATATCCCTGCAAAAAAGCAGGGATATCAACCTTAATCCTTGATAAGCTTTTTCGCCTTATTAACAATGGATTTATCATTTTCATATGTAAGCACAGTTGTAGCGTGACCTACATCAACCCATTTAATCTCGGCAATTTCTTCCTCCTGACGAGTAAAATCATAATTACGAGCTTTAGCGATAAAGTAAACAACAACCTTTTGAGTGTCTTTTCTGGGGAAATAAGTAACAGTTTCACGAAATGTCGGGTCAACGATTACATCAAGTCCCGTTTCTTCCTTAATCTCCCTCATAGCCGTTTCGACTTCGGTTTCGCCATCCTCAACATGACCCTTTGGAAAAGACCAGTGACCGCTGTTGACGTGCTTAATAAGCAGTATTTCAAGGTTTCCATGATGCTTGCGATAAACAATCGCACCGCAGGATTTCTCATGCGTCATAGATTATCATTTCCTTTCCGAAAATGTGAAAAAGCAGTTTTCACATTTCAAATAATATACATTAGTATAATTATAACATATTTTTTTGCTTTTGTCTTGTGTTTTTAGAAAAAAAGTCTAAAATTATACAAAAAAATATGCACCTATATGGATTATAGTACCATACAGGTGCGAAATTTTTTTTATTATTACAATGCAATATCCTCAGGAACACTATTCATATAAAGTTCTCCTCTGTTAATTTCAATACTTAAAGGTGCAAGTAATTCTTCGTCGAAAAATAAGCGTATATTTTCATCATTAAAAGCATAATCAAAGGTAAGTCCTTTAAGCTTATCAATCGGAATGTAATAATCATTTTTTTCGTTTTTTCCGCAGATGTGATATAGCTTAGTTATGTTCTCGTAATACATTCCTTGGTATATATCTCCAATAAACCAATCAGATGTTTCTGAAATCAAAGTATCCCCTGTTACATTATCATGTCCGATAACAACACCGTAATATAACGAAAAGTCATCATTTACCTGATCAACAGTAACCTTTCCTGCGATACATTCTTTTATTCTGTCCTTGCTGTCCATATAATTGCCGAGAATAGTAAAATATTGTGCAGCATTTGCATAATGTCCTTTTGACATCATTTTTTCAGCAGTTTTATATCGGCATTCATTATACTTTTCCTTACTGTCCTTATAATCAAGTATGCTTTCAAACTTATACATCGCCGTTTCATACTCGGCGCTGTCATAGTACTCCATTCCATACGTATAAACACAGTAATTATATTTTTCAGTGCCGTCCTTATAATTCATGCACCATGAATAATAATTAGCTGCTTGCTGCCAGTCTTTTTTCTGATATTCTTTTTCAGCCGTTGTGTATGCGCAGAAATGAAATTTTTCTTCGCTGTCTTTATAATAACGGCAAATATCAAACATCCAGCAAGCCTCAATATAATTTCCCTTTTCATATTCAAGCGTTGCCATAGTATAAAAGCAGCGAAAATAGCCTTCTTCACAATCCTTATCTTCAATATGTCTGCTAAAAAGCTCAATTGCTTTTTGATAATCACCATCTGCAAAATATTTTTCAGCAAGGGTATAATCACTTAGTATGAATTTATCGTTGCTGTCTTTATATTCAGAGATTTTCGAATAATAAAGTGAAGCATTAACATAATCACCAGTTTCAAAGCAATTTTCAGCATATGTATAAACGCAAAAATTATATTTATCCCCACAATCCTCATAGCCTTTAATAAGATAAAACTGCTCAATTGCTTTAAGCAAGTCACCACTATCATAATAACTCATGCCAAGAGTATAAACTGATTTATTATACATATCCTTTGCATCAAGATATTTTCCTGCTGCTTTGAAGCTTGAAATAGCATTTTCAAAATCATTTTGTTTATAATATCCCATGCCGATATTATAATAGCAAGCTTTTTTCATATCAGAGCTGTCTTCATACATTCCGGTATTCTTGAATAAATTCAATGCAGACTGAAAATCACCAACATTATAAAGTTCTTTTGCGTAAGCATACTTTGACTGCTTTAAAAGTGCAGCCGAGTCCTCATATTCGCCAAGCTTATCAAAAGCTATAACTGCATTTTCAAAATCGCTATTATCAATATATTCCTTTGCAAGCTTATACATACAAATGTTGTAAAAATTCTTGCTTTCTTTATAATCACTCAAAGCACCAAAAATTTCAGCAGCATCAGCATAAAGGTCATTAGTATAAAAGTCAATAGCCATACTGTATTTGCATAAGTAACTCATAAGCGAGCTGTCCTGATATTCGCCTAATTCTAAAAAAACTAATATAGCCTGCTCAAAATCTTTATCATCCATAAGTGACTTTGCGTGTTTGTATTTGCAAAGAAGGTGATAATCAAAACTGTCTTTATAAATATCAAGAGAAGAAAACATTTCTGATGCTTCAAGGTATTTCCCCTGCTGCATTAACTGCATAGCCTCACGATATAATTTATTCTCGTTACTGCATGATGTCATGCAGAATATCAGTATAAATGCTATTATAGCGGAAAGTATCTTTTTCATTGAATATTACCCTCGTCTAGTATAAATTTATCCTTATCAAAGAAAACTGAATAGTTGTTGTTTTTATTCTTGATATAGTCCAGCGTAATTCCATTGTTGTTATCAAATACAATTTGATAGTCCAAACCATCAACTGTTACTTCAAATACGGCATAGTTAGTATAAAAATATGTAACCGTTTTATCAACACCTAAAATAGTTAATCTGCGCAATGAAATTTTCATAACAGCACCAGTGTCGTTATCAACAGCATAAACAATAAGATTAGTATTATTTTTCGGCAGCTCATATCCCTCAATTTTTTGTGAAAATGGGTATATAGTCATGTTTCCGCTTATACAGTTTAATAAAAGCTCATCACAGTCTGCATATCCCTTTAGGTTACTGAAAACTCCGGCTGCCTCACGATAATCTCTGTTATTATAATAAGATATACCAGAAAGGTAAAAAGATTCGGTATATCTTTCTGCACTGTCCTTATAGTCAGGTATGTATGCAAAAAATTTGCAAGCTTCGTTATAAGAACCTAAATTATACATTTTATCTGCGAAAAGATAACAGCATTCAGGGTAACGTTCCACACTGTCAAGATATCCGTAGCAGCGTTTAAAATATGTCGCAGCCATGCTGTAATTGCCCTGTTTATAGAAATCTTCTGCTTGCACATAAGCACATTGCTGTATTCTTTGTCTGCTGTCCATATAATCAGATACCATTGCAAAATATGCAGTCGCAATCCCATAATTTTTTTCGTTATATTGACTTTCGGCATAATTATAAATACTTAGCAAGTACATTTCCTTGAAGTCTTTATAAGTTGAATGCATATCGAATAAAGCTGCCGCTTTTAAAAACTCACCCTTATTAAAAAGCTCATTAGCAAGTGAAAATCTGCATTTAAGGAGAAGATTTTCACTATCCGAATAACTGATTGACTGGGTAAAATAATCAATTGCATTTTCATAATCCATATCAGCATAGTACTTTTTACCAAGCTCATATTTACATTGTTTTAATTTAATGCTGCTATTCTCATAACCCTTTAAAGTTTCAAGGAGTTCGGCTGCTTTTATAAACTCATTTTCGTTAATATAATCATTAGCAACCTCATACTGACATTTTAATATGTAATCTTCACTTTCACGATACCCGCCTAATTCTTCAAACATCTCACTAGCCTTATCAAAGTCACTATTCACATATTTTTCGACAGCTATATTATAACGGCATAAATCACGCAGATTTGAACTGTCTTTATAATCGTCAAAAGCATTATAAATGTTGTATGCATTATCAAACTGCCTGTTATCAAAGCATTCCTTTGCATATTTATACAGGCATGAATTATAATACTCTGCGCTGTCATTGTAATCACCCAGCGCATCAAAAATTTCCGATGCTTCAAGATTTTTACCCTGCTGCATTAATTGAATAGCATTACGGTAACTCTTGTCCTGTTCATTGCATGATGTCAAGCAAAGTATAAAAATAGCAGATAACAAAATTATGCAAATTTTTTTCATAATAACAAATCCTCATGTCTATACTATTTTGACGAAACATCTTAATTTGATGTTTCGTCAAAATAAAAAATATTTTACATAAAAGGTTCAATAAAATTAATAACGATGTAGTACCCAAAAATCACTATCCAGATTAGTGATGTGAAAAGCAAAGGAATACCTCTGCTTTTTCCGGCAGGTGTCGGCTTGCTCATGTTTTTGCCTTTGGCAAGTGCGGTAATACCAATAATGAGTGCTGCAAGCATAGCACCATAACGGAATATCGCATTAATTACAGCAATGGTAACCATTTCGGAACTTAAACCACCAAGGTTAATATCACCGTTAATAATGCTCATATAATCCTCGGGAGCATAATATGCCATGAAAAGACTTGTAAGCGTTGCAGTTGTATTAACAAAAATATGAGTAATTATTGCAGGAATAAGCGAGCTACATTTTATTGTAACAATAGCAAGCGGGATGCCAATCAAAAACCCTAAGATGAACTGCTGATAGTTTTCATGCATAAGACCGAATATTAATGCTGATATAAATATCGCCATGCGTTCATTATATTTTCTTAATGAATGCAATAAAAAACCTCTGTATAAAAGTTCTTCAAGCACAGGACCTATTATGCAGGCATAAGTATAAAGCAATACATTTGACCAAGGTGATGTTAGGTCAACCGATAAATCAGGTAAGTCTGGAGATACACCAATTAAATCAAAAAATGTCGCAAAAATTGTTGCCAAGAGTGCTGCTGCAGTTTGAAGCCCAAGTGATAAAACGACAAGTTTTATAATCGTTCCCGATGTATAATTATCTCGTCCAAGCAAAGTCTTTATATCAATTTTGAAAAGCTTAAAGCCGACAATAATAGAAATAACTTCACTGGTAATTGGAATTCCTGCCGAAACAAGTGTTGATAATACAGGGTTAGAATAAAGTGCGTTAATACCTATGTTGATGCTTCCAGAGGATAAACCGCCTGCATAAATTCCACAGGCAAGCATAATAATCCATCGTAAAATATAGTTGAACAGGACAACGTTAATAACAATAACAAGCCCTGCCTTTAAATATCTCTTTCGAATTTCCCGTTTTTCTGTCTTATCAGGTTTAATACTGACAGCAGGAAAGTTTGGGATATTAGTAATTTCAATATTTTCCATGCTATATATAAATTCTCCTTAACATTTAATATCGATAATGTTTTATTTTATTTTTATTATCTTTTAATGATATAGCTAGATGAAAAGTTTTCGTTCCACAGCATTTAATATTTTCCACTTTAAATCATAATAATATTGTAATATACAATAGTGGTGATGTCAACAACAGTAACTAAACTGTAATTGAAATGTAATTGAATTTTTGTGTGAAAACTGGTATAATGTATTTAGCATCATGGATAGGTGTATGTCCATCTAAATACTTTTATATGAAAGGACGGTGTTTTTGTGGGGAAATTGTCAAAGCTATTATGCAGCATAATTCTTTTTACTTTGCTTTTGACATTGCTTTCTGCTTGTGAACAGGAACATTTTACAAATGATGATATAATAACTACAACGATTTCTGTGAGTGAAGCAGCTCCTGAAAACGTCGTGCCTAATAATATGGAAGCTGTTATGCTCAGCAAACTGGACTCGCTTGATGAAGAAGAACCATTTTCATCCTATTCATTTGAGTTTACAAATTATGATGATAGATACCTTGTTAATGCAGAGCTTAATGCTTATCACACCGCTATGACATTAAGTATTGAGGATAATCAGTTTAACTATTCAACCTATGAAATATATCCTCCTGATAAATATATGCTTAATATACCGTATTCGCAGTCATCGGCAAACACTGTTTGTAATATTATAAAGAATACAGCAAATTCGGTATCAGTACCGGGGCTGCTGCAGTTTGACTTTTATTTGTCCGATTTCAGCGATGAAACCTTGCCATATAAGGTTAGCAAGTTTTATTCGATAAAAGATAATGAGATGTGCGAAGTTACATTGATGGATGTATCGGGAACAGGTTCGGCGGTAATGTCATACACTGGTGATACAAATTTGTATTATACAGAGCCAAATGTTTTAATGCCTGCACCGGTTGTATACGAAAGTGAAAGCGGACGTCTTGCTGCTGATGTTTATACCTATACGCTTATTCCTGATAACATGACAATGTTAAAGGATAAGATGGAGCTAGGGACATCATCACCAATTTACTATGGCTATGCCTGTCATGCCGTTGCAAATTCAATCTATCAGTATTTTACAACATCAAGCCTTAATGTAAGTGATTTCGGAAATTATATTGATGTTACTGCACAAAATTCTGATATCAGCGAGCATTATTTAAAGGTTGATGACCCACGGTTTATAGGTGTTGAATCTTTGAGAAATTACTGCAAGGGTTATTTTTCTGATAAGATTGTTGAAACGATGTTTTTAAACGCACCGCAGAAATACCGTGATTTTGAAAACGGCGAGCTGTATACACTGCTTGCAGACTATCCATATGACTATTCACTTGGAAAGCTTACTATAACAAATTATATCGAGAGCGACGGTGTTTACACATTCCGCACAGCACAGGAAAAGCTTGACGAGTTTGGAAATGTGACAGGTACTATTGACGGCGGCGATTTTGTTGTATCAATTCCTGACGAACAAGGTAATTTTATTGTAAGTCAGTATAGATATCCGTTTAGTTGATATTATTGATACAGTTCTTTCAAAATAAAATATTTATCTTATTATATGGATATTAAATTGTAGGGGACGGCGTCCTCGACGTTCCGCAAACAGTATCATTTGCAGCGGATGCCGAGGACGCCGTCCCTTACATTTATTTTAATGTCTGCTGAATAATTCAAAAACGTTGCAAAAGCTTGTTTTTATGAAAAATATAACGAACTAAACAATCAATAGTGTTATCACGATGTAAAATTTTTATGGTATCGTTGACGAACACTATTTAATATAGTATAATTATTTTGTTGCGATAAATTTATAACGATAAAATTATTGCGATAAAACATTTAGCATTAGAGGTGTGAAGCATAAATGAAGACTGCGGCTGAAATACGTAATATTTCTGTTGATGGCAAGGAAATAAAATACATACTCATCAGAAAAAGTGTAAAAAACGTAAATATGCGTATAAAGCCTGATGGATATGTATATATTTCGGCAAACAACAGGGTTTCAATTGCATTTATCGAGAGTTTTATAGCAGATAAAAGCGATTATATCTTTGATGCCTTTGAAAAATACAGCCGAAAAAACAGTGAGGAAACATCAGCAGAGGGAAAACAGTTTGCTGACGGCGATACATTAATGCTCTTAGGAAAGCCATACATACTTAAAATCGTACCTTGTGACAAAACCCTTATTACAGTTATGGATGATAATATAATACTCAATATTAAGGATATAGATAATGTAAATGCTGCCATTTCTGAATGGTATCATAAATATGCAGAGTGTCTATTCGATAGGTTTAATAATGAAACCTATGAAAAATATGCTGAATATAACCTTCCTCTTGCAAAGCTGCAGCTCAGAACTATGAAATCAAGATGGGGCAGCTGTCATTGCAAAATGAATAAGATTGTCATTAATACAAGGCTTGTGTACTATCCAATAGAATGCATAGATTATGTTTTTTGTCATGAATATGCTCATTTTATCGTTCCAAATCACAGCAAGGATTTTTATGATGTGCTTAAAACTGTCATGCCTGATTATAAGTCTTGGGCTGATAAGCTAAAGCTTTAATATTTGATATTTGTTAACGGCGTCTTTGATTTATTTCAAAGACACCGAATTTTTATGAATTTCATTACACAAAAATAAATTATTATACTAATCCCATTTTAAAATGCTTGATAAAAAATAGGGGTACTGTAAAGACAATTGTCTATGCAGTACCCTTTTCTTATTAATGTTTGATTTTGTATGAGTGATTGCTCATTTAGTTATTTGGTTCATCATCGTTAAACTTGATATGTATTATTTTGTTAACACTTTTGTTCATTTGACTGACATTTCCGCCAGCAGCTTTATATCCTGCAAAGTATGCCTCTCTTAGGGCATCAGAAAAATTTCCGAATATTCTGTCGGCTTTACATGAATCGAGGAAATCGCTGTAATCTTTTTCAACTTTGGAATTATCCTTTTGGGTAGTATCCTTTTCTTTTAACATCATTGTACGACTCCTCCCAGTTGTTTTAGAGATTCTTTCATATACATATATTACCATAATACAAAAGAAAAGTCAACAGATTTTATCTCAATGTGGTGTTTAAAATTATCTATTATGCTTAACTAATCAGTTTTTCGAGTAATGACATTACAATCACAGCAGGAACACCTAAAACAAGTGACATTATTGTCGTGAAAAGGTTAAGCGGAATATAAAGACCTATGTATCCGCCCCAGAAGTGGACGGCTATTAATGACGCTGCACCTGAAAGCATACCTTTCAAACCTGTTTTCGACGGATTGTCTGCTTTCAGATAATGCACAGCCATTATCACAAACACCAGCATTAAACCAATATAAAATATCAGCACTCCAGCACTGACATGATTAATTGAGGACATCGCTTTCATCCTTTCGGTATTTTGAAAATTTTGCTGTGATGTTATTTTCCTTAGCAAGCCTTAGCAGATATGCATAATGAGATTTCAATGCCAGCTCCTCATAAATAATTGCATCGATAAGCTCTGCCTCCGATACTAAATCAAAGGTATCACTGATTTCTCCTAGCCTGCTCACCACTACTTCCATCTCATCGATAAGTTCACGCTCAAACTGTTTTCGTGACTTTTCATCTTCCCTTTGTTTTTTTGCCGCATTCAGATTTACTGTCATTAAGCTTGGTAACTGCATATAATGTTTATCTCCTCTCATTTTTGGTATATAGCTTGTCAGTTTTTATGTGTAAATTTAGTCATGTAATACCTATGATTTTTTATGGTACTACATGATTAAATATGCCAATGCTATAATCAGCTTTATATCCGCTTTTTCCCTTGAAAGCAATATTATCAAGGCTATTATAATTATTTTTTCATCATCCATTTTCAAGTTGAAAGGCAATCCGCCTAAGATATTTTCAATAACATTTGTATACTGTCCCCCACCCATATTTATAGGAGGTGGGTTCGGCGGTATATTTCCATGCATATTATTGTTTTGATGAGGTATGGATGTGTTATGGTTAGGGCTGCCGCCTGTTGGATTTTTAACTTTTTCAAAACGAGGCTGTCCCATATGCGATATATTTTGAGAGCTGCGGTTATTTTGTATATTCCACATATTATTTGACTGTTGTGTATTTTGCTGATGGTTGTTATTGTTTTGCTGCCGGCTTTGCTGTGAGTTCTGATGATTACTGCCATGATTTTGATTATGTTGATTTTGATTATGTGATTGATTTTGATATGAGTTTGCTTGATTTTGATTATGTGCGCTGTTCTGGCTTTGGATGTAGTTATTGCTTTGCCGCACATAATTCTGTGCCATTTCATTCATCTCCCTCACACGATTTTCTGCACGTTCTAAATTACTTTCTGCCATTTATAATCATCCTCACATTCGCATGATATAGTTGGTTAAATTTAAAACACGCAAGTGTTTTAAATTTGCACGTAGTGTATACAGTAAAGCGTTTAACCAACTATACAGGTAGTTTTTCGCACCTTTGATGCTAAAGGGAGCGTAGCTCCGTTAAAACCCCAAAAGGTTTTTAACTTAACGCACTATACATTCCAATATATTGCGGGTGAATACAATACTGCGGACATTGCTCAACATTGCCATTCAAATAGTTATCTTAAAACAGCTTGTCAAGGTCATTCAGCATACCATTTTCTTTAATAATCAGATACATATTATATATTTTCAGCATTTTTATTGCCTTATCAACCTTTTGCTGCTTTTCATCGCTCAAATGTGGCTTTAGTGCTAAAAGTAAATCACTGTTTTTGTCACTTGATGTGAATGCTGCCATAAGCTGCATTATCGAGCCTAAATCTATTCCGCCAAGCAGACTTCCGAAGTCAAATCCGCTATCGTCATCATTATTATTGTTATTATTACTTGTGTTTTGATTATTAAAATATGTATCAGACGATGCAGAGGTGTTTCCAGAAAAATCTGCACCGTCTGATTTAAGCATATCGGCAAGCTCTTTAATCTGGCGCATACTTTCTTCATCACTAAGTATTGACTGAATTTTATCAGCTAAATCATCCAGAATAATCACCGCCTTTTTTATTTAATGCTTATGTATAAATTTATAGTTTAGGTTTGCATATAAAATGTTTGTAAACGGTCGACCACATAGGTTCGACCCTACAATAAATACGTGATTTTGTAGGGTGACCCTATGTGGTCACCCTGTTATTTCGCATATGATAGCCATGACACATTGTTATTATATGTCACCTGTATACGTTAAGTATTATTTGTCACCTGATAACTTTTTGTATAAAGCTTGCGCCTGCGGGGAGCTCATCATTTTCTCAACCATCTGCGGATTGTTAACAACCTGATTAAAAACCTGAGCATCCTGAGGTTTCATATTCTTCAATGCGGAGTCAAATTTACCCTGTTTGAACTCATTTTCCAGCGTTTCGGCAGGAACTCCCAATTTGTTACTGATAACTTTAATAAGTTCGGACATATTATTTTGGTTAAAATTCATAATACACAAATCTCCTCTTTATTTCTTTTACAGTTTATGATATAATTACTGTAAATAGAAGTATTTGTACATTATATGCAGTCGGAGGTGTTTTTGTGAGAATTATTGTTATGTCAGATTCACACGGTAAACAGGATGCTATTGAAAAGATTATTGCCAAAAACCCTGATGCAGCTATGTTTATTCACCTTGGTGACGGACAGCGTGAAATCGAGGAAATAAAAAATAAATATCCACAGCTTGATATAAGAAATGTTGCGGGCAACTGCGACTTTAATGCTCCCTACCCTATTGTTATGGTTGTTGATACGGAGTTTGCACGAATCTTGTGTACTCATGGGCATAGGTATAATGTGCTTGGAGGACTTGAAGTGCTTAAATCAATTGCGCTTGACAATGATTGTCAGGTGGCTTTATATGGGCATACTCATGTGCGGTATAATAGCTATTCGGATAAGCTTTATGTTATGAACCCTGGCAGCTGTTCCTGCCCGAGAGATGGCAATGAGCCGTCATATGGGTATATTGACCTTACAAATGCAGGGATTGTTACTAATATTGTGAATGTTTGGGATTGATGGGTAACGTAAGACAAATTATGTTTTATGTGTATTTTTTGTAGTCGCTCCTACAATACCGATATCAAATTATCCGTAAATAATCGAAAGGATATGTAAAATGAAAAAAATCAAGGCATTGTCTTTGTTGCTGTCTGTATTTATGATATTGTCATTATTATCAGGATGTGACAAAAATAATGATGATAACAATAAAACCGACATAACGGAGGGCAGCATTATGGAAACAACAAAAACACCAGAAACTCCCGAGGAATTTCATAAAGCGATGGTCTACAATTCCTTTGTGCAGTTCGGCAACACATATAGATTAGAGAAAAAGCTTTCACAAATGCGCAGCGGAGAAAAAACCACCGTTGCATATATTGGCGGCTCGATTACACAGGGGTTAAATGCTGGTGATGATGACTGCTATGCAAAGCTTTCCTATAACTATCTTGCCAGCAATTATGGCACAGGCGATAATGTTGAATATGTCAATGCAGGACTCTCGGGTACGCCGTCTGTCCTCGGCACGCTTCGTGTTGACCGTGATGTTCTGTCGAAAAATGCTGATATTGTGTTTATTGAATTTGCCGTTAATGACGGACAGGATCAGGTTCACAAGGAATCGTATGAATCACTTGTAAGAACAATTCTTATGCAGGATAATGAGCCTGCTGTTGTACTTTTATTTACTATACTTGAAAGTGGTTACACTGCACAGGAACACATGAAAAAAATCGGTGAATATTACGAACTGCCTATGGTTAGCGTTGCAGATGCGCTGACACCAGAGTTTGAATCAGGCCGCATGGTATGGGCTGATTATTCTGATGATGGCTCACATCCGCATAAAATCGGACATCAGCTTGTTTGTGAGTTCATTGAAAACCTTTTTACTAATATTAATATGCGTAATTATTCTGATATTGAATATACAATGAAACCTGCCGCTTTATTTGGACTTTCCTACTTAAATTCAATACTTATTGATAACACCTATGATAATTCAAGCGAGGATTTTAAGCTAATGCAGACAGGATGCTTTAGTAACGCTACTTCAAACACACGTCTTTTTACTAAGGGTTGGGGTAATGATAAATCAGGCTCAAATGAACCCATGAAATTTACCGTTAACGCTAACTGTGTTACTTTGATTTACAAACGCAACAACAGCGAAAACATGGGTAAGGTTGATATTTATGTTGACGGTGAAAAGCGTACAACTGTAAATGCTAATGACAAGGACGGCTGGGGTGACCCATATACATGGCAGATTTCAAAGCGTTCCAGTGTAAAAACGATGGAAATTGAAATTCGCATGGCTGATGGGTATGAAGATAAAGATTTTGAAATTTTAGGGTTAGCTTATTCGCAAAACGCCACATATTAAAATACTATATGTATACAAACTTATTTATATACAAGATGTTCAATAATGAAAGAAGATTTAAAATTGAAAAACTGTAAAATACTATGTTCCCTGTTAATTTGCATGATGTTAATGCTTTCAAGCTGTTCAGTCAGCTTTGGTATGCCTGATGAAAATTCATCTGAGATTTCGTCGGAAAGTGCGATTTCAAAAAATACTGCTATCAATAAATTTAGAAATGACACTGATGAAGAAACCGAAACAAGTGGTGATAAAAAAGCCGAAACAAAGGCTGAAACTACAATATCAAAAAATGTTGAAACGAAAGAAATAAAATCCGAAACAACAGCAGATACTACCATTAAAGATGATGCCAATACTGTTCCTGCTAATTATAGCGGAATGAGTGTAAGTCAGATTATTGACAGCATGACAATAAATCAAAAGGCTGCTCAGATGATTTTGGCAAGATGTCCTACCAATGCCATATCACAAATGGAAAAATATCAGTTTGGCGGATATACTTTATATGGCGATGACTTCAAAGGTGAAACACCTGATACTGTTAAAAAGCGCATTTCTGATATTCAAAATAGTGCTATAATCCCTGCTTTTATTGCTGTTGATGAGGAGGGTGGCAATGTTGTCCGTATTAGCAAATACAAAGCTTTTACATCATCCCCTTTTTTATCTCCGCAGGATATGATAAAAAATGATAGTCTTGTGCAGGATACAACGGATAAATGTGATTTGCTTTTAAGCCTTGGCATTAACTTTAATCTTGCTCCTGTTGCTGATATTACCGATAATAAATCTGATTATATGTATAACCGTACTTTTGGGCTTTCCGCTGTAAAGACTGGTGAAAATATTTCCAATCTTGTTGGTATTATGAATGACAAGGGTGTTGCTTCATGTTTAAAGCATTTTCCTGGGTATGGCTCAAATGTTGATACACACACAGGAATTGCTGTTGATACACGTTCAAAATCCGATTTCGAGGGTAATGATTTTATTCCTTTTGAATATGGTATTAATGCTAATTGTCCTGCTGTTCTTGTAAATCACAATATTATTAATGCTTATAATGATAGCCTGCCTGCATCACTTGCTCCTGAGGTGCATGATGTTTTGCGTACAGAACTTGGATTTAGCGGTGTTATTGTAACCGATGATTTGGGCATGGATGCTATAAAGCTTTATACTGGTTCTGAGAATGTTAATGTGCTTGCTGTACTTGCTGGAAATGATTTGTTATGTGTTACTGACAGTGTTCAGTGTTATAACGACATTATTGATGCTGTGAATAAAGGTACTATTTCTGAAAAACGGCTTGACGAGAGTGTTAAGCGTATTCTTTTGATGAAAAGACAGTATGGGATTATATAAATTTAATAATATATGTTGTGTAATACATTGTATCAGCTTAAAATTTACAAACATTGTGTAATATATCTTGTCATCTAAATCTTGACAACCATCGTCCATGGCAAATGACGTATGCGGCGGTGCGATGTGGGCATCGCACCCTACAATAATTAATCTTGATTTTTCACAATTATTAAAATAACGAAAGGACTTATCACTATGAAAGACGGTTTTTTAAGAGTAGCGGCGGCTACACCCGAAATTAAAGTCGCTGACTGCAAATTCAACGCTGAACAGATTATTAACATCATCACCGATGCCGCACAAAACGATGTTTCGGTCATCGTTTTCCCCGAGCTTTGCATAACAGGCTACACCTGCGGAGATTTGTTTTTGCACGGATTACTGCTTGATAATGCCGAGGAAGCACTTGCTGATATCGCTGCAAGAACTGCTATGTATGACATTCTATCCGTTGTGGGTATTCCTGTTCAGTTCGACGGCAAGCTTTATAATTGTGCCGCAGTAATTAAAAATGGTGCTGTACTTGGTATTGTGCCAAAGGAAAACATCCCAAACTACTCTGAATTCTATGAACTTCGTTATTTTACATCCGGTAAGGGTTTACTATATTATACTGAACGTTTTGGCGGTACTTGCTTTGGACGTCAGCTTTTTGAATGTGGAAACATCCCTAACCTTATTATCGGTATCGAAATCTGCGAGGATTTATGGATAGCGAATGCGCCATCTGTAACACTTGCAGAAAGTGGTGCAACACTCATTTGCAATCTATCAGCCTCGGATGAAACTGTCGGCAAGGCTGATTATCGCAGACAGCTTGTTTCATCACAGTCCGCAAAGCTTTTGTGCGGTTATATTTATGCTGATGCAGGACTTGGTGAGTCAACACAGGATTTAGTTTTCTCAGGGCATGACCTTATTGTCGAAAATGGTGCTGTCCTTAAGGAAAGCAAGCGCTTTTCAACTGGTTATGTTTATACCGAAATCGACCTCGACAGAATTAATTACGAACGTCGCCGTATGAATACTTGTATCATTTCCGATACAGGCATTGAACGTACTGGTTTTGAACTTCCTATAAAAAACACTAAATTATCCCGTGAGTATAATAAACATCCGTTTATACCGATAGATAAAGCTGTTATTGCCGAACGCTGCGAGGATATTCTATCTATACAAGCAACAGGACTTTACACTCGCTTGAAAGCTATTGGCTGTAAGGATGTTGTGTTAGGTTTATCAGGCGGACTTGACAGCACACTTGCACTTATTGCAGCTGTAAGAGCTTTTGATATGAGTGGACTTGACCGCAAAGGTATCCACGCCATAACAATTCCTTGCTTTGGTACGACTTCACGTACTAAAAGCAACGCATACCTCATTGCAGAGGCTTATGGGGTTAGCATTAGTGAAATTGACATTACAAAATCTGTTCGTCAGCATTTTGAGGATATTAATCATGATGAAAATAACCATAATATCACCTATGAGAATGCGCAGGCAAGGGAGCGCACACAGGTTTTGATGGATGTTGCTAATTCTGTCGGCGGAATTGTTTTGGGTACTGGCGACCTTTCTGAGCTTGCGCTTGGATGGGCTACCTATAACGGCGACCATATGTCTATGTATGGCATGAATGCGTCTGTGCCGAAAACGCTAATTCGCCACCTTGTTTCATATGAGATTGACTGTGTTAATGACGATAAACTTAAGTCAGCACTTTCTGATATACTTGATACACCTGTTTCACCTGAATTATTACCGCCCGAAAATGACGAGATATCACAGAAAACAGAGGATAATGTCGGACCTTATGAACTTCATGACTTCTTCCTTTATTACTTTGTACGCTGCATGTTCAGCCCGTCTAAAATATTGCGTATTGCATTGATTACTTTTGATGGGGTTTATGATGCGGATACTATAAAAAAATGGCTTAAGGTGTTTGTTAAGAGATTTTTTGCACAGCAGTTTAAGCGTTCATGTCTGCCAGATTCACCAAAGGTGGGTAGTGTTGCACTTTCACCGAGAGGGGATTTGAAAATGCCGAGTGATGCCGCAGTAAGACTTTGGCTGGAGGAACTGGAGTAAGCACGCAGTAAGAAAAAGTAAAAAGCATTTAAAGTTTACTCGATTTTTTCAAAAATCGTAGGGGTTGAGGGGGCAAAGCCACTCGTCGCTTGTCACAGCAAGCGAAATCCTCGATGTCCTCAGACGTCACCCCCAAAAAAAAGCTAACTAGTATAGAAATGTATAAAAGCAAGAGCGTAGAAAGAACAAAGTTTTATGAATAGATAAAAGCTGAAATGTAATAATCTATCATTAAAACAGTTTCTTTATAAGCTCTTGCTTTTTTGAAACAGTGGTAGGTTATAGATAAATCAGACTATGTATGCAAAGCGTAAGGCTTTTTGCATAAATACATAAAAAAATTTGCATATGAATAATAGAAAATCACCTTAAAACTTCGTTTCTGCGGCGTTTTTCTATTATTCAGCAGACATTAACTAAACTAAAAAAGACTATTTGAAAAGGCGAACGCTTTTCAAATAGTCTTAAATTTTTCTTATAGTGCGGCTTTTCTAACCGACGCCCCCGGAGCAGATTTTTTTGTAATCTCCGCACCTAATGCACGAAGTTTACCCTCAAAATCCTCATATCCACGCTCAATATGATAAATATCCTCAATCTCAGTTACACCCTTAGCGGCAAGCCCTGCAATAACCAAAGCAGCACCAGCACGTAAATCAGGGGCAGTAACGGGAGCACCCATAAAATCACCAACACCCTCAATAACAGCAACCTTACCATCAACAGAGATATCAGCACCCATACGACGAAGCTCATCAACATAACGAAAACGGTTATCAAAGATACCCTCGGTTATAATACTTGTACCCTCAGCCAAACACAGCAAAGTTGAAATCTGCGGCTGCATATCGGTAGGAAAACCAGGATGCGGCATAGTTTTAATGCTAGTCTTAACAAATGGTCCGTCAACAGAAATTCGAATGCTGTCGTCAAACTCCTCAACATTAACACCAATCTTTTCAAGCTTAGCGGTAATGCTTTCAAGGTGCTTAGGGATAACGTTTTTAATGAGAACATCTCCCCTTGTTGCAGCGGCGGCAACCATAAATGTGCCTGCTTCAATCTGGTCAGGGATAATCGCATAAGTAGTACCCTTAAGCTTTTTAACACCACGAATTTTGATAACATCAGTACCAGCACCCATGATATCAGCACCCATAGAGTTAAGAAAGTTTGCAAGGTCAACAATATGCGGCTCTTTTGCAGCATTTTCAATAACAGTCATGCCAACAGCCTTTACAGCGGCGAGCATGGTATTTATTGTAGCACCAACAGTAACCATATCAAAATAAATCTGTGAGCCATAAAGCTCCTCGGCCTGAATATCAATCATACCATGGTCGAGAGTACAAGTAGCACCAAGTGTAGTGAAAGCCTTAAGGTGCTGGTCAATAGGACGGTCACCAAGATAGCATCCGCCTGGCATGGAAACTCTTGCACGCTTGAACTTTCCAAGCAGTGTGCCAAGGAAATAATATGAAGCACGCATATGCTTTGCCATTTCATAGGGTACAATAGGTTCTGTAATTGAAGTTGCATCAATGCGAACAGTATGTTTGTCTAAAAATTTAACATCAGCACCCATCTCGTAAAGAATACGAAGACTAATTGAAACGTCACTAATATTAGGTATATTTTCCAAAATACAAGGCTCATCGGACAAAATAACAGCAGGGATAATTGCTACAACAGCATTTTTAGCCCCACTAATTTCTACTTCCCCACATAGACGGCGGCCGCCTTTTATAATAAACTTCTCCAAGCCAATACTCTCCTAAATATATACAATATTCCATTAATTAGGAATAAGCATATCTATAATAATATATAAAGTCAGCCAAAACACAATGGCTTAACATTAAGCGCAAATTTAACAATACTATTATACCATATTCCAACCGAAATTAAAAGTCTTTTTCAATATATTTTATAACAGTTTTTTATGCAAAACATAAGCAAATAATGACATTTAAGACAAAAAAGCATTAATTGCGATATATTTATCAAGCTATGAATAAAATTAACTTTACCGTTTTGTAACCTTTGGATTTCATGTCGAATTATTGGAGCTTTATCCATCGAAATGCAACCTAAAGTATACAATAAGGATATTATTGCCATGATGCTTTGGATTATTCATAAGGTACATTTGTTTACCATATAAAGTGTATATTTTTGGCAAAATAAAAACAGCACCCTTGAAAAACAAGAGTGCTGTTAAAATTAGTTAATTAGTATAACTTACTTAAGTTCAGCAAAATACTTGATAGTTCTAACCATCTGTGAAGTGTAGGAGTTCTCGTTATCATACCAAGAAACAACCTGTACCTGATATAGATCATCAGAAATCTTAGTTACCATTGTCTGAGTAGCATCAAACAATGAACCATAAGAAATACCAACGATATCAGAAGAAACGATCTCATCAGTGTTGTAACCGAATGAAGCAGAAGCAGCAGCCTTCATAGCAGCGTTGATGCCATCCTTAGTTACATCAGTACCCTTAACAACAGCTGTAAGGATAGTAGTAGAACCAGTTGGAACTGGAACTCTCTGTGCAGAACCGATAAGCTTGCCGTTAAGCTCTGGAATTACAAGGCCGATTGCCTTAGCAGCACCAGTTGAGTTAGGTACGATATTAGCAGCACCAGCTCTAGCTCTTCTTAGGTCACCCTTAGCGTGAGGGCCGTCAAGAATCATCTGGTCGCCTGTGTATGCGTGAATTGTAGACATGATACCACTCTGGATTGCAGCGTAGTCATTAAGTGCCTTAGCCATAGGAGCTAGACAGTTAGTTGTACATGAAGCAGCAGAAATGATGTTGTCCTCAGCCTTAAGAATATCTTCGTTAACACCGAATACTACTGTTGGTAGGTCATCACCAGCAGGAGCAGAGATAACAACCTTCTTAGCACCAGCATCAATATGAGCCTGTGACTTAGCCTTAGATACATAGAAACCAGTACACTCAAGAACAACTTCAACACCTAGATCACCCCAAGGTAGATCAGCTGCGTTTCTCTGTGCATAAATTTCAATCTTCTTGCCATCAACAGTGATAGATGTTTCACCAGCCTCAACTGTGTGACCATCGTATCTGCCCTGTGCAGTATCATACTTCAAAAGGTGAGCAAGCATCTTAGGGTTAGTTAGATCGTTGATAGCAACTATCTCATAACCTTCTGCACCAAACATCTGTCTGAATGCTAGACGTCCAATACGTCCGAAACCATTAATTGCAACTTTAACTGCCATAATAAATTTTCCTCCTAAAAGAAATTTAATATCATCGGTTTTCATAACAGAAAAAATAATTCCATTTAAAAACCCTATATTTCTATTTTACTATATTTTTTCCCATTTGGCAATACCTTTTGATAAATTAATAACATAAAAGTTTTTGTACTAATTGATGTCGATAATGTGTTTAATTGCTGAAAAAATATAAAAATTGTGTGAAATGCTGTTAATTTGAAAACAAATGTGATATAATGTATCTTGCATAATACTATTTTTTTGTATTCATATTGTATGGATGTGAAACGATAGAGCAGCTCTCGATTAAAATGCGGCCGCATTTTAATCTTAACTTACTATATTGTAATTGTTGGGGTATTAATGATTTACAATAATGTTAAAAATAAGGGAATTGAAATGAGGGGACGGGACATTATATGAAAAACGAATATTTGGATTTTTTAACAGAGTTATATGCAGACTCTGCTGCATTTGTCGGAATATATAATATGGAACTGCATTTACTCTATAAAAACAAAGCATTGAAAAAGCATGATAAAAACTCGGAATATGACCGTCTGGATGTGCTTTTGGATAAAAAACCAAATCAGAATGGATTATATTATTTCCAAAGCGGCAAGAATATATGCACTTTAAACGTTATTATCATGGCTGACAAGGGATATATTGTCGCTGAACAAATTTACAGTCAAAATGCTGCCGATATATTTGCTGTTCCTGTTGTTGATGATTATCTTACATATATTTTTTCAAAGATAAGGGAAACAGTTAGTTCTGTTTCAATTTCACTTGATGAAATTTATAAGGATATGATAAAAAACATATCTAATGGCAATACTACTAATGTTGATTGTCTTAACACCATTGACGGCTGTATGCTTGAGCTGCTGAACGAGATTATTGACCCTGAAATTCTGATTAATCTTGCAAAAAACAGCGATAACGAAAAGACTGTATGTGTTTCTGATATCGTTGACAGCCTTGCAGTATCGGCTGAACAGTTACTTGCCAGTGATGTTAAAATATACAAAAATATCGAGAATGGTATTTATGCTCGAGTGAATAAATCCTATTTTGATGTAATTATATCTGATATTGTAGGCAATATTATTAATCCTGATAACATTCCAGAATCATTAATATTCGGCGTTAAGAGGACCCCTAATGAAATGCTGCGTATATCCATTGAGGCTGAGGGTCTTGATATAGACGAAGATGACACTTCGTCATATGAATTGAAAAACTCTATGTTTTACTCATATATATGTGATATGTTCTGCAAGAAATATAACGGTGAATTTACTAAGCTTACTTCAAACAGCAGCATTGCATACAGAGTCGACATCAAGTCTATTCCATCCACAGAACTTACGGTATCCTCCTCGTTTGACTATAAACCAAGCATATCAAGGTTTGGTCCAATGTCACTGAGGTTAAGAGCATATAATAAAACAAAAAGGTTTGACATTAAATCTAATTGAACTAAGAAAGGTCGAAAGTTCGAAAAATTTATTTTTCGAACTCGGAGTTTTGTGTAAAAACACAAAATGTCCGAATTTACTAGAGAAGGACGGTATATGAAAATGAAAAATTATAAGAAAATGTGTGCAGGTATACTTGCATTGGTGATGTCAGTTGGTATGCTGACAGGCTGTGATAAAAACAAGGGTGAAACTGAAACAGAAACAAACTCTGATGCTACAATATCTACTGCTGTTGATGTTGATATTGATGATGTTGAACACCCTACCGGAACAACTCGTGCAGTTGCTGAGGGTGATGTTCATGCAATCTATAAGCTTTCAGGAGAGCCAACAGAAGATTTTTCACTTGCATATTCAGATAACATGATAACTGCTTATTTGAATGGTATTGCAAAAATTGAAGTTTTCGGCACAAATTATAAAGAGGATTTTATTGAGCTTGCTGGATATGCTGAATCTGCTTGTGTTAACATGAAGTATCAGAACATGATGCTTGCTTGCGATACTGAATTTGAAACACCTGTTGATACAAAGATTGCAGGATTCGATGCAGTTTCATATAGCTATGAAATTATTGCAAACGAATTTGATGAAAATAATGAAAAGAAGGAAATTGCAAGACACAAGGGAAAAATGGTATTTTTCTATTCAGATGAAGACGTTTATTATATAAATTGTCAGAGTGCTGCTGAAGCTTGGGATGAAAGTCTTCCTAAGTTTGAAACTTTCCTTAACAGTGTAAAAATTGACAAGAATGCTAAGGAACCAGAAAATGCTGTTAATGCAGATCAAGGTGAAATTCTTCATGACCATTCGCATGATGATGAGGGTTCTGAAACTGCTGAATAAAAGTACTTGCATTTTGTTTAAAGGTATGGTATAATCACTTTTAATGGGTGTTATGCATATAATAATTTAATATTTAAAAGCGTATCAGTCAGAGTAATTTATGTTTGATTTTCAGAGAGCGTCCGTTTGGTGCGAGGACGTATGATAAGCATTTATGAAGTGCGGCTGACAGCTTATATGGGGAAGTATATTTTAATATATGTGTATCCATATGCGTATTCCTGCGTTAAAGGGTTATGAGAATGGTATGAGTTTTTTATACCATATTGAAGTGGAACCGTGGTGAAATTTTGCCGCCTTCAAAGAGTTATTCTTTGGGGGCGGTTTTTGCATACAATATCATAATGTAATTGTTTTAATTTAGGAATAGTATTATTACCACACAATAAATTTTTGAAAGGATGAATATATTGTTTATAGAAAAAATAATTGAACAGCTAAAGGAAGAAGTTGAGTCTGTTAAAAAGCGTGACCCAGCGGCAAGAAATACATTTGAAATTCTGCTTACCTATTCAGGACTTCATGCTATTATTTCATACAGGGTTGCTCACTGGTTTTATTTGAAGAAGTTTTATACTGTGGCTAGAGCAATTTCACAGATAGGCAGATTTTTTACGGGGGTTGAAATTCACCCTGGTGCTAAAATCGGCAAGGGACTTTTTATCGACCATGGATCAGGAGTTGTTATCGGCGAAACTGCTGAAATAGGTGACAACTGCCTTATTTATCAGGGTGTAACTCTTGGCGGTACAGGTAAAGAAAAGGGCAAGCGTCATCCAACGCTTGGCAACAATGTCATGGTTGGCTCGGGTGCAAGAGTTTTAGGACCTTTCAAGGTTGGCGATAATGCTAAAATCGCCGCTAATGCCGTTGTGCTTGAGGAAGTACCTCCAAATTGTACTGCTGTTGGTGTTCCTGCACATATCGTAAAGAAAAATGGTAAGAAAGTTTCTGCTTGTGATTTAGATCAGGTACATATGCCTGACCCAGTTTCACAGGAATTATGTAAGCAGCTTATAAGAATTGAAAAGCTTGAAAAACAGGTTAATAAGCTTGAAATTGCTGATATTGCTAAGAAATTTAATAATAAGGAATAAAGCACCTTGTATCAGCTTAAAATCTACAAAACATAAATCATAGTGAGAAGATTTCAGGAGGAATATATAAGTGAAAGTTTATAATACACTTACAAAACAAAAGGAAGATTTAAAACCAATTCATGAGGGTAAGGTTTCGGTTTATGCCTGCGGACCTACCGTTTATAACTACATCCATATCGGAAATGCACGTCCTATTTGTGTTTTTGATGTTCTCCGAAGATTTCTTGAATATACAGGCTATCAGGTTAAATTTGTGCAGAACTTTACCGATGTTGACGACAAAATTATCAAGCGTGCAAACGAGGAGGGTATATCCTCTCTTGAGGTTTCAGAGAAATATATAAAGGAATTTAAAGTTGATGCTAACGGACTTAATGTTCGTGAGGCTGATGTTCATCCTAAGGTTACAGAAAACATGGATATCATCCTTGATATCATCAAAACTCTTGTTGAAAAGGGTTATGCTTATGAAGTGAACGGTGATGTTTATTTCCGTACAAATAAATTCGAAGAATATGGCAAGCTATCACATATGCCGCTTGAGGATTTGCAGGCTGGTGCTAGAATTGAAGTAGCATCCATCAAGGAAGACCCAATGGATTTCGCTGTATGGAAAGCTGCTAAGGCAGGTGAGCCTTACTGGGAATCACCATGGGGAAACGGCCGTCCTGGCTGGCACATTGAATGCTCTGCTATGTCAAGACATTATATCGGTGATACTATTGATATTCATGGCGGCGGACAGGATTTGATTTTCCCACATCATGAAAACGAAATTGCGCAGTCTGAAGCAGCAACAGGCAAGCCGCTTGCAAACTACTGGATGCATAATGGTTACATTAACATTGATAACAAGAAGATGTCTAAGTCTGCTGGTAATTTTTTCACAACTCGTGATGTTGCTGAAAAATATGGTTACGAGCCTATCAGGTATCTTATGATACAGGCACATTACAGAAGTCCAATCAATTACAGTCTTGATTTAATTGAAAGCTGCAAGGCATCACTCGACAGACTTTATAACTGCCGTGACAGTATTGATAGAGCAGTGGAAAATGCACCAAACGGTATTGTTACTGATGATGCTAAAGCTATTTTTGATAACCGCAAGCAGCAGTTTATTGATGCACTTAACGATGACCTTAATACTGCTGACGGTATTACTGCTTTGTTTGAGCTGACTCGTGAAATTAATACTATGATGCTTGATAAAGCCACTTCAAAAGAACAGCTTTTGGCAGGTGCTAAGGTTTTTGATGAAATGACCGATGTTCTTGGTATTCTTTATAACCGTAATAAAGAGGATGCTGTTCCTGCTGAAGTGCTTGAACTTGCAGAGCAAAGAAAACAGGCTAGAAAAGATAAGAACTTCACTCTTGCTGATGAACTTCGTGATAAAATTGCTGCACTTGGCTATGTTATTGAAGAAACAAGACAGGGTACTAATATTAAAAAAGCATAAAGAGCTAAGCTTGTTTTAATTAAGACAAATATTTGTCATGATTTAGTACAATAAATATATAAATATCCATAATAATTATGCAAAATGTCGAAATAATGAAATCTTTGCAAAATATTGTTGACGGTTTAATAACATTATGATATAATTACCACATATTATGATTATTGGAGGCTATTTATATGGAAAACAAGAGCAATGGAAAAGCTATTGCAGCTTTGGTTATGGGTATTCTTGGTTTAGTCGGCGGTTGGATTCCGGTTGTTTGTTATTTTACAGGGGTGCTTTCTATTCTCGCTATTATTTTTGGTTTTAAAGAAAGAAAATCAGGTAAAGAGGCAGGAACTCCTACTGGTATGGCAACTGCAGGTATGGTAATGGGTATTATTGCAGTTGGTATAACTGTATTGTCTATCATTTGCACAGCAATCATTTGCGGCGGTGCAGCAGCTAGCCTTTCTTCTTTGGCTGATTACGCTTATTAATCGATTAAGACTGACTTAAAGCCATACTTCATTTTAAGAAGTATGGCTTTTTTATTGGAGTGATTTTATTATGTATCCATATATCGAAATATTCGGCAGGGTTATTGGACTATATGCTATTTTAGCAGTAGCTGGCGGACTTATTGCTGGAGTTTACTGCTGTCGTGCTGCAACAAAAAAAGGACTTGATGACAATAACATTATTGCCGCTTTGCTATGGAGTGCGTTATTTTCATTTCTTGGTGCGCATTTGTTATACTTGATTACAAACCTTAAATATTTTATAAATTTCTTAAAACATCTTGACGATTTTGGATCATTACCTAATATACTAAAATCGTTTGTCGATATGTTCGGCGGTATGGTTTTTTATGGCGGACTTATCGGCGGTGTTATTGCAGGATGTATATACCTTAAGCGTAAAAAACTTGATTTTGGCAGGCATCTTGATGTTTTTGCTCCGGCTATACCGCTTTTTCATGCGTTCGGACGTGTTGGATGTTTTATGGGTGGTTGCTGTTATGGGATGGAGATTAACCATGGTATTACCTTTCATAACTCCCCTATTGTTGAGGCTAATGAGGTTTCACGGCTCCCTGTTCAGCTAATTGAAGCAGGATTTAACATCATCTTGTTTATGGTGCTGGCATATTTTTTATCAAAATCGATGTTTAAAGGCAAACTAATTTTGATTTATCTCGGTGCATATGCTTTGGAAAGATTTATTATTGAATTTTTTCGTGCTGATGAATTAAGAGGTAATCTGCATGGGATTTCAACATCGCAGATTATAAGTATTTTTATCATAATTGTTGTGATTATTGCAGTGGTTTATAGTAATTATATGGATAGGAAAAAGACAATTCTAAAGGATAAAATGTAAATATATAATGCGAATAAACGGCACTGTGAAAAAATTTCTGTAAACACCCAACTGTAATAAAAATCGAATAGTAGATTGGAGCAGAATAAAGACTGCTCCTTTTTTGCAGTATAAAACAAAAATATAGATTTGTCAAGATACTGACTTAAATTTCCTGATGGAATGAAGCGGAGCGAAATGTAATCAGGAAATTTAAGTCGGAGGCGGTTATTTAAGCCTATCAGGATACATGATTTCAAATTCACCGAGAACTTTACCCCAATCACGAAGTGGCATAGTCCATTTCTTCGTAATTTCGTATGTAGCCAGATATAACGCTTTCATGAGGGCTGCATATTAATGCATATTTTCTTACATGCTTTATTGCTCTTACTATGATTCGACTGATACAGTAAAAAGCGACTAGGATTTATCGCATTATCATCATGCGATAAAGCGAACGTTAATGATGAAATTACTGAAAAAGCGTACAAAGACAGCAGCTAGAATGACAACGGCAGAAACGTCCACGAAACCACAGCAATACAAACAGAAGAAGCCACAATATAATTATTCTTGTCAATGTAGTGGTCGAGGTGAAACGCCGCATAAACTGTACGCAACTTTCGAGGGTGAGGAAGTACGTATTCATGGGGTTTGTGTGGATAAGTTTTGCTCGCCTAGGTCGTTTTTGACTCAGGATTATATGATGGCGGTTACTGTTGTGGGGAAAATGTGGCTTAGGCAGGAGTTTTCGTGAGTATACTTACCGCTTGCATGATTAATACGGTATCTTGTCCATTCTCCACTTAATGTATGTTTCAATGCCTCACTTTTAAGTAAACGACAGCATTCAATTCGTGAGCAATTTCCATCAGGGTATGTGTTCTTCGCATTGAGCGCATCAGTATTTTCGCCATACACCATATCAAGTGACCATTCCATCGCATACTTATCACGATACTCAATCATTTCAGGAATTTTATGATGCGTGTCAATATGCACCAGTGGAAATGGTACGTGTCCGAAAAATGCCTTTCGTGCTAGCCATAAAAGTACAGTGCTGTCCTTTCCTATTGACCACAGCATACACAAATTGCCAAGCTCGCTGTATGCCTCACGCAGTATATGTATGCTCTTGTTTTCTAGGATATCTAAATGTTCCATTACTTTAGTTTCCCTTTTCTTTTATGTATTCATCAATATATCCGTCTGGGAGGTTTTTCTCCATTTTTCTTAGGAAGTTTAGCTTTTCTTCTTCGTTGTAAAAATGATCCATGTATGCGTTGTTTCGGTAGTAGTAGTCAACATTTTCCTTATTAAACATGACTTTTTCTTTTGCTTCTCTGTATAACTCAGAATAGGGTTTATTTTTACCTTCATTTGCATTTGTAAGTTTGAAATTTTCAACACCTACAAATTCACCAATTACATCCTCAAGGTTGTTTAATTTTTCAAGTTTCATAAGGAGTATTTCTATATTACCTTGCTTAATTATAGAATATCCTTTTTCTTTGTCAAATGGATATTCATATACGTCTACGTCTAGTATCTGTCTAAATTCTGTATTAAACCATGCAAACTCTTCATAGTATCCATCGTTAGTCATAGCTGTATCTAACAATGGTTTTATTTTTTCATATGAATATAAACCCTTATTTAGATAAATTGCTTTATATGCATCTGGACAGGACTTCCTTAAAATCTGAAATAAACCTGAGATTTTTCTCGAAAGTGGTTCTCTAATTAAAGTAATTATCTTAGTTTTTTTATTTATTATATTTGTTATAAAAGTATTGTAATCATCTTCATTATTAAACAAATATTTATAACGGCTTATTTTATGTATGTGAACCGTATTTTTTATATATCATAAACTTTCGTAGACTGTGCTAGAGCCTACCTTTCCAGGTTGATATATTAATATTGAATTATCAGTAACCATATTTGTTGCTTTTATCGGATTCAATATTGCTAATCGAAACATTCTATTTAATACATTTTTATTAAATGAAATAGCATTCACCGAGGTGGTTTCTAGACTTAATAGCAAATATGAAATGCTTGTTTCGGTTAACTCCAAAACAATTTCATCTAGACCATTATCGGTTAGTATGGTTAATATCTCACTAAAATATGCTGTTGAGGAAATAACAATAAATAATTTATCTTTATTTTGTTTTAAAAAGTCAATATCAACAATTGGTAACCCACAGCATTTTCCCTTTTTGTTAGAATCACAAAATGCTGTCACATTAGCTCCTAATTTTATCATCCAGTTTAAATAAGATTCCGCATCAGTTCCCGCTCCATATAAAACTATTTCCTTTTCATGTAAAAACAACTCAGGTGCACCCATTATAATATTTTTCTCAAACATTGTTTTGCTACCTTTCATTTAGCCTTGATAAATATGCTGTATTCATTTTAATTTATGGTCTAGATAAGTTGCTATGCAACAACTTAAAAAACTTACTCACCCAATATCCATAAGTAACCTGTGGAACAATTTGCATTATCCACACAATATCCTTAGTCTCAATCATTTTTCTCACAGTTGAAGCACTAATTGGCTTATCATTACATTCTTTTCGTGGTGTTTCAACAAACTCAATATTATACTTTGACAGTACTTCTCACATTGCATCATTATACTGACTTGTAACATTGCAATTTGGTTATTACTTGCAAATCGCTTAGATATATTCAATACAGGTGCAATATATTCATCGATATTATCGTTTAAACTAACAAACAGCACACCTTATCATAATTTTTTACTCCTCAAGTCAATCCAAATAATTTTATCAGCTGGAACACCCTGTAAAATTAAGAATTCTTTTATGTCCATAGCAATAATTTTATTTAAAATAGCAATTACAATAAAATCATAACATAAATCGCTAAGTAAATCAATAGAAGAAACCTCATCTGAAAAATTTTTGTGATTTTTATCAACAATTGCCACTACATTACAACTATTAAAATATTTGATTTTTTTATTTATTTGCATACCAAGTTTTCCTGCGCCATAAATTACAACCTTACCATGAAGAATATCACATGGAAACCCATGAGCATATTTAACATGATTAACTGGTCGCTCATATTTTGTTTTGCACTTCTCAATATAACATAAATCATTTTCAGAGCAACGCATTAATGAGTATTTAAAACAAGAACCAGTATAATTTTTCTTGACAATCGGTCCACCATCTATGGCATATATGTTATAAATATCCTCACGAGATAATTTTGGTGCAAAGACATTTGAAACAGCAGTAGCCCCTTCTTCATTAAACGGCATGTCACAAATATAATCAAGCAATTTGGTATCAGGGTTTTTCGTAAGATAGTTAATATACTCCATGCTTAAGGATAGCTTGATTTCATCACAGTCATACAGACTAGCAAAATCTAAAATACCATTAATATATGATGCATAAATTTCACTTGAACCTACTGAGTATTCAGAATTAAATACTGGAGCAATCATATTATCTTTTTCTACATATCCAACAGTTTGATTATGAGGAGCATTTGATAACAACTCAATCACGACTGGATTTTCAACGTAGCTTGGCAAAAAGTTATAATAAATATTATTTCTTACAGTTTGCATCCCATTGAGCATATAATAAAAAGTACGGATTGGTTTATTATAAATTCCATTAAAAAACTCTGCAAAACACTCTTCCGTATACCCACTGCCTCTAATTTCAACAAAGGCAAAATTATCATCGGATAAATCAATTTCCTGTTTAATATAATTCTGAACTAGCTTAAAGTTTTCATTGTTTCTGTTAATTAAATATTTTTTGAATTCTTGGTTATCATCAAGCATTGATGTAATTAACTGTACATCATAAAAGGAAAGATCCCTATCAGCTGTATAATGTTTAGGTAAATACCTGCATAAATCTGTTAATGATATTTCAAGGGCATCTGAAATATGAGATAAAACTATAAATCTTTGTGGATATGACCACTTTATTAGTTCAGTAACATTGCATTTGTTTTCATTAAATGCAGCCATACGCCATGCCCGACGTGAACCATAAATATAAAAAGTCTTTATCGAAAGATTTCGTTTCTCAATAATAATATCAATAATTTTTTTAGGAATATATCCATCTCTTGCAATAAAATATAATCTGTCTATACCTTTGTTTATACATTCATTTACAATCCATAAAGCATATTGATAGAATAAAACTCCGCCTATTGAAGAACCAACAGATGCAGAATAATCAAGGTCATGTGTGAGTCTTGCATTTCGTGATGCACCAATATTAAGCTGTGTAAAGTAATCGGATTCATCCTTTTCAAGTGCGTTTTTTTCAATTGGCATGAGTTCACAAAAAGCATATGGCTGAATTTCAATACCCTTTTTTTGTGGCATTAGAACATCAGATTTAGAGTTATCGCCAATATGTATCCATTCATTAAACGCTGCATTTTCTTTGAGTTTGACATAATCAAAAAGATATCCTGTATGCTTACAATATCCGATATCAGACGAAACATATAATGGAATATCATTAAAAACCTCATCGTGCTTTAATAATATTTTTCGTATAATGCTGCTGTCCAAGTACATATCAGAAATCAGGATAACCTTGTGTCCATCATAAACTAATTTTTTTAGCAGCTCAATATTTTTTACAATTGGATAGCTATAATCTATCTCGGTTTGTATTTCAAGCTCCATTAATGCTTCAATTTGTGACTCACTTATCGAGCCTACTGTTTTTATCGCTGAATAAATCATTTCTAATGTGACTTCTTCTGTTGGTTTATCAAAATGAGCCATTCTCTCAGCATTAATTCTTAAATAATAGAAATTATTTTTAATATAGCTATCAATATTTTCGATATAATTTTCCTGAAGTTTATTCTGCATAACAGCAAATATACCCGTTGGTGTTGCTGTTTTTCGTGTTATTAATGTATCAAAAATATCAAAACTATACATAAACCGCCCTCGTTATTTTATCATATATTCATTTGGAATAGCATAATCGTTATTGATTTTTTTATATACACGATAATCCTTAATTCCCATATCAGTTACTTGGTTTTCTATTTCGTCTGAATTTGCGGTGCATATAAACAGCCATAAATCTTCCTGTGGAATATTTAAAATCTCATTAGGAGATTTTATTTCAATTCCGCATTTTTGTGTCCCCCACAGGTCTTCATTATTATCAACTGCAAATGAAGGCTTGTAATCCACACCATATTTCTCCATGTAATCATCAAAGAGTTTTCCAGTCCCCAAAATAACAATCGTTTTATCCATGATAGATTTGTACATATAATTAAACATGGATTTTTGCTCAAGCACACTTCTAATTCTGGTTGAACAAGTAGATTGCGTGTAATCAAAGAACTCAAACTGTGCACCTTGTTTATTAGCTTCCTCTATCGTTTTTTTCCACTGTTCAATATGGTCAGAACCAGAGAAATGACAATCATAATGCAGTTCACTTAATGCGGTAAGCTTGTTATTAAGTCTTTCATCAACAGCAATTACCTTATCAACATACTTAATTGACTCAACAATTTTCATACGTTCTTCAAGCGAGATGAATGGTATCTTCTTTTTTTGCTTAAAATACAATTCATCTGTTACAACGCCGACAATCAGATATTCACAGCGTTCCTTTGAACGCATTATCAAATTAAGGTGTCCGATATGAAATAAATCAAATGCCCCAGGACAATATCCAACCTTATATTTTTTCTCACTCATCGTTCTCTATCTCTCTCCTCACCAGCAATTAATTTCTTTTCCTTAGCATAAACCTTAAATTCTGTAATACCCATTTCATTTAATTGCTTTTCAATTTCACGATAATATACACTGCATATAATCAGGTGTAAATTTGGAATGCCTTTTAAAAATTCAGGGTTTTCGATAGATATTCCGAATTTTTCTTTACCCCATTTTGTCTTGTCATTATCCACTAAAAATTCCGGTTTATATTTATTGCCATACTTTGTAAGATAATCCTCAACCATAATTCCTGCACCAAATATTACAATAGTTTTACCTTCAGCATCGCTAAGTATATTATTGAACATTCCAAGATATCTTTTGTATGGCACATCAGTAAGAAAAATTCCGTCATGATGTGGGGTCTGCATATAAAATGGCGGCAATGTCATATAATCCTTGCCTTTTGACATCTGCAAAACTCTTTTGTAACCGACTGGAGCATTAAATTCATAATTTTCAAAATTCAGTTTTATTATCGACTTAAAATCCTCACGGCAATATGGCTGATAATTATTGTGTGAAAATGTAGCTACATATTCAGAATTTTCATCATTATACATTGTACAAGCCTTATATAAATTTTCGCACAATTCATCATGCGGAACTTTTTTTGCTTCATCACAATACATTTCCCATATTTCTTCGTCCATGCCTCTGTAATCTGCTGTTTCATCACCATAAACCTTTGCATAAAGCATACGCATTGCTTTTTTTACTGCTCTGCGTTTTAATTTCAGCATTTCAGGATCACGAACACAGCTATCAAGTGCCAAAATATCAATCCATATTCCACTGTTGCAGTCATGTCCAATGTCTTTTTGTGGCACACCAGTTGTGTTGCTGTTCCTAAGTTTCATAATGCCATTATTGAAACAATCTTTATCGTTTTCAGCTGTTTGCAGGAAGTAGGGTTCATCAAGATTTGCACATATTTCTTTTAGTTTTTCAAAATCACTTCTGAACATTGCAACATCAATATCATCATCCCATGGAATGAAGCCTTTATGACGCACTGCTCCTAAAAGTGTACCGCAAAGCAGATAATATTTAAGGTCATTTTCTTCACAAATTTTATCAAGCTTTCTTAATAAATCAAGCTCAACCTGACGCACTGCAAGCATTTTTTCATCAGGTGAATATACTGAACTACTCTCTGCCATAAGCTTTGAGATGTTATTTTCAATTTTTGTTTTGTCTGCACGAATATGCTTTCTGAACTCATGAAATTTATCATGGAGCCTTAGATTTTTTTGAAAATCCTTTTCTGCATTCTCAAATGTTTTCCAAAGTGCTGTCAATCCATAACGTTTCTTTAAAACTTTTTGCGATATGAATTTTTCTGTTTCAGGAGCGTGCATATATACATACTTCACAGCTCTGTATAAAACAAATTTAGCAGGATAATTGTCAAACACAAATTCCTGATCAAAGAAGTAAAAATCATTATCAATATAAAAGCAATTAAGCGGTATAAGCTCAATTGATGTATGCTTTAAAATTGGTCCAAACTCAAGATCAGCATTCTCATCATTTATTAATGCGTTTTCGCTTGTATAGTCTGATGAATTTAGTATCAGCTCATTTAGTCTGTCAAAAATATTGATAAATTCGTCTATATTAATCTTAACTAAATCACGCAGATAATCCGAAAGCTTTGGCGATTTAATATAAGGCATAACTAATTTGTTGTCACAAAGAGTGTGATTAACGGTCTTTATGCCATATTTATTCAACCTTAATAGGTTATCATACTGCTTATGTATATTTGGAATACCCTCATGGTAAAATGGCATTTTCTTTGCAGTATCATCGTCACAAATTATAGTTATACAAGCATCCTCAAGGCGTCTGTCGGCTGAAATTGAGGCATAAATCACATTGCAAAAGTCATCATTCAAGGAGCATTCAACAAGAAATGAATTCGAAAAAAATGGAAAGACATTATTATCAATAATATCATTATATAAAGTGCGTTCATCTGCAATTAAAGTTGATTTGTCCTGATAATAATTCATTAGACGTTCAACTATATTTTTCTGCGGTAAATATGCATCGGTATAGATTGCTTGTGTGAATTTATAGTCGGATAAAGGATAGTAGAACTTATATTTTAAACCTGATAATTCAATTGTATCTGATAATTCTTTTTTTGAGAAGGCTCGTCCCTTTACTGTACCATCAGGATAATTTCTTATTCCCTCATATACTTTATCTGAAATTTCTTCTTTTTCACCACAGAAATATTTCAATCCAAGCCTGTTGTTTTCAGCAATCAATATTTTGCCGTTTGGATTAAGATAATTTTTCAACTCAGATAAATACGTAGCACAAGAGGTACCTTGTAATTTACAAAGTACTCCTGTTAGAATTATATAATCATATTTTTTTGTTGGAAACCCGTTTGATATTTTTTCGGCAGTTTTGCATTTATCCTTGAACATCTCGGATATAACTTCACATTCAGGATTAATTTCAAGTAATTCGCTGTCTTTATCAAACTCATACCATGCATACAAATTCATGCGCAGCTCTGATGTTCTCTCAAGTTCATCCGTTATCCTCATATTACCCCTTATTACAAGCTACATTTCAAGTCGCTTTTTAATTATTTCTACTGCTCTCTCTGAAGCATGTCCATCATCAAAAACCACATTTTTATCGTGAAAAGCAGTGATATCCTTAATATATTTTTCTTCGTCAAAATTGAGTATTTTTTCGCATAATTCTTCGTTGCTGTGTCCAATTGGATATGGCAGCTCGCTGAATGGAGTGTAAAACCCACGCTCTAACTCATATTTTTCAGCATCAGTTTGGAAGAGGAATACTGGTTTTTTTGTTAATGAAAAATCCCACATTATTGATGAGTAGTCGGTTATTAATACATCGAAAGATGCTAATAGTTCCTGGACATCGTCATAATAGGTCATGTCGATTGCGATAGGATTATCTAATTCAAAAATTATACCGCACTTATGTAAATTACGATGCATTCTATAAGCGAAGATAAATTCGTCATTATAATATTCATTAATAGCTTTTAGAATTAAGTTGATGTCTATGCCATAGCCATTTAAATTATAATCATCTCTAAAAGTTGGTGCATATAAAACAACTTTTTTGTCTTTAGGTATGTTATAATACTCATAAACCTTGTTTTTCACATCAATATTATTATAAAACAAGTCATCCCTTGGACAACCCGTATTTACAATTTCACCCTCATATAAAAATGCTTTTCTGAATTGTTTTGCATAAAATTCGGTTCCAGCTAAATACAAATCAATATTTTTATTGGTTTTTATACATTTATAATCAGTATCAGAAGCAATTTTTTTTAAGGGTGCACATCCATGCCATGTTTCGATACAATATTGATTATCTTTTTTGGGATATTCATGTAAATAACATCCATTTTCTATTATAATTGCACTTGTACTTAATTCTTTATAAAATTCTTTTGTTCCAAATAAAACAGTTCTAATTTTTTTAGGGAATCTATATGTGTTATTTTTTCTAACTACCCATACCATATCAATATTTAATTTTTGTTTAATAATCTCTTCCGCAATATATTTAGGATTACAACCATATCCAAGACCATTATAAGAATTAAAAAAAATTTTATTTTTTACAATAGGTTCTGATGAAAATAGATTGTAATTGTCTAAATATAGTTGTTTAAGTAAATCAGCATTAATAATCACTATATTATTAAACCCATAATCCATAAGCATTTTAATTATATTATCAGGAGAGTATTTTATTGCTACAATAAAAAGTGTATCCTTGTCATATAAATCTGAATTAAATTCACATACTGGTGTATTCATGAACTGCTTAGGATTATTTTTTGTATCGCTAACAGCAAAGTGCAGCAGTTTATCTAGAAAACCATTAATATCTAAAAAAGTATAAACTTGCCTGCCATATACGCCACAACCATATATAACTATTTTTTCTGCTTCTGAAATTTTCGATTTTAATTCACTAAAATCCATACTTTTTTATCTCCCATTATTTTATATACCAAGTCGCTTTTTTATAATTTCAACTGCTCTTTCAGAAGCATGTCCATCATCATAAACAACATTTTTATCATGAAAAGCTGTAACATCCTTAATGTATTTTTCCTCATCAAAATTAAGTATTTGCTCGCATAATTCTTCGTTGTTGTGTCCGATTGGATATGGCAGCTCATTGAAAGGCGTATAAAATCCACGTTCTAATTCATACTTCTCGGCATCTGTTTGGAACAGAAATACAGGTTTTTTAGTCAAAGAGAAATCCCACATTATTGATGAATAGTCCGTGATAAGAACATCAAATGATGCTATTAGTTCTTGAACATCATCATAATATGTCATATCGATTGTTTCATATTTTGAAGATTCAAACTCTAAATTAAACCCATGTATATTATGGTGTAATCTGTACGCAAAAATAAATTCACCATTGAAATATTCATTTAATGATTCAGTAATTGAATCAACGTTAATATTATATCCTTCTAAATTGAAATCATCTCTAAAAGTTGGTGCATATAGAATTACTTTTTTATTAGTAGGTATATTATAATGCTCATATACTTTTTCTCTCACATCTTTATTATTAAATAAGATATCATCCCGTGGGCAACCAATGTTAGCTATTTCTCCATTATATAAAAACGACAGTCTAAATTGTTTTGAATAAAATTGTGTTCCGGCAAGGTATAAATCAATATTTTCAATTATATTAATATCTGCATTATGTTCATCTAAACCAATTTTTTTCAAAGGAGCACATCCATGCCATGTTTGGATATAATATTGATTTTCTTTTTTAGAATACATATGTAAATTATAGTAGTTACAAATAATTATTTCACTCGTACTTAAGTATTTATAAAATTCACTTGACCCTAGCAATACTGTTTTAATTTCTTTAGGAAATTTATATGTATTAAGCTTTTTTACTACCCATACCATTTCGACATTTAATTTTTGTTTAATGATCTCATTTGCAATATATTTGGGGTTACAACAATAACCTAGACCACCATATGAAATAAACAGTAATCTATTTTTAACAACAGGATCATCTAAATAATAGGAACAATTAAAAAATTCAATTGAATAAAATAAATCATTGTCAATATTTAATACATTGTTGAATCCATTCTCTGATAATAAGTTGAAGACATTATCAACATTACGTTTCATTGCTATAATGAACAATGTATTTTTATCATATGTTTTTCCCTTAAATTCATAAACCTTTACACCCATAAATTCTGTATTATTGTCACCCATTGAAGTAACGGTAAAATTCATTAATTTATCAAGCAAATTATTCATATCTAAATATGTATATACACATTTTCCATATTTACCACAGCCGTAAATAACTATCTTTTCTGCAGCATCAATTTTTTCTTTTAGCAGATTGATATCCATAATATTTAATGCTCGCTTTCAGATAAAATTTTCAACAGCGTTTCTATACCATTGTTAATATTAAACATTGGTTTCCAATTTAGTGTGTGCATTTTTTCACTATCAAGAATAGCTTTTGTTGCTGTTGAATAACCTTGTAGCTCATTTGTATCGGGTAAATCAAAAATTACACTTGTACCTGATTTATCAGCTATTAATTCAGCTAGAGATCCCAATGTAATATCCGAATTTTCATCAGCAACATTATATGCCTCTCCGCATTCACCTGATAATAAAATTATCAGCATTGCTGTTACAGCATCCGGAACATAAATATAAGAAAATAATTGTTTCCCTTCGCTTTTAAGAACAATATCTTCCTTTGCAAGCCCTTTTTTTATAAATTGAGATAATGCTTTTGAATCCTCAGTAAGCATTGTTTCGCCGTATACTCTTGGTAAACGTACGATTACACAATCAATACCCTTTTCTTTAATATATGCCTGACAAAGTGCTTCGCCGCAGCGCTTAGCTTCGGGGTATCCTGCCCTAAGCGTATTGCTGTTTATATATCCACAGTAATCTTCAGCAAAATATTCGGTGTCACCTTTATTTTCACCATATATTTCAACTGATGATACATATAAATATCTTTCAGTTCCCTTATTTGAGGCGAACTCCAATAAATTATTTGTACCTATGATATTTGTTGTTATTGTTGAAATTGGTTTAGCTGAATAATCAAGCGGATGTGTGTTACTTGCACAGTTAATTATAAAATCAACGCTATCTTCTATAAACATTTTATCAGTAATATCTTGAATAATTAACTTGAAGTTATTATCACCAATGTACTTTTTAAAACGTTTTTCAGTCCTTACTTGATTTCTTGCTATACCAATGATTTTAATATTATCAGAATAAATCTCATTTCTGTACATAATAATATCTGTCATATAGCTTCCGATTAAACCAGATATGCCTGCTATTAGGATAGTTTTATTTTTCAGTTTATCCCATGGTAAATCATAATTAGCAGTCATTTTTATGTTTTCTGAATAAAGTTCATTATTGTACAGCATGGCTACTCCTATAGGTCGAATTTTGTATTTAGGTATGCTTTAAACGTAAAAATATCGTCTTTGGTTGTTATTTTTATATTTTTATCTGAACCCTTTGAAAGATATAGAGTTTCACCTAAATCAGTCATTAGAGTATTTGTATATGATGAATTATGTAGACCAATATCTTCATTGAATGCTTTATTATATGCCCAAAGCAATTTATCATACTGATAGGCCTGTGGTGTTGATACTCTTCTAACCTCATCTCTTATTAAGTACTCATTTGTTGTTTTACCATCAGTTGTTTTGAAAATTTGCTCTGTGTATGGCATTGAAGTAACTGCATTACCATGTTTTTCGCAAACATTTATGACATCATCAAGCACGAAATTTTCGATAACAGGTCTAATACCATCATGAATAATAACAGTATCAGATTCACTGCATATACTTTTCAAACTAAGAATACCGTTATATATTGATTCTTGAACAGTATCACCACCAGTAACAACATTTTTTAGTTTAGTGATACCATACTGTCTTGCATATGCACTCAATATATTTTCCCAGCCTTCAAGGCATACAACATGAATTTCATCTACTCGTTCAAAGTTTTGAAATCCTTCAAGTGTATATATTATTACTGGTTTATCATTTATACTTATAAATTGCTTTGGGATGTCAAGCTGCATTCGCTTACCAAGTCCGCCAGCTATTATTAAAGCTATTACCATTTTAATTTTCAATCCTTTAATTAATATTTATTATATATCAATCTTATAAAACCTCAGTTATCGTTAGATTAAATTAATACAACTTGCAGATATATATTCAATAATATCCCTAACGGCACCATCCCCACCATTAAATGAAGATACATACATACAAACGTCCTTAACTTCATCAACAGCATCATTCGGACAAGCCGAAAACCTACAAACTTTCAAACATTCCAAATCATTAACATCATCACCAATATAAGCGACATTTTCCAAAGATAAATTTAAGCTTTGTACTAATTCTTTAAGAACTGGTAATTTATCTTTTACATTCTGAAACAGGTATTTAATATCAAGTTCTTCACACCGTTTTTGAACAATAATACTTTTACGCCCAGTGATGATAGCAGGAATAATATTATGCTCAGGTAAAATATGTTTTATAGCATAGCCATCCTTGACATTAAAGGCTTTCATAAATTCACCTTCAGTAGATAAATAAATCTTACCGTCAGTTAGCGTGCCATCAACATCCATAACAAGAAGTTTTATATCAGGCATTATATCAAACCCACCTTAATTATATCCGAAATATGTAAAGTTCCTTTCAAATAACCATCCTCAACAACAGGAAGCATTGACAAGAACCCATTTTCACGTTTCATTTTTTCAACAGCATCAACGACTAAAAGTTCAGGCATGACAATTACAGGGGAAATAGTCATTATTTCATCAATTCGCATATTAAAATCCTGGCCGTTATTATTTATATATCTTCTCAAATCCCCATCAGTAAAAATACCAATCAAATGATTTTCGAAATCAACGACATTCACACAGCCAATAGGTTTTCTACACATTTCAAGTATTGCCTCTTGTAAAGTCGAACCTGATAAGACAACAGCATTTTCTTCACCTGATTTCATTAGGTTACCTACTTTTAAGGTTAGCTTTTTTCCAAGTGTTCCATGTGGATGAAATATAGCAAAATCATTTTTAGTGAAATTTCTCATAGTGGCAACCGTAACAGCTAGTGCGTCTCCAACAGCAAGCATAGCTGTGGTACTTGAAGTAGGAACCATATTATCAAGAAATATTTCTTTAATTTCAGGTAAGCAAAATGTATACTGTGAATATTTTTCTAAAGTTGATCCACATTTACCTACAATAGAAAGAATTACAGCACCAATTTTTTGTACCGCAGGAATTATATTTAATATCTCATCTGTTTCGCCACTAAAGCTTAATGCTAAAACAACATCGTTTTTTTGAATAATTCCAAGATCGCCATGCAAAGCTTCTCCAGGATGTATATAGAAAGCAGAAACACCAATACTTGACATGGTCGATGCAATTTTTCCTGCAATATGACCCGATTTACCCATACCAGTCAAAATAACCTTACCAATACAATTATTTATTACATTTGTAATATTAACAAAATTATCATCAAGCTGTTCTTTTGTTTTATTTAACGCATCAATTTCTGTATCAATCGCAGACTTTGCAGTAGATAAGATATCCATTTAGCCCTCCATGCTCACAAATTAATTTATAACAAGATTATGTATTTTCAATATATCATCCAATACCTTGCTGACATAATTAATATTAAGCATATTAGTTCCATCAGATAAAGCATTGTCAGGATCAGGATGCACTTCCATAAAAATGCCATCTGCACCAACAGCGGTAGCCGCTTTTGCAAGATAAGGAACATAGCCACGGTTACCGCCCGTACTTGAACCGTTTCCACCAGGCTTTTGAACACTATGTGTTGCATCAAATATAACAGGATACCCCATCTTTTTCATTTCTATAATACTTGTCATATCCACAACAAGATTATTATATCCAAATGAAGTGCCACGTTCACAGAGCATTATATTTTTGTTTCCGTTATCTTCAATCTTCTTTACAACATTTTGCATATCCCATGGTGCAAGAAACTGCGCCTTTTTAACATTGATTATTTTCCCAGTTTTCGCAGCAGCAACCAACAAATCGGTCTGACGGCATAAAAATGCCGGTATTTGTATTATATCAGCAACCTCAGCAACTTTTTCTGCTTGCCAAGGTTCATGTATATCAGTACAAATCTTAAACCCATACTTATTTTTTATCTCATTTAAAATTTCTACCCCAGTTTCAATCCCAGGACCTCTGTATGAATCTATTGATGTTCTGTTGGCTTTATCAAATGACGCTTTAAAATAGAAATCCACGTCATAACGGCTTACTATTTCCTTGAGAATCGTTGCTTCATTTTCTAATGATTCTATAGATTCGATTACACAAGGTCCTAAGATAAGTAGAAGTTTTTTTATCATCAATTATCTCCTCTATTTTTAAAAATATATTCTCTAACACGTTTTAAATCTTTTTCTGTATCTACAGCAATCGTATCAGACATTGTTATACCAACCCGAATTTTTATACCATTTTCAACTAAACGTAATAGTTCAATATCTTCAATAGCTTCTATTCTACCTCTTTCTAGTTTATTGTACATCAAAAGGATTTCTTTTTTAAAAGCATATACACCAATGGGTTTATAATAAATATAATCTAAAGATGCTTTGGGGTATGGAATTGGAGAGCGGGATAATAATAGAATATTTTCATTTATATCACAAACAACCTTAGGTGTAGTGCTATTTACTATATCAACTGGATTTATAAAAGGTGTTTTTAAAGTTGCACAAGGTATGCTAGGATCAGAAAGAATTACATCAATTACTTTATCAATTGTTGTTGGTTCAAGTAAAGGTTCATCTCCTTGAATAGTTATATATATATCAGCATTTATTTTTCTTGCTACCTCAGTTAATCTTTCAGTTCCATTTACGTGTTCAACAGATGTAGTGATAACAGGAATTCCATAATTATTACAAATTTCTTCGATACGAATATCATCAGTTGCAACATATATTTTATCTAATCTTTTCACTTGCGATGCTTGTTGATACACCCACCAAATCATAGGTTTACCACAAATATCAGCAAGTGGTTTACCCGGGAACCTAGATGAATTATATCTCGCTGGGATTACTCCAATTATTTTCATGTGTACTTCCATCCTTAAAATAAACTATCGAAGTCAACTCTTTCAAATACTTCTAATGCTCCACCACGAGTTGCATTGTAGATTTTTACGCCCACAGATTCGGCAGCTTTTTTTGCTGTTTCATATGTAATGGTCATTCTATCTGTGTTGCATTTTACTGGGATTTTGGACATTTTTGAAATCCCATTTTCATATCGATTATCAAAATGATTACCACTAGAACCAGTGTTTCCAGAATAATTATTATCAATTCCAAGCAGATAAATTTCTTTAAACCCCATATATACAGCAAACTGAAGCATAGCCGATGTAACAGTAGAGTTCGCATACACCACTTCAGAAACATCAAAAGAAAAATCTGTGTTATGTTCACCTAACCCATTTCGATGATAATATATAATATCATCATCAACCTTCCCACAAGCGATGGTAGAATTAAGTGGAACAAATTTAAAAGATAAATCTAATTTTTTGATAATATCATAATCTAAATAATATAATTTGAAATCATTTATAAAATAAAATGTTGGCCGCCAGTCTGTATTATCAAAAGTCAAATATATTCTATTTGCTGCAAATGTTTTTTCATTTTTTAGCTTATTTAAATCATTAATTTCTAAGCTTGGCCCGTTACCTATAATAAAACACCTATTATTTTGGTATTTGTCTTTAAGATTAAGCTTTTCTTTATAATTTTTAAAAGCATTTTTATTTATCTCATATTCAAAAAAATTATTCAAATTACATTCAGAGTTATATAAAACATGAAATAAAGTATAGCACTCAATATTTTTAAGATTTTCTATTTTTTGCAATTGTTTTATTACTTCAATAAGATAATATTGAGCACATACTAATATAACAAATTTATCTGGATTTATGCTATTTAATATTTCAATAGCATTTACATCGAAAACATAGTTGTTAACATTTAAATTATTAATACAGATTTTATTCTTATCATTATCTACAAAAAATGCAATTGATTTTAATAACGAATCATGATATAAATCTCTATGCATAACCTCTCCAGCTCCAAAACAAATGATTTTCCTATCATTTAAATTTTTTAGGAACTCATCAACCGTTGAATTACAAATTTTCATAAAAACAACCCTCATGTAATATAGATTGTGTGTATCCCTAAGCACAGGGAATAAAACTTGACAAAACCAAGGAAATATAGCATAACCACATCAAAACCAGGTGATAATGTGTAAAAAGGTGCAAGGGTTCCGAAAAGAATGAGCTTAATCGAGTTTAGCGAAAAGTATGCAATAGTGGAAATATGTGTTGATGATTTATGAAACCGTAGGAACAAAAAAGGTTTTTCATGTTCCAAATGTGGTAACACTGACGGTTATGAAATTAAATCTCGCAAGGTTGGGGAGTGTAAGAATTGTAAATATTACGCTTCAATTCTTTATGGTACAATATTCGAAAACTCAAAACTTGAAATTAGAAAATGATATTGGGCAGCTTTACTTATGATTTCAAGTAAAGCAAGAATATCAGCTAAAGAATTACAATCTCAAATCAGCGTAATATATAAAACGGCATGATATGTTCATCGTCGATTACGTGAAGTTATGCGTATAGTAAATGATAAATACAAATTATGTGGAACTGTGGCAATGGATGAAGCTTATTCACAGGGTGAGAAATTGATGATACTTAACTTGTAAAACGTGGCAGACAAATAAATCAAAGGTAATTGTTGCTGTTTCACTAACAGATGACGGTAAACCTCAATACGTTCATATGCAAGTTGTTGAAAAACTTAAAGCTAAGCTATTGAAAAAACTTGACCAAGAACATATCAAAAAAGGTTCAAAAATAATCGCTGATGGTTTTAGAGCGTATAAATTTCAAAACATACAAAAAGATAATTCAGTGGAATTTGACATGGTTTCTGTTGATTCTAAGGATAGTAAATTAAAATGGTTACATACCATTATTTCTAATGTAAAAGCTTTTATACTAGGTGCTTTTCATGGCTTAAAAGCTAATGAGTCACAATTTTATCTTGATGAGTTTTGTTATCGGTTAAAATCGAAGATATATTCTTCATCTTGTCTTTGATAAACTTATTAATTCTGCATTAATTACAACTATAATCTGCTATTATAAAGTTGATTGTTCAAAATAATCTTCCTGTGGTTATTGGATTATGCATATTATAAATTTAAACATCAGCAATCCAATCCTCTTTTTGCGGCTCTTTAGAAACATCCCAATCAATATAATCAATTTTTTCAGCACAATACTTACAAAATTCAACCGTACCAAATCTTAAATCATTTAATGTTTTGTTCCAATCGGATATTTGGTATATATCAACACCCGAATCCTCTTTTGATGGTATATTGAAATGCTCTGCATATTTATAAAATAATGCATCAACAGGACATTTATAAATCTTGCTGTTTCGATAAAATGTACACTGCCACATTTCACAAACACGAGCTGCCTTTTCTGGATTGCTATCACCCTTAAGTGACAACACCCTATAAAACTTATCAATATTTGACGCAACAATATAGTTAACTTTATGCAGCTCCAATTTCTCAATAATTATATCGATCATTTTTAGAGTAGGTTTATACCCCGAAACTCTGATTGTAACGTTATTAGTGTTAATACAGTTGAAAAAATTCTCATCCATCTTAGGAACAAGAAGCCCATTAGTAATTACTTCAATTATGCTATCAGGAAAATATTTTCTTGTTACATCAATATATCGGGTGACATCGGCACTCAAAAGTGGTTCACCGCCATAAATAGAAAAAGAACCAACTATGCAATTTTCTGATAAATACTTTATATCTTTTTTATAATCATCAAAGCTTTGACTTTCATTTCTATCAAACAAATTACAAAAATGAGCACAGCTTTTACAGTTTAAATTACAAACATCTGTTAAATTTACACCAAGTGTTAATATCATTGGTTTATCATTTATCGGAATATTTGGTATTTGTAAAATCTCATTTACATCAGGTCTTGCATATGTATTAATTTTGTGGTTTAATAATTCAATGTTATTACCTTTAAAATTAACAGAACAACTATCAAATTGTCTGCATATATTTTCAGAAAATTTAATTGCTGATATGATGACATATTCTATACCATTTTCTTTATCATACATACATTCGAGTAATTGATCAAATGAAATAATAGGTAAATTCTCTATTTGTTTTTCATATAACTTTGGGTTGTTATCAATAAAATATTTAACTGTATATTCAGTTGTTTTTTCAATATGATTTTTTATCATTTTACCGAATTTCCCAGCGCCAAATAATGCAATGTTCATTTCATACCTCAACATTTAACTTTCTATTCTCCACCATAACCACCGCCGCCCAAATCGCATCAAGTAAACTATCCGGATTAGCCCTACCCTCGCCAGCCTTGCCAAAAGCTGTACCATGATCAACAGAAGTACGTATAACAGGTAGTCCAATAGTGCAATTAATACCGCTCACAGAATCAAAATTACCAGTATCACTGTTAATTCTAAAGCCGCTTAGCTTAAGTGGAATATGCCCCTGATCATGATACATAGCAACAACAATATCATATTGACCGGACATACACTTAACAAAAACAGTATCAGGGGAAATAGGACCTTCGACATTAATATTTTCAGCTAAAGCTAGCTTAATAGCTGGAATAATTTCATTAGTTTCTTCCGTCCCGAACAATCCGTTTTCAGAACAATGCGGATTTAATCCTGCAACAGCAATTTTAGGGTTATTTACACCTAAAAGCTTTAATCCTTGATCAGCAAGCTTAATAACATCCAATACCCTTTTCTTGGCAATTTTATTACAAGCATCTCTTAATGCACAATGTGTGGTTACATGAATAACTCGCAAATTTCCACAAGCAAGCAGCATAGCAAAATCTTTGGTGTTAGTATAATCAGCAAAAATCTCAGTATGTCCGCTATAATTATGTCCTGCCAAATTAATTGCTTCTTTGCTTATTGGAGCAGTAACAACTGCATCAACATCGCCTTTTAATGCCAAATTAATACCATATGTAACATAATTAAAAGACGCTTCACCACATATTTTGCTGTTCTTTTTATACTCCCAGCTGTTCTCGGAAAGATAGTCAAGATTTATCAAATCAATTGTACCAAACTTACCATATGCATTTGAACAACTATCAATAATATTTATTTCTAAGCTTATATTACAAAAATCCAAAGCACTTTTTATTGCATAATAATCACCGATAACAATAGGAATACATTTATCATATACCTCTGTTTTATTTAAGGATTTTACAATAATTTCAGCACCAATTCCGGCAGGGTCACCCATTGTTATTGCTAGTTTTGCTCGGTTCATTTTTATGCCCATGCCTCCTTGTCACAAAGCACCACAAAAAATGTTTGCATGGGCTCGTGAGTTATTTTAAGTTGTTCCACACTTAACCTCCGAAATTGTAATATATCAATAATTCATAATAATATTTTTTATTTCCGTTGTCGAAATCCCACTTGTGTACGGAACATAAACAACATCTACATTAATTTTAGCTAATTCCTTTTCGAAATTAATCCATCTTTCTGTACCTTTCCAATCGTCACCAATAAATATTGCATCAAACTTATGAAGTTCCCATAATGTCATTTTATCTCTGGTTGTGTTTATAACGGCTTTATCTACACATGACAAGGAACTAACAATCCGAAGTCTGTCATTTTCGCAAATAATTGGTTTATGTGTTTTGTAGCTAGAAACAACATCATCACCATGAACACCAACAATCAAGTAATCACAATAACTCTTAGCCATTTCAATCATGTTAAGATGACCAACATGAAATAAATCGTATGTACCGTCTGTATAACCGATTTTATATTTTTTCATTAACATTCCTCATTATTATCAAGCAATTTTAATTTTGAAACAGGATGTACTTTTCTTTTTTCAATAGGTGGAAGTGTCATATAATCACCATATTTAAATTTTAAATATTTCTTATATTGCTTTGCTATCGGAAATTTATGTCCCTCGTAATCTATATCAATTAAATCTGTATACCATTTAATTTTATACCCATAATAACTATTGGCAGCAGGAAATGTAAGTATTCTTACGATATCGGATTCATGTTTATGATTATATTTAATAAAGCGATTAAACGTTGAATACACTGCATTTTCAGGTATTAAGCTTAATAATTCATATATTGTTTTCTCAATTCCAGTTGCAGTATTTTTTCCAATATATGACCAAAAAATCTTTCTAAATGAAAAGCAAATAAAGTTATGTATTGATCTTACAAAATAGTTTTCAGGCACATAATCAAAAGGCATAATATCAATAAAAATTCCTTGTTCATATGGCATATGTTCTTGATTTAAGCGAACAAATTCTGTGTTTTTTCTTCTAAGCTTGCCATATCCCCAACGATATCCCTTTGTATTTCTGTGATCTTGAAAATAGAATTTTGATTTATCCAGTTCGGCTTCACAAGCATTTCTGAATTTTTCGTATTCACTTCTTAAAAATCCAATATCAGCATCATCATCCCATGGAATGCAACCTCCGTGTCTGGCTGCACCTAAAGCAGTCCCGCCAACCAAACAATACTTTATTCCAGATTTTTTGCAAATTCTATCTAATTCAATTATCATTTCAAGATGAATTAACTGTATCTGCCTTAATTCCTCATCATTAATAACATAACCATCTCTGATAACATCTGTATTCCCCATGATATAAATTCCTTTATCTTAAATTGGATAATCATCCGCAATTTCTCTGCACAAATCAGGCTTATTAGTAATAATGGCATTAACCATTCCGCACTCACAAAGCTCTCTCATAATCTTACCGCTGTTCACAGTCCACACATTTATATCAAGCCCAAGCATTTGACATTTTTCATATAAATTTGGGTATTGCAGTTCCTTTAAAGATGGATGAACAGCATTAACACCATGTTTATGAGCATACTCTGGAACATCAATAAAACCATTACTATACAGAAATGCAGTTTTAGCATCAGGACACAACTCACGTACTTTCATCACCGAATAATGATTAAATGATGAATACAAAATCCTGTCACTCATTCCATATATTTCAGCACATTCAATACAAGCCTTTTCGATACCCTCATAAAAAATCACACCTGTTTTAAGTTCAACGTTTATAGTTAAATTCGTAGGTGAAATCAGCTTGAATACTTCTTCTAAAGTTGGAATTTTAGCATTTATATATTCAGGATGAGTCTTATTGAAATCAAATTCTTTCAATTCATCCAAAGTATAATCCATTATCATACCTTTGCCATTGCTCACACGGTTAATCGTTTCATCATGGCATATAACAAGCTTTTTGTCCTTAGTAAACTGAACATCAAGTTCAATGCCATCAGCTTTCATTTCCACAGCAAGCTTAAATGCCTCAAGTGTATTTTCAGGAGCATATTCTGATGCACCACGATGCGCCCATACTTTAGTTCTTGCCATGTGTAATCATAATCACCTTTCGGATAGGAATTTATCAATAACATCAGAAATTGATAATGATATATCTATCAATCCCAAATTACTATTGTTAATCAAATATAAAAACTCCAAAAGTTCATATCTAAGTCCATCACCAAGATATTCTGACTCAATAGTATAATTCCTGCTTAAATCTTCAAAACAAACCTCAAACGAAGTAGTTTTCCACCAAGGAGCATGAACTTTTATATAACCCTTAGACCCTGAAACAATCATCTGTCCTTCTGATTTCACACCAAGACCGGTTTTAGAAGTCGCAAATGCATTATCATATTTTAGATAAACCTTACTATACAAATCGACACCATTGTCAGCATTAATGCTTTCAATTCGAATATCAGTATAATCTATACCAAGGATACTAAAAATTCCATAAAGAGTATAGCTGCCAAGTTCGGTAAGACTGCCGCCATATTTTGTATCAGACAATTCCCTTAACGATGTATCATCAGTAAGCTTAGTAAAGCATGCTTCAACATCCCTAACTTCACCAATAACACCGCTCTGTATAACTTCAAGAAGTTTCTTAAAACCAGGGCAATATGCAGTTTTTATACCCTCCATGAGAACACATTTTTGTTTATCAGCCAGTTCAAAAAGCTCGGTTGCATGATTTTTTGAAAGCACCATTGGCTTTTCACACAAAACATTTATATTATGCAAAAGTGCTGATTTTATATAATCATAATGAGTTTGATGCGGAGATGCAATATATACCGAATCAATATGCTGCCAAAACAATTCTAAATCATCAGTATAGAAATCAATATTATGATTTTCTGCAAACACTTTTGCGCTTTTTAATTTAGGATTATATACAGCAGCAACCTCAATATCTGTGACAAACTTAGATTCGGGAATAAAACGATTTGAAATCCTGCCAGTACCTATAATTCCAATTTTCATATATAAAACCTATACCCTTATAGATTAATTAGCATTTATTTCAGATAACACATCAGTAATATTTCCAGCCAAATACTCCAAAATTCTTTCATAATCATCGAAATAATCAATCTCCGACCAAAAGAATCCCTTAACATCAATGGTGTGAATATCACGTTTATCTGTCATAGAATAAAGAGTGTTTTCCCACCAGTTCATATGTTGCTGACTATAAATAAGCTTATCTAAGCGTTTACAAAATACAGGTGTGAATGTTTTTTTAAGCTTAACTATGCCTACATATTCACAATTACGCTGCTCTCTCGGCAAATCCTTACCATACTGTTTTATACAACCATTGACTGTATGAAAGAAGTAATCTCCAACCTCAACACGACCAGTATCCATTGCTATTACAGCTTCATGATCATCATTCAATATCTTATTTAATATATCCTTTGAAAAGAAAACGTCAGCATTTAAAATAAGCATATCATCATTTATTTGCTCTCTTGCAAACCATAAACTTGCTATGCTGTTTGTTACATCATAAAATGGATTAATATAGAAGGTAACAGGTAACCCATCAAGTGCAGCTATAATTTTATCCTGCTGATAACCGATACAGACATTAACCTCCATGCCCTCATCAAGCAGCATTTGAACAGTATGCCTAATTAAAGGTACTCCATTAACAGGAAGAGTACTTTTAGGAACATTTTTTACCATTCGGGAAATTCTTGTTCCTTTTCCTGCCGCAAGCAATATGGCTTTCAATTTTACCACTCCAATAATCTAAATTGTAAATTTAAAAATAATTTTCCATTATAAAATTATAAGTACACTGTGGAACTATTTCTTTTATCATATCAATATTCTTTTCTTTAATAAGTTTCCTTACAGTTGACGCACTTATTGGTTGATCATTAAAGCTTCTTCTAGGTATTTCAATTAACTTAATCCCATATTGAGGAAGTATTTCTTTCATATTAATATTATATTGATTTGTTACATTACAATTTGGTTCTTCGCCAACAAATCTTTGTTTAATGTTTAAAGTTGGAGCTATGTAATTTGCAAAAATTTCAATATCCATAGTAGGATCTATTGCAACTCCATTTAAAGCATCTTTATCAAAATAATCTTCAAAAGTTAATGATGAAATAATAAATTTTCCACTCGATATAACCGTTATATTTTTAATATGCTTAGTCCCCTCTTTTACTAACATAAGTCTATCTGTAAATTTAAAGAACGATTTATCTTCTTCGACGACAAATAAAAACAAATGATCAACTTGTTTTGCAGAATATTCAATTAAATATGCATGTCCATTTGTAAAGGGATTGCAATTTAAAACTATTGCACCAATGTTTTTATCGTTAACTTTATGTGCCGAGATATTATTTAAATATTCACTCAGTCCCAAATTCATCCATTCTGTATATTTTTTCGAGTGTTGCCTATTTTTTATATATTCAGATCCGTCTTTGATCACTAACCCTTTTTTATCGTTGTTTCTTAATGTTTTAACAATTTCTTTAGCTACTATGTCATTACCGATATAGTTTAAATGATGATCGTCCCAAAAAACTTCACCAAAATTATGTGGTCGATTAAACAAGTATGATAAAGAAGTTATATTCCTAAATATATTGATAAAATAACCATAAACAATTACTATATCACCTTTTTTTATTTCATCTAAAACGTCATTTAAACTTATTTTACCACCGATAACTCCACAATTCACCACTAAAAAATCATTTGTTTCATAATTAAGATATTTTTGTATTAAACTTGGAACTGTATTTTTATCTTCACAACCCCTACCATATGCAACACTATCACCAAGTACATATATTTTATATTTATAATCATTATTCTGAAATTTCGTATATCGTTTATTATTTATAACATTTAAATATTTACCATTATAATTAGGCAAGTAGTAATCATTATTTATTACTAAGAGCGAATTGCCTTTAATAACTTCATTAATATAAATATTTTTTTCATCTTGATTTAAATCTTTAATAGGACATAAAATGTCATAGTTCTTACTTTGGTTAATATAATTGTTTATTTCTTTTTCCGAAGGTTTTGTTATTTCATTAATTCTAGGAGCAGAAAATAAATATAAACTGTTCGATAAAGCAGATATCTTTTCTAATTTTAATGCAATTTCAATTATTTCAAAAAAGTGATTTAAGTTAATTATATTGAAATAAAACATCTTGTATCTAAGATTTGATAAATTACTAACAACAATCAAATCCATATCGGTTTTATTCTCATCAAGCAAAAAATCATCAGAACTTTTATATATTTTACAATTAATATATTTATTAAGATATTCACTTAATAAAATAAGAACTTCATTATCACCAATAATATTTATTGTCTGGATATTTAACCATTTAAAAAATATTTTTAGATCTTCATCACGATCCCTTAATTTTATAATTTTATCATAAATATCTAAATTAATAGAATTCAAATGTCTTTTATATACACTGACAAGTTTTTGGTTAATTACTTCAGGCACCTCATTAATATTAGGATACTTAGCGAAGATTTCATCTATCAGCTTTATTTCATCTATTTCTGATTGAAATTTAATAAAATTAATGTTTACAAGCTCCATCAAGCAAGTAGCTTTATGTATTTTTCTTAAAAAATCGCCAATTGAAATTATACCAATCAAATTTGCACAATCGTCTTCAATGTATATTGTTGATTTAATATTATTTCTTAAAAAATATTTACCAATATTTGACAAACTATCATTAATATTGAAAATTTGATTTTTTATATCATTCAATTCAAATCTCATATAATAACTACTCCTGTTTTACTTTAATATATCTATTTTCTCCCGAACCAAACCTAACAATATCAATACTTTTTTGCTTAGTATCAACTACAAAAGTGTCCCACAACTCCTGTGAAATCGTATCAATAGCTCTTTTTTCAGTATATGATCCATCAGGCTTTTTATTGGTAAAATACTCAAGCTTTGAACATCCTATTGAAATAACAGGAAATCCATACCCATTGAATATTAAATCCGCATGAGTATGCCCATGAATATAACCTAAAAGCCGACCATCTTTATTAAATCTCTTTAAAACTCTAACCAATTTTTCTTGATTGCGAATTCTTTTACTCCAGTAATCAAGCTTTGTATGCGGAGGAATATGTGAAAACACAAGCACGCAAAAATCTTTTGGAGTATTATTAAGAACATCTTCAAGCCACACAATTTCCTTATTCGTAAAACCATATCGATTTACCTTAGAAACATCAAACGAATGCAGAAAAACACATCTTAGTTTATGACTATCAAAATCCTTGTAATACCAAGGCGTATTATCCTCACGAACAGCATCATCTATATGTGAAAGATAAACATCACATTGCTCATGTATAGTCATACGCTCTGGATTTTTCTTAAAATAATTTGTATCGTGATTTCCAATTGTAACATACACAGGTACATTATTTCTTTGTAAATCTTGTATAGCCTGTCCCGCAACTTCTGAAGTTAACTTCTTTGAAGTCATACCATCAGTGAAATCACCAAGATGTATAATGGCATCAAAACTCGCTTTTTCGTGTACCCTTTTTATGTTTTGAACAGTATCATCCCATGTTCCGCATACGGAAATATGCGTATCAGTAAGCACACAAAATTTAAGTGTGGAATTTGAACTGACCGTATTAATTTCAAGTGCAGTCTTTTCGATTTCGTCATCAAAAACATGATTATATTTTTTTTCAAACGGAACAGTATCTACATGAATAAGCTCGTTAACTCTGTCTTCTTCATCCAAAGTAAAATCCTTGCCATCAGCACGCTTTAAGCAAATTCTGAAAACACATTCATCCTCAAAAACATAATCATCCTGACGGTAAGTTGTACCACTCAAATCATTGTTATATGTAACAGCAAATCCACCATCAGCATACGCATATGTATAGATAAGCTTGTCATCACTTTTAAGCGAATATGTAGCAACATTGAAAAAGTAATTGATATCAAGCAGTTTAATAACACTTCCGCTTTTAGCATAGTAAAATTTTTCGGAAGACATCCTGTCCGGCTGATTACGCCCAAACATTCCTGTTGTTGCATAAATCGTAGTTCCGGCAATCACTTCAATCATTTCTGTTTTCTCCATACACAGCCTGAAATATATTCATGTATTTTCTCACCACAGGTACCATCCAAATTATAGATTTTATCGGTGTAATAGTCCTTCTGAGCTTCTATATCATGCATATTTCCATCAGCAACATAATAAATAAAATCGCTTAAGGTCCTTTGCGAATGCATTTCATTACAGCCATACTGATGCCCAACCGCTAATTCTTCAAATTCAATTGGACGTTTAATTTTTTGTGCATTTTCAGGAGTTAATCTGCATGGAATTACTTCAGCAATATCAGTTTTAACATCAATTTTAATTAACTCATGATTATGCGGAGAAAATGCAATTATATAAGTTTTATCAATTTTTTTGGCAAAGATATAATTAGTAATATTATTATAATATTTATCTTTCCAATCACATTCGGTGTAAGGCAAATCAAGCTTCAATTCGCTAATAATATCTGTTTCAGTATCAATTTTAAGTATCATATTTGCAGTTGCTGGGAATATATAAGTGAATTTTCCACAGCTAACAGTTGATATAAATGCTGCAATATCTTCAACCTTTTTATAAGAAACTCTTGGATTAACCTTAATCTGAAATCCATCAGGAAAATCTTTATAAGTGACCACTTTTTCGGTTTTGGGATTCCACTTAACGATATATGGGTCTAATCCGTTGGTAAATGGTATCAGCCAATAGTTATTTCCATCAAACGCCATATGTCGATATCCGTTTTCTTTAGTACCAACAGTATGAATAATTGATTTTTCTGTATCCATATTAAATTCTAAGACTTTATTTTTATTTACCGATGCAAGAAACAATCTATTATCCTGCACATCAACACCAAAATGAAATAACAAACCATTTGGATGCTCATTATATTTACTTAATGCTGTAATAGCATCAGTATAATACTTTAACTCATGAGTTGTTAGATCAAGTCTTACTATCGCAGAATATGCAGACGGTATAAAATATAAATAATTCTTATATTTAATAACACGAATAAAGTTATTCTTGATTAATGGTTCACTAAAATCGATAAATTCAAATGTTTTGGCTACCCCATTAAATATACATATTCTGTCACTATTTAATGGGGCTAAATATATATTATCTTCAACTTTAATTAAATCGCTATATTGTCTATCCATACTGGATTGGATTGGCATACTAACAGCTTCTTTAACAATACCAGTTGAAAAGTTCATTCTGCATAGTGCATTTTGTTGAGGGCTTACAAACCATAAGTCGTTGTCCTCAACAAAACAAGTATTAAAAGCAACTATTAACTTTTCATCTTCAGTAGGGTTTTGAGTTATTCTCATATTTGTTGCAAAAATCGGTTTTCCTGTAATTCCAAATAAGCTTACTACCGACGAGGATACCTCGCCAACATATCCGTCACAAATCGCAACGCTTTCATTTATATCAGGAGTAGTATCAAAAATACCAATTTTGTTATCCTTAAAATGCTTTGTGATACCCTCATACATTCTCCACATATCAGGACGCATTGATTTTAATGTTGATTCAATCAGCGGATGCGGACGCCATAACAAAACCACATCATCCCTGCCAATAAATGCATTAAGCACACATATCATTTTCTTTATTGCCATCTCGTTATAGGAAAGTAAACCAGTAAGGCTTACATTATACATAATAACCTTTTTATCACCGATGATGTTTTTCCATTCACTAGGAATCTTTTTATTCTGACAGCATTTTATAGTCTTATCAGCCTTAGGAGAACCAAGTGCAATAAGCTTATCATTGCTTACATTTTCACTCAGCTGTTCCACAACAGCATCATTCTGAACAATGATTTTATCTGAATGCTGATAAGCAGATAACAATAAATGAGAATCAGCAAACTTATACCCAGTATAAAAATATGGAACATATACCAGCATATCTGTATGTTTTTTTAACTCATGAGAAAAATATTTTGGGTCAACAGAAGTAACAAAATTATATTCATCATATGGATTATGAATATAAATAACATCGGGTTTTCTTATTGCAGCATCATAATTCTCATAATGCAGAATATCTATATATTCAGGAAAATCATTTCCCTCATAATACTTTTTGCTGAATGTCCCATCGGGATTTTTATCAAAATACGGTATTGGTACAACATATGCATCACATCTTGTATCTTCTTTTGCTGATAAATATATTGTTTCAAGGCAGTCCCACATACTAGCTTTATATGGCATAAAAACCACTTCAAGCTTTACTTCTGTTTCAACAGAAAGCTTGTTTTGAGTAAGCTTTATTTGCTTATTTATATCGTTTGTAACATCTGAAACAGATTGTTCGGATAAAACGGCATCGTACAAAAATTCAAGCATCGCTTTAAGCAATGTTAACTCATCAGAATATTCAGCAAAATGCATTGCAGACAAGCCTGATCGCATAGCATTTTCTATTGAATTTGCAGCAGCATAGCAATCCATAAGCATATTTTCAGCTGCATCTTTATTATTGTTATCAACAAACTTCACGCCATCCGATATAGTTTGAAGCAATTCTATAAGTTGTTTTTGTACAAATACCCTCATAATTTTATTCCGTTCATTTTTATTATTAAATTTCATTTCATGCAGATAATCACAATACTTAAATAAAACAAACCCTTATATTTATATAAAATCTATACAAATTTGCAACAAATCTCATATCCAATATTATACCAAAAATACAGAAAAAAGTCAACATAAGAATTGACGTTAAACAATTTTATATAAATTAGTGTCACAAAATGTCAATGCTTATTTTGACACGAAAACATTTTAAAATCACCAAATATGAAATAGTAAAATCCATATTTATATGTCATACTAAATATATATCGGCAAAAGTTCATTTTTCTTTAGAGCATTCAATTGAATATCTGACATTATCATTTAATTAATACACTTTTATATGCTTTATTAACGCCATTTAACAATCGTATGCCTAATATCTAAAAACGCATAACTAAAATATCACATAATCATTCATAAAGCTTAATAAATAGAATTTCAATTAATATAAATGATAATGGATAATAATGCATATATTAAAAGTTATAAACAAATATGTAAACGTATACATTAAAATATACGCTTATATTTGTGAATAATTTACATTTTCATCATCCATTAATTGTATATAAATAAAGTAAATTAATGTTGACATATGTAGAAATATATGTTAATATGTATTTGAAATCATTACCGCTTTAATAACAGAATTGTTAAAAGGCTGAACACGCATATAGGATTATTACAGCTGAATTGATAATTAAAGTATTAACCATAAGATAAATTAATATTTTACTTTAAGCAAAAAATGGGAGGTTTTATATTGATGAATAAAAACAATGCAAATGAAATTGAATATGCGCGTGATTTAATTTTAAGTATTGAAGATGAGATACTGCGTAAGCGTGTAGAAAACTCACTTTTGTGGTTCATAAATAAGGCCAAATCGTCAAAGTTCTTTTTTTATCTTTTAAGTGTTATGGGTATTGTATTCGGTGCTGTTGTTCCTGTTATAAACAGTTTTGAAATCGATAATAGCATAATGCGGCCATTAATTTCAATTATAGCTGTTTTAGGAAGTATCTCAATTGGTATTTGTACACTTTTCAATTTTAAAGAAACATGGATACGAAACCGTTCATCTGCTGAATCTTTAAAAAATGAATGTTTTGATTTTGTTAGCAAATCAGGAAAATATTCTGGTATTAATGATGCAAAATCTAAAAAGAGATTCATTGATAATTTGAATATCATTTTATCAGATGAGGGTAAAAAATGGAGCGAGTCACATAAGGATGAAACTGAAAAAGAGGCAGAAAACAAAAAGCAATAGATTGGTTGACGGTATACAATTGGAAATATTTTCATATCCAAACACGGTTTTGGAATTAATTAAAACTAAGCAATTATTACAAGAGATTAATATTAATCAACTAAATAAAACGCCGAACATGAAAAAGGAGTGTATATTATATGGTTACTAAATATGAATGTGGATGTTCAGAACAAATATCTCAGCATTTTAATGTTAAGGAATTCAAGTGCAAATGTGGAACCCCTCATGAGATTCTTATCGACACTGAATTAATAAAGATGTTGGAAAATCTATATGTTAAGCTAGAATGTTCAAAAATTGTAATTAACTGTGGACATAGATGTCCTGCTCATGACAGAACAGTTGGTGGTTCAGGCAATGGACAGCATACGTTAGGACTTGCTGCTGATATTGTATGCTATGGAAAAGACGGAAAGCTTATTAATGCAAAATTAGTTTGTTGTAAGGCTCAGGATATGAATGTTCCAGGAATTGCGAATATAAGCAGCAAATATCAGGCAGTGCATCTTGACGTAAGACAAAATGGTACGTATCGAGGAGATGAAATTTATAATTATAATAGTATAAAGGGTAAGGACTTTTATTCGTATTGGGGTATTAATAATTCTAATGAAAAATAAAAGCAATCATATAGTTAAATTTATTAATATTGATTTGGAGACTTCATTATGATTAAAAATATTGAAAATATGCAAAATTTTATGGAATGTATTCCATTATATGTGTTAAATTCAATCGATTCTAAAAGCGAATCAGATAAGGCTCCAACAAATAAAGTTATGTCTGTAAGAGCCAATAATTCGAACAGCATCAATTCACTATACTTGTTCAATAGGGAAAATCTTGATTGTATTAGAAATTACTCCAGGTTAAGTTTACTTTTGCCTGTAAATACGGCAGATTTTAAAGGCATTTTTGGATATACAGTAACTGATTCTAAGGAATTAAGTTGTGAAAATCTTTTAACTGCATTTTCATATATTAGAAAAAATGGTACTTCGTGGAGCAATATAGAACACAAATTACCAATGTTATGTGATGATTTAATAAACTACTCTAAAAAAATATCAGAAAATGGAAACAAGATAGTAGATATAATTAATTCAATGCCTGTTATGAAAAGATTAGAAAAATTATCTGACATAAAAACAACTCTAATTTTTTCATCTGATGATATGAATTTCATAGAACTCATATGCAAATTATTAAACGAGCTTAAAAGTGAAGGTTATCATTATCTATCAATAACCCAAGAAGTCTTAAAGCAGTTAAGCGTATTTCGTAATGATATGGATAATAATGTTGTTCCTCGTGTATATGAGGTACAGCAAGCGTTTGATAATTTAGCTGTTTTATCATTGAGCAGAACATTTGAGTATACGGAGCATTATGGTTTTTTAGGATTATGCACAAGAAATGTTTCTAATCATATTTGTTATAGTATTAATAAAGGTTCGTTGCTTAAAAGGCAGTATAGCGATTTAATAAATCAATTAAATGTTGTAGACAGTGTAGAAAAATATAAATCCTTATTAGACAGTATTAATAACATCATCAACCGCACTATCTGTGAAATAATGAAAATTTTGGATTTTATAGATATTGCTCAAATTACTACTAATACAAATTTTGGAATGAAAAACCTTGAAACGATTTGGGATGCAGTTGCCCGATATTTCGATGATTCAATAGAAACTGTTAATGAAATTAATGAAAGCAATTCACTTTTGATTTTCAAAACACAAATTCAATCAATTGTAAATAGCTGGGATAATATAAATCAGAACTCAAAAAAGCTGATAGATATATTTTCATAAGCTTTAATATTCATTAGTTCTGTGCGGATATTATGGATATACTAATAAACTTTTGAAATATAAATAATGCGTACTGAATAATTCTACCTTTCGCAGAATTATTCGTTTAGAAATTTCTTATGGTACTGCATATCAAATCCTAAATTCGTTTTTGTTTAAAATTTTTAAGTTAAATTAGTATAAAGTATTTTTATTGCAGTAAACCTATGGTTTATTAATAAATTTTGGAGGTTATTTTTATGCAAACATTAACATTAACACAAGAAGAGCAAAAACAAGTGGAACTAGCAAATGATTTGGCACAAAATATCACTTTGGAACAGATACCGTTACTCTTTGTACAAGCAATGGCAGGAAAGACTCCAAGTGTTGCTGGAGTAAGCAATGATTTAGTAACCGACATATCCCCAAATGAACCTGATTCTCCAATAAAAGGCTTAGTTTTATCAAAGGAGCAGATAATTCAAATCAAACAGTATGTAAAATACGGATTAGTATTACCAACGACTAATGAGTCTGTAAAATCCTATCTTGAATATGATGAAAGCAAATATCCTGAAATTAGTCCTAGTGAATTTATAACGCTTTTTACAAAAGTAAAAAATCATGCGTCTTTATGGTCTAATCTTGAAAGTAATATAAAGTCTTTAGGAACAGACTTAAGCATTTTTGGCGATAAATTTGTTATTACAGGTAATACTATGATAGAGGTAATAAATGAAATGCCATTACTAAAGCTAGCGACTCAGACTATAGGACAAAGTGATGTGTCTGTGAGTTTGACTGAAGATGACCAAGAAATAAAATATGCATTGAAGGATTTATTAGAAGAACTAAAAAGTGGTGTTGCAAAGCATTTATTATCAACACAAGCTTTAATAGAAAAGCTTGAAAACTATAGAAATACAATGGATAATAGCATTGTACCTGATGTGTCAGTTATGGATAATACTATCCAAGAGCTTGATTTAAATAAAGATCTTGCAAAACTTATTTCTGAAAAAACAGAACTAGATTCAGACATTGATGTACAAGATGCGTTATATAGTAAAAATGTGGGTTTAGCTTTTACTGGTGCTGCTGGATTAATTGCTGGTCCGATTGGAATTGTATCGTGGGCAATTACCGGAGGTATTTTTGGTGACAAAGCAGAAAAAGCACGTAAAGAACGTAATCGTTTAATAGGATTGCGTGATGCAAAGATAAAAGAAATTGCTGCTTTAGATTTATTTATTAATAAGGTATCTGTATTAAAAGGAAAAGTTTCTGATATGAGCTTAATAATCAATGAAGCGGCTGTAGGCATACGTAATTTAGAAACTATGTGGATTTCTATTGAGCAGTACATAGATGCTTCAAAGAATGAACTTGACGAGATAACTGATTCCAAACGATTAATCGTATTTAAAAGCAAGATGGCTGCAGCTGTTGAATCATGGAAAAATGTTAAGGACATAACTGTTGAACTTGTTAGGCTCTTTGAAGAGGCACAGATTGAAGCTAATAAGCTATAACAAAGTTTACGTGAAAGGTATACTCAAAAAACAACAAGCATGGCACGGTCCATGTTAGAGATTTCATGGAAATTTGTGCAGGAAAGGCATGGGTAATAATATGAGCAATATAGATATTAACGCTAAAGAACTAAACAAAAACAGAGAAATTTTAAATAAGGCTATTATTAATACAAATAGCACTTATATTACCAATTTACATAAAACGGCAAAGCTTCTTCAAAACACGATTCACTCTCTTGATAATTTAATATTAAAAGAATTACCAAGCTTACAAGCAATGGTAACAGTTATAAAAACAAAAATAAATTTTAAATCAATTGACGAGCTGAATCAAGCTATTGACAATGCTGAGGAAGCTGAACAAAAGGCTATATTTGAAGAAGCAAAAAAAGAGCTGATAAACGAATATAGGGTATCTATTAATAAATTCGTAGAAAACATGGGCAAAACAATAAAACAAATGCGTAAGGATAGATTTGCTTTGGATGATTCAACATTATTAGAAAGAATAAATGAAGAGTATGCCATTAAAAAGGCAGAGTTAGATAGCCATATCCGTTTATTGAATGAAGGTATAGCTCCGCTTTTAAAAGCCGCTACCGAGGAACTGTCAAATTATGATAAAACTTTTATACCAAGAATAGAAGTAAACCCCTTTAAAGAGGCAGTGGATTTATTACCGGATAAAAAAATCGTTAATGATATTGATTTAGCAAAACCGGAATTGTCAGCTGTTAAGGTTGGATATGAATTAGTCTTAACTGTGCTAAAAGGTATAAGTGAGGTGTATGATCTAGCCAAAAGCATGGATAAACGAAACCTATTAAGCCAAAGAAAACAAGAACTTGAAAATTATTATCAAAATGAAGTAGTTAAAACTGAAAGACTCAGTTCGCAAATTGATGAGATTAAAAATTTATATATTGTAGATGTAGTTAAGTTGTATTATATAGCATGTACAAATAACATAGAAATGTTTTTAACCTCCACTTTCAAAAGTTTAAATAATGATTCTCTGGATATAAATGAAAGAATGAATTTAATTTTAAGCTTAGATAATTATTTCAAGAAGTTAAATTTAATTTGGCGGTAGTTGTTCGAACATGTCAGTATAGGCAAATGTATTAATTTCAAGGATATATTTACAGGAAAGGCATACATTTATCTTATACTGACAGTTTCATATATAAATAATGCCTACTAAACAATTCCGTTTTTTACGGAATTGTTCGTTCGATCAGACAAAGTCTGTTCGAACTGTTGAAAAAACGATATTTTTCAACGTACTACTGGAATGACGTCTGCACTTGAACAATTCAAAAAATTGAACTACGAGGAGGCTTTTTATGAATTTTCTCGAAAATTGGTTTTATATTACTGATATAAAACACGGCGGGTTTTTAGGAACTGAAACAAATGGTGTTTGCCATTATACAAGAAATTTTGATGGAGATCAATCACTTATAAATTGGCACTTGGAGATGGTGGAGGACATTAATTCAGAGCACATCTTTCAAATAACTAATAAAAAAAATAATTTACTGCTTGCACTTGATGATAGCGGTAATGTATTTCAGCAAAGAAACGCTGATGTAAATACGCATTGGGTTATCTCCAGCTTGAATGAATTTTGTATTACCTTTGCCAATAAAAAATACGGAGGATTATTATCTATTGTTGACGATTTTGATGGAAAAATTTACAGCAGCAAAGATGATGACAATAACCTGACAAATTGGAGAATTCAAACAATCATTAATAAAGCAGATAGAGCTGCGAATAATAAAAAGCAAGATGAACCACATGAACCGCTATTTTCCACACATAAGTGGATGGGTGATCTTAAGTCGGAAATTGGTAATATAGACTTAAGAGAATTAAAAATTCCTGGAACACACAACTCTGGTTCTTTTATAGACTTTACTGTTTTTCAATGTGTGTGCCAGAATCATGATATTGGATTTCAGCTGGACATTGGAGTTCGTTTTTTTGATATAAGACTTATGGAATACAATAGTGAAATATGTATGCATCATAATGGAAATACAATTATTCAGCAGAATTTTCCATTCGCAGCAAGGCAAATAGCGGAATATTTAGAAAATTTTCCAAATGAACTTGTTATACTTAAGCTGACTAATGGTAATGGATCAAATATAACATCTAAAGACACTAAAAAACTTAAAAAGGTGCATGAAATTATTAAAAAGTGGTTAACACCATTTGTAATAGAAAACAATACTGAAAACCAAGCAATAATAAAAAACAAATTTACACTATCAGCACTAGTTCGTAAAACTAAAAATTCAACCAATCAATTATTGTTAGTAACAGCGGATAAGACTATGATAAATCTTAAAGCTGTTTCCGAAGAAAATTTTTACTGGGATCCCATGTGGGATAACACTTGGGAAAAATTCATGTCAGCAGGTTTTGGGGATTTTAAGTGTGCAGATTCGCAAACAGCTGATCTTAAAAAACATCTTGAAGATAAATTAACCCAAAGAATCAAATTGAATCAATATGAAAAGATGTTGACTTGCGATGCTTATTTATACAATCTGTATTATTCTACCCGAACAATGGCGGAAAAATCAAGAAATGCTTTCGATGAAATTATTAAAAATGCAACACCAAAACAACGTGATAGTATTAATGTCGTATTATATGACTTTATTGAAAAAAATATTGCTTATAATATAATCAAATTGAATTTACAATCAAATGAGTAAGAGCTTTATTATCAAAAAAATGTAGTTTTGATTCACATGTATCACAGTTAGCAATATAATTCAATATGTATCTATAAATCTTTAAAATACGATGAAGTTCATTATTCAACTATATTATAATCATTATAGGTATTTGAAGATTCGGAACAAATTAAGTGGGGTAGGTATGTTATGACTTGCTTCACTTAATTTTATTGATATCCCTATCATTTTACTATTTGCTCAGATTTAGTTTTTATCTTGTTAAACAAGTACAAAGTAAATTCTCCATATCAACCTAAAAATTACAACTTCAATCCTCAAACCCTCTCTGCCTAACAGACAAGGATACAAAACTCGCAATGGTAATAATTTCGGTAAAAACAGCTTGAACGATATGCTCCGTAACGAAAAATATCGTGGTGTTTATATCTATAACCGACGTGCTGCAAAGGACGCTAATGGAAAATTCAACAGCCATTCCAATAAATATGACGATGAAATTATTCGCATTGAGGATGGTATGCCAAGAATTGTGAGCAACGAGGTTTTTAATAGTGTTCAGAAAATTGTGGCATCAAGAAAGCATTTGAAAAGCTATGGCACTAAAAATATATATCTTCTGACTGGAAAGATTTTTTGTGGTAATTGTGGATGTGCCTACTGTGGCGGAACTCGTTTTTCTGGTAAAAAGCATACGCCATATTCATCCTATACATGCACAAAAAAGCAGCGCCTTGCAGGAATAAAGTGCAAGACCATGGAAATTCGCAAGGAGTACATCGAGGAATTTGTACTCAAAGAAATTCTTCGTGTGATACTTTCGGAGGATAAAATCCCAGCACTTGTTGAAAGATATAAGGAGTTTCAATGTCAAAAGTTATCGTCAGTGGATAATGAGGTTGAAACGATTCAAAACAATATTGCCACCTGTGAAACGCAAATCAAAAATCTTGTTTCGGTTATAGCCAAGTCAGGAAGCACAGCACTTCTTTCAGCATTATCAGAACTTGAGGACGAAAAGCTTAAACTCACAACAGAGCTTGAGGTTATCAAAAACAACATAAATCTGCCTGATTTGGATGAAACCCAAATAATCGAAGCGTATAAAAAAGCAAGGACGCTTTTCCTTAACGGCAGTACCGAGGAAAAACGTCAGCTTGTAAACCTTTATCTTGACAAAATATTCGTTTATGATGAATATGTGGAAGTGTATGTAAATGCACTTCCACAAAATTTGCTCGTAAATTTAATAAAAAGCACATCAAAATCCTCCAAAAATGAGATTATCGTTGATGACTTAAATATGAACAACATTGTATATTATGGTAATATTGACGACAATCCCAAAAATGAGAGTGTCAACAAAGCCCGCAACGAAGCCATTCCTGAATTTGTTGCGGATTGTTGTGGTCGAGGTGACAAGATTTGAACTTGCGGCTTCTTCGTCCCGAACGAAGCGCTCTACCAAACTGAGCCACACCTCGATGATACATATATATCAAAATCCATAGACCATTATACCACTTCTTCGAAAAAAAGTAAAGTATTTCAGTTGATTTTTACACATAAAATTAGAAGTATCGGGGAGCAAAAATCACTTATGATACTTACTTTTCTTTTGAATTTGAAAAGCACGATAAATCTGTTCTAGAATCATGACACGAGCAAGCTGATGTGGGAAAGTCATTTCTGACATAGACAGCTTAAAATCGCTGATGTTTTTAATTTCATCCGCAATACCGAAAGAACTGCCAATGATAATGTTGATAGTGCTTTTACCCTCAACAGCAACTTGAGATATCTTATCGGATAGTTTAACGGATGAAAGCTGTTTGCCCTCTATACACATGGTAATATTATAGCAATCCTTGCCCGTGAGTAAACCTATCATAGCTTTAGCTTCATTAGAAAGAGCCATAAGGATTTCCTTTTCGGATGGATTATCACCAAGCTTACTTTCATTAAGCTCAACAATATTAAGCTTGCATAAGGTCTTAAGACGCTTAGCATATTCATCGCAAGCTGCCTTAAGATAACTTTCTTTAAGCTTGCCGACGGTAATAAGGTTAACAGTCATCATGATAAAAATCCTTTCATGGCAAATGATTTTTTTAGGTGTTTATGCCGAACAATCCGCAAGAATGGATTTGTTCGGCATAAATTTATTTTTTACAAACTATTGTATATCCAATTAACAGCAAGCTTAAACCATTTTCCACATGAACTGCTTAAATGCCCGTCATAACGAGCGGTAGTAACATCACACAAAGCCAAGCCATGTGGACCGCTTGGATATATATGTGACTCAAACGGCACTTTATATTTAGCAAGAGCGGAAATAAAGTCGATAGAATTTTGAACAGGTACAACATCATCATTAGCAGTATGCCAGATAAAAACAGGAGGAGTGTCGCTGCTAACATGATTTTCAAGCGAAACGGTATTAATTAAATTGATATCATCACCGGCAATATTCTTGATTGAACCCTTATGAGTATAAATCCCGCTGGTGATAACAGGATAGCAAAGTATAGCACCATTTGGCATATGATTTATTTCACCATTGTTACTTAACACATCGCAAATATATGGCTTATTCCAATGAACAGCAAGACTTGCAGCCAAGTGTCCCCCAGCAGAAAAACCGCATACAATTATCTTATCAGGGTCAATATGAAGTGAATTGGCATTGGCACGAACATACTTAACAGCACAGGCAAGTTCAAGAAGATTAATTGGAAAGCGTTTCTGATAACAGCTGTAATTAAGCACAAAGGATGGAATGCCGAAAGCAGAAAAACGAAGTGCAGCAGGCTCAGCTTCACGGTCAGAGCAGTAGTCATAACCACCACCAGGGCATACAATTACAGCAGGGCGCTTGCCGTCATTCATTTCAGGAGCAACAAGCTCAGGGATGAACGATGTCAGCAGAGCTTTGCAGCCATCAGAACGGACACCGCATTTTTCATATGGAACATCAAGTGTAATAATTTCAGAAACCATGAGTTATGATTCTCCCCTCATAAGCTTGTCAAGAAGTGAATATAAAAGCTTAGTGTCAATAGGCTTAGCAATATGCCCGTTCATACCAGACTCAATTGATTTTTTAGTATCTTCATCAAAAGCATTGGCGGTCATAGCTATGATAGGAACAGTAGCTGAATCAGGATGTTCACTTAATCGGCGAATTTCCCTTGTTGCAGTAAGTCCATCCATAACAGGCATACGAATATCCATGAGAATAGCGTTATAATAACCCTTAGGAGATATCTTAAACTTATCAACACCAATCTTGCCATTTTCAGCTAAATCAGTTTCGAAGCCTGCGAGTTCAAGCAAGCTCTTTTCGATTTCTGTATTAAGTTCGTTATCTTCAACAACGAGAACTCTCTTACCCTTAAAATAATCAGAATAGTCCTTAGAGGATGACATTTGTGAGAAATCATCAGAATCGAGTTTAACATCACTGATTTTAAATCTGATAGTAAAGAAAAATTCCGAGCCAGCGCCAAACTCGCTGACGAGCTCAAGCTTTCCACCCATAAGCTGAACAATACTGCTGCTAATAGCAAGTCCAAGACCAGTACCGCCCGATTTGCTGACAGTGTTATTATCTTCAGCCTGCTCAAAGGACTTAAATATCCTAGGAGCATCTTCCTTTTTAATACCAATGCCATTATCCTTAACAGAAAATCTGATAGTAGCATTATCAGTGTCATGCTTAGCCTGAATGACAGAAACGATAACCTTACCATTATTATCAGTAAATTTAACAGCATTGCTAAGCAGATTAATAAGCACCTGATTTAAGCGGAATCCATCACCAACAACGAAATTATTGATAATAGAGCTTTCAAAGCTAAGCTCGATTGACTTTGATTCAGCCTGCGGACGCATAAGAATATCAAGACTGTCAAGCATTTTTGCAAGGTTGATAGTTTCAGTAGTAAGCTTCATTTTACCGCTTTCAATCTTCGACATATCAAGTACATCGTTGATAAGTGACAGCAGATATTTAGAAGAAATATCAATCTTGCCAAGGTATTCCTTAACCTTGTCAGTCTGGTCAGCAGAGCCGATAGCTAAGTTTGTCATACCAATAATAGCATTCATAGGAGTACGTATTTCATGCGACATTCTTGAAAGGAAGTCACTCTTAGCCTGACTGGCAGTGTCAGATTTAGACCTGCTGATATGAGTAGCGAAAATCTTTGATACTTCACGCAAAGTGTCACAGACATCTTTTTCCCAAACATAGTCAGGTGAAAGAGCCTCAAAGAAAACACCGCCGGCAATATTACCAGACATATACATAGCACAGAAGTAACCTGAAACCTCATCACTATCTGAAAGTCTGTAAATTCTTCTCATCTGAGGAGATGCTTTTCTCATAAATTCAGTGTCATAAATGATTGTACCATCAGCAGAAATTTTTCTTGTTGACTCATTATAAGCCTTTTGAGGACTTTTAACAATACTTGTAGGGAGTGGATTATAATTATCTGAATTCCACTGACAAATAATTTTCGAGGTGCAGAAGTCAGGGTCATATTCAGTAACGAAAATACGTTTTAGCGGATATTTTCTTGCAGTTTTAATAAGTATAATGTTAATTGCACTGGTGATATCAAATGTCTTTTCAAAGACATTCAGTGTGAGATTAATGAGGTTTTCAGCATCATAATCCTGAATTTTAGGGATTGCAGAGAATGAATAGCTGTCATACCAGCTGCTTGTAAGGTCAACATCCTTTTTCTTAATATCAGTAAACCCGAAAGGACCATAAGAAGTAACAGTTTTTGAATAAACAGAAAGCCTCATAACATTTTCGAGCAGGTCGATATAATCAGAGCCATCCTTGCCGTCAGTAACACAAATTCTTGCTTTTAGCATTTCATTCTGACCAGCATAAATCTTGCTTATACCCTCATTAAGAGCCTCCATTTTTGTCATAGCCTGCTCATAGAAAGTGTCAGTCATAAGAATAGCAAACTCATTGCCACCCATGCGAACAGCAATAAAATTATCTCTGCAAACGGTATTGATAGTGTTGGCAATTTCTGATAAAACTACGCTGCAAAACATCAAGCCATACTGCTCATTGATATGATCAAAATTGACAATATCAATAAGACATAAACAATATGGATGTTTCTTTTCATCGGTAACAAGGATGTATCTGCTGATAATTTTTTCACCATAAATTCTGTTATAAAGACCTGTAACAAGATCCTTGTTAACAGCGTCCCTTTCAGCAATTTCAGCATTTTTCCTATCGGTGATATCATGAATACTGCCGACAATTTTAATTAAGTAGCCCTCATTGTCATAAACAGATTTAACCTTAGCAGCAACCCAGTTAAATGACAAATCATGTCTATCATTGTTATAAAGACGATATTCAACTTCATTGGTAATATTACCGCTTAAAAGCTCAAGCATAAGCGGTTTGTCGTCAGTATGACAAATCTCGCCGTTTTTAATACGCTGTTTGTAGTCAGTGATGACATCACTGTGAACCTCATTGACAGAGGTATCGTTCTTGAAATAGAACATCTCCAAGGTATCTTTAGCAACGGAGTATTCAAAGATAGTATCAAGACAGCTCTCCAAAGCCATGAGATAACGTTCACGTTCTTCACGGAGCTGGGATTCAATTTTAAGCTGTGTGCGGCTTAGGTTATTGATAATACTGATAATCTCGTCAATTTCAAGAATATTAGTCTTGTGAATGTCCATAGGTATACTTTTGTTATTGCTGACACTAAGCTGACTAGCAACCATGCTCATAGGCTTAGTAGTAAGCTTAGTAACGATATAAACGCAGATTGTGGAGAACACAAGTGATAACAGCATACAAATGATAACATTTCTGTTTAGCTTTGCGGCATCACCAAAAAGTGAAGTGTCAGTATCAGTGCAGGCAAGCATCCAGCATTCATCACTAAAAGGTGCATAGCTGTTGTAAAGGTGTAGATTTTTAGCGCAGGCATATAAATCCTCACCAACATATTTATTTGCTTCAATCTTATATAAATCGGAATATTTACTATCTGGAATGAGATTAATCTTATCACCTGTACTTCTTAGCAGCTTGATACGGCTGCCAGTGGCAATAAGTATATCAGCATTGACATTACCTGTTTCAAGCATATCAGCCTCGCTGTATTTCAGCAGGATATAACCGCCGCCAGTGTTGCCCATATCCTTAGCAGGTATATAAGATGACATAAGCTCAACTTGAATTTCCAAGCCAAGAACGCCGATAATCTGCCCGTCATAAATCACAGGAATACTGTAACTGATAAAAGGGTTAGAATCTCTGTTAGTAGTATCAGCAAGTGCGCAGGGAATGTTCCAGTAACCTAAGTCGTTAATAGTAAGTGCAGGACGTTTTTCAGCCATAAGGAAAGGTTTAAAATAAGAATCCCAGATAGCATGGTTCTGTGTATCATCCTTATAATAATAGAAACGTTCTCTCCAAACGCTGTCAAGAGCGATGTTATATTTACTTGAGATAGAAGCGCTGCCTCTCTCGAGCTGAATATCGGAATAATCGGATGGATTAGTAACAGGGTCTAAATCTCTGAAATAAACACCCTTAAAGCTAAGGTCTGACTCCAAATATTCATGTTCATTAGTGTTACTAAGAATAAAATAAGTACCTGTGCAGGCATTATTTCTCTGCATAACAAGAAGCTCATCAGCAATAACCTCGACAAGTTCCGAGCTAAGCCTGTCGTTTTCGATAACATCAGATATAGTGACGCCTTTATCGGTGAGATATTTTTCGATATCTGATTTTATATTTGAATTGCAGTCAGCAAGATAAGAGCGATTTTCAACAAATATACTTTGCAGAATATTAAGGCGGTTATCAGTATTTTTACTAATAATAGAAACAGCATTTCCCTCAATCTTACTGACGATACCGCCCGCACTGATAACAATATAGTTAATAACTGTCTGAATAAGAATAACAGTCAGCAGTGGGAAAAGTATCCGTACAAATATCGAATTCTTTCTAATCTTCAAAAAATCACAACTTTCAATTTAATAGCATATCATAGCAGTTGATATAATTTCCCCAATTGGCAAGCAGCATGCAATTAGCACATAGTGAGATGCTTTACTATAACTTAAGGGGAAATTTTTTACGCAGCGACAGTATCATGCATCTTAAGAAAAATCGGCAAGTAACGGTACGATAGTATCGCAGCATTGGCATCTTACTCTACAAAGCCTTGCATAGTTTTAATAGATATAAAAAGAATCATCAAGGATTGATACTATCACCTATAACAGCATTATTCAAAGCGTTTTCAAAAGCAGTAACCCACTCATTAAAATTCTGTTCAGTATCAAACTGTGCAACAGCATCCTGTCTTGACATACCACCCTCGATAAGAGCGATAACAGCCTCTCTGTCAGCGGAAGCCTTGTCGGAAAGGTTATATTCAAGAACCTTTCTTGCAGCAGTACCGCCGTTGAAGGCTTTGTTAGTATAGAAAGTACTGTTATGGAGAGTATCAAAAGCAACACTGATAGTATCAAGAGTAATCTGATTCATAGTAATTTCTTTTGAATTAGTAACGGAATTATACTTACCCATGTCATTAGCATCTTCCTTAACAGGCAAGTAGCCTGAAACAGTGGAGAACTCAATATTTGTTTCAACATCAGTAAACCACTTCAGGAAAAGCACAGATGCATATTCAGCCTCTTTGGAGCTTTTAGTAACAACCATACCAGCACCCTGCTGAACAGCAACTCTTTCGCCGCCATCAAAAACAGGCTCAGCAAAAATACTGCCGCTGATAGGATAAACATCGCCGTCAAGAGTAACTTCTGCTGGAAAATATGATGCAGAGGAAGTTGAACCAGTAAGTGAAATGATATTTCCAACTTTAACATCATCAGCACGGAATCTGCCATACGAGGAGAAATAACCATTAATATAAGGAACATAATATGTATCCCAGATTTTTCTCATAACATTGTTATCAACATTAACAGTAACCTTTTGATTAGAAACCTCAAACAAATCAATACCAAACTGCTTTGAGGCAATAATGAACAGGTTAGCCATAGCATCACGGCCATAAAAAGCCTTGCCATCCTCAAGGATATCAGGAGTTTTAGCATCAGTCCAGTTATAATATTTTTCAGCAACTAAAGCAAGACCCTCTTTAGTTTTAAGGTCGTTATATGTAACCCCTGTTTCAGCAGCGAATGGCTCCCAGTCAGTTTGATTAAGCATAAAAATCTCAGTAGACTTAGCAATAGGGAAAATCTTAAGCTCATTATTAGAGCCAATACGGCCCTCCTCAATATAAGAGGCAATATATTCTTTTTGTTCATCAGCAGTGAAGTAGCTGTCAAGGTCAGCAAGCATACCCATTTGCTCAACAACGAAAGCTGTATCAGCATATGATGCAAAAATATTAGGTGTTTCATCACTGCCGACTTCCATGTTAACAGCGGACATAACAGCAGTTTCAAGCTGTGAAACGTCACCATGGCTAAACCCCTCAACAATAATTCCCTTTTGCGCACCAACAGTTTCATTAAATTCATTAATCATAGAATCGAAAGCATTTTTGAGCAAACCATTGTAGTAGTGCCAAACAGTGATGGTTATTGGGTTTTTAGGGTCAAGCTGAACAGAATCCTTTTTACACCCGCCAAGACAGGTAGTTAGGATAGCGGCAGCAGAGATAATAGCAGCAATTTTTTTAATAATAGTTTTCATAGTTCAGGCTGATAAAACAAAGATATGTTTTATCATAAACCTCCTTATAATAAATTTTTTGTAAAGCATTAAGTCAACTTTATGAACGTATTTCATAAACTGCGGATTCAACAACTTCAAGAACATCATTAATGTTAATAGGCTTGGAAAGATGTCCGTTCATACCACTGTCGAGTGAAATCTGAATATCCTCAGTAAAAGCGTTTGCGCTCATAGCATAAATTGGGATTTTCGCAGCATCAGGACGTTTAAGAGCACGAATAGTTCTTGTAGCAACAAGTCCGTCCATAACAGGCATACGGATATCCATTAATATTATACGTATAGAATATTCGTCATATGATGAAAACAAATCGACAGCTTCCTGACCATTTTGAGCGGTAATAACATCATAGCCCTCCATTTCAAGAAGTGACTTGGCAATCTCCATGTTAATTTCGTTATCCTCAACAACCATAACAGTCCTAATATCTGGCATACAATCCGAGTCATGAGAAATATAATGGTGTTGATTAATGTTATCAGTACGCTTTTCATTTTCAGGAATAAGCAGCGGCAGGTTGACAATAAATTCAGTGCCGACACCAAGGGTACTGGAAACAGAAATAGTACCATTCATAAGGTTGACGAGACTACGTGTAATGGCAAGACCAAGACCGCTGCCGCCTGAACTCATCGGGATATTTTCACCCTGCGAGAAAGGCTCAAACAGCTTATCTATATTATCAGGAGCAATACCAATACCTGTGTCAGTGATAATAAACTGAATAAAGTCATGATGGAGAGTGCTTTTAATGACTTCAGCATTCATTGTTATTTTACCGTTTTCGGGAGTAAATTTCAATGAATTTGACAATAGGTTTGTTATAATCTGGTTTAGCCTAATGCGGTCACCAATATAATAGGAGTTTAAATTTTCATTTATATTCTTGATATATCTAATGCCCTTATCCTTAGCCTGCGGAGCGACAATAACATCAATAGTATCAATAAATTCAGAGAAAGAGAACAAACTCTCCTGCAAAATAAGCTTACCGCTTTCAATCTTTGAAACATCAAGTATATTATTAATCAGTTCAAGAAGATATTTAGCGGAGGTATCGATTTTTGAAAGACAATCCCGTGTGCGTTCTGCCTCTCTTGTGTCAAGTGAACGCATAGCAAGAGTAGTCATACCGATAATAGCATTCATAGGAGTTCGGATATCATGCGACATATGTGAAAGGAAATCACGTTTAGCATTATTTGCAGCTTCGGCATTAATAAGAGCGTCATTAAGCATATTTCGTTTTTTAATTTCCTCAATAAAAGCCTGATGAACATCACGGGTAACAAGCAAAGCATATTTCCCTTTTTCAAAGCTTGAAATACGAGCTTCTTTCCAGCGCAAATCCTTGTCACGTACGGAGCGGAAGGTAAATGAAAAAGCCTGTGTTTTCTTAAGCTCATTTATTATATAATCAAAGTTTGTTTTTTCATCATATTCAGCCCTGTCATCTTCATGAATAAATGTAGAACTTGTATAATTCTGCCATGTTTCATAATCGCCACAAGAGGAAACACCACCCATTGTCTTACCGCTTGATGCGGTATATTCATAGGAATGGTCTTCCATATTAATAATACAGAAATGGTCATAGTCATTATCGATAACATGGTCAAATATTTTTTGGAGTCTGACAGCCTTATCCTGAGTATTTTTATATTCCTCAACATTGCGAAGAGTACCAGCAACACGAACAGGGAAACCGCCTCTTTTAATAACAGCACCCTGTGCGGAATACCAGTTATAAGAGTTATCAGAATTACTGCGGATACGAAGTTCAGGACAGCTAAAGTCACCCATGCAGAAAATGCGTTTTGCAAGCTCGGCATCATCAGGGTGAATCATATCGTTAACAAGAGTACCTCTTTGATAATTATGATTAATATGCTGCTTTTCGTTATTAGGGGCATCTTCAACAGTTTCGATAACAGAGAGGGTATCAGTTTCAATTTCATATTCAAAAATCATATCAGCGCTGTTTAAAGCAGCAGTACGATAGAGCTCATGTTCTTTTTCGGCATTAAGCTCAGCAAGCTTTTCCTTAGTATAATCATTATAATTCATTTGATAAATTTCTTTACCAGACTGGTCAATGACACGTGTCATAGTACCCTTTATCCAGATGATATTACCCTGAGGAGAAAGCAGACGCCGCTCATAAGAAATTTTATCACCGACCTTTTGAAGCTGTTTCAATTTGTTATGAATATCTTCAAGGTCATCCTTGAAAACAAACATATCGAAGGATGGCTTAGCAAACATATTGAATGTATTTACAGCATAACCATAAATCTCAATACCTGCACGGTTTATAGTAATATAAGTTAAATCATCAATATTAACTTGAGCAATGCCTGTCGGAACGGAGTCGTAAAGATGCTGTAAAAAGTCTTTTTGCAGTTTGGCACTATGTTCAGCTTTTTTTAGTCTTTCATTAAGCTGCTGAATTTCAATATTCTCACGAATAGCCTTTTGAGCCATAGTTTCAGCGCGGGCAATGGCAAATTCCTGCTGCTTGAAAATATCAATAGGCATACATAAGATAACAGCGGACATATTAAGCTCTGTGAAATCATCCATTTTATAAATATGGAAGTTGACCCAGCCGTACTCATTATTTATACCGAGCATATAAAATTCGTCATCAATAACAGTCTGACCTTTTCTAAAGGATTCAAGAACAGCACTGCGTGAAAATTTATCAGCAAATTTATCTCTGAAATCCTGTTGAATGAGAGCATAATTCTGCTCATAGAATTCATCATAAGTGCCTGAATTTTTAATAGTATCCATAGCAGGCAGTCTTTTATAATGTATTCTTTTATAGTGGTTATCAGTAAGATTGATATTAAACATACGAGGGTAAACATTTTCAACAGAGAACGGTGAAATGCCATAGCCGAAAATTTCCTGAGCCTCACGCTGAAAAACATAGTGGTCGGAAATGCTGATAACATAAGCAGGGATTTTCATATCCCACATAGTTTCGTTAACAGTAACAGTAACAGCCGCACCGAAAGGGTTATCATAAAGGACGGTTGAATTACTGCCTTCTTTCTGGAGTTTTTTAATAATGCAGTCATCACATGACATGCCCAAAGCATCGGAGCAAAATCCGTCAACACTAAGCTTAGGGATGCGTTTTTTTGCAGCTGCATTATAATATAAAACCTTGCAGTCGGAAACCCTGATAACAATGAAGTCCATGTTTTTCATACTATCTAAAGCGGGTTTTGTATATAACATTTTAAGTCACCTCAATAACAATTCAGCATAGCGATTCATTTAAGAATACAATTAATTAAATTGTATCATATACAGGATAAAAAAGTCAAGCATATTTAGTGAAAACGTCGTATCTTGACGATAATTTAGCGAATTACAAACGGCAAAATATCTTTTGCACAGCACAAAAACGGCATGGCTTCCATGACTTGATTGTATTGCAAAAAAACGAACAACCCCATAAAAATGGAATTGTTCGTTAAACACAATATTACTGGAACTTCTTACGTCTGTTAGCAGTCTTAGCCCTGTTATCAGGACGTGACTTATCAAAATGACGGTAGTCTTTTTCCTGACTTCTAGGAGCGGAAGAAGTATCCTTACCTTCATAAAGCTTAATTTTAATCTTCTGACCATTAATCTTAGTGCCTGTCATAGTTTCAATAACATGAGCCTTGTCATCCTCATGAACTTCAACAGTAGTAAATTTGTCATAAATATCAATCTTACCAAAGCTTCTGCCAGAAAGACCTGTCGCATCAACAAGCGCACCAAGAATAAAATTAGGAGCAATCCTATTCTGTCTGCCAAGAGAAATTTCAACCTTAACACGACTTCCTCTGCCCTTGCTGCCATTACCAGCATTGCGGTCACGATCATTACGGCTGCGGTCATTGCGGTCACGGTCATTTCTGTTAGTGTTAAATGCAGGAGTAGCCTTGATAAATTCAGGCACAGAGCGAATTTCTTTTGAAATACGCATACCGAGCAAAGCACAAGCAACCTGTTCAGCAGTAAATCCCTTAGCAATGAGTGCATCAAGGTCAGTGGAATAGCTTTCATATTTAGCGGATTCGATAGTAGTGCTGATTTTTTCAATAACATTTGATTTTTTAGCAGCAATAACATCATCACGAGTAGGCAAAGCCTTATGTTCAATATCAGCCTTAGTAAAACGAGCGATATTCATAAGCTCCATAACCTGTTTTCTGCCGCTTACGATAGTATATGCAGCACCGGATTTACCAGCACGTCCAGTACGTCCGATACGGTGGATATAATATTCATTATCCTGCGGGATATCATAATTGAAAACAGCATCAACATCATCAACATCAATACCTCTTGCAGCAACGTCAGTTGCAATAAGAATAGTAAGTCTGCCTGACTTAAATGCATTAAGAACTTGAGTACGGCTAGCCTGCTTCATATCGCCATGAAGTCCTGCTGCCTTATAGCCCTTTGAAACAAGGGACTCAGTAAGCTCATCAACCATACGCTTAGTGTTGCAAAATACCATAGATAGACGTGGCTCGAACGCTAGCATAAGCATCTGCAAAGCATCAAGCTTTCTGCCCATAGGAACTTCATAGTAGTACTGCTTAACGCTTTCAACTGTACGTGATTTCTGTTCAACACCAACAAGTATAGGGTCGCTCTGGAAGTTCTTTGTGATAGCCATGATTGGAGGAGGCATAGTAGCGGAGAAAAGAACAGTCTGTCTTTCCTCTGGAACTTTAGTAAGGATAGTTTCAATATCCTCACGGAATCCCATATTAAGCATTTCATCAGCTTCATCAAGGATGATAGTAGTTAAATTTTCAAGACGAAGTGTACGTCTTTCAAGATGGTCCATAACACGACCAGGAGTACCAACAACAATGTTGACACCTTTTCTTAGTGAGAAAATCTGTTTTTCGATATCAGCACCGCCATAAACAGCACAAGGCTTAACCCAAGGCATGTAGCGTGAAAACTTAACAATTTCCTGGCAAGCCTGCATAGCAAGCTCACGAGTAGGACAAAGAATAAGCACCTGAACTTTATTCTGTAATTCCTTGTCAATGCGTTCAATAGCAGGGATAGCGAAAGCGGCAGTCTTGCCTGTACCAGTGTGTGAACGACCAATAACATCTTTACCCTCAAGAAGCAAAGGGATAGTTTTTGCCTGAATTTCTGTTGCGGATTCGTAACCGATTTCTTCAACGGCTTTTAGGATTTCTGGGGATAGACCGAGTTCATTAAAAAGCATATAGGTTCCTTTCAAAATAAAATAATAACGACTGGTGCTATATGCTTATACATTATAATCAACTGAAAAATCAACTGAAACTATGCGAATATATAATTCTTTATGGTATATGCAAATATACCATAAAGAATTTGGTATCGAAAAGTGATACGTAAGCATTATGCACCAACTACTCCGAACGCATAAAATGACAGTTCGGTATTGTGAAAACAATGTTATCTATTATATCACGACAAACTATATCAAGTCAAACAGTTTTTGTAAATATCAAACGTTTTCGTAGATATATACAAAAACGACAAATTATGAATATATAATTGAACGTATTGTACAAATTCGGGCGTTAGTACCGCTCGCCCACACAATAAAATTCATTTCTCGATATGTTTCTGTTTATAAATCTTATAAGACACAGCTGAACTGACAGCAAAGAACATATCAACAGCAAGTGCAATAAAGAACATCGGCGAAGTTGGGTCAGAAATTTTTGCACCAACAACAGTAGTTGCAATCATTCCAGGGAGAATACCAAGCATAGAGCCGACATAATATTTAAGCGGGCTAAATCCGACAGACCCTAAAAACATACTGACAAGGTCACAGGGCAGCATATTGATAACACGCAGAAAATAAGCGATAAACCATTCATTTTTTGACTTTATTTCATTAAGCTTTTTCGAGTTTTTGTTTTTATTAATAAGTCCCTCAACAAGCTCACGTTCAGCATATCTGCCAATAAGATAAGGCAGGGTAATCTGAATGAGTATACCGATAATATTTACGATTATAGCGACGAAAACATTCGGAAAAATCGCACCAGATGCAATTTGAAGTATCATCATCGGAAAAATAAAGGACATTGATTTTAAAGCAAAAAGTCCCCAGATGACAAGTGCCGCAATAAAAAGATTTTCTGGTGTAAATGCAAGTATTTTCTCAACGGAAATACCCTTGAAATATATAAAATAAATCGCAATGCAAATTCCAATCATAATAAGCGGTGAAATCTGAATGAATGTTTTAAGTATCTTTGATTTTTTATTTAAGTTCATATTATCAGTCCTTTTAGCAGTTAATTCTATACCCATATTATATCACTCTCCATCTATGATTACAAGAATTATACTTTCAATTTGTGATAAACTAATGAAAGTATTTACATATCCTTGTTATTTTGTGCTGTTTGTGGTATAATATTCTACAAATGAAATGTCAAGATTAAATTTGATTGGAGAAGTCTATGTCAATCTTTACAGGCACACGCTGCATGGTGTGTAATGAAAAATTCGGTAATAATGATGATATAGTAGTATGTCCAGACTGCGGCACACCATATCACAGAGAATGCTATTTAAAAAATAAAGCTTGCGTAAATACACTTTTGCATGAAAGCGGCAGACCATGGCAGCCAATGTATGATGTCGGAGATGATGCAATGCTGTATCAGGATATAAAATGCAAGGAATGCAGTCATACAAATCCACCTATGACACTTTTTTGTGAGAGCTGCGGCAATCCATTAGCTGCCTTGGAATTTCACAATGAAAATGTGCGAAAGAAAATCGAGGAGTCTGCTGTAAAAACAGATAACTATACCCCACGAGGATATAATCAGACTCAGAACAACGGAGTAAATATCTCGCCATATCTTATTAACTATACAGACAGACTATGCGGATATAATCCTGAGGAGGATTATGACGGAGTTAAGCTATCAGAGCTTGGGGACTATGTTGATACCAATACACATTATTATCTGCCGCTCTTCAAGCGTTTCAAGGAAACAAGCAGAAATTTTTCATGGAACTTAACAGCAATGCTGTTTCCAGAGCTGTTTTTTGCAAACAGAAAAATGCCGCTTGCAGCATTGCTTGCAGTGTTAGTAAGATATATAGTTTTCATACCATTTTTTATTGAGGCATTTGCAATAGCAGGCGGCACAAGCGTGCTGGCAAAATTTGCATCACAGTTTAATGTAACAGGCTCATCATTCCAAATGCTTGAAATGCTTGTATATGTTCTGTCCTACTCACTGATGTTTTTCTGCGGCAGTCATGCCAACTCGCTATATTATAAAAAAGCGCTGAAAAAAATCAAGAGCATAAAGCAAAAGGGTGAGCTAAGTGATATGCCGCCACAGAATGTATCTGCTGTTATAGTAAAAAAAGGCGGTACATCAGGACTTTGGCTTGCACTTTTCATATGCTTAGATGCATTACCTTACTTATCAATTTGGTGCTATAATGCATTATCTATGTTCTTCAAATAAATTTTCAAAGGGGTAATTGATATGCAGATTAAAAAAGCAGTAATAACAGCAGCGGGCTTAGGCACAAGGGTATTGCCTGCAACAAAGTCCATGCCAAAGGAAATGCTTCCCATTGTTGATAAGCCTGCAATACAGTTTATTGTAGAAGAATGTGTCAAAGCAGGAATAACAGAAATACTTATAATATTATCTAGGGGCAAATTTATAGTTGAGGACCATTTTGACAGAGCACCGCAGCTTGAACAGCAGCTTGCAAAAAGCAATAAAACCGCAATGCTCAGTGATGTTATAAACATTGCAAATATGGCTGATATTATGTATGTTCGCCAGCAGGAGCAGCTAGGTCTTGGACATGCTATACTTTGTGCAAAGAATTTTGTAGGGAATGAGCCGTTTGCAGTTTTGTATGGTGATGATGTTATAATCGGTGAAGACCCTGCAATCGGACAGCTTTGCAGGGCTTATGAAAAATATAATAAAGGTATAGTCGGTATTAAAGAAGTTTCGAATGAGGATGTATATAAATACTCGTCCATGAAACTTGAACGTCTAGATGATGGTTATTATAATATTGATGACATGATAGAAAAGCCACGTCCTGAGCAGGTGTTTTCTAACTTTTCAATACTTGGAAGATGCATACTTCCGCCACAGATTTTGGATATACTAGAAAGCACACCAAACGGTGCAAATAACGAATTACAGCTAACTGATGCTATGAAAACCTTATCCAATAAAGACGGCATGATAGGTGTTGATTTCACAGGAACACGTTATGATATGGGTAATAAGCTAGGTATTATGAAAGCAGGGATTGAGGTTGGACTTAATCATGCTGAAATTGGTGAGGGCTTAAGAGAATATATCAAGGAGCTTGCAAAGACTTTATAAACTTTACAAATCCGAATAAATATATTATAATATAGATAGAATAAAGATATAGATATTTTGAGGTGGAAGATTTCGTGTGATCCATACGCCGTTGGTACAAATCAGGGAAAAACCGAGATATGCAGGAGTTTGCATGCCTGCCCCAATATCTATCGTTTAAGAGGGAGAGTCAAAAAGACACTCCCTCTTTGTTTATTATGTGAAAATTTCATAAGCTATTGTGTTATTTTGTCGGATGTGATATAATTTTAGAGTAATACTATACGAAAATTATTAGTAAGGAGTCTTATATTTGAAAAAGCTTACTCCATTAAAATATATAGCAATAGTGACATTACTAATGAGCCTTGCTTTTACAGCTTGTAAAGAAATTGACGAAAACCTTGAGGTTGAAACAGTTAGCGAAACAGAGGTTACAGAACTGCCATACCCTGTTGAAGCAGGAGCGTTAATTTTTAAAAGCGCACCAGAAACTGTCGTGTCCGTTTCACCAGCACTGACAGAGATAATATGTGAGCTGGGGTATAGTGATTTTATCATAGGCAGGAGCATGTATTGTACATATCCTGAAAGTATTTCAGACAGAAACACAATGGGTTCAGCAGCAAACCCTGATATAAGCGCAATTTCCGCAGCAGCACCAGTACTTCTGATATCTCAAAGTCCCATTGCCAAAAAGGATATTGTCACAATTGAGGATGCAGGTACAAGGGTACTTATTATGCAGTCCCCTGCTTCCGTTGATGAACTATACAATAATTATGCAAGCATAGCCTCTATTTTTGGCGGCAGACTGAATGCAGATGCAGCAGCAGAGGATGCTGTTGAGCCATTGAAAAAAGCACTTTCCGAGGCAGAAAATTCAATCGGAAGCTATATTTATATTCTCGATTCTTATTTATCTGTTGCAAATAATGACACTTTTATCGGCGATTTCATGTCGCATTTCGGTAAAAATACCGCACCGGATGATGCTATATCACTTTCAAGCGATGAACTAAAGGAAATCAATCCTGAATATATTTTCATAGCCGCACCTGTCAGCTATAAAAAATTCTGTGAAAAATTTGATGACCTTGATGCAGTCGAAAACGGTCATGTTATTGTGATAAGCAAGGAGTTACAGGAAAGACTTGAACGTCCGACATCACGTTTGTCCGAAACAGTGTATGAAATACTTGAAGAAATAAAAAATACCGGTACATGATTAGAATTAAGGAGTATTATAATGCCTTTTAATAAAATTGTTTTACTTGAAATAAATTATGAGTCATTAAGTCTGATGTTAAAATTCGCTTTTGCGATGATAGGTTTATTGCTGTTAATATGGCTGCTTGCAGTTATCACACCAAAGCTTGCAAAGGTTATTGACCGTATGTTTGGACGTGTCAAAATTGACAAAGGAACTGACACTATGCCTGTTTCCGATGATGGAAAGGAAGTTTATAAGGTATATGATATTTATGACGGCGCAAAGCTTACAGCTGCGTCAAGGGAATTGAATAATAATAATGAAGAAATATCAGATGATATTTAATAAGAAATAGCCATCCAATTAAGCTAAAGGAATGGCTATGTTACTATTCATTTTTATTATAAATCTCCATAGCGAGCATAAAACCGCATTGCATACCGATTTCAAGATAAACATTTTCATAAGCATAAAGAGCATTACCGACCATATCATCAAGTTCGGATGATTTTAAATTTTCCAGAAAGTCATTCAATGGCTTGCATGACTCTGTAATTCTTTGCTTATATGTTTTATCTTTTATGTAATCATCCTCTGCGCCTGATTGCAAAAAGGAGCGTATTTGCTGAATATTCGCTCTTTCGAAAATTTCTGTTATATAGCTCATATGGTATGTTCCTTTCAGATGTGGTTGTTTCATTTGTTTATAGTCGCCTCTACAAAATTTATCTTTCGTTAAATATATTATATCACGTCAATAGTCTGTTGTCAATATAAAAAATAGTCAAATGACTTATTTGTATAGTTGTACAAAAATAGGAGTTAAATTTATGAATAATAGTTATACAGCTAATTTAATAAAAAACCTTTGTAAAGAAAAAGGGGTTTCTATTAAAACAGTATTAGAAGATTGTAATATTAGATCAAGCTTAATACATGACATGAATAAGAAAAACAAAACTCCATCAACTGAAATACTAGAAAAAATAGCAGATTACCTAGATGTTTCAATAGACTATTTGGTAGGTCGCATTAATACTGCCGAAAAAGCATTACCAGAGGATGAATTAAATCTGCTAAATGCATATCGTGAAAAGAAAGATATGCAGGATGCTGTTAAAAAATTGCTGGATATATAAAATATTGTAGGGGACGCCGTCCCCTACATCAATTGTATTGAATTTTTATATTATTCTGAAACCGAAACATCCGCTTCAGTTACCACATCAGTAACACCTGTGTCAACAGATTCATCTTTGTCACCGCCGATTTTATCAGTAATAACTTCTGTCATTGAGTTGATGATGTCAAGCAGCGGATAGTTAATGGAGAAGTAAGTATAAGTCCAGTTTCCGTTTGAGAAGTCATACAAACGAACATCATCCTCAGTAGTAACAAACTCACTTTCATTAAAATATTCCTCACCGTTAATCATAAGAACAGTACCATTCCATTCGCAGTCAGCAGTTGTAGGCTGCATAGCTTGTTTAACAAGACGCTTAATAGTACAGTCAAGTTTTATGAAACTGTTTTCAAGGTCAAGGGTGTTAGGCTGAACATAAACAGCGGTTTTGCCGGATGCATTATTCTGAACATCCATAACATAATAACGGAAATCTCCTGACGGTGAAACACCATAATCAATCAGTGTATCGGTTGTCTGAATGCGGAAAACATTCATAACAAGGAAAAATGCGATACTGCCGACTATATAAACGAGCAAAAAGATTGTACCAAGCACAGTCTTAAATGTATCATTCATTTTACATGAGAAAAAGCCAAACAGAATTACTATTGCTGCAGGAATAAGCAGCGGCCAGTTACCCCAGTCAATCAGCATGGTTGGAAAAAATATCACTAGGTTTATCATTGCAAAAATAGGTGTAAGCGGTGACTTGCGGGTATAAAACATCAGCAGGCCAATAACAAGGGAGAAAATCGAATACAATATAGCAAACTTAGTTTTATCTACATACTCAATATCATAGAAAAAAACAGCATATGCGAAATAGCACAAGCATATGGGATATAGCACATTCAGCAAGCTGATACCCAATATAAACCACTTATTTTTTAATACATTCATTACCTTTGACATTTATATTATACCCATCCTTTCGGGAATTTTGAGCATTCCAAAAGAAATACACAAACCAACTTCATACACACGCATGAAATTTTTTACCCCTAATATATACTAAAAATCTTATTTTCACTACATAATATAATACTACATAATGACAACAAAATCAACTACAATTTGTTATCAATGTGGTTACAAAATATAGTTGTTATACTCAAAAAATAAAGCTCCCGAAAGGGAGCAAATATTTTATCTGAAACGTTTCATCAATGTTCTAACAACATAGAAAATACCGCCAGCAACCAAAAGAACTATAACAACGAGAAGAACGACATAGATAACAGTTGTAAGCGTACCTGTTGTCTTGTATTTATCAGCAGTGTTTTCATCAGACATTTTATAGTCGCCGACATTTTCAATAGGCGTTCCTTCCTTGTCGAAAATGATAACATTATCAATATAAACGATAGTACCTGTTGCAGGAATAAGTGTTGGAACAGTGATACCAAATCTTGAGTTAGCAGCATTTTCAGGAACAGTAATTGATGCTGTCTTATAAATTGTGGCATTGTCACGGCTTATAGCTGTCTGAATCCATACTATACCATCTGAGAAAATCGAAAGGTTTTCAGCAGAGCCGTCAAAATCGGAATCGAATTTATAGGATACCTGCATTGTGCATCCTGAAAAGTTTTCTAGCCCTAATGTTTTTGCATCAATGTAAATACCAGTTGATGAATTTGGAGCATCACCCTTGAAAGACTCGTATATCGCTAAAGCACCTGCGCCATTTTCAGCATTTTTAGCATCAATAGAAATTTTAAGTCCTGCCTTGTCAGCATTATCGGTTAACTGCCAGTCAGAAAGCTTATCAGCAGTATCAAAACAATATGTAGCGTTATCGCCGATAGCAAATACGCTTAAAGAAATAGCACTAAACATTGCTGCAGCTGCAATAACAGCAGACAGCATTCTTTTTATCTTCATAATAAATGTCCCCCATCTGAATTTATATCTTACATTATATTTTAGTATATATTCCTCGTTTTGTCAACACATTTTACCAATGTTGTCATGACAAACATTTATACATCGTTTTGTACAATTTAATACTTGCAGGGGATGGCGTTATTGTCACCATCCCCTGCAAGTAATTGCAATATTAATTTTACTCGTTAGAATTATCAATGCTTAAAATAACTTCAGAAACAAGGTTAGCAGGGAGTTGTTCATATCTGAGCGGAGTTAGAGTGAAATAACCCTTACCTCTTGTAATCTGACGAAGCTGCATAGTAAAGCTCTGCATTTCACGCATAGGGACTTCTGATTCAATAACAGTAAGACCATTCTTAGCAGGATTCATGCCAAGCACACGTCCACGGCGTTTGTTAAGGTCACCCATAATATCACCTGTATTTTCATCAGGAACATAAACAAGCAGTTTGCCGATTGGCTCAAGAATTGCAGGGTCAGCCTGTTTCAAGCCCTCCTTATAAGCAATAGATGCAGCGAGTTTAAATGCCATTTCGGAGCTGTCAACAGGGTGGTAAGAACCATCAATAAGGATAGCTTTAAGTCCTGTCACAGGGCATCCTGCGAGAACACCCTTGCGAGTGCATTCCTGTAAGCCCTTTTCAACAGCAGGGAAATAGTTACGAGGAACAGAGCCGCCGAATACCTTTTCTTCGAAAACAAGCTCATCAGAAACACATGGCTCAAATTCAATTTTAACATGACCATACTGACCATGACCGCCAGTCTGTTTCTTATGTTTACCCTCAGCAGTAACCTTTTTACGAATAGTTTCACGGTAAGCAATCTTTGGCTCAGTCAAACTGACATCAGCACCAAATTTACTCTTTAGCTTAAGTACAGCGGATTCAAGGTGCTGTTCACCAAGACCCTTCAAAATCTGTTCCTTAGTAATAGTATTGAGTTCATAGGAAAGGGTTTTATCTTCTTCAAGCAAACGCTGAATACCAGTACCAATTTTAGCTTCATCGCCCTGTGCCTTAGCATGAACAGCCATAGAATAGCAAGGCTCTGGGAATTCCATACCTTGAATTTTAATAACTCTGGATGGGGCACAGATTGTATCGGAGGTGTTAGCATTAATCTTAACAGCAACAACGATATCGCCTGCAAAGCATTCTGCAACCTCAGTCTGCTTTTTACCACAAAGAGTATAAAGCTTACCTATCTTTTCAGGAGCATCAGTAGATGCATTAATATAGTCACCATTAGACTTAATGCTGCCGCTTACAACCTTAATAAATGACATCTTTCCAACGAATGGATCAGCAATTGTTTTGAAAACAAATGCAGCAGTTGGGTCACTTTCAGTGTATGCAGCCTCAACTAAATCATCACCCTTAGAAGCAACAACAGGCTTGTTGTCGGATGGAGCAGGAAGAAGAAGCTCGATTTCCTTTAAGAGCATATCAACGCCTGCTGTTGTAGTAGCAGAACAGCAAACAACAGGAGTAATAATACCCTGATTCATACCATTATGAATACCGTCAACAAGTTCCTTCTGTGTGAAAGGCTCACCCTCAAAGAATTTTTCCATCAAGGCGTCGTCAGTTTCAGCAACGGCCTCGGAGAATGCTGCAACAAGACCGTCAAGACGATAATCCATCTTTTCGGAAATTTCAGCAGTCGGCATATCAGTTTCCACTGCGTTGCCTTTATCATCATAAATATATGCTTTCATTTCAATTAAGTTAACGAAAGATACAACTTTTCTATCCTTAATAACAGGAACAACAACAGGACAAACAGTAGGTCCGAACTTTGTTTTAAGGTCAGTAAGTGTGTTATAGAAATTAGCGTCAGCATCATCAACTTTAGTAACAACGAACATCTTAGGACGTCCAAGCTCCTCAGCGATTTCGTAAGCCTTTTCAGTACCAACCTTAACGCTTGATTTTGCGGATACAGTAATCATAACAGTACCAGCAGCAGAAATACCCTCGTACATTCCGCCAGCGAAATCAAACAACCCCGGCGTATCAAGCAAATTAACCTTTATATCATTATATTCAAAAGATGCAAGTGAAGTATTTAATGATGCTTTTCTCTTGATTTCATCAGCATCATAGTCACAAACAGTATTGCCGTCAGCAATTTTTCCAAGTCTGTCTGTTGCGCCTGCTTTAAACAAAAGAGCTTCTGCCAGTGAGGTTTTACCTGAACCTGCGTGTCCTGCTAATGCAATGTTTTTGATGTTTTCTACTCCGTAATGTTTCATAGGAAAAACTCTCCAATCTGATATAAATAAAATACATAGAAATAATATGCAAATAGAATATCATGCTATTACCAATATATTGATTTTATACTTAATAACACTCATGCGTTGTAAAAAATGCACAAGAATACGATTTCTAATACTTAATATTATATATCATTTCACTACTCATTGCAATGGGTATTACTCATTTTTTACGTTTTAAAATAAAACAACACCACTTGTTTAGTGATGTTGAACAAAATATTAGTAAACTGTGAGGACAAAATCTTAACATTTGCATTAAAATATTTCATTTTACTAAACTCATGATAAAAAAATAACCGCCAGTGATTAGGCTGACGGTTGGTTAATGCATTGATATGTATATTAAATTATGTCTATATTACTCATGTAATTTGCAACTAAAGTATCGTATTCGCCAGTATGTTTAATCAAATAGTGATGTGTTTGCTTTGTAAAAGAAAACCGCCGTCAAAAATGACGGCGGTAAAACGTAAACTTAGTTGATAATAGTTTTCTCTGTTTCCTTGTCGAAGATGTGAATCTTGTTAGGATCGAGAGCAACCTTGATAGTATCCTGTGGGCGAGCAGTTGATCTAGGATCAACTCTTGCAGTAAGAGGAATACCTTCACAAGTGATGTATAGGTAAGTTTCAGCACCCATCATTTCAGTGATTTCAACATCACATTCAATGATACCAGTCTTAGCAGCAGAAATGAACATTTCTTCGTCATGAATATTTTCAGGACGGATACCAAGAATGATTTCCTTGTCAACAAGCTCAGTAAGTGCAACTTCATCAATCTTAGCCTCAGGAAGTTCAATGTAGTACTTCTTGCCTCTTGAAGTCTTAGTGTCTTCAGAGCCGAATTCAACAGTGTACTTGCCTTCGATTTTTCTAAGAGTAGAATCAATAAAGTTCATCTGAGGTGAACCCATGAATCCAGCAACGAACTGGTTAACAGGTGAAGCATATAGATTCTGTGGAGAATCAACCTGCTGAACAAAACCGTCCTTCATAACAACGATTCTATCACCCATTGTCATAGCTTCTGTCTGGTCATGTGTTACGTAGATAAATGTAGTACCTAGCTTCTGGTGAAGCTTAGAAATCTCAGTTCTCATCTGAGCACGGAGCTTAGCATCGAGGTTTGAAAGTGGCTCGTCAAGTAGGAATACTTGTGGCTCACGAACGATAGCACGACCCAAAGCAACACGCTGTCTCTGACCACCTGACAAAGCCTTAGGCTTTCTGTCAAGAAGGTGAGTGATATCAAGAATTCTAGCAGCCTCTTCAACCTTACGGCTGATTTCATCCTTAGGAACTTTACGAAGCTTTAGACCAAATGCCATGTTCTCAAAAACAGTCATATGAGGATAAAGAGCGTAGTTCTGGAATACCATTGCGATATCTCTGTCCTTAGGTGCAACGTCGTTAACCAAACGGTCACCGATATAAAGCTCACCCTCGGAAATTTCTTCAAGACCAGCAATCATACGAAGAGTTGTGGACTTACCACATCCTGAAGGACCAACAAGGATAACGAACTCCTTGTCCTTGATTTCAAGATTTACATCTGAAACGGCTACAACACCGCCTGGGTATTTCTTATAAATGGATCTAAGTGATAAACTTGCCATTAGTACGGACCTCCCAAATTAATTAGTCATGCCAAATAATGAGTCTTGCCTACCCAATTTGGCTATACTAATATAATACCAAATTTATCAATATAATTTCAAGTACTTTATTAACTAAACTTATAAAAACTTATTTATTAAGTTTGACGAAAAATTAAATATCCGCCGAAAAAATGCGTTTTCAACGCTAAATTTTGTCTAAATTTTAACGATTTCTTTGTGCAATATTTCTCTGCACTCTCCTAAGCCTAAATTTTCGTCCAAATCGATACCGCCGATTTTTATGCGTTTCAAATATACAACTTCATTTTCGCAATAATGAATCATGCGTTTAACCTGATGAAACATACCCTCATTAAGAGTGATTAAAACCTCATCCCTTTTATCAAGAATTTCAATTTTAGCAGGCAGGCAAACATCGCCGCCGTCAATTTTCATGCCGTTTTCAAATTTTTCTATATATGATTCATCTGCTTCGTGTTCAAGTCGTGCAAAGTACACCTTTGGGACGTGTTTCTTCGGAGAAAGCATATCATGAGCAAGCTTGCCGTCATCAGTAATAAGCACAAACCCCTCTGTATCAACATCAAGACGCCCTGCTGGAAATAAATCCTTTCGTTTCAAACCCTCTGGAACTAAGTCGATAACAGTTTTGAAATCCCTGTCCTTAGTGGCACAAACAACACCCTGCGGCTTGTTTAACATTATATAAATGTGCTCACGATAGCAAACTTCATTGCCATCCACAATAACTTTATCATTTTCTGTATCAATCTTCATATCAAAAAGCTTAGCAGTTTCACCGTTTACAGTAACTACACGCCTTTTTATAAACTCCTTTGCATCCTCACGGGAAACACCCATTTGGTTTGCGATAAATTTATCAAGACGTTCCTTGTTTGATGATGATTTTTTAGATTTCGACAATATAACACATCCTTATTGACATAAATATTTTTATGCTGTAAAATTATTATAATATAGTGATTTAAATATGTCAAGGAATGAATTTTGTATGGGTAGTATCTCTTGCCATCTAAAACTTGACAACGCTATTAGGACACAACGCCCTCGGCGTGACGTAAAATTGCTATAAATGTACGAGAAACGGTGTGCCGAGGCGTCGCACCCTACAAAAAAACATATAGGAGATGTTAAAATGAACAGACGAGATAAAACAAATTACTATCTTGATTTAGCAGAGGTTGTATCACAGCGATGCACCTGCTTGCGACGCCATTATGGTGCTGTTATAGTAAAGAATGATGATGTTATATCAACAGGATATGTCGGTGCTCCGAGGGGGCGAAAAAATTGTTCTGATATGGGAGTATGCATTCGTGAAGAGATGAAAATACCGAGAGGTGAACGCTATGAGCTTTGCAGAAGTGTTCATGCCGAGGCGAATGCTATAATCAGTGCCTCAAGAAATGAAATGCTTGACAGCACATTATATCTGACAGGAATTGAAATGGTATCTGGTGATTATATTGAAAACGCCAACAGCTGTTCAATGTGCAAGCGAATGATAATAAATGCAGGAATAAAGGATGTTGTTGTTCGTCTTTCAAAGGATGAATATAAGGTTATAGATGTGTCAGAATGGATTGAAAATGATGAGTCGGTAAGCGGTGCATTAGGGTATTAATAAAATTTATTATAAGGAGTATTTTTCATGAAAGGTTCAATTATGTTATTTGTAACAAGTATATTATTACTTGTGTTTGGGGGATTAATTTTAATTACAGTGTTAGCAATTTTTATTCCATCATGGATGTCGATACAAAACTATACAACGAGCGGTATATCATATGCCATTGGTTATTCAGCGTTTGTGCTTATCATTCCGATATATATGTTTATCATGGGGATATTCGGAATTAGATTACATAAAAAACCTGAAAAAGCACATATCTGTTTTAAGCTTGGATTAATACCGCTAATTGTTATTGCTGTATTATTGGTATTAGTAATTGCGATGAGTATTTTAAATTCATATGGAGGAAGTTTTTTATATTCGGTTATAATGTTTATAGTAATAATTCCAATATACCTTGTTGTTCCAATACTATATACAATTGGAGCATACAGACTAAAGAACAATTGATGTTAGGAGAATAACATCAAAGGTTCGAAACTATTAATAATATCAAGTATACTTTTAATTGCACAGGCTTTGTTTGTTATATACATATGCAATTAGGGGTAATAGAAGATCACTCAGATAACGTATCAGAAAAAGCAGCAGAACTAGCGGCATTAGATTCTGTGATATATTCATTCTGGTTTGTTCCATTTGTTATATTTGCATTATATTTGCTTGTCATGAGCATATTTGGAATTAAACTACATAGCACACAGGAGAAAGCACATATATGTTTTATAATGGGTATAATTTCTTTAATGCCAATAGCTATTTATATACTGGCTACTATAAATAGTTTGAGTGGTGAGTCATTATTATATGCTTTGTTTTCAGTTGCTCAGATACTATATACAATTGGTGCATATAAATTAAAGGAAAGTTATTAAAAGAGGTTTCATCATGATTAGTATAGATATATACGAAAGCAAATATGGCAAAGTACAATATATAAAAGACGACAATATTACACTTCTGACATGGAAGCAAAAATGCAGCTATGATGATTACAGAAATGTAACCCTAGCGGCACTTGATGTCATGCGTATTCATAACGGGTGCAGTTTGGTTATTGATGCAAGAAATGGCTTTGAGGATGAAAAAGCGGATGTGGAATGGGGATTTTCTGTTCTTTTGCCTGCAATGGCTGAAACGTCATGTAAAAATGTTGTATTTATAATGGAAACTGTTAATGACATTGAAGATGAGATGGATATGTGGACTGCTGAATTTAAAAAGTATTTTATAGTTCATAGAGTAACATCATATGAACAGGCTGTGGAAAGGATAAGAGCATGAATATTCGTAAAATGACAATAGATGACTATGAAAAGGTATATGACCTTTGGATAAATACCAAAGGTATGGGGCTTAACAGCGTTGATGACACAAAAGAGGGTATCGGAAAATTCCTGCTTCGAAACCCTGAAACTTGCTTTGTATGTGAAAAAGAGGATGATATAATTGGTGTAATTTTGTGCGGTCATGACGGTCGCAGGGGATATATTTATCATCTTGCGGTTAAAGAAAATGAACGCAGTCAGGGTATAGGAAGTAAGCTGCTTGAAAATGCTATGACTGCACTAAAAAATGAGGGCATAAGTAAAACTGCACTCGTTGTATTTGCAAAAAATGATATAGGTAATTTGTTCTGGGAGAGCAAAGGCTTTTTTAATAGAGATGATTTGACTTACAGAAATAAAAATGTTACTGCAATGGAGCGCATTGATACATAAATTGTTATGCAAAGTGAGGTTTTAATAATATGGGTGAGCTTTCTAATTTAATAAACATCGGAAAAGTTGTTGAAGAACAGCTTATTCAAGCTGGAATTACAACTTATGATGAACTGAAAAAAATCGGCGCAGAAAATGCATGGCTTAAAATTCAAGAGTTTGACAAGTCAGCCTGTATACATAGACTGTATAGCTTTGAGGGTGCAATACTTGGGATAAAAAAATCCGAACTTTCCGCTGAGCGTAAAGCTGAACTCAAAAAGTTTTATAACTCAAATAAAATATTAAATGTATAATGAAAATGGAGATACAAAATGCCAAGATTTTTTATAGACCATGTGCCATCGGAAATAATAACAGTAACAGGTGATGATGCACGTCATATTGGACGTTCACTGCGTATGAAAACAGGCGATGAAATCACATTCTGTCATAGTGGAATGGATTATTTGTGCAGTATAACCGAGATGACTGAAACTGAAGTGGTGTGCACTATTAATAAAAGTATACCATCATGTACAGAGCCAAATGTTAAGCTGACATTATATCAGGCTTTTCCAAAGGGTGACAAGTTTGAACTTATTATACAAAAAACAGTCGAGCTTGGGGTATCAAGAATAGTGCCGTTTATATCGAAAAGATGTGTATCACGTCCCGACGAAAAATCATTTGCTAAAAAACTAGAGCGATATCATAAAATTGCAGAGGAAGCAGCGAAACAAGCAGGCAGGGGTATCATTCCAGAGATAGCACCGCTTGTGACATTTGACGAGGCTGTAAAAGATATGGGTAGTTCGGACATGTCGCTTATCTGCTATGAAAATGGCGGAAAAAAGCTTGCCCAAACAGGCATATGTGATGCTAAAAGCATTGCTGTGATGATAGGCTCGGAGGGTGGTTTTGAACGTGCAGAGGTGGACAAGGCTATCCTTAACGGTGCTGTTCCGATATGGCTTGGAGAACGTATCCTGCGATGTGAAACATGTCCGATTGCAATGACTGCTATTATAATGAATTTAACAGGGAATATGTAATTGAATTCATTTCGGTTTAATATCAGCATTAAATTTATTAACCCCTACCTATGTCGAAATATAAATTTTTAGCTATTGCTTTTGTACTGTTAATGTGATATAATTTGTATATTTATATCTAAGATATTAAATTTATTATTCGCTCGACAAACCCACTATATTTTGAAAAGGGGTATTTCTATGCCTAAAAAATCATCATTTTCAACTAAAATCTTTCTAATGACCTTTATTATCGTCACAGTCAGCACAATTATAGTCGGGGCAATAAGCCTTTATATTTATTATAAGGATGCAGTTAAATCCTATTCAGAAAAGGCATTGTCAATAGCTGACTCAATATCATCCTTTATTGACGGTGATGAAGTTGTCAATATGATTAACAGCGGTGAAAAATCTGATTATTGGGCAGATATGTACAGTGATGCGACTGCGGCACATAAAAAAAATAACTTGCAGTATCTATATATAATGGCGCCTGAGTATTCTAATGAAATTATGTATATTGCTGATGTTAATGGTGCGGACAGTATTGACTTCGGTGAATGGGAGGATATTTCATACCATGCAGATGAACTGTTTGAAACAATAAAAACAAAGACTGCGACAACCTCAGAAATCTATGATTCTGATGGATACGGAACTCTTGTATCAGGTTTTTCTCCTGTTTTTACAAGTGATAACAAGCTAGCCTGCGTTGTATGTATTGATATAAATGTAACATATATTAAGGACAGTTCATTTGCTTTCGGGATTAAGGTTATTATCGCTGCACTTCTTTTAAGCTTTGCAGCAGGCGGAATTACATTGATGTATGTTAAAAAGAACGTCAGCAAGCCGCTTGAAATGGTTATTGACGGTGCACTGCGTATTGCAGATGGTGATTTGAATGTAAATATTGTCAAGACTTCAAATGATGAAATTGGTACATTGATTGATACCTTCGGACAGATTATTACAAGCACAAGAAATCAGGTTGAGATTATGTCGGTAATTGCAGAGGGAGATTTGTCTGTTAAGATAAAACCTCGCAGCAATGTTGATACAATGAGCTTTGCCATTGACAAGATGGTTGCTAATGTTAAGAGTATGATACGAAATATTATTGCATCATCAGAGGAACTGAAGTCTGCAACAGAGCAAATTTCACTTGGTGCGCAGAATTTATCAATGACATCGATTGAACAAACCTCATCAATTGCACAGCTTTGCGAGGAAATGAAAGGCGTATCTAATAAATCAGATGTTTTCACCGATGTGGCAAAAAAGGCTGACGAAATTATATCTGACGTTTCTGTAACAGCATCAAGCGGCTCAGAGATTCTTGAAGATATGGTTAATTCTGTTGATGAAATTTATAATGCAACACAATCCATCAGCAATGTTATGAAAGCAATTGATGAAATTGCAATGCAGACTAATCTGCTTGCACTTAATGCATCTGTTGAGGCTGCAAGAGCAGGTATTCATGGAAAGGGCTTTTCTGTTGTTGCTGAAGAAGTAAGAAACCTAGCATCAAAGAGTGCTGAGGCGGTTAAGGAATCATCTGTAATAATTGAAAACACTATGAAAAAGGCTGCTCACGGCAAGGAGATTGCCACTGTTACCGCTGATACATTAAATAAAGTTATTGACGGCATTGAAAAAAGCAAAAAAGCAATCAGCGAAGTGCCTGATATTTCTAGTGAGCAAAGCAATGCTATTATGAAGATTGGAAAAGAAATCGAGGCAGTATCACATTTGGCTATGCAGAACTCGGCAATATCAGAGGAAAGTGCCGCAACAAGTGAGGAAATAAGCAGTCAGGCATTCACACTTATGTCCATGGTTAAAGAGTTTAAGATTTCATAAAATTTAAATTAACAGTTATTGTATATAATCTGCCATATTTATGTGAAATATCATATATTATGACAGATTTTTTTCGTCTATTATTCATATAAATTCAATCTACTATTGATTTTGTAAAAAATTAGGTGTATAATATTACGTAGTTGTTACCATATTCTAACTCTAGTTTAAAATGCGTTAATAGTTAAAGCTTAACGCACTATATTATACTTAATGAAAAGAAGGTTAAAATGATGGAGAAAAAATCAAGCTCATTTTCGACGAAAATTTTTCTTATGACATTTATAATAGTTACAGTATGTACTTTAATAGTTGGCGGTATAAGTCTTTTTATCTATTATCAGGATGCGGTAAATTCCTATTCGGAAAGGGCATTGGCTATTGCTAATTCTATATCGTCCTTTATTGATGGCGATGAAGTTCAGGCTATGGTTGAAAGCGGGGAAAAATCTGAATACTGGGACGAAATGTATGACAATTCAAAGGTTGCTTTTGACAAAAACTCTCTTGAATACCTTTATATTATGGCACCTGAATATACCGATGAAATAATGTATATTGTTGATATGGGAACAGGCGATGATATTGAGTTTGGTGTTTGGGAAGAAATTACTGCTCATGCTGATGAACTGTTTGAAACTATAAAATCAAAAACAGCTATGACATCCGATATTTATGATGAGGGTGGTTATGGTGTGCTTGTATCGGGATTTGCACCTGTATTTACAAGTGATAAAACACTTGCCTGCGTTGTTTGTATTGATATTAATGTTTCCTACATAAAAGAAAGCTCTTTTGCATTTGGTATAAAGGTTATAATCGCTGCATTGCTCCTTAGCTTTGTTGCTGGTGCTATAACACTTATGTATGTAAAGAAAAATGTCGGCAAACCACTTGAGCTTGTTATTGATGGCGCATTGCGAATTGCTGATGGTGACTTGAATGTTAATATCGTTAAGACATCAAATGATGAAATTGGAACATTGATTGATACCTTCGGCAAGATTATCCTCAGCACAAAAAGTCAGGTTGAAGTTATGGAGGCTGTTGCAGGCGGTGACTTGTCTGTGCAGATTAAGCCTAGAAGTAATGTTGATACAATGAGCTTTGCCATTGATAAGATGGTGGTAAGCGTTAAGAGCATGATACGAAATATTATTGCATCCTCGGAGGAACTTCAATCCGCAACAGAACAAATTTCACTGGGTGCGCAGAACTTGTCTGCAACATCAATTGAACAGACTGCATCAATCACACAGCTTTGTGAGGCGATGAAAGGTATTTCCAATAAATCAGATATTTTCACTGATGTTGCAAAAAAAGCTGATGATATTATTTCCGAAGTATCTGTAACAGCGGCAAGTGGCTCTGAAGCGCTTGATGATATGGTTAGGTCTGTTGATGAAATTTATAATGCAACTCAGTCTATTGGCAATGTTATCAAGGCAATCGATGAAATCGCCATGCAGACTAACTTACTTGCACTTAATGCATCCGTTGAGGCTGCAAGAGCAGGAGCTCATGGCAAGGGATTTTCTGTTGTTGCTGAAGAAGTAAGAAACCTAGCATCAAAGAGTGCTGAGGCTGTAAAGGAAACTACTGCTATAATTGAAAATACAATGAAAAAGGCTGCTCATGGTAAAGAAGTAGCGATTGTTACTTCCGAAACCATACATAAGGTTATTGCAGGTATCGACCAGAGTAAGCGGGCTATCAGTGAAGTGCCAAATGTTTCTGTTGAACAGAGTGCTGCGATTGCCGAGATTAATCGTGAAATCGAGTCTGTATCTCATTCTGCAATGCAAAATTCTGCTATTTCCGAGGAAAGTGCCGCAACAAGCGAAGAAATAAGCAGTCAGGCGTTGTCGCTTATTGCCTTGGTTAAGGAATTTAAAATTAAATAATGTATACTGAACAATCGGAAAAACGATGTTTTCACGATGTACTACTTGAATGACAGACATTAAATAAAATTGAATATAATTTATGTAGGGGACGGCGTCCTCGACGTCCCGCAAATTCATAGTTTGCCACGGGAAATCGAGGATGCCGTCCCCCTACAATTTTAAATTTTCAAATGTATTATTTTTATGTTATATTTTATGCCTTTGCTGGCGACATACCAATTGGTATTGGTTTTCTTTCGACGACATTAACCTGCAATTGACTATTTAAAAAACGACATAGCATTACTCCGAAAAAAGATATACCATACCACATCAATGTAAACGGCAGACATATTTGTCCCAAGAAATTAAGGTATAACGATGAATAATCCCATACGCCTAAACCTAGCCACAGGTTTACTATGCAGCCTGCAATAAATTCAAGCGTTGTTATAACGACTGCACCAAACAGACATTTGCGGAAAATATTCTCATCAGGATTATTTGTGAAGTGCCAGTACATAATAAGAAAGCAAAATCCACCCGTTATTGTCATTGACCAGTGCGTATATCCTCGGAATAATATTTCGCACAGCGAGTATATAAATCCGCCTAGTAAAAATGACATCATGCTCATTTTAGTTTTAACCATTTTATACATATCCTTTCTAAGATTTTAATGATTTTTCGTTAAAAATATTTTGCTCGAAAAATGTAATAAAACTCTTGACAAGTTGAGGAAAATGGTGTATAATATGTAAAGTTGTTTCGCTTTACATGAAGCAAGAATGGTACAAAAGGATGTGCAATGTCAATGAACACAGAGAAAAATTTGCAAATATCGGTCTTACTGGATTATTATTCACAAATGCTTACCGATAAACAGAGAGATGTTATTGACTTGTATTATAATGAAGATTTATCCTTGTCAGAAATTGCTGAGCATGAAAAAATTACAAGACAGGGTGTTCGTGACAGTATTAAACGTGGCGAGCAAACTCTTTTCGAGATGGAAGAAAAATTTCATCTAGCTGAGAAATCAGTTAAATTTTATGCTATGATTGATGAAATAACTGCCTGCACTTCTGAAATTCATAATGAATGCACAAGCGGCGGAAGTGCTAGAGCTGTTATGAAGCATACTGACAGAATTGCAGAGATTGTTGCTAGTAATAAGGACTTGTTTTAATATACCTTTTGGTTACATATAATTATTGACAAAACGTTTTCAGTGTGATATAATAACTTTATGTATATTGGTTGATTAAAATACAATCGGTATATAAATTTACGATTAGGATGGGTGACTATGGCATTTGAAGGTTTATCGGAAAAGTTAAATGGCGTATTCAAGCGTCTTAAGGGCAGAGGAAAGCTTAACGAGGCTGATGTTAAGGAGGCCATGCGTGAGGTGCGTTTAGCACTTTTGGAGGCCGATGTTAATTATAAGGTTGTTAAGGATTTCGTAGGTAAGGTTACAGAACGTGCGATTGGTGAGGATGTTTTATCAAGTCTAACACCAGGCCAACAGGTTATTAAAATTGTTAATGACGAGCTTATTGCACTTATGGGTGACAATAATGCCAGAATAAATTTTCCATCAAAACCACCTTGCATTATCATGATGTGCGGTTTGCAAGGTTCAGGTAAAACTACTCATGCTGCTAAGCTTGCAAAGCATTTTAAGGAGCAGGGCAAAAGGCCACTGCTTGTTGCTTGTGACGTTTATCGTCCTGCTGCTATTAATCAGCTGCAGGTTGTCGGTAATAAGGCTGATGTTAAAGTTTTTGAAATGGGACAGATTAATCCTGTTACCATTGCTAAAGAGGCTATTAAGCACGCTAAGGATTATGGCAATGACTTGGTAATCCTTGATACTGCCGGCCGTTTGCATATTGATGAGGCTCTTATGAATGAGCTTAAGACCATCAAGGATGAAACCTCTCCGCATGAAATTATGCTTGTTGTTGATGCTATGACTGGTCAGGATGCTGTAAATGTTGCAAAGTCGTTTGACGATGCCTTAGGAATTGACAGTGTGCTTATGTCGAAGCTTGATTCGGATACAAGAGGCGGTGCAGCACTTTCTGTACTTGCTGTTACAGGTAAGCCAATTAAGTTCGTTGGTATGGGTGAAAAGCTTGATGAATTTGAGCAGTTCCATCCGGAGCGAATGGCATCCCGTATCTTAGGTATGGGTGATATGCTCACTCTTATTGAGAGAGCGCAGTCCACTTTTGATGAAGATAATTCCGAAAAACTTGCTAAGCGTTTGAAAGAAAATTCTTTTGACCTTACCGATTTGCTTGAGCAGATGAAACAAATTCAGAAGATGGGGCCGTTAAAGCAGATAATGGGTATGCTCCCTGGAGTTGGAGATAAGCTTAAGGATGTCGATGTTGACGACAGACAGCTTAACAGAATAGAGGCTATTATAACTTCTATGACGCCAAGCGAAAGAGCAAAGCCATCTATCATAAACCCATCCCGCAAAAAGCGTATCGCTGCTGGCAGTGGTAATACTGTGGCTGATGTTAATAGACTTCTTAAGCAGTTTGAAGAAATGCAGAAGATGATGAAACAGCTAGGTGTTATGGGTAAAAATCAAAAGGGCAAGAAAAATAAACTCAGACTTCCTCCGGGAATGATGGGCGGCGGAATGCCACCTATGATGTAAAAAGGTGCTTAAATGGCTGTTTATGAAAATATTATTTTTGCGCTGTTCCTTTTAATTGGTGCATTTCATATTGCGTGTGTATTTTTTAATTGGGACTGGTTTTTTAAAAGCTTTCAGGCTTCAAGGGTTGTCAAGGCTTTTGGCAGAACTGGTGCAAGGATTGTTTATGGGCTGTTAGGGCTTATGCTTATACTTTTTGCAGTTTCAACTAAGGTTGACTGGCTATAATTTTTGTTGGTATTATTGCAACTTGCTTGCATTGATATATTATTTATGATACTAAATTCGGAGGTGAATATACATGGCAGTTAAAATCAGACTAAGAAGAATGGGTGCTAAGAAAGCTCCTTTCTACCGTATCGTTGTTGCTGACTCAAGATATCCTAGAGATGGCAGATTTATCGAAGAAATCGGTTACTATGATTCCACTAAGGAACCATCCGTAGTAAGCATTGATGCTGAAAAGGCTAAGAAGTGGATGGCTAACGGCGCACAGCCAACTGAAACAGTTAAGAGATTGTTTGAGAAGAATGGCGTAAAGTAAGCCTTGAACCCCATTTTGCAACGCTCATCTGGACTCTGAAGTGTGTAAGGATTTTCCGCAGCCTTCAGATGTCCTTTAAAGATGGCATTAGTGTTCTTGTAAATAAGGACATATTAATTTGAATTTTAATACTGCAAAGCCGACTTATTCCGTACTCACTTAAGGCTTTGCTTTTACATTTTACGGAAATGGAGTTTTATATATGAAAGATTTACTAATTTCTATTGTTGATGGCCTTGTTGAAAAGCCTGAGGCTGTATCCGTTGATGTTGATGAACCAAACACTGACGGTGTTATTGTTTATCATCTTCATGTTGATTCTGCTGATATGGGCAGGGTTATCGGCAAGCAGGGCAGAATTGCTAAGGCTATTCGTACTGTTATGCGTGCAGGTGCAGGCAAGAAAAATCAGAAGATTATGGTTGAAATTGACTAATTAGAATTTATTAAATATAATTAGCCCATGCGATTTAACTCGTATGGGCTATATATTCGTATGAATTTATTGCGTTTAGTTTATTTAATGTTTGCTGAACAATTGAAAAACGCTGCTTTTTCGTCAGTATGCATTATTTACTAAATGTGGAGATATATTTTTTACATTGAGAGGGAATAAAAATGAAAACTAAAATTCTTACACTATCATTAGCAATAGCAATGTTGCTTACACTTACCGCTTGCGGAAGCACAGACAATGACAGTAGCATCAATAACGACACAACTGCACAGGCTAGCAGTGAACAGCAGGAAACCGAACAGGACAGCAACAATGATGAGCAGGAAACTGCTGAAAACGATGGTCATAATGAAGATAACAGCACTATCAACCTAAGTGAGCCTCACGGTATTACAAACCTTATCACTTTGGGAGAAACTGCAACATCCACTTTTGAAAACAGATATGGCGTTAAAGAAAATGCAACAATAACTCTGAATGAAATAATTCGTGGTGATGCAGCGCTTGACTACATTAACGAGCAAATGGGTGATGGCTTCTGGACAGCAACAAATCCTGATGATGAATCAGAAGAATATCTGATTGCAAAAATCACATATACATTGAACTCATATGAAGACGGTGATTCCAAGGAAGTTTCATCCTTCTATGCAGCGACAGCAGACGGCGAAGCATATCCATTCTTGCTTGCTTCAATGTTCTATAATAAGGAAGAGTTCAAACAGATATCCAGTCAGACTGTTGCGATTGGCGAAACAGTTACTGCATATGAGATTTTTCAGGTTAAAAAGGATGATGCGACACCATTAATGTATTATCGTTGTAATTACGCTGATAATTCCGATGGTTTGTGGTTTAAATTGTATTAATATATGTTTATAAAAATAGGGGTACTGTAAAGACAATTGTCTATGCAGTACCCTTTTCTTATTAATGTTTGATAAACCTAATATATCTGCTTATTTTTGTTCAGTACATATTATTTAATAAACCCTTTTCGATAAGCAATCAGCAAATCATGCAAATCTTTTGACCGTTCCCTTAAACGTTCACCGTCATCTGTATGCTTAACCATATGTCTGACCTTATTATTTTCAAAAATCATAGGCACACTATAAATGTCACCATTATGCTCAAGCACCTTTTCAACACCAGGGAAAGCTTCATGTGAAACAATTCTCATACCATGTGAATTAGCTATCAGAGTGTACCCTGCAATACCGGTAGTTTTCTGATATACCTTGCAAAACCCACCATCGATAATGATAACACGTCCATTTGCACGGAAAGGACTTTCACCGTCCGATACACGAACAGGGGTATGTCCGTTAATAATATGTCCTGTTTCAGAGTCAAGACCAAATTCCGCAAGTATCATCTTGCAGATATCTTCATCATTGTATAAAGTAAAATATAAATTCGGAGGTTCATCCCAAAGGCTCTTGTCGTTTATAAATGTCTTTTCGAACACACTTGCAGTACGTCCATATAAAGGTGAATTCTGTGCACACCATAAAAACCACATAAAGTCCTTATAATTTTGTCCCTTGTTATAATAAGCCTTGCGGACACACTTGTCGGCAAAGTCAAAATAAGCCTTGCCTTTATACTCCTTGCCGCCAAATTCCATGCTGATAAAATTGCCGTCCTTATCAAGCGGAATACAGCCATGGAAAAGCAAATTGCCATTATGACAGCGGTATAAGCTACCCTTGTCAAATAAAAACTTCATGTGTCTGTGCAGCTTTTCCGACTCAACGAAAGCCTTGCGGAGCTCATTTAAAACAGCATCCTCCTCACTGCTGAGCATATAAGGTGCAAATTCAGCAACGGTAGGAAAATCGCTGTTAACATCATAAACTTTATCATCAATCTCAATGGTCTTGTTGATAAGGTCAACCTTATGGAGCAGCATTTTCTTGTCCATCTTGTATTCGGGATGACGAGAAATAAGCTGTCCTTCGAGCTTGAACATCATAACGGAAATAACCTTTCGTGATGCCTCAAGCGGTGTTAAATCGGGATATAGTTTCTCCGCAAAAAGTGCAAGCGAACGCAGTGAAATACCATATCCAATCTCAAGCACTTCAATGTTGTTATATGTAATACTATTTCTAATCAAACCGCAAATGCAGACATCACTTCCGCAAGCCGCACCCATCCATAATATATCATGGTTACCCCACTCAATATCAACACAGTGATGATTAATAAGCATATCCATAATTGCGTCAGGGCGTTGGCCACGGTCAAAAATATCACCGACAATATGCAGTCTGTCAACTGCAAGACGTTTTATCAAAGCTGCCATGTCAGCAACAAAATCAACACCTAAATTTAATTCAACAAGCGTTTCAATAATGCGCTCATGATAAGCATACTGGTTATCATCCTCGTCAGGCTGTGCATGAAGAAGTTCATCAATGATAAATTCATACTTAGCAGGAACAGCATCACGAACCTTAGGACGTGTATATTTGGATGAAATTTTAGATGTCAGCTCAATAAGACGGTATAAGGTTTTTTTGTACCAACAAGCATTGGTAATGCCAAGCTTATTAAGCATTTCAAGACGTTCACGGGGATAGTAAATGATTGTGCAGAGTTCAAGGCATTCCTGTTCTGATAAACGGTCGCCGAAACAAGTGATAACCTTTTCTTTAATAACACCAGAGCAGTTGTTCATGATATGATAAAACGCTTCATATTCACCATGCAGGTCGCTCATAAAATGCTCTGTACCCTTTGGAAGATTAAGTTTTGCTTCGATATTAATTATCTCAGTGCAAACTGCATTTTCGGTTGGATAAAGTTCTGCAAGCGCATTAAGAAATTTAAGTCGGTCTTTTGATAATGTTTTATCCACAATGTATCCTCCAGTCTTGAATTTTAATGGTATAGTTGTTTAAGTTTAAAACAATACTGTGTTTTAAACTTAACCAACTATAAACACAATTATTATTTCCTTGATAATTCAGCAATCTTTTTAACAACGCCATCATCAGTATTTGACAAAATTACCCCAGATGCAAAATCCTTAACCTCATCCTTTGCGTTAAAAACAGCATAGCATTCATCTGATGCCTTAAAAAGCGGAATGTCATTAAGATTATCACCAAACCCAACAATATATTCAATTTCATACTTCTCACGCAGATATTCCACTGCGTTAAATTTTGATGCGGTATTTGCAAAAACCTCAAGATACCAGCATTTTGTATCATAAACATCACGATAATACTCAGCATGAACAGATTTATCAGTCTTTAGCTCCTCATAAATCCCATCAAGTTTTTCCTTTATATCTGATACCGAATAGTATACAATATCGATGTTTATACATTCTGTAAAATTATTGACGTGGGTAAAAACCTTTCCATATAACCGTTCACGCTCGGCAACGAAAGCTTTTGCGTTAGGTGTATCAAGGTTATAATAGTAAACATCAAGCTCGCTGCCATTAATGCTATATAAAAATCCCGAAAGTTTATGCTCATTAATAATATCAATCAAACGGCTTTTAGCAGCGGACGGCATTAATTCTGTCTTGATATAACACTTGTCCTTAATATCATAAATGCACACACCGTTCATAAGCACAACAGGCAGGTTGATATTCACACCATCAAACATTTTAATAGCAGTTGCAGCAGTCCTTGCAGTCGCAAAGCTAAAATTTACACCATTAGCGATAAGTCTATTCAGCTCATTTTTGGTATAGTCCGATAATTTTGCATTACCATCAAGCAGTGTGCCATCAAGGTCGGAAATATATAAAGTATCCATAATGCTCCTTATTATGTATAAAATACAGCGCAATATACTATATGTAAATTAATCGTATTCGCTAGAAGTATAATCCGCAATAAATATACCACCGGTATATCCGATATGCTCATAAAAATCATCAAAGCTCATATTGCCGATTTTACCCCATGATGAAAAAATAACAGCGGAAGTACCATGTTCAATGTCAGAATGCATCTGTGTAATCGTGATATAATGCCAGTCAATATTAGACTTTCTAATGTTGTTATTAGCAGGATTGGTCATTTCGGCGGAAAGCGACTTGAAATTAAGCCCGACTCTTGTAATAACAGGAATATCCTGATTAAGCATATCACAGATATGCTTGTGCAGAGATGCCTTGCCCATTTTATCGGTAAGACAAAACTTAAACTTTATATTTTTCAGCGGGGAATTTTTATTTATATATCCGATAAGTTTTTTGGGGGATAAACCAATAAAGTGAAACATTACCCCCTTTTTAAAAGGCTTGTACATATCATTGACAAACTCCACATAATCATCAACGGAAATACTGTGGTCAATAATCTTATGATAATTGTGAATATGGTGCTTTCGGCAAAGATAAATAATCATATCAGAAGCAGCAATAATTCCGCACCCTTTTGAACGAATATGATTTTTAAACCATGCTTGATTGCCGCCATAATAAAAACGCTTTGAATCTCTGTCGGGGGGAATAATATTAACATAAAACGGATTTTTAACAAGTGCAGTACTCATATTCCATCTTGCAGCAGAAATATCAATTACATTAGCTTTCATACAAATTCCTCCCCATAAAAATTTTCTCTTTAATAGTAATAGTAACACATTAATTTTATCTTTACAAGAGTATTTTTACAATATTTGCGAAACTATGCAAAAAACTTAAAAAAATCTCGTTTTTCTATTTCATTTTCAATTAAATTATGTTATACTAATTATAAGTATAATTATATTAATGGAGGTAATTTTTATGAAGAATTTTTGGCGTGTATTATGGGTTGCAGCAGTAGCATTAGGCGGTATGACACTTGTTAAAATTTCTATGGAAATCCTTAAAAGCGATAATAAAAAGTATATTGATATGTAACAACTTCTAGTAGTATCAATTAACCATATTACAAGGAGTAATAATATATCAATGAATAAATATCAGAAACTGGCAGGCAATACGCTTATATTTGCGATAGGCTCATTTGGAGCAAAGCTATTAAGCTTTTGCCTTGTCAGACTTTATACAAGCTATATGTCAACGTCCGATTACGGTACAGCGGACTTATTATATCAGACTGTTAACGTACTATATCCGTTAGTAACACTTGCAATGGCGGATGCTATCATAAGATTTGGGCTTGATAAGGGTTACGACAAAAAAAAGGTGTATTCCGTTGCAGTGTTCTCGACAGTGCTTGGAATGACAGCCTTAGCATTGCTGTCACCTGTTTTCAATTTGATTGATGCCATAAAGGATTATGGTTTTCTTTTGTATGTATATTGTTATTTTTCAGGCTTTCGTCAGCTTGCGTCGTCATTTGTGCGTGCAAGGGGACTTGTAAAGCTTTTTGCTGTTGACGGCATAATTTCAACAATAAACATAGTCATTTTTAACTGTATATTCCTTATCGGCTTTAATATGGGTGTAAAGGGCTATGTGCTTTCGATAATATTGTCGGATGTTTTGTCATTGTGCTTTTTAACCTTAGCAGCAAGACTTCATAAATATCTTGATTTAAAATGCTTTACCAAGGATTTATTCAAGGAAATGATAAAGTATTCCGCACCGCTTATCCCAACCTATGTTTTATGGTGGGTAACATCTGCATCGGACAGATGGTTTGTTATCGGAATGGTTTCACCTGAAGATAACGGTATTTATAGTGCTGCTTACAAAATTCCTACCCTGCTTATGATGTTCACAACCCTGTTTTTCCAAGCATGGCAGATGTCCGCCATTGAAAACAAGGACGACAAGGGATTAAGCAAGTTTTATGGTCAGATTTTCAATGCATATTCATCGCTTTTGTTTATAGCGTCAGCAGGAATAATCATGATTGTAAAACCTTTTACTGCAATTCTTATTAACACGAAAATTAACCCTGAGTTTTTCTATGCTTATCATTACACCCCGATACTTGTTATCGCAATGATTTTTCAGTGTATGTGCCAGTTTTTATCGAGTGTATATAACGTCAAGAAAAAGTCAGTCAACTCAATGACAACAAGCCTTGTTGCTGCTGTGGTTAATATAATTCTTAATATGCTGCTCATACCAAAGCTGGGTGTTTATGGCGCTGCTATTGCAACCGCTGCTGCGTATGCATCCTGCTATATAATCCGTATTTTTGATGCAAGAAGTTATGTTCCTTTCAAGGTTGCCCATGCGAAAATTGTAATTAATTTAATAATTGTAATTTATATGGCTGGCGTTGCAATCCTTGAGCCAAAGCTTACTTATTTGCAATTGATAGTTCTGTTTATTTTATTAACCCTCTTTAACTTTGAGGCGATAATTAGAACATTAAAGAAAATTGTTGACAGAGGTAATAAACAAAATATATAAAATGCATCAATATATACTATAAGTATAATGAGAGATGGGAAAAGAAATGCAGAATAAAACAAACAAGGCGAAAGATTTTTATATGGAATATCTTTTCCTTGGAGCAATTGCTGTGACTATTGCAATTGTATTATATATAACATTTAATTTTGACATTCCTGATATGAAAATTGACAATGAAAGTGTAATGAATATCAATAACAGCTGGACAGTAAATTATGAAATGTCCGAGAATGTCGTTGTTGATATCCCAATTACTATTGACGAGGACACATATCGTTTTGTTACAATTGAAAAGGTGCTTCCACCCGAAACACCTGTAAACGCAACAATTTGCATTGATACATTATCGCAGAATATCAGTGTGAGTGTTGATGGCGAAAATGTGTACGAATACTGGATTGATAATAATGTGCCGTTTGGCAAGATGTTTGGGACTATGTGGCATATTATCAGACTGCCCGAGCATTCGGCGGGTAAAACAATAGAAATAACAGCGCAGACACACCTCGAAAAAGGCGAAAGCACAATGCGTTCATGTATACTTGGAACAAAGGCTGCGATATTATTTGAACTTTTAAATCAAACGAAATTAACTGTAATTTTATGTATAACAATCTTTTTATTTGGCATTGCAATGCTTATTAAATGCATATCAGCACACAACCGCAAGCTGCATTTAGATATAGCGATGCTGTCAATACTAACTGCCATCTGGCTGTTTACAGATACCTCGCTGCCACAGCTGTTTTTCAGCAATCAAGCCGCTTGCTATGTTGTTTCATACTGCTCATTCATGCTGATGTTTGTGCCATTTTTCCTGTTGATAAAAGAGCTTTGTCTGCCGAGCAGAAAAAAGTTTGTAAACCATATATGCATGATAATACTCGCAATGTTTGCACTTAATATGCTCCTTTATATCTTTAATATCGTGGCATTATCAACATCAATTAATTTCATTCATGCTGTTGTATTGATTTCACTTATAATTGTAGTGGTTTTCATTATAAAGGACTATCAAAAAGAAAGCCGCACCGACTTTATCTTTTTTATATCGGCGTGTGTATTACTGTTGATTTTTGCATTAATCGAGTTATATCATTACCATTATGTTTCATCATCAGCAGGCTCACATTATTTTAGAATTGGTATAATACTTTTCTCTGTGATATTATGTACCCGTGCTGTAATGAACAGCCGCAGAGCATTTACCTCCGATGTCAAAACAACTCTGCTTGAAAGACTTGCGTTTGTTGATACTTTAACAGAGCTTTCAAACCGTGCTATCTTTGAGCTTGACAGAAACCAGTTAAATGAGGATATGTTTGAATATAATACAGTTGGGTTTGCTGTACTTGATATTGACGGACTAAAAGTTGTTAATGACAATTATGGTCATACAAACGGCGATATCTTAATTAATGCCGCAGCAAAATGCATTTCATATGCATTTTCAAAGCTTGGCAAGATATATCGTATCGGCGGAGATGAATTTGCTATAATTTTTTATAATACTGATGAAAACCATATTGATAATGCAGTCGTAGCTTTACAGGAAAATGTTGATGTCTATAATGAAAGTGCTAAATTTCCTCTGGGTATTTCTGTTGGCTATTCGCTTACAAAAGTTGTTTCTGCTAAGCATACTAATTTACTAGCACTCTTTGATGAGGCTGATAAGAAGATGTATGCTGATAAGGTTTCGAGGAAAGCTAATAGGGAGTAATTATATAAGCGATGAAGATGTGAAGAATGAACATTAAAATTGGCGAACACAACACTGCGGTGCACCACGCCTACAATAAACAATTAAATTAAACTAATCTCATAAAACGAAAGGACACTAAACCTATGTCAAATCAAATCAAATATCAAGAGCTAAACAAAGAATTCACAAGCTATATGTGGATGAAAAATGGTGACGTTACTTATACAGACAATATGAAGCTTTTCACATTGCAGAGTAAAAACTCAACATATGCACTAGCAGCGCTAGAGGATGGCTTTATCTGCCATATTTACTATGGCAAAAAGGTGGAGGATGACGATTTATCCTACCTTTTAAGACTTAACGAAAACCCATGGACATTAAAAAATAACGAGCGTGATAAGGGTACACTTATGGATACACTTCCGTTTGAATACCCATGTCATGGCACTGGTGACTATCGTGAGCCATGCTTAATGATACTTGATAAAAATGGGATGTCTACTTGCGAAATCAAGTATAAGTCACATAAAATTTATGACGGTAAGCCTAAGCTTGATGGTATGCCTGCTACATTTGCTGACGATAATCAGGCTAGCACACTCGAATTAACTTGTATCGATGAGCCGACAGGACTGGAAGTAACACTTTGCTACACAGTTTTCCATGACCTTGATGTTATCACAAGAAGTGTACGCTTGAAGAATACTTCTGCTGATGAGCTTAACATCAGACGTGTTCTTTCAGCTTGCGTTGATTTTGATACAGATAAATTTGACCTTATAACATTAAATGGCTCATGGGCAAGAGAACGTGTTATGGAGCGTTCAAAGCTGCACCATGGCAAGCAGGGTATTGATTCTGTTAAGGGTGAATCTTCACATCAGAACAATCCTTTCATGGCACTTGTTTCACATAATGCTGATGAAGATATTGGTGAGGCATATGGCTTTAACTTTGTATACAGCGGTAATTTCTTTGCACAGGCAGAGGTTACACAGCATAAGAAAACACGTGCAGTAATGGGTATTAACCACTTTGACTTTAACTGGCTGTTAGAGCAGGGTGAGGAGTTTCAAGCACCTGAGGTTGTAATGGTTTATTCAAGTGATGGGTTAGGTGCAATGTCACGTACATACCACGACCTTTACAGAAACCATCTTATCAGAGGTGAATATAAGGATAAACGCCGTCCAATTCTGATTAATAACTGGGAGGCAACTTACTTTAATTTCGATACAGATAAGCTTATCGGCATTGCAAAGCAGGCTAGTGAACTCGGCATTGAAATGCTTGTTATGGATGACGGATGGTTTGGTCATCGTGACAGTGACAATAGTTCTTTGGGAGACTGGTTTGTATATGAGAAGAAACTAAACGGCGGACTAAAATATCTTGTTGATGAAGTAAATAAACTTGGCATGAAGTTTGGTATATGGTTTGAGCCAGAAATGATATCCCCTGACAGTGAGCTTTTCAAAAGTCATCCTGACTGGGCAATTCAGATTAAGGGTCGTTATATGACACAGTCACGCCAGCAGTATGTCCTTGACTATTCAAACAAAGAAGTTCGTGACCATATCTATGGCATGATGAAAAAAGTCCTTGATTCAGCAAATATCGAGTATATAAAGTGGGATATGAACCGTCAGTTAACAGAGGTTGGCTCGACTACACTGCCAGTGAAGCGTCAGCGTGAGCTATGGCACAGATATGTTTTGGGTGTTTATGATGTGATGAACAGACTAACAACTGAATATCCGCACATTCTGCTTGAAAACTGTTCAGGCGGCGGTGCTAGATTTGACCCTGCAATGCTTTATTATTCACCACAGATTTGGTGTTCTGATGATACCGATGCGATTGAGCGTTTAAAGATACAGCATGGTACATCAATATGCTATCCTGCATCAGCAATGGGTGCACACGTTTCTGACTGTCCTAATCATACAGTCGGCAGAACAACTCCATTCAAGACAAGAGGTCATGTTGCAATGGTTGGAACATTTGGCTATGAGCTTGATGTTACAAAAATTCCAGAGGACGACAGAAATGCAATTCCTGCACAGATTGAAGAGTTTAACAAGTTTAATCCGCTGATAAGAACAGGCGACCAATATCGTATCGGTAATGTTTTCGAGGATAATATGTGGGATTCATGGATGTTTGTTGCAAAGGATAAGTCAGAAGTGCTGTTCACTTTTGTTCAGGTGTTAGGACGTCCTAACTACCGCTCGAGACGTATCAAGCTAAAGGGACTTGACTCAAATGCTAAGTATAAGAACATGGATAATGGTGAAATTCACAGTGGCTCTGCATTGATGAATGCAGGTATAAATGTAGGATTGCATGGTGATTTTAGTTCTATGATAATTCACTTTGTAAGAGTGTAATTCATAATGCATAATTTAATAGATACATCATATTACATGACGAATAACATAACAAGGGGTGAATAAAAATGCAGCCGATTATTTTTAATAATGAAAAACCGCTTGCACATTTTGAGGCAGCAGGAAAGCTAAGGGAAAAAGTTGAAATAGTCCTGAATATAAATTTGTTCAGCGGTATTGTGCTTTTGGTGCTTGCCTTTCCGCTGATATATAAAAACCCCGACTTGCTGGCATACTTTTTCCTTTTCAATGTAGGATATATTGGCTCAAACATAGCGGCAAGCCTCAGAAAAGTTGACCTTACCCTGATAGGTTTTATATGCGCATTGCTGCTTGGAATGGTTATTTTAAGTGTTGGTTTAAGCTATCAGGGTATAATTTATTTGATTATGGCGGTATTTCAGTTTGTTGTTCATCACTTTGTTTTGAAGGACAGATACCTTTCCGAGCTGTTTGGTTATCCGCATTTTTCTGTTGCACTTGCGGAGGCGTCGCTTGCTACACTTAATGTACATGGAGCAAATAAAATGCCATACACAGCAGATGAGCATAAGGACGAACGTGAGAGGGTTACAACTAAAAACACAAATGGGATAAGGGCTGTTGAACAGTCATCTGATATGGATGTTATCACATATGAAAATATGGAAATAAATTTACCCGACAAGACTAAGCAGAAAAAGGATAAGAAGTCACCACAGCAAAAAAACATACAGCCAAGTGTTAATACCAGTGCTGCACAGTATGATGAAAAAGGTGAGGTTGATGTTTTATCGCTTGATAAACCGCCAGATCCTGTTGCACCGCCAAGCTTTAATCCGCAGGAATATAGTGCGAATGTAGAGAATGAAATGAAAACGGATACTCTTTCATATCAGGAGCAGTATGTTACTGATATTAATGGCATTGAAGCAATGGATGAAGATGACGGCAGACCTAATTTTAACGAGAAAAAAGAAACCTATTCCGATTATCTTGATAAAAAAAGTATCCTCTTAGCTGATAAAAACACAGAGGATACTAATGATATTGATTTGTTGTTTTGAATTGTTCTAAGCAGACGTCAATCAAGTATAATGAACAATTTTGCTGAAAGCGTAATTGTTTAGTACGCATTAAATTTAATGCGGATATAACAGGAATTTCTGTTATATCCGCATTTTACATTGGTATATTATTTCTTCGCACCATTAATCAATTTCCCAGCAATAAATGCCGTAACTGCAAAAAAAACAAGTGGTTTAAAATCAGTCTTGAACTGTTTATTTGTGATAATTACACCCTTTGGATTATCCTTTTTACCGATATTATACATATCAGCGGTATGTCTATCATCCTTTATAACAGCATCAGGCTTAACAAAAAACTTAAAAATCGCATTATAAACAAGGCTGATAACAGCGGACTGAACAGCAAACTGCTTTAAATTTCTTAGTGAACTAATATAAAAATTCTTAAACATATGTAGTCACCTCATGAAAGTGAAATAGGACGTTCAAGGAAATAATCATCCATAACATAGCCATTGCCAATGTCCTGAACACCCTCGCCAACAATAGAAAACCCAGACTTTTTATAAGCCGCAATAGAAGAATCATTATGCTTGTTGACAGTAAGCCAGATAGCATGGTGATTATTTTTTTTGCAGTATTCATCCATAAAAGCAAACGCCTGTCTTGCAAAACCTTGTCCACGATATTCTTTTTTAACATAAATCTTTGATAAAAACAGCCTGCCGTCAGCTTGTGGCTGAATGGCTAAATATCCAGCATAAGTACCATTCTTATGCATTAAAAAGTACTTATAACCATTTTCGTTAATCTGCTTTGTGATAGCGTTAACAGACTGGAACATCTCGACCATATAGTCAATCTGTGATACTGATATGATAGCTGGAAAAAATTCATGCCATATTTCATCAGCCAAAACAGCAGTTTTGTTAATCTGCTCCTCAGTCAAAACGGGTATAAGCTTCATAACCAAATTTTTATTTTCATCTCTAAGCATTTTGAAAAACTCCTTTAAAATTGTCTGACATTCATCTTCCATAATGCCACCCTCATATAAAGGCTTGTGGTTATATGGGAGTTCAAATAAATTTGTGATACTTTGCACAGAGCCTGCCTTTTTGTCAAAAGCACCAAATTTAACCATATCAATACGTGAGTTAATAATAGCTCCGGCGCACATAGGGCATGGCTCAAGCGTGACATATAGAGTACAGCCGGATAACCGCCATCCGCCAAGTGTTTTGCAGGCATCTTCAATGGCAAGAATTTCAGCGTGGTGAATACTGCTGCGGTTTATTTCACGCATATTAAAACCCTGTCCGACAATTTTGCCGTCGGAGCTGCGAACAACAACAGCACCAATAGGAGTTTCACCCATTTTAGCAGCAATATTAGCAAGCTCAAGCGCTTTATTCATATAAAAAATATCATCAAGAAAAATATATATCCCAACCTTTAAACACTAAAATGAAAAGTTGATATTAAGCAGTGTAATAATAAAAGTTATAGTAATCCACAAAACAACTGGAATGCAAGTAAAAGCGGTGGTGCATTTCTGTGAAAAAGTCAAATATCTCTTTGACATTGTCATGCCAAACGAATCACTATGCTTGATAAGAAAATGTATGGATGCAATAATTCCGATTAAAGTACTCAAAAGAGTTATTGACAGTGACAATATCAAACCAACAGTAGTTGTACAGAAAGTTGAAATTAAAGCACCGCCGTATAAAAACAAATGCAGTGTAATTCTCATTATAATTGAAGTGATAATTGAGCCAGTGCGGATTGTGAAGTAGCCAATAACGATTGATGCTACGAAGAAATAACAAAAATCCGTGATGTTGTATGTTACTAATGAGGCGATAATAGCAGTTAAAATGATAGCAGAGCCATCACCAAACTGTCTGAAAAGCTGAAGATAAACGCCATGAGCAGCCATTTCACTTATTATAGGAATAATGATAAGCTGTGCAACAAGTGCTGCAGCTAATGCACCTTTGTTTTCAGGCAGATAAAACCCATCTGGCGATGATATATTAAGTGATTTTAAAAAAAGCATATAAAAAGCTGCACACATTGAGCAAACATTACATACAAGCATCATCAGCGGCACAGAATATTTAAACATGGGTTTATTAGTAACTTTTGTCGGGAACATAATACTAAACGGCATATTAAATCGCTTTTTACAAATATAAAACGGCATGATACGCCTGCCGATACCCCAGACATAAAGCATAATAACACGCAGCCATTCATTTCCGTATGTTGTGTTTGAATAAAAATCATAGCTGATATCAAACCCTAGCTTGCCAAGAATAAATGGTGCAATATAAAAATATAATATATCTACAATTGAGAATATCAAAAGTGATATTCCAATCATATTATAAACATGGCGAAGTGACGATGTTTCAACAGCCTCGGGATAATCTTTGATAAATCCGACACGGTCCTGATAGGTCAGTTCCTTTGGTTTATCAACATAATAATAACCGACATCGCTTTTATTTTCTTTACGCCAGCGTTTAAATTCCTCATTAAAGCTGGCATCCTGATAACGCCATTTAAGATGGTCATCCGGTAATAATGCCGCTTTTTTTGTATTCCCAGTGTCTTGCGGTTTATCTGGTTTCATAAAAAAAGCCATACAAACAACCATCCTTTACCTCAATATATTTTTCCACTATTAATTTTATCACATTATTATGGCAATATAATTTAATTTTTATGTATATTGTATAATATGATGTAATTTATTATACTAATCCTACTTTAAAATACTTGCATTTTAAAGATCCTAAGTGTGCGTTACGCACACTGGCAATGAAGTTGTCGTATTAAAACAATACAATTGATTTAATTTGGGAATAGTATTAATCTTTATAGTATCATGTTCATAAATAGTTATTATAATATTTATTATATCCCGTATTATTCAGGGGATAATCATGTTACAATATATGAGCAATCGTTCATATGAACATATATCTAATGATGATGGGAGTAAAATAAATGAATGAACAAAAAGCAGAGCGCTGTGAAATAGAGTGTATACATTCAGAAATAGTAGATAACGTTAAATCAAAGCTGCCGAATGAGGAAATATTATATGACGTGGCTGAGCTATTCAAGGTTTTTGGTGATTCAACAAGAGTAAGAATAATATGTGCGTTGTTCGAGGATGAAATGTGTGTTTGCGACATAGCGGCAGTATTGAACATGACACAGTCAGCGATATCACATCAGCTTAGAGTGTTAAAGCAGGCGAGGTTAGTTAAATATCGCAGGGAGGGTAAAACGGTGTTTTACTCACTTTCCGATGCACATATTAAAAATATATTTAATCAGGCGTTTGAACACAGCACTGAAGATACTAAAATAAAGAGATAATTTGGTGCGAGTCCATGTGAGAGTTAAGTACAGCAGTCAATAATTAAAGACATGGGCATTTGCATGGAATAGATTGAATAAATGAGGTGACTAAAGGTGGTAATATACCTTGAGGGACTTGACTGTGCGAACTGTGCAGAAAAGATTAGAGCAGGCTCAGAAAAGCTTGACGGTGTTGAAAGAGCTGAAATGAATTTTATATCAAAGAAAATGACAATAAAGCTTATAGATGATAAAACAGATAAAAGAGCAATATTTAAGAAAATAAAGAGCATAGTAAAATCACTTGAGCCGGATGTTGTGGTTAGCTTGCTTGAAGGAAATACTAAAGTCAAAAATGAAAGCGATGAAAAGGGTGATAAAATACTGCTTATAGCAAAATTTGCAGTATCAGCAGTGCTTTTTATACTTGGTTTAATTTTTGAGGGAAGTACGCAGGAACTATGGTTTTTCATAGCAGCATATTTCATTATCGGATATGATGTTATAAGAAAAGCAGGATATAATATAATCAAAGGCAGACCATTCGATGAATGCCTGTTAATGACAATAGCATCACTTGGAGCATTTTTGATAAAGGGATATCATGAAGCGGTCGCTGTTATGTTTTTATATCAGCTTGGTGAGGCTTTTCAGGATTATGCGGTTGAGCGTTCGAGAAAATCAATAACATCATTGCTTGATATCCGTCCCGATTATGCAAATGTAAAGCGTGGCGATGAAATAAAAAAAGTTTCACCAAACACAATTGAAATCGGCGAAACTATTATAATAAAAGCGGGTGAAAGAATACCGCTTGATGCTATAATTATAAGTGGTGAAACAACACTTGATACATCAGCATTAACAGGTGAAAGTGTGCCGAGAAAAGCCGTTAAAGGTGATACAATTTTAAGTGGCTGTGTAAATTTAAGCGGATATATAGAAGCTGAGGTTAATAAGGAATATGGTGAGTCGACTGTATCAAAGATACTTGACTTAGTGGAAAACTCAGCTGCAAAAAAAGCTAAAACCGAAAATTTCATAACACGTTTTGCAAGAATTTATACTCCAATTGTTGTTATAGCGGCATTTTTGCTTGTGTTAATTCCATCACTTATAAACATACCAAATTTCATAGCAGCAGCTGACAGCAAATATATCATAGACTGGTATTTTAATCAGGATGGCTGGCTATACAGAGCGCTGCAGTTTCTTGTTGTATCATGTCCATGTGCTTTGGTAATATCAGTACCCCTAAGCTTCTTTGGCGGTATTGGAGGAGCGTCAAAAAAAGGTGTGCTTGTAAAAGGCGGAAACAGCCTTGAAATGCTTGCAGACTGCACCACAATGGTATTTGATAAAACAGGAACTTTAACAAACGGTACATTTACAGTAACAGAGGTATATACAAATACAACTGCGCATACCCAAAATGATTTGCTTAAGATTGCAGCATATGCAGAAAAAAACTCAAACCACCCTGTTGCTGTATCTATAATTGAATATTATAAATCTCAGAATGGAGAGGCTATACCTAAAAATATTTCATATACCGAAATGGCAGGCATGGGAGTTAAAGCTAGTACTGATAGCGGTGATATCATCTATGCTGGAAACATAAATCTTATGAATGAGGCAGGCATTAAATTCAATGAGCCTCTTAATGCGGATGGAACTATTGTATATATTGCTGTTAATAGTGAATATTTGGGATATATTCGAATTTCTGACACAATAAAAGCAGACACAAAGAATGCAGTGGGAATGCTTAAAAAGCGTGGAATAAAGACAATAATGCTGACTGGCGACAGAAAAAAATCCGCTGAGGAAACAGCAGCGGCAATAGGTATTGACGAGTATAAATCAGAACTGCTGCCAAATGATAAGGTATCAGCATTAGAGCAAATAATGTCGGCAAACGATAGTGGCAGAACAGTATTCGTTGGCGACGGCATTAATGATGCACCAGTATTAATGCGTGCAGATGTCGGTATTGCAATGGGAGCACTCGGTTCTGATGCGGCAATAGATGCGGCTGATATCGTACTAATGACAGATGAGCCGTCACGAATTGACGATGCTATCCGCATTTCAAAGAAAACACGTGCGATAGTAAAGCAGAATATTGTATTCTCGATTGGTGTAAAGCTTGTCGTTTTGGTGTTTGCAATGCTTGGTATGACAACAATGTGGGCTGCCGTTTTTGCGGATGTCGGTGTAAGTCTTATTGCTGTAATGAATGCGCTTCGAGCAAGAAAAGTTTGACATTCTTTCAAATTGTGGTATAATATGTATAAAGATATATTTTTTACGACCGTTTTAGGAGGATGTTAAATTATGCACAAGAGAAAAAAACTTGATTATTTTTACCTTGGCTCAATGGTGGCTTCTGTAATAGCGAATATACTTTGTATTTTTGATGTTGTGAAAAGAAAGCATGCAAGTGCAATTGCAACAATATGCAACGCAATTTCATTTGTTATAACTGCATTGAACTTTTTCAGTCCTGTTGATGAATTGAAAGAAGATGTTCAGGAAGAGGTTGAAAGAGATAAACCATTTTTATATGCTGCAATTGCAACACATATTGCATGGATAGTTTCCTTTGTTGCTATGATTGTTAAGGATACAAGCAGAAATAGAATCAAAGCCATTGATGAATAAAAACAAAGCCGTTACATGAGTGTTTTCGTGTAACGGCTTTTTGCTGTCATAAAACAAGCTTTATGCGTGATAAAACAAAAATGGCTATGCAAACAAAAATGTTCGCATAGCCATAAATTATATTATAGTGTAGATGGCATTAAATGCTCAGAGGAAGTGCTTTCGTTCTTAATAACATCAACGTTATTATAAACCTCCATACCAGTACCAGCAGGTATAAGCTTACCAATGATAACATTTTCCTTAAGACCAAGAAGCTTGTCACTCTTGCCACGGATAGCAGCATCAGTAAGAGCCTTAGTAGTTTCCTGGAATGAAGCAGCCGACAAGAATGAGTCGGAGTTGGAGGATGCCTTTGTGATACCCTGAAGAACTGGGAAAGTAGTAATATATTCAAGTCCTTCTTCACCAGCCACAGTACGAGCCTTAAGCTCAGTATTGATAGCATCAACTTCCTTTTTGTCGATAAGTGAGCCAGGGAGCAAGAAGCTTGAGCCTTCGTTATCAACCTTAACCTTACGAAGCATCTGACGAACAATAACTTCAATGTGCTTATCGTTGATATCAACACCTTGTAAGCGGTAAACCTTCTGAACTTCAGTGATGATATAGTTCTGAACAGCCTGCTGACCATTAACCGCAAGAATATCACTAGGATTAATAGAGCCTTCTGTTAGCGGCTGACCTGCATAAACAGTGTCACCCTCACGAACCTTAATCTTAATGCCGTAAGCAACTGGATAGAATTCTTCTTCACCAGTTTCAGGATCAAGAACGATAACATTACGAGTCTTTTTGATTTCTTCCATACGAACAGTTCCTGCAGTCTTAGTGATGATAGCAGCACTCTTTGGACGACGGCTCTCAAAAAGCTCCTCAACACGAGGAAGACCCTGTGTAATATCTTCAGCAGATGCGATACCACCAGTATGGAAAGTACGCATTGTAAGCTGTGTACCAGGCTCACCGATTGACTGAGCGGAGATAACACCAACAGCTTCACCAACAGCTACAAGGTTTCCGTTAGCAAGGTTAGCACCATAGCACTTAGCACAAACACCGTGCTTAGCCTTACAGTTAAGAACGCTACGGATAACAATACGTTCAACGCCATGGTCAACAACCTTCTGAGCATCATGCTCATTCATAAGCTTGTTTCTGCTCATGATAAGGTCGCCAGTAGCCTCGTCACGCAAGTCTTCCATCAGGTAACGGCCAATTAAACGTTCCTTTAGAGGCTCGATAATCTCGTTACCATTTTTAATTGTATAAATTTCGATACCCAAATCAGTACCGCAGTCTTCCTCACGGATGATAACATCCTGAGAAACGTCAACAAGACGACGGGTAAGGTAACCTGAGTCAGCAGTACGAAGTGCTGTATCAGCAAGACCCTTTCTCGCACCACGGGAGGAGATGAAGTATTCGAGGATGTTAAGACCCTCACGATAGTTAGCACGAATAGGCATCTCGATAGTAGAACCAGAAGTATTGGCAATAAGACCACGCATACCAGCGAGCTGACGAATCTGATTGATACTACCACGGGCACCAGAGTCCGCCATCATGAAGATAGGGTTATACTGATCGAGGTTATTTCTAAGAGCAACAGTAACATCATCAGTAGCCTTGTTCCAAACTTCGATAAAGCGTTTGGATTTTTCGGTAGTGGAGATGAAACCACGCTTGTAAAGCTTATTAATCTGCTCGATTTTATCATCGGCATCCTTAATAATTTCAGCCTTCTGCGGAGGAATTTCAGCATCACAAACAGCAACAGTAATAGCAGCCTTTGTGGAGAACTTAAATCCAAGAGCCTTAACCTTATCAAGAACTTCAGAAGTAGTAGCAGTGCCGTGAATACGGATACATCTTTCGATGATATCGGAAAGCTGACCCTTTTTAACAAGGAAGTCTACTTCCAAATCAAACTGCTTATCAGACTTAGTTCTGTCAACATAGCCAAGGTTTTGTGGGATATTTTCATTGAAAATCAAACGTCCAACAGTACATTCGATGATTTTGGAAATAGTCTTGCCGCCAATGTCTTTTGATATACGAACCTTAATGGCAGCATGAATGGAGATAACTCCCTCTGCATAAGCCATAAGAGCCTCATTAACATCACGGAAAACCTTCCCCTCACCCTTTTCGCCTTCTTTTTTCATGGTTAAGTAGTATGAACCAAGTACCATATCCTGTGATGGAACAGCAACAGGGCGTCCGTCAGATGGTTTAAGAAGGTTATTAGCAGCAAGCATTAAAAAACGTGCCTCAGCCTGAGCCTCAGCGGAAAGAGGCAGATGTACAGCCATCTGGTCACCGTCGAAGTCAGCGTTATAAGCTGTACATACAAGCGGATGAAGCTTAAGAGCACGACCCTCAACGAGAATAGGCTCAAACGCCTGAATACCAAGGCGGTGAAGTGTTGGAGCACGGTTTAGAAGAACTGGGTGGTCCTTGATAACATTTTCAAGTGCATCCCAAACTTCATTTCTTGCACGGTCAACCATTTTACGAGCGGATTTAATATTATTAACAACCTTAGTGTCAACAAGGCGTTTCATAACGAAAGGTTTAAAGAGTTCAAGTGCCATTTCCTTAGGAAGACCGCACTGATACATCTTAAGCTCAGGACCAACAACGATAACAGAACGTCCAGAGTAGTCAACACGCTTACCCAAAAGGTTCTGTCTAAAACGTCCCTGCTTACCCTTAAGCATATCGGAAAGGGATTTTAACGCACGGTTGTTAGGACCAGTAACAGGTCTGCCATGTCTGCCGTTGTCGATAAGAGCATCAACAGCTTCCTGAAGCATACGCTTTTCATTACGGATGATAATGTCAGGAGCTTCAAGTTCAAGCATTTTCTTTAGTCGGTTATTTCTGTTGATAACACGTCTGTAAAGGTCATTAAGGTCGGAAGTCGCATAACGACCACCATCGAGCATAACCATAGGACGAATATCAGGAGGAATAACAGGAACAACATCAATAACCATCCAAGCAGGCTTGTTGCCGGAAAGGCGGAAAGCCTCGATGATTTCAAGTCTTTTCAGAAGTTTAATCTTCTTCTGACCAGGAGGAAGTTCAGAAAGTTCAGCCTTAAGTTCATCAGCAGCCCAAACAAGGCAGTTAGTCCAAGTGGACTTATCAGCGATATCATCATATTCGCCGTTCACATTGAAAGCCTCGATATTTTCATCGAAAAGCTGTTCAATATAGTAAGAACCTGTTGTAACAGAAATCTTAGGACCTTTGGATTCTTCATTTTTACGGTTAAAAAGAAGAACCTCTTCTTTATATACACTTCTTGTAACTATGTCACCAACAGCCCATTTATCAGAACCTGCGTTGTCAGTGATAACATAGAAGCGCTTATTAAGGAAATCTTTAATTTTATCTTCAGCTATGCCAGTAATTTTAGCAAAAGCAGTAAGGTTTTTCATGATGAACTGGTCAAATCTTGCAGGATTATATTCATCCAAAAGTTCCTTAACAGCCTCAGCACCCATTTCAGCATCAAAGTCGTCCTCATACTTTTCACGCATATCAGCATATTCCTTTTCGGAAAGCAGCTGCTTTTTAACGAGTTCAGTGTTACCTGAGTCGATAACGATATACTTAGTGAAATAAAGTACTTCTTCAAGACGCTTTTGAGAAACCTCGATAACCTGACCGATACGGGATGGTGTACCCTTGAAGTACCAGATATGAGAAACAGGAGCAGCAAGCTCAATATGGCCCATACGCTCACGACGCACCTTAGCACGAGTTACCTCAACACCACAGCGGTCGCAGACTTTGCCCTTAAAGCGAATTTTCTTATACTTACCACAGTGACATTCCCAGTCCTTAGAAGGTCCAAAGATTCTTTCACAGAAAAGACCGTCACGTTCAGGCTTTTGAGTTCTGTAATTTATTGTTTCAGGTCTTTCAACCGCACCATGTGACCAGCTCAATATCTGTTCAGGTGAAGCAAGACCAATCTTTATTGATTCAAATGTGTTGAATTCCAATATATAAACACTCCTTTAAGCATTATTATTTAAAGGTCGTTTTAATCGTATACCCTATTTTAAATACAGGGTATACGTTAAATTTTTTCGCAGGGGCGACCATATAATGCCGCCCGTATAAATCAATCATTATGCCTTATTAGATGTCAAAGTCCTCATCAGCATCATCGTCGCCGAAATCCAAGTCAGCCTCATCTTCATCGGCATCAGCATCTTCATCAAATGCGCCGAATTCGTCATCTTCTGCATCTTCCATGGTAAAGCCATCATCGAGTTCACCCTCGAGAAGAACATCATCCATATCATCAGCATCAGAAACAGGCTGTGGAATGATATCGTCATCATCATCAAAGGACTGCTTGAGGTCGATTTCTTTTTCTTCTGAGTCAAGCACTCTGACATCAAGACCAAGTGACTGAAGTTCTTTAATAAGAACCTTAAAGGATTCAGGAATACCAGGCTTAGGAACGTTCTGTCCCTTAACAATAGCCTCGTAAGTCTTAACACGTCCAACAGTATCGTCAGATTTAACAGTAAGAATTTCCTGCAATGTGTAAGCGGCACCGTAAGCTTCTAATGCCCAAACTTCCATCTCTCCGAAACGCTGACCGCCGAACTGAGCCTTACCACCAAGTGGCTGCTGAGTAACAAGCGAGTAAGGACCAACGGAACGAGCATGGATCTTATCATCAACAAGGTGATGGAGCTTTAGGTAATACATATAACCAACAGTAACAAGGTTATCAAATGCTTCACCTGTACGTCCGTCATAAAGAACAGTCTTGCCGTCCTCACGCATACCAGCCTCTTTAAAGCATTCACGGATGTCATCCTCATGAGCGCCGTCAAAAACAGGAGTCATGATTTTCCAGCCAAGTTTGGAAGCAGCCATACCAAGATGAACTTCAAGTACCTGACCGATGTTCATACGAGAAGGAACGCCGAGTGGGTTAAGAACGATATCAAGTGGAGTTCCATCTGGCAAGAATGGCATATCCTCTGATTTAAGAATTCTGGAAACAACACCCTTGTTACCATGACGGCCCGCCATCTTATCACCAACGGAAATCTTACGTTTCTGAGCGATATAACAACGAACAAGCATATTAACACCAGGGGAAAGTTCATCGCAGTTATCACGAGTAAATACTCTGACATCAACGATAACACCAGCCTCACCATGAGGAACCTTTAGAGAGTTATCACGAACTTCACGAGCTTTTTCACCGAAAATAGCACGAAGAAGTCTTTCTTCAGCAGTAAGCTCAGTTTCACCCTTAGGAGTAACTTTACCAACAAGAATATCACCGGAGCGAACTTCAGCACCGATACGAATGATACCATGTTCATCCAAATCCTTAAGTGCATCTTCACCAACGTTAGGGATATCACGAGTAATTTCCTCAGGACCTAGCTTAGTATCACGGCATTCAATCTCATATTCTTCAATATGGACAGAAGTATAAATATCTTCACGAACAACACGTTCATTTAAAAGAACAGCATCCTCGTAGTTATAACCTTCCCAAGTCATAAAGCCTATAAGGGCATTCTTACCAATGGAAATTTCACCACCGCTAGTTGCAGGACCGTCAGCCAAAACCTGACCGATAGAAACCTTTTCACCCTTAGTTACGATAGGACGCTGGTTAATACAAGTACCCTGATTGGAACGCTTAAACTTAGTAAGCTTATAGGAATGAGTAGCACCTGTACCCTCTTTAATAACAATTTCATCAGCGCTAACTCTGTCGATAACGCCCTCATGCTGTGCAATAATACAAACACCAGAGTCAACAGCAGCCTTGTATTCCATACCTGTGCCAACGATAGGAGCTTCTGTCTTAAGCAGAGGAACAGCCTGTCGCTGCATGTTAGATCCCATGAGCGCACGGTTTGCGTCATCATTTTCTAGGAATGGGATACTAGCAGTTGCAATGGAAACAACCATCTTAGGTGAAACGTCCATGTATTCAACACGTTCTTTTTCACATTCAAGAATCTGGTCACGGTAACGAGCCTTAACGATAGGACGAGCAAGTCTGCCCATTTCATCAAGCGGTTCATTAGCTTGTGCAACAGTGAAGTTATCTTCAACATCAGCAGTCATATAAACAACTTCTTCGGTTACAATACCTGTTTCCTTGTCAACCTTACGGTAAGGTGCTTCAATAAAACCATACTCATTAATTCTAGCGAAAGACGCAAGGTATGAGATAAGTCCAATGTTAGGACCTTCAGGTGTTTCGATAGGACACATACGTCCATAGTGAGAATAGTGAACGTCACGAACCTCAAATCCTGCACGGTCACGAGAAAGACCACCAGGACCCAAAGCGGAAAGACGACGCTTATGAGTTAATTCTGCAAGTGGGTTAGTCTGATCCATGAACTGTGAAAGTGGAGAAGAACCAAAGAACTCTTTAATAGCAGCAGTGATAGGACGAATGTTAATAAGTACCTGCGGAGTGATAACATCCATATCCTGAGCTTGAATATTCATTCTTTCACGGATAACACGTTCCATACGAGAGAAACCAATTCTGAACTGATTCTGCAAAAGCTCACCAACGGAGCGGATACGTCTGTTGCCAAGGTGGTCGATGTCATCAACAAGGCCAACACCCTCGCAAAGATTAATAAAGTAAGAAACAGTAGCATAAATATCATCAAGAGTTATATGCTTAGGAACAAGTTCATCAGCCTTATTCTTAACCAATTCCTCGATTTCATCATCACTGGATGCAGTTTCAAGAATTTCCTTAAGTACCTTGAAGGAAACCTTTTCATTTATTCCATAAATGGAATAATCGAAGTTAACATAAGGAGCAATGTCAACCATACCGTTGCCGATAACCTTAACCTCACGCTGTTCAACACGGTTAACAGACTCACCAGTTGGAGTAGTATAGCTTTCCTTATGCTCAACCTTTAGCCAAGCCTCATAAACACCAGCCTGCTCAATTTCAATGCCCTTTTCATAAGTGATAAGGTCATCAACATCAGCCATAATTTCGCCTGTCAGTGGATTAGCAATAGGACGGGCAAGGTAATGTCCTGCAATACGAGAGCCAATACCAAGCTTTTTATTATACTTATAACGACCAAATCTTGAAAGGTCATATCTTCTCGCATCAAAGAACAAAGCGTTAAGGTGAGAAACAGCACTGTCAACAGTAGGAGGCTCACCAGGACGAAGCTTTTTGTAAACCTCAAGCAATGCTTCTTCAGTATTTTTAGTAGAATCCTTCTGAAGAATAGTCTGGTTAATACGTTCATCCACACCGAAAACAGCCTCGATTTCAGCATCAGTGCCAAGACCTAAAGCCCTTATAAAAGTAGTCAGAGGGATTTTTCTGTTTTTATCTATTCTAACGTAAACAACGTCATTGGAATCCATTTCATATTCAAGCCAAGCGCCTCTGTTAGGGATAACAGTAGACTTAAACAAATCCTTACCTGTCTTATCCTTTTCAAAGGAGTAGTAAACACCAGGTGAACGAACAAGCTGAGAAACGATAACACGCTCCGCACCATTAATTACGAATGTGCCGCTTTCAGTCATAAGCGGGAAATCACCCATAAACACTTCGTTTTCCTTAATATCACCGGTTTCCTTGTTCCAAAGAGTAGCCTTTACACGCAATGGAGCGGCATAGGTAACATCTCTTTCCTTACATTCCGCAACGGAATACTTAGGTGTTGGGTCAATTCTGTAATCAACGAAGTTGAGCACTAGATTACCATTATAATCAGTAATAGCTGCAACATCACGGAAAACTTCCTTAAGACCTTCCTCCATAAACCATTTGTAGGAATTTTTCTGCACCTCGATAAGATTAGGCATCGTTAGAGCTTCCTTGATTTTACCAAAGCTCATACGGGTAGTTTTACCAAGCTGCACTGGTTTAACATTAACCATAGGCGGGAATCCTCCTTTTATAATTCAGGATAAAAAACATCAATGCAAACATACAAAACAAGTCATATAGGTATAAATAAAGGTGAAAAGGTCCACCACCTTTAATAAAACCGACAAATTTTGCAAATTTAGCATAAAAATTAAAAAAACTATTGCAATTTTTGCCGTATCATGTTATACTATGTGTAATGACATGAAAAATAGGGCATAAAACCACATTATGATACAGTATATAATTATATCACTTAATACAATACTTGTCAAGGGATTCCCCTATAATTTAAGATTTTTACCGTATTTCACAAAATGAAATGCGGATTTTTTGTTTTTTATGGTATATTTAACAACTCTGTAATAATTTTATATACAATAATAAAAATTTAATTGTATTATTATGGGCATTGATTTGGGAATTTATACTATATATAAAAATGGGATGATTTTTCAATCATCCCCGAAAGATATATGTATGCGAAAACGGACGCATAATGTGTGCCCCTACGATTTTACTGTCCCCAGTATTTCCTGTCAAGACTGCGGAATTGTACCGCCTTTGCAATATGCATTTTATCGATAACATCGGATTTATCCATATCAGCAATAGTGCGTGATGTTTTCAAAATTCGGTCGTATGCTCTTGCGGAAAGTCCCATTTTCTCAAATACCTTTTTAAGTGTATCTTTAGCAGTTTCAGTCATAGGACAAACATCAGCCAATATATCGGAGGTAATCCTTGCATTGCAGGAAATTCCAGTACCTTTAAATCGTTTATTTTGTATCTCACGAGCTTCCTGAACACGTTCTCTAATTACAGCAGAACTTTCAGCCTTTTCACTTGATGACAAATCATCAAACTCAGCAGGTGCAACTTCAACATGAATATCAAATCGGTCAAGCATAGGCCCTGATATTTTATTAAGGTATGCCGAAACCATGTTTTTTGAGCAGGAGCACTTTCTTGTCGGATGGCCATAATATCCGCATGGGCAAGGGTTCATCGCAGCAACAAGCATGAATGAGCATGGATATGTAACTGCACCTGATGCACGTGATATAGTAACAACCTTATCTTCAAGCGGCTGACGTAAAAGCTCAAGTGTCGGACGAGCAAATTCTGCAAGCTCATCCAAAAAAAGCAAGCCGTTATGAGAAAGTGATATTTCCCCAGGCTTTGGTATTGAGCCGCCGCCTGCAAGCCCCGCTGTTGAAATAGTATGATGAGGTGAGCGAAAAGGACGCATTGTGACAAGCGGTGAATTCTTGTCAATAAGTCCGCATATAGAATGTATATTGGTAGTTTCTATTGACTCCTCGAAAGTCATTGCAGGCAGGATACCATTTAAGCGTTTTGCAAGCATGGATTTACCAGACCCTGGAGCACCAATCATAAGCACGTTATGTCCGCCAGCTGCCGCATATTCGAGTGCTTTTTTAGCAGCCTGCTGTCCTCTGACATCGGCAAAATCAAGTCCGTCAAAATATTCGGTTGGCTTAACGGTATATTCAGTCTGTGGTGATAAAACATTATCTCCTGACAAATGGTCGATTAAATCAGCAGTATTTTTAATGCCAAAAATTTTTATACCATCAACAACGCTGGCTTCGTATGCATTTTCATATGGTACAAAAACCTGTTCAAATCCCTCTTTTTTCGCTAAAAGCACCATTGGCAAAACGCCATTTATCGCACGAACATCACCATTCAAAGCGATTTCACCGATAAAAGCAGATTTCTTGATATCGCATTCTATTATATTAAGCACAGCCAAAAGTGCGGTAAAAATTGCAAGGTCATGAACACTGCCTGATTTTTTCGTATCAGCAGGAGCAAGATTTATTACAACCTTTGAAATTGGAAACGCTATATTTGATGAACGAAGTGCTGAACGAATACGCTCACGGCTTTCCTTTACAACCGTATCAGCAAGTCCTATTATATCAAAAGCAGGAGTACCCTTGCTTGTTTCAATTTCGCAGTCAACGAGGAAAGCGTTAAGCCCAAACAACCCAAGACTGTTTATTTTTGCATACATATATTGTAATCATTCCTTTTTATGTTAAAGATAATTACATTATATAATTATCTGTTATTGTCAGCATGGATATACACGTTATTGGGATAATAAATTACAATAAATGTAGGGACACCATATATGGTGTCCGCCCCAAAACACGTATTTATCGGACACGATATATCGTGTCCCTACCCAAAGGTATTTTTAACAAAAATATGCTGTCACACCAAATAAAATTCGGTATGACAGCATATGAATTATTTTACAATGCCTGCGTCTTATTCTCCAAATCAATCTTTGCCATAACATCATCAATAGCCATAGCGCCGAGGTCACCCTCTTTTCTTGAACGTAAAGAAATTGTATTTTCAGCAACTTCCTTGTCACCGATAATAAAGAAGTAAGGTACCTTTTCAAGCTGTGCCTGACGAATTTTATAACCAATACCCTCATTACGTCCATCAACCTCTGCACGAAGTCCTAGCCCCTCTAGTTTCTTCAAGAGGTCATAGGAATAATCAAGTGCACGGTCAGTTACAGGAAGAATACGAACCTGTTCTGGTGCTAGCCATAATGGCAGTGCACCAGCAAACTTTTCAATGATAAGAGCTAAGGTACGCTCATAGCATCCAAGAGAAGTACGGTGGATAATATAAGGCTTGCGCTTAGTTCCATCAGTATCAATATATTCCATACCAAACTTTTCAGCTAGCAGCATATCAATCTGAATAGTGATAAGGGTATCCTCCTTGCCATGAACATTCTTAATCTGAATGTCAAGCTTAGGGCCATAGAAAGCAGCCTCATCAATACCAATTTCATAATCAAGACCTAAGTTGTCAAGGATATTGCCCATCAAATCCTGTGCTTCATCCCACTGTTCAGCAGTACCCTCATACTTAGCAGTATTGTTAGGATCCCACTTAGAGAAACGGTAGGAAACATCATCCTTAAGGCCAACCTTTTCGAGCATAAAGTTAGCAAGTTCCAAACAACCCTTGAATTCTTCTTCAAGCTGTTCAGGACGCAAAATTAAGTGTCCCTCGGAAATAGTGAATTGACGAACTCTGATAAGACCATGCATCTCGCCGCTTTCTTCATTACGGAATAGGGTTGAAGTTTCACCCAAACGCATAGGCAGGTCACGATATGAACGCTGTCTGTTAAGGAACACTTGATACTGGAAAGGACAAGTCATAGGACGAAGTGCAAATACTTCCTTGTCAGTTTCCTCATTGCCCAAAACAAACATACCGTCTTTATAATGGTCCCAGTGACCAGAAATTTTATATAAATCGGATTTAGCCATTAAAGGAGTTTTAGTTAAAAGGTATCCCCTTCTCTGCTCCTCATCCTCAACAAAACGCTGCAAAATCTGAATAACTCTTGCACCCTTTGGAAGAAGAATAGGCAAACCCTGTCCGATACTATCAACAGTAGTGAAATATTCAAGTTCACGACCAAGCTTGTTATGGTCACGCTTTTTAGCCTCCTCAACCATAGCCAAATATGCTTCAAGTTCGCTAGCCTTAGGATAAGCAGTACCATAAATACGAGAAAGCTGTTTAGACTTAGCGTCCCCACGCCAGTATGCACCAGTACAAGCTGTTAGCTTGAACGCTTTAATAGCAGTGTTCATAAGGTGTGGTCCTGCGCACAAGTCAGTGAAGTCACCCTGCTTATAGAATGAAATAGCCTCACCCTTGTCAGCGTGTTCTTTGCAAAGTTCAACCTTATAAGGCTCACCCATATCCTCAAGCATTTTAACAGCTTCATCAACTGGAAGTGAGAACTGTGAAATTTCAATAGCTTCTTTAGTGATTTTTTTCATCTCTGCTTCAATTTTAGAAAGGTCATCAGAAGTAAATGCAGGCTCAACATCAAAATCATAGTAAAAACCATTGTCGATAGCAGGGCCAATTGCAAGCTTTGCGTTTGGATATAGTCTTTTTACAGCCTGAGCCAAAATATGTGATGCAGTATGCCAGTATGTTTTTTTGCCATCGATACTGTCAAAAGTCAATACCTCAAATTCACAATCACTGTCGATTATAGTGCGCAAATCGCACACTGTGCCATTGATTTTAACGGAGCAAGCAGCCTTGTAAAGTCCTGCACCAATTCCTTTTACGATGTCTGCTGCGGACATTGCGTTTTCGATTTCACGGATACTACCGTCTTTTAGTGTTAGTTTAATCATTTTTATTTCTCCTCAATAAAATTATTTTCTTCATATATCTCATTATTTTTTGTTTGTAACAAAATAAATTGTGATTTTTTATACTCCATATTAATCCAATGAAAACCCAGGATTATTGCAATAGTTATACAGACACAAATATCAAGACGTCCAAACAGTGCATGATTTATTCTGTTGTATATATTCGAATGGATATCAAATGTTATCATCAGCCACTCTAATATTCTTATAATAGCGGCAATACATAAACCATACGTTCCTGCATACCCAAGCAGTGCCCAAAGGGGTTTCCAGTTCTTAGGCAACTTATAAAAATTCCATCTATATCTATCAGGACGGTTAAAAAAAATTTGTGAATCATATTCTTTTAAATTATTTACATCTGCTACAATTGTTTTGTAAATATCGAATGAATATTTGCAGCTCATAAAAACAAGCACAAATACAATTACATTTGCTGTTATTATTGCACCCCAGCCAAGATGAAATACTGTAACTAATGGATTCGCTTCCATATTTAAATCAGGAGTGTTGTAAAACGTTAGCAATCCATCAGCAAGCATTAAAAAGAAATAAAGTAAAAATACACGCAATGATTTCTTCATGTCATATCCCTCCATTAAGGTATAATCACATATTCGTAAGTTCTTCCATAAGTTTTTCAGGGTTAAGCAATTTACCATTATAAGTCTTGTCACCACGGACAATTTCCTGTGGAATACCAGTCTTTAAAGCAGTCTCCCAGAAAAGCTCAGGGGTAATGTCATTTTTCACCTGACAAGCCATTGCATAAACACCTGCGAGATAAGGTATCATTGTGCTCCAGCCGCCATGTGCTGAAAACATATAGTTATCATTTGCGGTTGGAAATGCAGATGTCCTTGATGATAATGGTATTAAAAGCATTTCACCTGAAAAATTCTTGTTGAATGTATCTTCATAATATGATACAAAACTATCAATATGAGAATTCATATTTACCCAGTCATCCCATTTATATTGGCTGTATGATGCGAAATCGTCTGGGTCAGAATATGCGTCTTTACATAAACCATATGCCCAAAAATTATACGTTTCAAACAAATTGTCGGAAATAACGAATATACCCTCATCCTTTGCATTTTTGACAGCCTTTTCCATAGCAGCATATCCAGCATGCTCAGGTGCCCATCCTGCTGATATAGATAAAACTCGGATTTTTTCATCCTCAGGCAAAAGCTTGTTAAGTTCAACAATTCTTTCGACAGACTTTGCATATTGGGTAAAATCAATAATCCTTGTATCATCAACCACGCCGACATTCTGGCTTGCTATAAAATAAATATTAGCCTCTGGTGCAGTGCCAATGTCCTTACCTGCTAAAATTGAAGTAACCAAAGCACCATGAAATTCTATATCACCATTGCTTCCTTGTTCATAATAATATTTTAATCGGTCAGCATATTGCTCATGACTTGCAAGCAGCGCATAATCGATTATAGAAATATTAACACCTTTGCCTGTTATACCCTTGCTATGAAGCGACTTTATATTAAGCCCAGGATTTTTACCATTTTCCATTATAACATCAGGTTCAAAACCATTCGGCAGCTTGTCAGACCATATAGTGTCACTGGTAAATTCAATAAACTTAAATTCATCATACAATTCAGAAAGGTCAAAATCACTCAAGTCGCTGTATCTAAAAAAATAAGTGTTATAAGATTTTATAGTTTCTGAAATATCAGTTGGTTTAGATATTAAAAAAGAAAAGTCAGCTGGAATTATTCGAAAATCCATTCCATCAAGTGTTACCGGCTCGGTTGGCTCATTTGGGTCAAATAATGTAGCAGAGATTTCGGGTGTCGTAACATCTGTGGTAATCTCAGTTACATCGGTATTTTCGGTAGTCTGAATATCCACCGTTTCGGTGTTTTCTGTCGTAACTGATGTATTACCATTACATGCCGTGAGCAAAATAGCCATAATAATACTAATAATTAACGCTTTTTTCATAACAATACCCTCCTCTAATATTTCCATTATAATACAAAAAATCCCTTGCACAACAAAAACAGTTATGCAAGGGACGAATTATATCGTGGTTCCACCCGAATTTATATACATATAGTATATTTAATTTTAAACATACCAACAGTATACCTCAAAGCTTTATAACGCAAGCCAGCCGTTGTTTATTAAACACGCTCAAAGGTGGTGTGCAAATTATTCTAATCCAAATTCGCTTTCAGCCTAATGGCGAATTCTCTCTGATGAATTTATTGAATAAAATGCCTTCCTAATCAATGCTTTTAAATATTAAAATCATCACTTTTATATATTAAAAACATGATACCACTATTTTCGAGTTTTGTCAACCGTCTTTTTTAACAGTGAAAAAGTAGTTTCATTATGAAATAGTATCAAATTATACAATATTCCTTGACAATTTAAACGTTTTATATTAAAATAGATATTGAGCCATAGTTTCTTGATGTATGGAATGTTTTGGCATCTTTAAGAAACTGCTTTGAATTATATATTGGTGTCATGCTCATTTTGTTTTGAGCAGGATGATGATATAAATTTTGCTCTATTTTTTTATTGCTTCTAGGTTAATAGAAGGTTTTCATATATTTTTATTTTATTTCCCGAATTGTCTGTATTTATCTGCCTTTTATATTATATGTATTTTATATTTACATAGATTTTGCAGATGTAACTACTGTCTGTATGGGATACTTATTGTATTCATTATAGTATATGTACGAGCCTATTTGTTATACAATTTGTCGTCTTGATAAAAAGATATACAAAATGTATATTTATCTGATAACCGTTTTTAAATGGTTCGAAGTATACTTTCGTGAAAAATTAATGGGGTAAGTGTTTATTTTAATAAAGCTTAATATCCTAAGGCTATTAAAATTGAAAATTGAAAATCGAAATTTAACCTTCTGAAGTGATTATTACATTTTATCAGGAGGTATAAAAAATTGGAACCGATAACTATTATTGTCGGCATTGTGGCACTGATAATTGGTGTTGCTAGCGGCGGTGCGGTTATGTTCAAGATGGGCATTAAACACCGAAAGACACAGGCGGAAGCCGCAATTGGTTCAGCAGAAAAAGAGGCTGAGCGAATTGTTGAAGATGCGAAAAAAGAAGCTGATAACCAAAAGAAAATTGCTTTAGTTGAGGCGAAGGATGAAATCCACAAAAGACGTAATGAGCTCGAAAAGGAATCAAAGGAGCGCAGAAATGAAATTTCTCGTCAGGAACGCCGTATTCAGCAAAAGGAAGAGAACCTTGACAAAAAGAATGACAACATTGAGAAAAAGGAAGAACAGCTTCAGAAAAAACTCAAGACTGCTGATGAAAAACTTGAGGATGCTGAAAAAATCAAAAAATCACAAATGGAAATTCTAGAGAGAATTTCTCAGTTTACTATGGAACAGGCTAAGGAGCATTTATTAATGATGCTTGAAAACGAGCTTGCACATGAAAAGGCACTTAAAATCCAGAGCTATGACCAGCAGCTTAAGGATGAATGTGAAGAAAAGGCAAGAGATCTTATTTCACTTGCGATTTCAAAGTGTTCTGCTGATCAGGTTTCAGAAACTGCTGTTTCAGTTGTGCCGCTGCCTAATGACGAAATGAAGGGTCGTATTATCGGCCGTGAGGGCAGAAATATCCGTACTCTTGAAACACTTACTGGTGTTGACCTTATTATCGATGATACTCCTGAAGCTATCACACTTTCCTGCTTTGATCAGGCAAGGCGTGAGGTTGCAAGGATTGCTCTTGAAAAGCTTATCGCTGACGGCCGTATTCATCCATCCCGAATTGAAGAAATGGTTGACAAAGCAAGACGTGAGGTTGAGCTTAAGATTAAGCAGGAGGGTGAACGTGCCGTCCTTGAAACTAATGTACACGGTTTGAACCATGAGCTTGTTCGCTTGATTGGACGTTTACGATACAGAACTTCTTACAGACAGAATGTTCTTAACCACTCAATTGAAGTTGCTCATTTGGCTGGTATTATGGCATCAGAGCTTGGTATTGATGCTAATCTTGCAAGACGTGCAGGACTTCTTCACGATATTGGTAAGGCTTTGTCCTATGAGATTGAAGGCTCACATGTTCAGATTGGTGTTGATGTCTGCCGTAAATACAAGGAAAACCCTGATGTTATTCATGCTATTGAGGCTCACCATGGTGATGTTGAAACTAAGACAGTTGTAGCTGCACTTGTGCAAGCTGCCGATGCTATTTCAGCTGCAAGGCCAGGGGCTAGAAGTGAAAACTATGAAAACTACATCAAGCGTCTGCAAAAGCTTGAAGAAATCTGCACATCCTACGAGGGTGTTGAAAAGTCCTTTGCCATTCAGGCAGGACGTGAAGTTCGTATTATGGTATTCCCTGATCAGATTAATGACGAGAAGATGGTACTTGTTGCTCGTGAAATCGCTCAGAGAATTGAAAATGAAATGGATTATCCTGGACAGATTAAGGTGCACTTACTTCGTGAAAGCAGAGCGATAGAATACGCTAAGTAATATTACGTTTATTTTAACCCTGCGTATAGATAGTGCGCAGGGTTTTATATTTACTTTTAGGAGTTGATTTGCTTGCCAAAGACCATATTCGGCACATCGGAAAAATCAAATTTTATACTTAATATGAAAGATAAAACTGTTCAAAAACTTCTGCGAATTGTGCTTTTGATGGGTATTATCATTCCTGAAATCGGAGCAATTCTCAGTGCGTTTACTCCATTATCCTCAGTATGCTCTGTAATAAGCTTGTATATTGCAGGATTTACAGGACTTTTTGTATATCTCATTATAATGCTGCGAGGAGATATAAAATTTCTTGATAACAAGGCATACATTATAATAGTGCTAATTGCTGTATTTACGTTCGTTTCGTATTATGGTATAATGATAAGAGGCTGGTCGGATTCATTTGTAAAGACTGCACTTTTTGGTGAACAGGGCAGGTATGAGGGGTTTATTGCACTGCTTGCATACTTGGGCATTTTTCTTGCTGCAACTTGTTTAGTTAAATTAAAGGATGTAATGGCGATTTTCGATACTTTAATTGCTGTTGGAATTTTGCAGGCTGTTATAGCTGTTTTACAGCATATTCCAAATCTGAATTTTCCATCTGACTTTAATGATTTGTTATATCCATACCTGACAAAATATTGTTATGTTTCAAGTGGTCTATCAGACAGCCCAATTTTTTATGGCTCGTTTCTGACACTGGTTTTTGGTATTGCACTTGCCGGTACTATATATGATAAAAACAAAAAACGCAATATTGTTTATGGTGCTGCCGCTATGTTTTTCCTTTTAACAGGACTTTTCACATCCTCAATTGTTGCAATTGTTGGTATGGGTTCAGCACTTCTCATTGCCATTATTATTGATGTTGTTGGAGTTGTTAAACGCAAGAATGTTAGTGAAGATAAAAATATGAAAGCCAGAAATAAAAAGTGGCTCATTATGATTTTTTCCTTGACAGCAATTGGAATAGCTGTTTATTTTCTGCAGGGTATTTATATCCGTGACCTTGATATTGCTTATTCCGATGCATATTACCGTCTTTTCATTGTAAATGGCCCATCTCTTAAGGTTACTGAAACACTTTATCAGACTGCTTGGGGCAGAAGTATTGAAATAATTAAAAATTTCCCTATCACAGGCTTAGGTCCTGACTGCATGGCAATTTATCAGTCCACACACGAAAAATATTCTGTAAGCAGTATTGACAGGAGCTATAACGAGTATCTTTACATTGCCGCAACAAGAGGTATCCCATCATTACTTGCTTATCTATCATTACTGGTGTTTGCCATTACAAAGCTGATTAAGGGTATGAAAGATTTTATCACTAACCCTGATAGCTGGTTTAAACCTGCTTTGCTGACTGCAATTGCTGCATATTCTATTCAGGGATTTTTCAGTGCAAGTGCTATTACCGTTGCGCCGTTTTTCTGGCTGCTGCTTGGTATTGCTTGTGCTGCAAGTTTGCAAAACAGCGAGGTAACTAAAAAAGAAAAGATTAAAGTTAAGAAATAATTTTTATGGGGTAATAGTCATTACCCCATAAAATTCAGTTTTCATTGTTAAGTATTTATCATTCATTTGTGTAAAATGCACACGCCTCGTCACAAAAGCTAAATTTTCTTAACACTAAATCGTCAATTTGTGGATAATTAACAAAAAGGTAATTTTTAGTTTAATAAATAGTCCATAATTTATGTTATGATAATTAAAGGTATTTATGTGCATTTTTATAATAATGTATTTTTATGGTAACTGAAATACACATAAATATAACAACGACATGGATGTAGTTGTGTAGATAACATAAAAGTGAAGGGTGGTGCTTGTTCATACAATTTTGTATGAGCGTTGTTATGTTACAAGAGAATACAAATAATAATTTGAGCCTTGATACAGCTCTTCAAAAAAATTTACAGCTTGAGTGTCAATTAAAGATTGAACTTGAAAAATACAGGATGATTGCCGATAATATTAACTGTGGCTTATGGGAATATGATATTGCATCACATGCCCTTTTCCAAAGCAAAAAGCTGGATGGAAAATGGAGTCAGAATAATCTTGTTGTTGAGCATTATCGTGATACCATGAAAGGATGGGGGCTTATCCATCCTGATGATGTCGGTGTATTTGATAAATATTGTGACAGTATGGATAATGGTGATGAGCATTTCGAATATGACATCAGAATGATTGGCGATAAGCCTGAATATATGTGGTTTCGTTATATCGGCAATGCTGTTTTTGATGATGATGGCAAGGCTTTTAGAGTTGTCGGAAAAACCCTTGATGTCACTAAGGAAAAAAATGATATTTCAGATAAGCAGAAAAAATCACAGATTGATCCACTGACACAGGTTTATAATAAGACATCGGCAAAGCAGATGATTGAAAATGTACTGACTGTTTCTGCCTCGCATAATTTTTGTCATATGATGATTATTATTGATGCTGATAACTTTAAGGAAATTAATAACAAATGGGGTCATCTTTATGGTGACTATGTACTTGAAGCTGCTGCTGCACGCATTTCTGGTACATTTTCCTCGACTGATATTGTCGGCAGAATTGGCGGGGATGAATTCGTTGTTTTCTGTCCTGATATCTCCAATCCCGATAAGGATGTTCCCAAAATTTGCGACCGTCTTTTGAGCAGACTAAAGGGAATTATACTAAAGGATGGGCAAAATCTGTCTGTTAGTATTGGTGTTGCACTTTCTCCTAAGCATGGTACTACATATGAGTCACTTTACCGCTGTGCTGATATTGCTCTTTATCAGGCAAAGCGCACTGGCAAAAGCTCTGCTGCAATTTACAGCCGTTTTACAACATATGAAACAAGTGTTGGTGAAACAAGCCTTAAGAAGACCTCACATACTCCTAACGATATTAGTGTTACACATCTTGTTGATATCGAGAAAAATCTTTTCGATTATGCTTTCGATGTTATCAGCGATGATGCTAATTTTACGCAGTCGCTTTATACCGTTTGCTCTGAAATAGGCAAGTATTTCGATTTGGATAAAATCTCTGTTGTTGAGAATAATCACTTACTGCATGAAATTATTTTGCTAAGTACATGGCATCGAAACAGCTCTGGCTATAAAGCAGACCCTATCACTGACCTTTATAAGCTATATTGGGAAGAAGTTGAAAACCGTTATTATGGCGGTAAAACTTTTTACGAATATCATGTTAACGGTGATAATAAAAGCAGATTTCATAAAAGTGAGATTTTTAAGGATGAAAATATCTGCTCAATGATTCAGTTTCCTGTTATGGACGGTGCTGAACTCGTTGGCGTTATTAATTTTGAGGACAGAACCAAAACTCGTGAATGGACTGAAAAAGAAATTGCAACTCTTTCAAGTATCACGAAGATTATTTCTTCAAACCTGCTTAGAATTCGCAGTAAATCCGAGCTTGAGGATGAAATTCTTTATACAGGAAATGCGATGGATTCTCAAAAGCTTACTTATTATGTTATTAATCCACAGACACATATTATCAAGTATGTAAGCAGATATGCGACTGACTTGTTCCCTGATATTAAGGTTGGTCAGAAGTGCTATTCCTCTGTTTTCGGACTTAATGAGCCATGCTCGATGTGTCCGTCACTTAGCGTTAATGAGGGATGCAGACAGTTTACACTAGAAACATATGGCGAGAAATATGATTCATGGTTCTCGACAACTGCATCAATGGTAGAAAGAAAGGGTTATGCTCCTGAGCATCTTGTGTGCTGGAAGGATGTTACTGCTTTCATTGAGCGTGTTAAGGCTAAGGACCACCTGACTGGTGCTATGTCCTTTGAAAAGTTCAAGGCTGTTGCTTTGAAAAAATATATCAGTAATACTGATACAAATAAAAATTATTATGTTGTTATCGTCGGTATGCGCCGTTTTTCCGATATTAATGAGGAATTTGGCTATGCTGTCGGTGATGATGTGCTTAAAACTGCCGCTGAATGTTATAGTAATATCCTGCTTGAAGATGAGCTTTTGTGCCGTATTAAAGGCGATGACTTCATTTTGTTCCTTAATAACAGCGGACCTGAAATTCTTGACCGTATGCAGAATGCCTGTCTTTCACTCGAGATTATGATGCGTGGAAAGTATCCTGCCATGAATATTCGTTGTCTTGGCGGTATATATGAAATTGCACACAGCGACACTTCTATTACTTCTATTATTGACAAGGCTAATGTCGCAAGGCATAAAGCAGGTGAATACTTTACAACTGATGTTCACCATTTCGGTCAGTATGATGAGGAAACCGAAACTCAGATGATTAATGAGCATGAGCTGGAACTCGCTATGGAAAATGCTATCAAAACCAATCAATTTCAAGTATATTTGCAGCCTAAGGTTGATATGGGTACTGATAAAATCGGAGGTGCAGAAGCACTTGTGCGCTGGATTACTCCTGACGGCACTATTATTCCTAACTATAAGTTTATTCCGCTTTTCGAGAAGAACGGATTTATTGTTCAGCTTGACAAGTTTGTTTATAACGAAACCATGCGTCTAATGAGAAGATGGATTGATATGGGCAAGGATGTTCCGCTTGTTTCTATAAACGTTTCACGTCTGCACCTTTTCGACGAAAACTTCCCTGAATATTTAGTGGGACTTACCGAAAAATATGGCGTGCCACGCAAGCTGATTGAGATTGAGATTACCGAGAGTGTTTTCTTTGACAACACAGAACGTCTTATTGAAATGATATCCCGTCTGCAAAAGAGTGGGTTTGTTATTTCCATGGACGACTTTGGTACGGGTTATTCAACGCTTAGCCTAATGAAGTCATTGCCGATTGATATTATTAAGATTGACGGCAGTTTCTTCCTTGACAGTGCGCTTGATGAGAAAAACAAAGCGATAATTTCTTCAATTATACACTTGTCTAAAAAGCTTAATCTGAAGATTGTTTCGGAGGGTATTGAAACCGCTGAACAGGTTGAATTTATCAAGTCGGAGCATTGTGATTATGCGCAGGGATTCTTGTATTACAAACCAATTTCCTCGGATGAATTTGAAAAATTAATATAATTATCGTTGATTTAATATAGGGGACGGCAAGAACGCCGTCCCCTATATATTTTATCAAAAATCATGCCTGCTGCATTTCAATCCGTTTTTGTTCAAGATGGTTACAATTCTGTCGACACATTCGGAATCATCAAGACTGTCATTATTTATTATGGTATGTATGGATTTTAACATACCAAAACATTTTAGCCCGAATAACTTATCTATTTTCTTTTTATCGGCATTGTTAACTTTGATTTTTATCTGTACCTCACTTGAAGAAATTGCTTTTAACAGTACCTTTTCGTATATGTTCATATATATCACCTCAATATTATAATATACCATATCGGCACAAATGTCAATAGACCATATTGGTATATATATAATTTGTTTGAGGTGATTTATTTAATGAGAGTAGATAATATAAAATACCAACGAATACGAGATTTACGTGAAGATATGGATATTAGTCAGCTTGATATGGCAAAAACATTGAATGTAACACAAAATACATATGGACGATATGAATTGGGTACAAGGACAATGCCAATAGAGGTTTTATATAAAATTGCTGACTATTTTGATACAAGTGTGGATTATCTCATAGGCAGAACAGATGTTAAAAAGGCATATCCAAAGTCGAAAAAGCATACTTGACAATTATACAAAAAAACGTTATATAGTAAAAGAAAGGGTATATCAGAAATTGGTATACCCTTGTATGTTACGATTAAAAATAACCGCAAACTATTGGTAGTAAGAGCGGTTATTTTTTTTATAAAAAATCAAGCTGCCATCATAAACGAAAGCAGCTTGAAAAGGGGATGATATATCGAATTTAGGTGATAAGCTATATGACATTAGTTTTGAGTAATAAGCTTTGTAGTCTGCGGAACTTTGAAAAGAGCAACAGCACCGGCAACGGTAAATACAATCTCAGGCACCATAAAAGTACCGTTATAAGCGATTGAATAAAGGAAAAGATTCCAGCCGTCAGGACACCAGATATCAAAGAAAATAGTGCCGCTGATAAAATGGCAGACAAATCGAAGTGTTAAGGCAAATACAATACCGCCAACAATTCCCCACGTGCCTTTATTGCGGAATATACCTGCAAGTCCAAGAGAAGTAAATGCAAGTATGTAGTCAAAAACAATGCAGCCAATCCATATTTTGAGTGTCATACCCCATGTCATAAGACCTCCAAGGTCCATAAGCATTTGGATAATGCTGTATACAAACGCTGAAAAAAGTCCCCATTTCCAGCCATATTTAATTGAAAGAATACAGATGGGAAGCATACTTAGCAGAGTGACAGAGCCTCCAAGCGGCATATGCCATACTTTGATTAAACTAAGTACAGAAGCGAGGGCAAGCATTACAGCACTTGTTACAAGTTGTTTGGTTGATAGATTTTTCATTGAACATCTTCCTTTTTATTAAATGTAACTGAACGTTTTCCCCAAATAAAAAGCGCCACAGGAATAAATCCCATGACGCATTAAAAACACATTTTATCCTAAATGATGTTCCTACGTCGGCATTATCCGAATCAGGTTCCACTCTTGTTTTCACAAAAGTACGGGTCGAAATTTTATAATTTCCTCTCAGCCTGTATAACAAGCTCCCCGTTTATTCAGTTCTTTAATATTATATCACCATTCGCAAATCAAGTCAATGTGCTGTTTACATAATTTCATCGTAGCTCTTGATAGTTTTTTGTGCAATTCTACACATTTCGTCGAATTCGTGTGACGAGTAGTCATCATAAATACCGATTGTGTAAAAGTTAGCATCAACAGCAGTTTTTATAGCATGAATTGAATCCTCAAAAACAAGAGTTTTATCAGGTGATGAATTCATACGTCTTGCTGCCTCAAGAAAAATATCGGGTGACTTTTTATCATTTCCAACTTCGTCAGATGTTATAATAAACTCCATCATGTCATATATACCGAGATTTTCAAGGCAGCTTTTAGCAAGTGCGTGCTTATTAGATGTTGCAATACACATTTTTATGCCGTTTTCATGCTGCTTTTTTATATATTCAAACGCATATGGCTTGAGTGTCATTTCATGTTTATAGCTATGTTCAACAAGTGAAAGAATGGACTTAGCGACTTCATCATGAGATAATGTCAAATTGAATTCTTTTATAAGATGCTCACAAGCCGATTCAAAATGCATGGTTTTCATAGCCAATGATACATCCGAAGTATATTCATAGCCCAAGTTATTAACAAATTTTTTATCAGCTTCAACCCAAATAGCTATGCTGTTTATAAGTGTTCCATCCATATCGAAAATTATTGCATTGTAGTCAATCATTAACCTTTGTCCTCCGTATTTTTAACTTAGGGGCTATATACAGTATACTCCATTTATGGCATAAATGTCAATGTTAAATGGTATATGGTTTTGTGATGTGCGGTTTTTTATAGCTATTTCTATATGACAAAAAGGCTGTTGCGTACATAACACGCAACAGCCTTTAATTATACATTTAACACTTAATTAGTCATTAAGTTCCTTGTTCCAGCTATAAAGCTTTCTAAGCTCTGCACCAACAGATTCAAGCTGATGTTCAGTAGCATTATTACGGCAAGCATTGAAGTTAGGGCGTCCGCACTGGTTTTCAAGTATCCAGTTGCGAGCAAAAGTACCATCCTGAATTTCAGTAAGAACCTTCTTCATTTCCTTCTTAGTTTCTTCAGTAATAATTCTCTTGCCAATCTGATAATCGCCGTATTCAGCAGTATCAGAAATGGAGTATCTCATTCTGCTGAAACCACCCTGATAGATAAGGTCAACGATAAGCTTCATTTCATGTACACACTCAAAGTATGCATTCTGTGGGTCATAACCAGCCTCAACAAGAGTTTCAAATCCAGCCTGCATCAAAGCAGTAACACCACCGCAAAGAACAGCCTGCTCACCGAATAAGTCAGTTTCAGTTTCACACTTGAATGTAGTAGTCAAAACGCCTGCTCTTGAACCACCAATACCAGCAGCATAAGCAAGACCGATGTCAGTAGCATCACCAGTAGCATCCTGATGAACAGCAATCAGACAAGGAACACCCTTGCCCTCCTGATACTCGTAACGAACTGTATGGCCAGGACCCTTAGGAGCAACCATAATAACGTTAACATCGGCAGGTGGCACGATACAGCCAAAGTGGATGTTAAAACCGTGAGCAAAAGCAAGTGTCTTGCCAGCGGAAAGGTTTGGAGCAATGCTTTCCTTGTAAACCTGAGCCTGCTTTTCATCAGGAAGTAAAATCATGATAAGGTCAGCAGCCTTTGCAGCGTCAGCAACGTTCATAACTTTAAGACCAGCTGCCTCTGCTCTCTTTGCACTCTTTGAGCCTTCATACAAGCCTACAACAACATTAACACCACTGTCATGAAGATTAAGTGCATGTGCGTGTCCCTGTGAGCCGTAGCCGATAACTGCAACTGTTTTGCCGTCAAGTCTGCTCAAATCGCAGTCCTGCTGATAATAAATTTTAGCCATAATAATTTCCTCCGTTTTTTATATATTGTTTATTGTTACATATTTCTATGATAAACGACGTAAGCTTTCAGCACCCTTTTGAAGTGCAATAACACCTGTGCGGACAATTTCCTTAATGCCATATGGTCTTATCATTTCCTCAAATCTAGCAAGCTCTGCTGTGGTATCAGAAACTTCAAGTGTCAAGGTGTTTGCTGTAATATCGACAATCTTTGCACCCATTATATCACAAATTGTAAGTATCTCATTTCTCTGTGCAGGAGCAGCATTAATTTTAATAAGCTGCAGCTCACGGGAAATAAGTTCATCAGGAGCAAGCGTCTTAACCTTTATTGTGTCAATCAGTTTATTAAGCTGCTTTTCTAGCTGCTGTGCTGTATGCTCATCTCCGTCTGCAACAATTGTGATACGTGATATTGCAGGGTCATCAGTTTCGCCAACAGCAAGACTGTCAATATTAAATCCTCTGCGTGAAAAAAGCCCCGATATTCTTGAAAGAACACCAGCATGATTTTCCACAAGGATAGAAATTGTATGCTTCATATCAAAAAAATCCTTTCGTATGATGTTAATCTAACAAAAATGAAGTTATTATAGGGGACGGCATCCTTGATGTCCAGCCAACGATGTCATATGCCATACATTGAAATAGTACCAACAAATGTTATAGGCATATTTCAATTATATCACATCTCAAGCCATAAGTAAAATGCATATAATTCATAAATCTTATAACGTAGTTTCATACTTAAAAACATTACATTCAAGCAGATATGCACCATCATGGCTAATCATTTCAGCAATAGCATCCTCAGCTTGCGCCATGGTATCAACACGCCTTGACTTAATGCCATAAGCACTTGCCAGCATAACAAAGTCAGGGTTGCCGTCAGCAATATGAACAGCAGTCATATTATCTTTATAAAGATTAGTCTGCAATTCTCTAACCATACCAAGACGGTTATTACGCATAACGATAATTTTAATCGGCAGCTTTTCCTGAATAATAGTAGCAAGCTCCATCATCTGCATCTGGAATGAGCCGTCGCCACAAATAGCCAAAACATTAGCATTAGGGTCAGCCATTTTTGAGCCAACAGCACAAGGAATGGAATAACCCATTGTTCCCATACCGCCGCTTGTGAGAAAACGGTCGTTTGCTTTGAGCGAATAATTATTGCAGGTCCAAATCTGATTTTGACCAACATCGGCAACACAAATAGTGTTGTCAGGCATAGCAGATGAAAGTTTTTTGATAAAGGCTTTCGGATTAACATAGCCATTTGTTTCATCGGATTTTGGCATGCTGTTTTTAATTTCGTTAAGCTCATCAAGCCATGGTTTACGCTCGCATGATTCAGTGCAGGCTGTAAGCTCACTTAAAATAACCTTACAGTCGCCAACAAGCGGAATATTAGTCTTTATATTTTTGCCAATCTCGGCAGGGTCAATATCAATATGAATAATTTTAGTTGTTGAAGCCAAAAAGCTAGGCGACCTGACAGCTCTGTCACCAACCCTAGCACCAATCAAAATCATGGTATCACATTTATTAACAGCAGTATTTGCAGTCTTAACACCATGCATACCGAGCATACCAAAATAAAGCGGATGTTCAGACGGAAATAAGCTAATGCCCATCATTGTTGAAACAACAGGAATACCAGTCTTTTCGGCAAAATTAATAAGCTCGTCCTTAGCGTCGGCTGAAAAAACACCTCCGCCAGCGCAAATAAGCGGGCGCTCCGAAGTTTTTAAAGCATCAGCAACACGCTTAATCTGCATAGCATTACCCTTTACAGTCGGCTTATAAGAGCGAAGCTCCACTTTTTCAGGATAAGAAAAATCAATATCAGTCAGCTGAATATCAATAGGAACATCAATTAAAACAGGACCTTTTCGACCTGACCCTGCAAGGTAAAATGCCTCCTTGAAGATTTCAGGCAGTTTCTTTGCATCTTTAATTAAATAGCTATACTTAACAAACGGCTCTGCTGCACCTGTTGTGTCAACCTCTTGAAAAACATCGCATCCAATCTGGTCTGTTGAAACTTGTCCTGTAATGCAGACAAGCGGAATTGAATCAGCATAAGCAGTTGCTATGGCTGTGAGCAGATTTGTAGCCCCTGGTCCCGAAGTTGCAATGCAGACAGCAGGTTTTCCAGTAATTCTTGCATAGCCGCTAGCAGAATGCCCGGCATTTGCCTCATGTCTAACAAGAACGTGCTTTATATCGGATTTTGTAAGTTCGTCATAAAAAGGGCAGATTGCAGCGCCAGGATACCCAAAGACGACGTTAACGCCCTCGTGTTCAAGACATTTTACCATAGCAAGTGCAGCGTTCATTGTGTGTTTAATCGTTTCGGTCATGTGGGTCACTCCAATCATAATAATAATTATAAGGTATGCAGAAATCTCGTGATAACACATAAGAATTTGCATACCTTATAATTATATTCCTTTATATTCGATATGTCAAGGATTTCATGTGAATTTACAGTTAATGCAAGAATTTATGAATGTTCAATTATAAATTCCAGTACTTCATTTTCACAAATAGACCCATCTGCAAGACCTAATCCAAGTGTAACCAGTTCATCGTCTTCACATTGTAATGTTATTCCGTTTTCCACTAAAAATGTCATCATAACAAGCACACCAATTCTTTTGTTTCCATCAACAAAGGGGTGATTTTTAACAAGTCCGAAACAAAGCTTTGCTGCTTTGCTTTGTATAGTATTGCATAACGAAACACCGCCAAATTCAGCGAATGGCGTATTTATTGCAGAGTCTAATAAATTTTCATCACGCAAACCTTGCGAACCTCCGCTGTACTTTACAAGGATTTTATGCAGGAGCAAAACGTGTTCCTTACTTAATCTTTTCATTCTGCAAGCTCCTTAAACGCCTTCAAATGACGTTTAATAATTTCCTCGCCAATTTCCTGAACACTTGTATCATCGGAAAATTCCTCATCGCTGAACTGGCTGAATTCCAACAGCACATAACGTGGAGTGTTGTTTTTCAAAATTATCGCTGCACCATTTGTATCTACCAACTTTGCAACCCGTGAAAAATTCTGGTTTGCCTCGGTTATTGAAACTAAATTATTTGTATTTATTTGCATTATGAACACCTCCATGTGTTTTTATATTTATATTATACATCATTTCTAGGAGAAATTCAACCTATTTTATAAATATCCATCCATTCAATCCTTTTTCGCAAACTCAACAATAATCTGATTAATGATATCCAATTGTTGTTTTGTAATAATATGCGGCTGATGAATATTACTATTTCTGAATGTTTCCGCAAGTTCTAATATTATAGTTTCCTGTTCTGGTGTAAGACCTCTTAGCGAAACTGCATTTTTCGAATCAATACCTGCGATATAGTCTAGTGATACATTAAAAATCAAGGCAAATTGAATAAGTGTTTCTAGTGATGGTGATTGCGTATTGTTTTCATATTTACTAATTACAGAATCCGTTCTGTTTATCTTTTTAGCCAATGTTGCTTGTGACATACCTTTACTTTCACGAAGTTGTTTTAACAGTAAACCAAAATCATACATACAATATTCCACCTTTAAAGTTTCGTTTGGATAAATTATAACAATATATATTTGCGTATTAAGAAAGATTGTGATATAATTTTGATACACACGAAATAATTCAAGCGAAATGTTGAAAAATAATCAAGGTAGGTATGAATATGAAAAACTGCTCATTCACAGGTCACCGAAAAATAAAAATAACCACCGAATTAAAAGAAAAACTTAAAACAACTCTCGAAACATTGATAAAAGACGGCATAACAGACTTTTACGCAGGCGGAGCGCTGGGTTTTGATATGCTGTGTGAAATAACCGTGCTTGAGCTCCGCAAGAAATATCCAATCAAACTTCACCTTGTCCTGCCATGTTCTATGTATGAACAAACATCAAAATGGAATGACAAGCAAAAGGATATATATAACAAGATTTTTTCTATGGCAGATAGTGTGTGTTATACATCCGATAAATATACATCAAACTGCATGAAAATCAGAAATGAATATCTAGTTCAAATCGCCGATTGTTTAGTGTGCTATTATGATATTAATAATAGTATAAGCGGCACAGGACAAACTGTTCGGATGTCGAAAATCAAAAATATAAAAATTATAAATATATTATAAATGTTTAAGCTGGATTTTATATTGGTATGCAGATTATAAAAAAATCAAAAATTTAGGATACATTCTAGTTAATACCCATTAAAATTTGATTTAAATTACAATCATTTTTAAATGATATTAAGTAAATTTGTGCAAAATAAACGCTAAATATAGACAGATTTAAAAGAATTTCAAAACCCCCTTGAAAGTCGGTTTTTTTGTGGTATACTATATTGTGTATTTGGTTTTTTACAAGAATTAAGATTGCTTGTTTATTAATTAATTTATATGCAGGCATGATTTTATTTTTTATTTTCAGAAAGTGAGGCTATTATTATGAATGAAACTGAACTCTACTCACTATGGTGTGAAAAAGCGACTGAAGATGCTGACCTGCAAACAGAGCTTGCATCTATCGCTGGTGATAATGATGCTATTGTTGACAGATTTTATCGTGACCTTGAATTTGGTACAGGCGGTTTAAGAGGTGTTATCGGTGCAGGCTCATATCGCTTGAATATTTATACAATCAGACGTGCAACACAAGGACTTGCTGATTATGTTAAGGAAGCGTTTCCAACCAATCCGTCTGTTGCTATTGCTTATGACAGCCGTATAAAGTCAGATGTTTTTGCTAAGGAAGCCGCAAGCGTTCTTGCTGCAAACGGAGTTACTGCTCATATTTATAATGAGCTTATGCCAACTCCAATGCTTTCCTATGCTGTAAGAGCACTCGGCTGCTCTGCGGGCATTGTTGTAACTGCAAGCCATAACCCTGCTAAGTATAATGGTTATAAGGTATATGGCTCGGATGGATGTCAGCTTACTTTGGTTGCTGCTGAAATCGTGCTTAATAACATCAATAAGGTGGAAATGTTCGGCGGTGCAAAGGTTATGTCCTTTGAGGATGGTCTTTCCGAAGGGTCTATTAAGTATATTTCACAGACTGTTATCGACAATTATCTTGATGAAGTCTGCAAGCAGGGTATTCATACAGATTTAGTTGCTGCAAGCGGATTAAAGGTTGTTTATTCACCGCTTAACGGTACTGGCAACAAGCCTGTTCGTGAAATTCTAAAAAGAATTGGCATTTCTAATGTTACTGTTGTTCCTGAGCAGGAATATCCAAACGGCAACTTCACAACTTGCCCATCTCCAAACCCTGAAAACAAGGACGCACTTGAATTAGGTCTTAAGCTTTGCGAAACTGTCAAGCCTGACCTGCTGCTTGCTACTGACCCTGATGCTGACCGTGTTGGTATTGCTGTGCCATCCGATAACGGCTATGTGCTTTTCACTGGTAATGAAGTTGGAGCAATGCTGCTTGAATATATCTGTGCTGAAAGAACTAAGCTTGGCACAATGCCAGAAAATCCAATTGCTGTAAAAACTATTGTTACAACTGACATCACAAAGGCCATTGCTGCTGAATATGGTGTTAAGATTATTGATGTTTTAACTGGCTTTAAATTTATTGGTGAGCAGATTGGTTTCCTTGAGAATAGCGGCGAAGAAAAGCGTTATATCTTTGGCTTTGAAGAAAGCTATGGTTACCTAGCTGGCTCATATGTACGTGACAAGGACGCTGTTGTTGCATCAATGCTAATTTGCGAAATGGCTGCATTCTATCGCACAAAGGGTATTTCGCTGCTTGAAGCAAGAGAAAATATGTACAAGAAATATGGCGTTTATACTCATACACAGAAGTCCTTTACTTGTGAGGGTGCAACTGGTATGCAGAAGATGGCAGAGATTATGAGCAATCTTAGAACTGAAACACCAAAGTCAATCGGCGGTGTAGAGGTAATTCGTTTTGATGATTATATCGCAGGGGTTAGCGTTGATAACAAAACAGGCGTTAAGACAATGATTACATTGCCAAAGTCTGATGTTTTGACATTTGCGCTTGAGGGTAATGCATCAGTTGTAATTCGTCCATCTGGTACAGAGCCTAAGATTAAGGCTTATTATACAACAACTGGCGATACAAAGTCTGCTGCTGATGCGCTTGAAGAAACAATTTCTGCTGATTTCCAGAAAATTCTTGGGTTTTAATTTGGTGAAATAATTTAAATAGGGGTATTGTATAATTACGATACCCCTATGTTTTGTACAAAAATATAGCTTGTCTATTTACAAGTCTGCGTTTTTGTTGTATACTGTAAATTATGTTTAAATTTATGCGAAAGGTTGTTATTATTTATGTTTAAGAAAAAATCGGCTGCACTAGTTTTGGCAGCGTTTATGGGTATGTCCTTGTTTGTGGGATGTAAGGGTGAATCACAGATTGAGCAGAATGATGAGGCACTTGATTCTTTTTTAAGCGATGCTGAAATTATAAATTTCAAGCCGCTTGAAATTGGTGAAAAATATGCTGTTATCACTGTTAAGGATTATGGAGATATCAAGATAAAGCTTTTTCCTGAGGTTGCGCAAAAAGGTGTCGAGAACTTTATCGGTCTTGCTGAAATGAATTATTATGATGAATTGATTTTCCATAGAGTTATTCCAGGGTTTATGAATCAGGGCGGCGATCCTCGTGGAGATGGCACAGGCGGAAAAAGTTTCTGGGGTGGTTCTTTTGAAGGCGGAACTCCAGCGGGACTATATCATTTCAGTGGTGCAGTAGCATATGCAAATTCAGGCTCAACTGCAACTAACGGCAGTCAGTTCTATATTGTAAATACCGCTGCTGATTTTGTTTATTACGGTGGCATGAGTGATTTCGACAGTCTTCAGCAGGCGATGGGTACTGTTTTCACTGATGATGTTAAGGCTAAGTATCTTGAAGTTGGCGGCGTTCCTTTCCTTGACGGCGGCTATACTGTTTTTGGGCAGGTGTTTGAGGGCATGGATATTGTTCGTGCTATCGGTGATGTAGAAACTGACGGCAGCGACAAGCCTTTGAAACAAATTCAGATGGAAACTGTCAGAATTGAAGAATATCAAGGATAATTTGATATGAAAATTTATACCACAAGGCATGGCGAAACAGAGTTTAATTTGAAAGAATTAATTTGCGGCATATCGGATATTGATTTAACCGATACAGGTATAAAGCAGGCACATGAGCTTTCGGGAAAAGCCTTTGAGTGCCGAGATATCGACTTGATAATATGCTCGCCGCTAAAACGTGCTATGCAGACTGCTAAGATTATTGCTAATAAAATTAACTGTGAAATTATTACCGATGAACGCATTACAGAGTGGGACTATGGCTCATATGAGGGTATGTCACGGCACACAGATGGTTTTGCAAAAGCAAAATGTGAATTTGGATGCAGAATGAAAGACGGTGGAGAGTCCGTTTTACAGCTTGCACACAGGGTTTATTCCGCTATTGATGAAATACGGATTAAATATCATGATAAAACCGTTTTGCTTGTTTGTCATGGCGGGGTTTGCAGAATTATTGAAACATATTTTAATGACATGACAACTCATGAATATGCGAATTTCTTTATGGGAAACTGCGAGTTAAGAGAATATGTAATTTAATCATTATGGGGATGATGCTTTTTTGCGTTGTCTCCATTTTTGTGTATACGCATATGACACAAAAAACGGGCGAACACAGTTCGCCCATACAATGTTCTTACCGATAATTTGTTTTAATTCCATACACCTGAACAATTTCGAAAAGGTCGGAATTCATGATGTCATGCGGTGTTACAACAAGTCCCTTATTAGAGTCAATATCATATCCGTTTGCAGCATATGCCATCCAGACTAGGTGTGCACATTGTGTTCCTTTTGCCTCGGATATACAGCAGTATTTTTTTGGATATACACCAATAAACGTGCGGTATGGCTTGTCATTCAAGTACTCTATTGCCGAATTTGCAATCTCCTCACGTTCAATATTATCAGCATCTTTTAGACGCAGAATTATAAAGCTCGGATACTTTTTCCATTTTGTTATATTCTGTGTTTTGGTGTTTTGTCCGATTACAACAGCCTCAAGTGTTGTACCTTCTTTGGCATCCACAACTATTCCAGCATGACCGCACCGCCATGACATTACGTGTGAATTAAGGCTCACCAATACATCTCCATTTTGGATTGGCGCAAATTTTACGCTGCCGTTTGTTACTCTCTCACCAAATGAAACAGGTGTTACAATTTCGCATTTATACTCTGGTATATCAAAAAAGTTTTTTTGAAATGTGAGTAAGTCTGCTTTGTTTTTTAATGTATCCACTGCGCATTTCCCTAGCCCTGTCTGCATAAAAATGAGTTCGTATTCATAGTCTGTATATTCTGTTTTTTCTATTAGGAATGATATATCAATTTCATCATAATCGGGGTTATATCTTGTGTGGTACTCTGTGTAAAATACAGAGGATATATAGCTTGATATTATAACCATCAGCCACAAGATTTTCATTAGTTTTCTTTTCATATTCGACTTCTTTCACTTAATATATGTATATCTCATATAGTATTTGCGGTAAAAGAAGAAAATATCCCCTTTAAATTTGTTTGTGTATACAAATGGGTTTCTTAGCATTTGATATATTCTACAAAAAGAGGTCTAATTCCTTGACGAGAATGGGAAAAAGGTGTATTATAGTATTATTGATAATTGCGCTATTGTACCCATTTTTAAGTTATTTCACCCATACTATAAAAAGAGAGGACGCCGTATAATAAAATTAATATGGCTATAAAAATAAATGGCACTATCCAAAGAGGCTAAAAAAGCATATAAAAAAGCTGTAAAAGCTAAAAATAAACGCAGAAACAAGCACTGGCTTTTTATAAAAAAAGGTGACAGTGCAAAGGAAGTTGTGAGCAAGCTTTTCACTCAGCTTGCAGTTCTTGTACTTATCGGCTGTGTCGGTATTTTAGGTAATGAAGCAAGACTTTCGCTTAGTGCAAAGTCTTTGAACTCATCACTTAAGGATTTATACTATTCCTATGTTAATCATTCGGATAATGACGGCAAACTTCTCCCAAGTGCTATAAGTCTGCTCGAAATTAACCCTGATACTGTCGGCTGGATTCATATTGACGGTACTAACATTTCCATGCCAGTTGTTCAGAAGAAAACAAAGAATGGCAACGAATATTATCTTAAAACAGCTTTCGATGGCAGTTCAAATAAGGCAGGTACTATTTTTCTTGACAAAAGAAATATTCTTGAATATAAGAAACGTTCAGACAATCTTGTTGTTTACGGTCATAACCAAAAGGACAAGACTATGTTCGGTGATTTGGCTTACTATAAAAAGGGTAACAGCAACAGTATAGAATATTACAAGGAACATCCTGTTATTCAGTTCAGCTCAAACTATTCAGCAGACACATACAAGATATTTGCTTACTTTGTAACACCTGTTGAGGCTTATCAGGAAAGGGATGGCGTTATCTTTGATTATCATAACTATCTAAATCTTTCCGACCGTGACAAATACAATGATTTCATAAATAATATTATGCTTCGCACACAGATTATCACCGATGTCGATGTTAAATATGGTGATGAATTTCTGACACTTTCAACTTGTTCAAATGAATTTGACCCATCAAGATTTGTTGTTTTTGCAAGAAAGCTCCGTAAGGATGAAAGTGCTGACGTTGATACTGAGAAAGCATATATTAACGGCAGTGCTAAAGAGCCGGATTTTAAGTATATTTACAGCAAATAAGCAATAGCCTGTGTAAAATAAAACAGGAGGATATAAGTTTTTTATGGCAGGATATAAAGAAAAAAAGAGTTTTATATATAATGTTATTCCACATAAGAGCGACAGCAAGCCTGAAATGATTAGAAAAGTTGTTTTTTTATCTGCTTTGGTTATATTTATTGCATCGGCTTGCATTGTTGCACATTATTTTATCGAGGCAAAAAGAAACCGTGATTTGCAGGCAGAAATTGAAAGAATGCATGAAACTACTTACTCGGTTATTACTCAGGCAACTACAACAGCACCTCCCGAAACAGAAACTGAACCGGTTACTACTCCGCCTCCTCCGCTTGTTCTTCTTGATTCAATGGCATCGATTGTGGAGGAAAATTCTGATACTGCCGGCTGGCTCACAATTCCAAACACTAACATAAACTATGTTGTTTTGCAAGGTGCAGATAACGATTATTACCTTGACCATAATTTTTATGGTAAATATGCGCAGGCAGGTTCTATTTATGCAGATTTTCGCTGCAAGGTTAATTATTATAACAACGAGCAGAGTGACAATATTGTTATTTATGGTCACAATCAAGCTGACGGTTCGATGTTCGGCACTTTGAAAAAGTATAAGATTACTCATCAGAACACAAGAAACTTCCAGTTCTATCTTGATAATCCAACATTCACTTTCTCTAACTTATATGAGGAATATACATACAAAATAATTGCGATGTTTATTATTGAGGCTTTGCCTGAACAAACTCGTGACGGCAATCTTTTCGATTATCATAACTATGTTCGTTTCAAAGAGCCAACACGCAGCTTTGATACTTATAAAGAGAACGTTCTTGCCCACACTGCTGTTGATACAGGTGTTGATTTTGAATACGGCGACAAGTTCATTACACTTTCCACTTGCTCAAACGAGTTTGACGAGTCACGCTTTGTTGTTATCGGCAGACGTGTTCGTGAGGGAGAGGACCCATATGTCGATACATCACTGGCTGTACTTAATGAGGACGCTATTGAGCCTGACTTAAACTATATTTACAGCAGATAAATTTGCTGTATGTACACTTTTAGCGAAAACAGACTGGAGGGCATGGGTTTTCTATGTCGAAAGAAAAAGACCAATTAGATGGTGATTCAGGCTATACGCTTGATGATATACTTGCCGAATACAGCGATAATCAGACTAATTCGCTTAATGACAAAGTCATTGATATCGCTCAAAACGGCACAACTGACGATGTAATTGATATTGCTGCTGATGATATATCAGATACAGATGAAGTCAATGATACTACGCAGGTGTTTACACCTCCAGCTCATGAAGATAGTGTTCTTGAGGGAGTTTCGGCTGTTCCTGTTTTTGACGATGCCAATATCAGATTAAATGATATTCTTACTGAGGCTGATGCTGAAAAAGCGGTTGTTTTTTCAGAGCTGACTGATGAAGAAACCAAGGTTATCGAGGAAACACTGTCTGACTTCATGGATAATACTGCTGCTGAATTCGGAACAATTACTGCTGAAGCTATTGCTGACTCGGTTGATGTATTTGCAGAAGAACTTGAGGAAGAAAATGTTCCTGAGGAGCTTGCAAATCAAGAGCCGGAGCAAAGCGATGTTATCTATGCTGATAATGACGATGGCGAAGCTGCTGATGAAACCACTGATATCATTCCAGATATTTCTGCTGATGAAAAATCGGATGAGGATATTAATGTCGTTTGGTGGAAAAAAATTTGCATAACACTGTTTCCTGTAAAAGGTGACGGTATCGCTGAGGTTATAAGAAAAATTATTTTTCTTTGTGCATCCGTTGTTTTTATCGGTGCTGGTGTTATGCTTATCAGCACTCTTGTGCAGTCACGCCTAGCTTTAAATGATCAGGAAGAGCTTAGAACAATGTTTACAACCACTGTTGCAACAAGTATTGATGAAAACGGCAACACCGTTACAATTAAACAATCTAAGGAAGATTTAATTATTGAAAATTACGACCTCATGAAAAGCCTGCATGAAAGATTTGAAAATGTTGTGGCTTTTATTGAAATTGAGGCTTGTGATATTTCCTATCCTGTTGTACAATGCGAGGATAATGATTATTATCTTACTCATACATATTATGACAGCATTAATAAAGCGGGAGCTATATTTCTGGACTACCGCAGCACATTATCTGCTGAGTACACTTCGCCAAACCTTGTTTTGTATGGTCATAACCAGCAGGATGGTACAATGTTTGGCAACCTCAAGTATTATAAAAAGGATGACTACGATAACATTGACTTTTATAAAAATAATCCGGAGATTACACTTCGTACCTTAGATGGCATAGATGAATATGTTATTTACGGATTCTTTATCACTAATGCACTTGCCAAGCAGGACTCAAAGGGTGAGGTTTTCCATTATCACGACTATATTGAAGTGCTGAAGGATGAATATACATTCAAATGGTATATGAACGAGATTTTGAACAGAAATCAGATTATCAGTCCTGTTGATGTTCAGTATGGCGATGAATTACTGTTACTTTCGACTTGCAGTAATGAGTTTTCCGATTCACGTTTTGTTGTTTGTGCAAGAAAACTGCGTGACAATGAAACTATCGAAGATTTTGATTTCGCATCAACAAAGGTTAATTATAATGCGAAAAAGCTGGACTGGTTTGCTATCACTTCTGGTGATACCACAACAGAGGTTACCACAGAGGGAACAACTGAAATGATTTCTCTAGGCGGCAGAAAGACTACGACTTCTGCTCCTGATGAAGAAGATACAGAAACAACTAAAAAGACAAAGAAAACTAAGACAACAGAAAGTGCAGGTACTATTTCCGGCGAAACAACTGTTACTACTGTACCTGAAGCTGAAACTTCCAAAACTTCTAAAACCTCCAAAACTCAAACAGAAACTTCAGTGACAACAAAGGAAAATATCAGAACTAAGGCTACAACTACAACACAGGCGACAACCACTGCGCCTGCTCAGTCAGAACAGGATACAGGTTCGTCAAACAAAGAAAGCGATACCTCGCCTGCTGATAGCAACAGTTGATTTTTAAAGATACAAATAATTATGTGTAGAAAAAAATTAGAGAGGAACTTTGTTTAATGGCTATTTCCGATGAGGTCAGATCTGCCCCAAAATATAAACCTGTTAAGAAAAAAGAGAAAAAAGGGTTTGTCAGAAGCTTTATTCCGCTAAAGGGAGATAGTGCAAGTGAAGTTATAAGCAAGATTATTGTACTTATTTCTGTTATTGCGCTTATTGTTTGTGCGGCAGTTCTTAGTGTATATTTTTATCATTTATATGAGGCGAAGCAGAATAATGCCCGAATTAATATCATATATCAGAGTGCATCAGATAATTCTGCTGAGGCTGACATAGATACAGGAAATTCCTCGGGTACTCATGATGAAACTCCCGTTGAAAGGAAACCGCTTGTTACATTATCAGCAGCACAGGAAATGCTCGCAATAAATCCCGATTATGCAGGATTTATCAAAATTCCTGGTGTAGTCAATGAGGCTATTGTTCAGACTGATTCAAATGAATACTATCTTAACCATAATTTCTATGACCAGAAACGTTCCTGCGGTACTGTTTTCGCTGATTTCAGGTGCGTTATGAATGACTATGAGCAGTCAGACAACATTACTCTTTATGGTCATAACCAAAAAGATGGTACTATGTTCGGTCAGCTTGATTTTTATAAGTGGGACTATAAATACTGGCTGAAAAATCCGTTTATTTACCTTGATACAAGGTATGAGCAGAGTACATATGTTATTATTGCATCCTTTATCACAAATGTTAATGCTGAGGATGACAACGGCTATGTTTTCGATTATCAGAATTATATTAACTTCAAAGACAGCGGTGACCGTACATTCGAAAGCTTTTATGACGCTATTATGCTTAAATCTCACTTTGATACCGGTATTGATGTGAACAGCAATGATAAATTTCTTACACTGTCCACCTGCTCTTATGAATGGGAGCCTGCACGTCATGTTATTATCGCAAGAAAACTGCGAAACGGCGAAACTACTGAGAATATTGATACAACAAACTTTACTGTAAACAAAAACCCAAAATGGCCTGCCATCTACTATAAATATAACGGCGGCTCATATGTAGAACAATAAATAAACAAAACAAACGTACAAAACGAAAGGACAATTATCATGAATATACGGACCATATTGAGTGGTGTCACGGCTTTACTGCTCGTTGGCGTGTTCTATACGTTCTCGTTCTGCGTCATTGAAGATGTTGATGATGAGGCAATCTCTATTGATTATTACTATGCTACTGAGCCTGAAGATGGAATTTTGGCAGACAGCAATATTGATAATTCTGCCATTGAAAGCACAGTTGATGACAGCAGCAAAGCAGAACCTATATCGAGTTTAAATGATTTAGGACAGATTGTTTACATAGAGCCTGACCCATCGTTTGATGAAAACACTTTTGTTACTGTCGTTCCTGATGAGGCAGCTGGCGTTAAAGATGCTGTTCCTGTTTCTGATGCATCAAATAACAAAGATGAAGATACATCTCACAATGACGATGATAATTCTTCAAACAATTCACGTTACAATGATGACGATGAACTTCTCGAGGAAGATGAGAATGTCGGCAGCTTTGCAGCTGAAGAACAGGGTGTTTATGCTCAGGAAAGCCTTGCTGAAAACAAGCTTTTGTCCCGTGATGGTTACTCAGACACTGATGATGATTTCTTTGATGTTCCGTCTGTTCCTGCTGCTGAGGTTGTAATTACCATCCTTGAAAGAGAAGAAAAAACCACTCAAGCCAGCAGCAAGGATATTAATGCAGGCGAGTGTTTTACTGTTAAAATTAATGGTTCTGCTTGCACAATGGATGCTTATGAGCTTGTTTGCTTAATCGTAAACAATGAAATATCACCAAGCTTTAGCCCTGAGGCTATTAAAGCACAGGCTGTTGCTGCTTATTCCTATGTTAAATACCACAACGACAATGGTCTTACTCCATCTGTTCTAGTCAGATATAACGTTGGTGACACCATCAAAGAACTTGTTGCTGATGTTTTCGGTGTGACTTGCTACTACAAGAGTGCTGTTGCACAGACTGTTTATATGGCATCATCTTCCGGATATACAACAGCTGCTGCTAATGTCTGGGGCGGAGCTCTGCCTTACTTGCAGGGTGTTCAGTGTCCTTTTGATACTAGTGACCCTAACTATGGCAAGACAATAACATTCACAGAGAATGAAGTTAAGAGTGCGCTTGAAAAATCACTAGGCATTACTCTTTCCGGCAACCCTGAAAACTGGCTTACTGTGACTTCCCTTGTTGATGGTAATTACGTTTCAGTGCTTAATGTTGACGGACAGGTTAATATTACAGGCAGAAAAATGCGTGAAAATGTAATGGGCTATAAGCTGAAAAGTGCTGCATTTGAGGTTTCATATAATAATGGTATATTTACTTTCACTACATATGGTTATGGTCATGGCGTTGGTATGAGCCAGAATGGTGCTAATATTCTTGCTAAGCAGGGGTATTCATATCAGCAGATTTTGAAGTTCTATTTTACTGGGATTGAAATTTATTAGCATTTAATGCGTACTGAACAATTTCGTTTTTCACGGAATTATTTAGTACGCATTAAATATTAATATACTGTTTACCATCACAAAATGGAATTTTGTGACGAATGAAGCTTAGCTTGCACACAAATTATCAAGCTGATTTGTGCTGTGCTGTAGTATAGTAACAATTGTATGCACTATTATGTTAAATTTCTATCATACTATTGAAAAAAGCTTTGATGTATGATATAATTACTATATTAATGTAAAATAATTGGAGGAATAAATTATGTCTAAACTCGTTTCTGCTAAGGATATGCTTAACAAGGCTCGTGACGGCAAGTATGCTGTTGGTCAGTTCAACATCAACAATATGGAATGGACTAAGGCTGTTCTGTTGACTGCACAGGAAAACAACTCCCCTGTTATCTTGGGTGTTTCTGAGGGTGCTGGCAAGTATATGTGCGGCTATACTACTATTGTTGGTATGGTTGAGGGTATGCTAAATGAACTTAATATCACTGTTCCTGTTGCACTTCATCTTGACCACGGCTCATATGATGGTGCTATGGCTTGTATTAATGCAGGATTTTCTTCTGTAATGTTCGACGGTTCACACTATGTTATCGATGAAAACGTTGCTAAGACTACTGAACTTGTTAAGATTTGTGCTGATAAGGGTATTTCCTTAGAGGCTGAAGTTGGCTCAATCGGCGGCGAAGAAGACGGCGTTGTTGGTGCTGGTGAATGTGCTGATGCTGACGAGTGCAAGCAGATTGCTGACCTAGGTGTTACTATGCTTGCTGCTGGTATTGGTAATATCCACGGTAAATATCCTGAAAACTGGGCTGGTCTTTCTTTCGAAACTCTTGAGGCTGTTAAGAATAAGGTCGGCGATATGCCTCTAGTTCTTCACGGCGGTACTGGTATCCCTGAGGATATGATAAAGAAAGCTATTTCTCTAGGCGTTGCTAAGATTAATGTTAATACTGAATGTCAGCTTACTTTCCAGGCTGCTACAAGAAAGTATATCGAAGATGGCAAGGATTTGCAGGGCAAGGGCTTTGACCCTCGTAAACTTCTTGCTCCTGGCTATGAGGCTATCAAGGCTACTGTTAAAGAAAAGATGGAATTGTTCGGTTCTGTAAACAAAGCATAATTGCTTGGCGTAAGAATATACTTAGCATAAAATTAAAAACCGCTTGACATATTTGTCAAGCGGTCAGTCTGTCGAAAAAGGCCAGCGAAAGCTGGTCTTTTTTGCGTTTATGTGGTATAATATAATAGGGTGATAAAGATGATAGTAAAGAATAAAAAAGACAGAGAACAATATGAATTATTCAACATAGAAGACTTTGTGCCAGCAGAACATTTACTAAGAAAAATAGAAAATGCAATAAATTTTGATAAGATATATGAGTTCGTAGAGGACTTGTACTGTGAAGATAACGGAAGACCAAGTATCGACCCAGTAATATTATTCAAGATGGTAATAATACAGCATATATACGGAATACCATCCTTAAGAAAAACAGCAGAAGAAGTAAGAATGAATGTAGCATATAGATGGTTTTTAGGGTATTTGATGAATGAGCAAACACCTCACTTTTCCACAATCAGCTACAACTTTAAACATAGATATACAAGCGAAATGATAGAAAAGATATTCTATTGGATATTGAGTGAAATAGATGGTGCTGGCTATCTATCACCAGAAGCAGTATTTGTAGACGGAACACATATCAAGGCAAATGCAAATATGAAAAAAGTGGTTAAAAAGACAATTCCAAAAGCATCGAAAATATATGAAGAACAGCTAATGGAAGAAATAAATGAAGATCGTGCAGAGCATGGTAAAAAGCCATTTGACGGTCCAAAAAAGCCAGAGGAAAAGGTAATAAATGAATCAACAACTGACCCAGAGAGCGGAGTTTTTCACAAGGGTGAACATAAAAAATGTCTTGCATATTCAGCACAGACAGCATGTGATAAAAACGGCTACATAATGGATGTAACAGTAAATCCAGGAAGCATGCATGACAGTGTTGCATTTGATGGTTTGTATGACAGATTGATAGAACATTACCCTGAAATCAAGGAAGTAGTAGCAGATGCAGGTTACAAAACACCATGGATATGCAAAAGAATATTTGATGATAACAGAATACCAGTTTTGCCATACAAAAGACCAATGGGAAATTCCGATTTTTTTAGACCACACAGCTATGTTTATGATGAACATTACGATTGTATCCTGTGTCCTGAGCATTATGTATTAAGCTACGCAACAACAAATCGTGATGGTTACCGAGAGTTCAAAAGCAAGTATTATATATGTGAAAAATGTCCTTCAAGAAGTCAATGTACTAATAGTTCTAAATGTGAGAAAACAGTTACTAAACACATTTGGAGTGACTACCTTGACAGAGCTGAGGATATTCGTCATACTCCACAGTACAAGGCTCTTTACAGTAAACGTAAAGAAACAATTGAAAGAGTGTTTGCTGACGCTAAAGAAAAATATTCTATGCGTTACACACTTTACAGAGGCTTAACTCAAGTTACTAATTGGGTTAGGCTTAAGTTTGCTGCCATGAACCTCAAAAAATACGCTATTCATAAGGGTAAAACCTTATGTCCTACTGGCTTTTTATGCGTTTTCTTTGTGGCTTTTGCTTGATTACAAAATCAAACCCCAATTTCTTGCGAAATTGGGGTTTTTCTACAGACTGAAACCGCTTGACATATTTGCCAAGCGGTTTTATAATGCTAATAGAGGGTATACCGATAGTGGTGCTCCCAAAATTCATGTTATAAAAAAATAACCGTTACTTTGTGAGAGTGGGCGGTTATTTTTTATCTCTAAAAAATGCGTGATAAACTAGTAGAATGTTGCATAATGCTATAATTAATTGAAAAAAATCATTCCACAACATAATTCTAAGAATTTATTCTTAGAATTTAATCACACTCCCTTATGTAAAGGGAGCACCGCCTACCATGTTATTTTCATAACCCACGATATACCCATATTCAAATAATACTACAATATTCGACATTTATTAATATTATTAAACAAAGCATATTGTAATAAACCGAACTTGTTTAACTAATTGTATATTTAATATAGTATACCTCAAACAGCGTATGTTTTTTACATACGCTGTTTTATTGTTAAATGTATTTACAAAAATATAAATATAGTGTATGATGAATGAGTATATTAAATTTTGAAGGAGCTATGAAAATGAAAAAGAATATTATGGTAATTTTGGCGAGTGCATTATGTTTTATAATGCTCACAGCTTGTAGTGGTAACGAGGGGCAGACTATGAGAAGTGTAAACTTCGGTGAAAAGCGTGATTTATCTGCAGTTGCAGCATATGATTTCAACACAGTCCAAAGGCTTGAAGTATTGAAACAAAATGAAAGTCAGGCATATAAGCTATATAAACAGATGCTTCAAAGCGATACTATTTATTATGGACTTGAATATGCAGACGGCGGGTTGGAAATGTTTTTTGCTAAGGATGAAGCAAATAATTATGTTTCAAAATTTAATATGGATGGTAAATCAACAGCGGCGTACTATGATGGAACTGCTATAACAATTTATACATCTGACAGCACCGAAGCTTACAGAACAACTGATGTTACTGATACTAATATTAATAGTGACCTTGACATAAGTGCAATAGCCGGAGATTTTTTTTCTAATCTAAAGGTCTGGTCTGAAAATGATTATGACACGATTTATACATATGATATTTTTCTTGATGATAATAAATATACTTATGAAATTTATACATCGGGCGGTTATTGTTTTGACGAAGATGGCTATTTATGTAAAATCGATACAGCAAACGGCAGTTTTCTTATTCATGATTTTGTGTTTAATGTACCAACAGATGCTTTTGTTCAGCCAGAGGGGTATACTATTAGTAATTTAGAGGAGTAAGGGGTATATAATACATATGAATTACTCATTTTACAGCGAATTGACTATACAAATCAAAATTTAACAAAAAAATTTGTAAAAATTATTCGTTGACATATACCCCCCAATATGTTATTATAACTAAGGCGAGGGAAATACAAGTACCTAAAGCCTATGACTTATAGAACAGCGTTAAACTGTTTGAGTTATTGCTTGTTATTACAAATCGGTTACGAATATTTCAATATAGTTACTGAAAAATTTGATTTTTTCGTATTTGTAATGAAAAACTTCGTAAAAAGTGTACAGTATTGATGAAAAACAAATTTAAATTTTGTATCAGATGTACATTGACACTTTGGCTCCGAGATGTTAAAATATAAGCGTGACATAAACAAATACGTTTTTCGTAAATGTTCGGGTCATATATTAATATTGGTTTCCATTTCTATTTGGAAATAAATAAAGAAAAAAATTTAAAACAAAACAAGGAGGATTTTTTCATGAACATGAAAAAAACAATCGCAGCTGTTTCAGCTGCTGCTGTAGCTGTTTCTGCAATGGCTACTACTGTTAACGCTGCATTCGACAAGCAGGAACTTACTTTTAACCTAGTTGAGAAGTATATGGAAGACGTTATGGGCACAATCACTTTTTCCGCTGCTTATAACCTAGAGGATGATGCTGCTCCTGTATTCAAACTTGATCTTTCTGCTGTTACTGCTGACATTGATTTTGGTGATGCTGTATTTACTGTAACTGCTGTTGCACCTAACGGTGATAAGTCTGTTAGCACTTACAATAATAAGAATGGTTCAACTAAGGTTATCATGTCTTCTTCTGACTCAGTTGCTACTCTTACTCTTCCAACTGCAGTTGTTGATGGTTCAGATGTAACTGTTGCTGTTACTGTTAGCCACTCAATTGATGATATGGATGTTTTGAAGGCGTCTGATTTGGCTGGTAAGGCTATCGTAGTTTCTGGTGCTGGTGTTTATTCTCAGACTGGTACAACTACTTCTGGTCTAACTGAGGCTGCTGAAAAGCTTTCTGACACTAAGAGACCTATGGTTACTAACCTAAACGGTATCATGGCTCAGAGCGATATGTATTATTACGGTGGTAATGGATACAACTACAACACTGTATATGGCTTTGCTGAAGCTGAATGTGGCACTTACATGGATTTGATCCAGTACCTTCAGTCTGCTCAGCTTAAGGGCGACTGGAATCCAGCTCCTTACACAAACGTTAGAGCTGTTCTAAACGATGCTGTTGCTAACTATGACAACATCAGCGTTACTTTCTACACAGCTGCTGAGAAGGTTGCTGAAGAATCATGGCACACATATTGTGGCGATGGCAACCACGTTATCGGTTCTTACCAGAGCTGGGGCGAAGTTGACTGCACTAAGTTCGGTCAGCAGGTTTACAACACTTATGCTGGTAACACTGGTTACATCAACTACAACTGGACTGGTTTCAACCTATTCAACGGCGCTCTAGTTGTTAACAAGACTTTCACTATGAGCCTTTCTGATGTTAATGCTTTCACTTACAATGCTGACAGCATGACATTCTCATGGAACACAGTTATGGATACTAACTCTGGTTCTGCTGTAAATGCTTACGCTAAGTACATCCAGACTATCGACTTCATGACTTCTACTAAGTGGTACTGGGATCACGTAACTTTCGTTCTTGAGAACAAGGAAGCTGAAGACCTAGACGTATCTACTGGTATTGATGAAGATACTGATACTCTTGATGAAGATGATGATGTAGAAGATATCGACGATACTGATGATATCGATGATACTGATGATATCGATGATACTGATGACGTTGATGTTGATGTTGAAGTTGAAGTAGAAGACACACCTGTTGCTAACGCTGTAACTGGTAACGCTTCTGTTGCTCTTGCTGTAATCCCAGTTGCTCTTGCTGCTGCTGCTATCGTAGCTAAGAAGAGAAGCTAATTATAGCCCTTTTAAAGAAATAGATAAATCCCTTATATTTAATGTTTTTTAAATAGTGGGCATTTACTAACATCAAACTTTCGAACGCTGTCCGTATGCAGAACGGACAGCGTTCTTTTTATTCTGCAATAAAAAAGCATACCCCTGTGGGTATACTTTTGAAATGTAATTAAAGTGTTGATATAATTTGCAAAAAGCTGTATAATATAAATAAAGAGAGCATATCGTTGATAGATGGCTGCTCCCAAAATACGCTAAGTTAAAAAATAACCGTTTTAGTTGGGGAACTAGGAGCGGTTATTTTTCGTTGTCACGAAAAAATGCGTGATAAACCAACAGGATATTAAAAACAGTAAAAATATATATAATTCAAATTCATGTGGAAAAATGTCGAATAAACATACTGTAATAAAATGCTCATTTTAAACAAAATGAGCATTTTTTATACATTTACTTAAAGGTTTAAGTTGATTTTTCGATAGTTTTTGTAAAAATTAACTATAAAATTGTTCGATTTTGCTTGACATTACTGTGCTAAATTGATATAATATTAATGCAACTTTATATATTTTCATTTGATGTGTACTATTTTTTTGTGTAATTGTCATAAATTTATCAAAAGGACATTTGCATATTGCCAATAGGTAAAAGTGTTTAAAGCAATATTATTTTGAAGGGTGGTCTATAAGTTGTCGAGAAAATCGAACTTTAAGAGAATTTTGTCTGCTGTTCTTGCTGTTTTGATTTGCGTTCCAATTGCATCATCAGGGCTTGTTTTCGCTGATCAGAATACAGATGATAATTCCGTTAGTTCCGATAGTTCCGTTTCTGCTGATAAAAGCAAAGGCGGTTCTTATATTACGGAGGATGGAGTTTTTGTCAGACAAAAGACGTACAGCGAATACTATGAGGAAAATAAAAATGCCGCAAGACCGAGTGGTGACGTAATACTTACATATGCTGGCTGTGACAGTGATGCCGAGGTTGTTATTGATACATATGAGGGTGTTGATGGTGCTATAATCTGGCAAAACCAGTATGGTACATTGGATTTCGATGTTGATGTGCAACAGGCTGGTTCGTATAACATTGAAATTTGTTATTACCCAATTGTTGGCGGTAATACATCTACTGAAATTTCGGTTTTGCTTGACGGTATTTCTCCTTACGAAACTGCTACTCGTATTGAGCTGCCTAGAGTTTGGGCAAGTGCATATCCTATCAAGGCTGATAACAAGGATAATGAGGTACGTCCTCCTCAGGTTGAAACTCCAAAGTGGGTAACAACTCCGATTAAGGATGTCGATGGTCTTTTCAATGAGCCGCTGACTTTCAACTTGGACGAGGGTAAGCATACAATTTCATTGTATTCAGAAAAAGCAGCATTTGCTATTTCTTACATCAAGCTTTACAATGAAAAGGATTACACAACTTATACTAAGCCTTCAGATGCAGAGCTTAGCAAAAACGCAGGCACTGAAGTTGTAAAGGTGCAGGGTGAAAATTATGCGTATACTAATTCGCAGACTATTTTCCCAACATATTGCCGTGGCGATTACACAATGGAACCGTCACACCCTGTAAAACAGCGTTACAACACTGTTGGTGAGGGCACATGGGACGGCGCAGGTCAGACTATTACCTGGGAAATGACTGTACCTAATGATGGCTATTATAAGGTTGGAATTAAAGCTCGTCAGAAAGAACTCCGTGGTATGTATACAAATAGACGTCTTTATATCGATGGTGAAGTTCCAAACGAAAAAATGGCTGATATCAAGTTCTATTATGATACTGACTGGGTAACAGTTGTTCCAGAGGATGACAACGGTGAGCCTGTTTATGTTTATCTTACTAAGGGCAAGCGTGAGATTTCATTGGAAGTTGTTCCTGGTGAAATAGGCGAATCAATGCGTAAGCTTGATGATATCGTTTATGAGGCTAACCAGCTTTATATGCAGATACTCATGATAACAGGTCCAACTCCAGATAAATATACCGATTACTATGTTCACAGAGAGCTTCCAGAGCTTTTGCCTGCATTCGAAAGACTTGCAGAGGAGCTTCGTGATGTTCAAATAAATATTGAATTACTCTCTAAGCAGAATGGTTCTGAGGCTGCTGTTCTTGGACGTCTTGCCGATGTTCTTGATATTTGTGTAGCTAAAAAGGATAAAATTCCTGCGATGGTTTTAAACGGCAATATAAAAAATAACGTTGCTGCTGTTTCATCATGGATGCGTAAGTATAGATATCAGCCTTTGGAGATTGACTTTATTGAGCTATCCCCTGCTGATAACAAGTTCACTCCTGTTAAGACTAATTTCTTTAAGAATTTATCATTTAACTGGAACGCTTTCATAGGCTCATTTACAGAGGACTATACAAAACTTTCCGATATTGGAACTGATTCTATCAATGTATGGGTTTCTCTTGGTCGTGACCAGACTAACGTTGTTAAGCAGCTAACTGACTCACAGTTCTCCACTGAATACGGTATTGATGTTTCAATCAACCTTGTTCAAGGCGCTATTATGGAGGCAGTACTTGCTGGCAAGGGTCCTGATGCGGCATTGTTTGTCGGCGGTGAGTTCCCTGTTAACCTTGCAATGCGTGAGCTTATTATTCCGCTAAATGACATGGATGACTATGATGAGGTTATTTCCCGTTTCCATGCAAATGCTACAACTCAGTATACATATAACAAACAGGTTTATGGTATTCCTTTGCAGCAGACTTTCCCAATGATGTTCTATCGTAAGGATATGCTTGCATCAGTTGGAATTAATGAGCCGCCTAAAACTTGGGATGAGTTTATTGATATGCTGCCTGCTATTCAGCGTGCTTATATGCAGCCAGGACTAATTCTTCCTGCTAATAATGGTCAGGGTGTATCAGTTTCTGCATCAACTGAATCAGGGCATACATTTGCACTTCTTATGTTACAGAGCAACACTAACTATTATAATGAAGATATGTCCGCAACTAATTTTGACAGCAAGGCTGCTGTTGATGCTTTTGCAAAATGGACTGACTTCTATAATATTTACAAGTTCGACCAGATTTACGATGGTTTTACACGTTTCAGAACTGGTGAAGCTCCAATCGTTATTCAAAATTACTGTACTTTCTATAATCAGCTGACTATTGCTGCTCCTGAAATTGCAGGTTTGTGGGATTTCACTTCCGTTCCAGGTACATTACAATCTGACGGCACAATTTCACACGCTGCAAACTCAAATGGTTCTGGCGCTATAATCCTAAAGGGCTGCAAGAACCCAGAGGCTGCATGGGAGTTCATTAAGTGGTTTACTGAAACTGACACAATGGTAGCTTACGGACAAAACGTTGAAGGCGTTATGGGCCCTCTAGGACGTTTTGAATGTGCTAACGTTGAGGCACTTCAAAAGCTTAACTGGTCAAAGAAGGATTTGGATAAAATTCTTTCTCAGATGGGTGAACTAAAGGAAATTCCTATCAGTCCATCTGCATATGTTGTTACCAGAGATATCATGAATGCTTTCCGTTCAGTTGTAAATGATAAGGATAATCCACGTGAAACGCTCAGATGGTACAATATTGACATCAATAACGAAATTACGAGAAAACGTCATAATCTCGGTATTGATAATTAAAAAGATTGGAGGGGTAACCTTTGGCTCAACAAACACCGCAAAAGGAAGTTTTGCTCCGTTCTGAAAGAAAGGTTTCTTTCAAGGAATACTGGACATATACATGGAGCGAAATGAAACGCAATTATATGTGTTACTTAATGCTATTGCCTTTCATGTTTTTCTTCTTCGTATTCACAGTTATTCCAGTTGTAATGGCATTGCCTATCGGTTTTACCGATTTTGATATGGCGCACTTCCCACCAAAGTTCATAGGACTTCAAAACTTCTACACTCTGTTCTTGGAGGATGATGTTTTCCTAGGTTCTATCAGAACAACACTTATTATAGCTATTTTTACAGGTCCTGTTTCATATGTAATGAGCTTTTTGCTTGCATGGCTCATCAATGAGCTGCATCCTGTATTAAAAACTACATTTACATTGATTTTCTATGCTCCGTCAATGGCTGGTAATATTTACTTCGTATGGCAGCTCATTTTCTCTGGTGACTCCTACGGTTATATGAATGCAATTTTGAATGAGTTAGGATTTACTTCTGGTGCAGTTCAGTGGCTGACTGACACACGTTATGTACTTGTATGCGTTATCGTAGTTCAGCTATGGATATCAATGGGTGCCGGATTCCTTGCAATGCGTGCAGGTTTTCAGGGTATTGACAAGTCCATGTACGAGGCTGGTGCTATCGAGGGTATCAAAAATCGCACACAGGAGCTTATCTACATAACTATTCCATCAATGGGACCTCAGCTTATGTTCGCCGCTGTTATGCAGATTGTATCAGCATTTACTGCTGATATTGTTGGACGTAACCTTGCAGGTTTCCCATCAACAGATTACAAAGCGCATACCATCATGACACACGCATTCGACTACGGCTGGATTCGTTACGAAATGGGTTATGCGTCTGCAATATGCTTTATCCTGTTCCTTGTAATGCTGTTATGTAACCAATTAATTCGCCGTGTTCTCGGCAAATATATGAACTAGGTGAAGGGGGTACATACGTAAATGAAGAAAGAAATGAAACCGTCTGAAATAGCGGCAAAGCAAGAGGCTGATAATGCCGCTGCACTTGAAGCGCTGCGCAGACGTCGAGAAAAAGAACATCGCAAAATGGAGAAATCAAAAGGCTCCAATAAGCGTGTTGGCAAGACTTGGGTTAATGATATCTGGATTTTCGTACTGCTGACTTTCCTTGGATGCTTTATGCTTTTGCCTATTTATATTGCAATTGTAACATCCATTAAGCCAGTGCAGGAAATTTTCATAATGCCTCCGAAGCTTTATGCTATTGACCCGACATTTGAAAACTTTAAGGACCTGTTTCAAGTTGCAAGCAACTCATGGGTACCTTTCTCAAGAAACGTTTTTAACAGTATTTTCGTTACAGTTACAGTTACTGTACTTCACGTTTTATTCGCTTGTACAGCGGCGTTTATACTTGCAAAGTGTAAATTCCCAGGTGCAAAGCTATTGAATAAGCTTGTTGTATTAGCACTTCTCTTTAACAGTACAGTTACATATATCATGCAGTACATCGTAATGGCTAGACTAGGCATGATTAATACATACTGGGCACTTCTTCTTCCACTTATTGCATCATCAATGGGCTTGTTCCTCATGATTCAGAGTATTGGACAAATTCCTGACTCCATGATTGAGGCTGCAAAGGTTGACGGCGCAAGCTTAATGAAGATATGCTGGGGTATTGTAATGCCAAACTCAAAGCCTGCACTTATGACTATTATCATCTTCCAGTTCCAAGCTGCATGGAACAATACAGGCGGTTCATTTGTATATAATGAAGCACTTAAAACAATCCCGACAGTTGTACAGCAGATTGCTGCTGCGGGTATTGCAAGACAGGGTGCGATTGCTGCATCAGCAGTAGTACTTATGGTACCTCCGCTTGCTATCTTTATTGCAGCTCAGAGTAACGTTATGGAAACTATGGCTCATGCGGGAATGAAAGATTAAACAAAATCTTCGATTTTGTTTAATCTTGTGCCAATCGAAGATTGGCACGGTTACAAGCTAAGGAAAGTTCTGTTTCAATCAAAGATTGAGCGGGCTTACTGGCTAAGGAAAGTTCTGTTTCAATCGAAGATTAGCACGGTTACAAGCTAAGGGAAGATTGTCTTTCACTTATAAACAGTAACTTAATAATTCCATGCATTTGAAAATTTATAGAAAAGGGTGATAATATGTCAAAGCATAAAAGCTTTAAGACACTTACTTCAATGCTTTTAGCTGCTTGTTTTACAGCATCAATAGTTGCTGTAAACGTATCTGCAGTCGAGGCATATGACCCTTACAGCTACGACAGATGGGGCGATCCTGTTTCATCTCAGGCAGGTTATGTTGCCGATAAATTTGTTGATGGTATTTCAATGGGCTGCGGTTCTTTCAATGAGCCAGCCGATATGTATATATCCTATGACAATCTGATGTATATAGCTGATAAGGGAAATAACAGAATTGTAATAGCAGACATTCAATTGAATTACATTAAGGAAATGAAAGAATTTAACCATAATGGTGAAACTCTTACATTGAATAAACCGCTAGGTGTTTATGTTGACCAGTATACAGGCTTCATTTACATTTGCGACTCGGAAAATGACCGTGTTCTTAAATGTGATACAGACGGTAATGTTGATAAAATCTTCACAAGACCAATTAACGAGATTTATTCTGCTGACGTAACCTTTAATCCTAACAAGGTTTGTGTTGACAAGGCAGGCAACGTTTATATCGTTGTTAAGTCCGTTACAAAGGGTGCTGTTATGTATGACAAGGAAGGCGAGTTCCTCGGTTTCTTTGGTGCAAATACAGTTCAGCAGACTGCTGAAGTACTATCAAATGCATTCTGGAACTTATTCAAAACAGATGACCAGAAAGCTCGTTCAAAGAAAACTACTCCAGTAGGTTTTACAAACTTTGATATTGATGATGACGGCTTTATTTACACCGTTACAGATTCACAGACAACAACACAGGACTTACTCAAGAAGTTAAATCCTCGTGGTGACAATATCATTGACTCTTTGGGTATTGGTTCAGAGTTTACATTTGGTGACAGACCGCCAACTTATTATTCCATCTATGCTAAACAATCAAGCTTAACAGATATTGATATCGGTCCTAACGGCGAGCTTAATATCCTTGACTTTGAGCATGGACGCATCTTCCAGTACGACAAAGAATGCTGGCTGCTCTTTATAATGGGCGGCATCGGTGAGCAGCTCGGTACATTCCGTTCCGCAACTGCTATCGAAAGCTATGATGATAAGCTTTTTGTACTTGACTCAAGAAAAAATAACATCACTATCTTCACAAGAACTGTATTTGGTGAGATTGTTACAGATGCTGCTAACCTTTACAATGATGGCTACTATGTGGAATCGCTTGTTCCATGGCAGAATGTATTGAAGTATGACGGTAACTACCGCCGTGCTTATATGGGTATTGGCAATGCACTTTATAATCAGTATAAGTATGAAGAGGCAATGGAATACTTTAAGATTGGTAAAGCACAGTATCGTTACGGCAGAGCATTTGAGGGTTACCGTGACCAGTGGCTAAAGGAAAACTTTACTGCAATTCTTGTTGTATTAGCATTGATTATCGTTGCGGTATTTGTTATTAAGTGGCTGTTCAAAAAGGAAATCCTAAGGCTGCCAAGATTCTTTAGACTACGAAGAAAGGGGAATAATTAATGCTTGATTTATCACAAGGTCAGTTTTTAAAGCACGTTATTGTGCATCCTTTTGAGGGTTTTGAAGATTTACGCTGGAAAAAAAGCGGCTCTATGATTATTGCATGGGGAATTGTAATTCTCCTCTTTATTCAGCAGTTCGCATACAGCAGATATTATGGCTTTCAGTTCTATGCTGATTACGATAAAATCTTTAATGTTGTTCCTTATATTTTCAAAAGCTTTATCATTTTCTTGACATGGGTTGTTGCAAACTGGGCAATGTGTACTCTCTTTGACGGAGAGGGAACTATGAAACGAATTTTCATCAACAGTGCATACGCATTAGTGCCATACATTGTTGGTTATCTGATTGGCACAATACTATCTCATTTTCTTGTAATGGATGAATATGTATTTATCGAGCTTATTCAGATACTTGGTCTTTGCTGGACATTCGTATTGATGATATCTGCAATGAAAGCAGTTCATCAGTTTAGCTTCGGCAAGACGCTCGCTCTTATGGTTCTAACACTTGTTGCGATGGTTGCAATTCTATTCCTTTTAACTTTGCTATTGACACTATTCCAGCAGATATTGATATTCGTATTGTCAATTTACACAGAGTTATCTTACAGGCTCAGAGTCTAGTATTAATGAAAAGTGGTGAAAACTAAATGCGTTTAAAACTAAAAAAGATGTTGGCACTCGTTTGCTGTATCGCTTTGATGATACCAATAGGCACAATGGCTGTCAGCTCTGATGAGCCTGAAGATGCTGCCGTAGAAGATATAGCTGAGGATGATAACAAGAAATCTGATGCGGTCGCAAGAACAGAGGACGAGGCTTTTGCTTTGATGGAGCTTGTTACAGAAAATAACAATCTTGCTCTATATCTTAACAAAACCGAGGCTACTCTTGCTTTAAAGGATAAGAATTCAGGCGAAATATGGTGGTCAAATCCAATCAATGCCGATTTATCATCAGGTAAATCAGCACAGATTCAAGAGCTTAAGGCTGGAATGACCTTGATTTACGGTGAAGTTTCCAAGAGAAGAACAACAACTGTAAACAGCAAGATGAAGGGTAAGGTTAAGTACACTAATGTCAAGAACGGCGTTAAGGGTACATATACATTTGCTACTGCAGGAATTACAGTTCCTGTTACTTACACTCTTGAAAATGATTACCTTAAGGTTTATGTTGACACAACTGAAATCGAGGAAAAGGAAGGCGACAAGATTACAACAGACCTTTCCTTTATGACAACTTTCGGCGCTGCTGATACAGACGAAAATGGTTATTTTGTTATTCCTGACGGTTCTGGTGCAATCGTAAACTTCAACAATCAGAAAACAAGCTACAAGGTTTACTCAGGCAAGGTTTACGGCAGAGATATTACTGCCATTAAAGTAACAAAGCCTTCTACAACTCAGAACGTTTCACTTCCTATGTACGGTATCGTTAAAGGAAATTCGGGACTAATGGTTGTTGCTGACAAGGGTGACACCTGTGCTACTATTAACTCATATGTTGCAGGACAGAACAAAACAAGCTACAATACTTGTTACTTTGATTTTGAAATCCGTACTTCTGACGAATACCTGATGGGCGGCGACGCTAATCCGCTTAAGGTTTTCGAAAAAAGAGGTATCCTTGTTCCTGAAATCGAAGTAAGATACTATCCTGTATCCAATGCAGACAAGAGCGATGTTAACTATGTTGATATTGCTAATAAATACAGAGATTATTTAACAACTGAAAAGAATGTTACAAAGTCTGAATCAGTTAAGGACACTTCGATGTACATTGACTTGTACGGCGGCGTTATGAAAACTGAAACAGTACTAGGTATCCCTGTAAATATGGCTCATAAAGCTACAACATTCAAGGACGCTCAGAGCATTCTTGAACAGCTTAAGGGTCTTGGCACAACTGATATTGTAGTTAACTATAATCAGTGGACATCAGCGGATATTAAGCAGAAGGTTTCTGATTCTGCATCACCGTCAGCACTTCTTGGCGGTAAGAGCGGCTTCAATAAGCTTATGAAGTATGCAGACGGCAATGATATCACAATCTATCCTGCTGTTGATAACCTGACATTTAAGTCAGGCGGCGGATACTTCACTGTAACAGATACTTCAATCCGTGTTTCAAATGCTTATTCAAGACAGATTATTTATGACTTGGCATATGGCGTTGAAAACAAGTTCTATAAGTCCGTTTCACTTCTTTCTCCTGCTAGATACGGCAAGGTTTTTGATAACCTAGCTGATAGTTACAGCAAGAATAAGATTGATACAATCTCACTTGGCTCATGGGCTAACAAGATTTATGGTGACTACGGCAAAAAGGCTGTTTCAAGAGAAATGGCAAAGGGTTATATTGAGGATGGATATGCATTGCTCGATTCTAAGGTTGGCTCAGTGCTTGCTGATAAAGCAAATGCTTATGTAATCCCTTATGTTGATCATATCACTAATGTTCCTCTAAGTTCAAGCAAGTTTGACATCTTTGATATGGAAATTCCATTCTATCAGATTGTTATGCATGGTGTTAAGTCATATTCAACTACTGCGATTAACGGCGATGCAGATGTTGCTGACCTAGTTTTGAGAGGTATTGCATCAGGAAGCAATATGCACTTTGATTTCGTTGCTGATGACGCAAGCGAACTTAAAGATACACTTTATGATACACTGTTCTACTCTAACTACACATACTGGATAGAGGATGCAGCAGGATGCGCAAAATTTGCTGATGATATTCTCGGAGATGTTTCAGACCAGCAGATTACAGCTTACAATATTATTTCCGATAATGAAATCGAAACTGTATATGCTAACGGAACAAAAACTCTTGTAAATCTTTCTGATAATACTGTTACAAAAAACGGCAAGGTTTATAAGCTAAGTGATTATGCTTCTAAGGGGGTTATCGGCTGATGAAAAAATTGCATATGTCCTATGAAAAGAAAAAGGGATTGTATGGATACGGATTTATTGCACTTTGGTTTGTTGGTGCATTAATGTTCTTCATTATACCTGTTTTCAAGTCGTTCTGGTACTCATTTAACACTGTAACTCCTGAAACTGGAGCATTAAGTCAGGTATGGATTGGTGTTAAAAACTATAAAGATGCGTTCTTGAAAGACCCTAACTTTAACCAGTACCTAGTCACAGCGCTTAAGGATATGGCGTTAAAGCTGCCTGTAATTGTAATTTTCTCAATGTTCGTTGCGATTATTATTAATCAGAAATTCAGAGGAAGAACTATTGCGAGAGCCGTTTTCTTCCTGCCAGTTATCATTGCAACAGGTCCTGTATATGCTATCATTACTGGTGACCTTAGCAACAACGGCAACAACAGTGCAGAGCAATTCACTACAATGTTTGAAACAGACATGGTTGACCAGCTGCTTGAATTTATCGGTGTATATGGTCTTGGTACAACATTTACTGATATGCTGACAGAGCTCACATCAGATATACTTAACCTTGTTTGGAACTGTGGTATTCAGATTATAATTTTCCTATCTGCATTGCAGGGTATTCCTACAACTGCAAAAGAAGCAGCAGCTATTGAGGGTGCTACTTCATGGGAATTCTTCTGGAAAATCACATTGCCTTACGTTTCCCCAATGATCCTTGTAAACATCGTTTACACCGTTATTGATACTTTCCGTGACCCAACAAATCAGGTAATGGAACGTATTCTTATCGTTCAGTCAGACTGGAAATATGGTTATGCCGCCGCAATGGCGTGGAGCTACTTTGGTATCATCTTAGTAATACTTGGTATTATTTTCGCAGTAATGAATAAACTCGTCTGGTACGAGAATGAATAAGGAGGTCGGAGAAACAAATGGCAAAAGCTGCAAATAACGCAATAATCTCCGATGCTCTTAAAAAAGCAAAATCGGAGAAAACACTAAAAGAACCGAAGATGTCACGTAAGGAGAGGAGAGAGCGTTTCAGACGTCGTCTTGAATGCCTTACTCCAGCAGAGCAGAAATATCTAAAGAGAAAAAGAGCGATGGATGCAATCTGGCCTATATTCAGAGCAATTTTGGTTATAGGACTTTGTTTCATTATCCTTTATCCTTTGATATTCATGCTTTCAACAGCATTCCGTCCAAGAGCGGAAATGAATGACCCAACAATCATGTGGATTCCAAAGACATTTACTATGCAGAACATCAAGGATGTTATCAGAGCAATGGATTTCTGGAATACTTTAGGCAACACACTATTTTTAAACATAGGCTGTTCACTCGTGCAGGTAGTAACCTGTGCAATCACAGGATATGGTTTTGCAAGATTTAAATTTAAAGGCAAGAGCATTTTGTTCTTTGTAGTTATTATGATGATTCTTGTACCGCCGCAGATTATCCTTATCCCACAGTTTATGTTCTTCCGTTACTTCAATCCGCTTTGGATTTACCATGCAATCACAGGTAACTACATTAACTTCATCAACAATCCTATCACAATGTATATGCCTGCATTTACTGCAAACGGAATCAGTGCTGGTTTGTTCATATTCTTGTTCAGACAGTCATTCAGAGGACTTCCAAAGGAACTTGAGGATGCTGCATACTTAGATGGCTGTTCACCTCTTAAGACTTTCATCAGAGTTATGGTTCCAAACGCAGGTTCAACATTTTTAACAGTATTCCTGCTTTCAGTTGTTTGGTACTGGAATGATTACTATGTAAGTACATCATTCTTCACAGATAACCTTACAATCGCACTAATGCTTAAGAACCTTAATGCAAGCCTTACACGTATCATTTTTGACGGCGGTAATGTTCAGGTTAACGTTCGTGAGCTTATCGTATGGCTTGAGGCAGGCTGTTTGATTTCTATTACACCAATACTAATCATGTACATATTCCTGCAAAAGAACTTTACAGAGGGTCTTGCTCGTTCAGGTCTGACTGGTATGTAATTGTAATATCTAGGTATAATTTTAGGGCAACTGTAATAATACTATTATAGTTGCCCTTTTTATACAAATTATAATAGTGTTAGTATGTTATACTTATAGTATTATAATTTGTGCTTTCTATTAAGCGAATGAAATTTTAGATTAATTTTTTTATGGAGGTTATGAATATGAGCATCATTGATTCAAGATGTGGACTTCACTGCACAGGCTGTGAATTTAAAGAAACCCACAGCTGCGGTGGCTGTATTGAAACAAACGGGCACCCTTTTCATGGTGAATGTCCAATTGCATTGTGCTGTCAGGAAAAAGGTATTGTTCACTGTGGTGAGTGTGCAGATATTCCTTGTGATATCTTATATGAATATTCATGCGGTGATAGTGAGCACTGTGATAACCCAAAGGGTGCAAGAATTGAACAGTGTAAGGAATGGAATAAAGAAAAATGTTGTCAGTAATATAATAAAGAGGTGCAAACATGAGCAATTCAACAACACTTTGGTATGAACAGCCGGCTGAAAACTGGGATCAAGCACTGCCTGTCGGAAACGGCAGAATTGGCGGTATGCTTTTTGGCAAGGTTGGTGACGAGCTTATTCAGCTTAATGAGGACAGCAACTGGTCGGGTGGATTTCGTTTAAGAAACAACCCTAAGGCATTTGATAATCTTGAAAAAATGCGTACACTTATTCGTGAGGGTAAGACAACTGATGCAGAAAACCTATGCTTTGATGCTTTTATCGGTACTAATGAGCATCAGCGTCATTATCAGCTTTTGGGTGATTTCCATTTGTATCAGGACGGCGTTAGTGAGTATACAAATTATAAGCGTGAGCTTGAATTAGCTGACGGTGTTTCACGTACATATTATACTGCAAATGGTGTAAACTTTGTTCGTGAGGTGTTTGTATCAAAGCCTGATGAATGCATGGTTATCTGCGTTAAAGCGGACAAGCCTGCAAAGATTTCACTTACAGCACTAATAGACGGCCGTGACGATAACTATGATAAAAACGAAGCATATGACGATAAAACTATTCTCTTTACAGTATCGGATGGTATTCCATATGCTGCGGCTATTTCCTGTTCAAGCATTGGCGGTACGGCAAAAACTGATGCAAACAGAATAAAAATTGAAAATGCTGATATGGCTATGATTACAATAGCTTGTCAGACATCATACCGCACTGGTGATTATGAAAAGCTAAGTATAACACAGGCTAAAAATCCACACCGTTATGCTTATGAGAAGATTTTAAACAGACATATATCTGACTATAAAAATTTATATAACAGAGCAAGTTTGTCACTATGTGATAATTCAAATGGTAATTCAAAGCTACCGACAGATAAACGCTTACAGCTTATAAAGGACGGCAAAAGTGATAACAAGCTAGTCGAAATGTATTACAACTTCTCACGTTATCTGCTAATAGCAGGCTCAAGAGAGGGGACCTTGCCGCTTAATCTGCAAGGTATCTGGAATAAGGATATGTGGCCAGCTTGGGGCGGTAAGTACACAATAAATATCAACACAGAGATGAATTACTGGGGTGCTGAAATTGCTAACCTTAGCGAATGTCATACTCCACTTTTCGACCATATCGAAAAGATGCGTGAAAACGGACGTGTGACTGCCCGTGAAATGTATCATTGCAAGGGAATGGTTTGTCATCATAATACAGACATATGGGGTGACACAGCACCACAGGATAAATGGCTGCCTGCGACAATATGGCCAATGGGTTTGGCATGGCTTTGTCTGCATATTTATGAGCATTATAAGTTTACGCAGGATAAGGAATTCTTGGCAGAAAAGTATGATACACTAAAAGAAGCAGCAGAATTTTTCGAGGACTTTTTGATAGAGGACGAAAAAGGCAGATTTGTTACAAGTCCGTCTGTATCCCCTGAAAATACATATAAAACCGTAAGCGGTGCAAATGGCACGATTTGTCAAGGGCCGTCAATGGATAGTCAGATTTTATATGAGCTATTTACAGCTGTAATTGAGTCCACTGAAATTCTTGATATTGATACTGATTATGCAGAAACTATTCGCAAAATCCGTTCTAGATTGCCTGAACCACAAATTGGTCAGTATGGTCAGATTATGGAATGGTCAGAGGATTATGAGGAAGTTGAGCCAGGTCATCGTCATATTTCACAGCTTTTTGCACTATATCCAGCCGATATGATTTCTATACATAAGGACAAAAAGCTGGTGGATGCGGCAAGAGCAACTATTGAAAGACGTTTAGCACATGGCGGCGGTCACACAGGCTGGTCAAGAGCATGGATAATAAATATGTGGGCAAGACTTCATGACAATGTTAAGGTAAGCGAAAATATTGCGGCTATCCTTGCACATTCAACAAACCCTAATATGTTTGATATGCACCCTCCGTTCCAGATAGACGGAAATTTTGGTGCAGGTGCAGGCATTTCCGAGGCAATTTTGCAAAGCCACGGCGGTGTTATAGAACTTCTACCGTCAGCACCTGCTGAATGGGAAAGCGGTGAAGTGCAGTCGTTATGTGCAAGAGGCGGCTTTGAAATTTCATTTGAATGGGAAAATAATTCAGTGAATACCGCAAGAATTTTATCAAAAGCTGGTAATTTGTGCAATATTTACAGCAAGACACCTGTTAAAGTTTTAAATAATGGCAAAAGTGTAGAAGTTGAGCAAAAAAACACAACTTATACCTTTAATACAAAAATAGGCGAAAATTATGACATAATTTATTAATGAAGTATGTAAATATATATGTTACAATAATAATGTTGTGTATTAAACTTTTAAAAAGTTAGTAAATAATACAATATTTAATATAAAGTGAAAGGCGGATTTATTAATGAAGACTAAAGTAATTAACGGTGCAGCTATTCCAAATATGCCTTGGCAGGAAAAGCCAGCAGGATGCAAGGATATTATTTGGAGATATTCCGATAATCCTGTTATCAAGAGAAATCACCTTGAGATGTCAAACTCTATTTTCAACAGCGCAGTTGTTCCTTTCGAGGGCGGCTTTGCAGGTGTATTCCGTGTTGATGACAAGGCTAGAAACATGGAGCTTCACGTTGGTTTTTCTAAGGATGGTCTTGACTGGGATATTAGCGCTGACAGAATTGTTTTTGAAACTGATATACCTGAAATGGCTGAATTCCAGTATGGCTATGACCCAAGAGTTGTATGGCTTGAGGACAGATACTATGTTACATGGTGTAATGCTTATGGCTGGAGACCAACTATCGGCTGTGCATACACATTTGATTTTAAGACATTCACTCAGCTTGAAAATGCATTCCTGCCTTTCAACAGAAATGGCGTTCTTTTCCCAAGAAAGATTGATAACAAGTTTGTAATGATGTCCCGTCCATCTGACAGCGGACACACACCATTCGGTGATATTTATATTTCACAGTCCCCTGATATGAAGTACTGGGGCGAACACAGACACGTTATGGGCCCTTCAAGAGGATGGGAGTCCACTAAGATTGGTGCAGGCCCTATTCCAATTGAAACTGACCGTGGCTGGCTGATTTTCTATCATGGCGTACTTACTTCATGTAATGGTTATGTATATTCATTCTCTGCTGCTTTGCTTGACAAAGAACAGCCATGGAAGGTACTAAAGAGAGGAAATGAATATCTTCTAAGCCCACAGGAGTACTACGAGTGTGTTGGTGACGTTCAGAACGTTACATTCCCATGTGCAAACCTTGTTGATGCTGAAACAGGCAGAATTGCAATTTACTATGGCTGTGCTGATACTTGCACTGCACTATGCTTTACTACTGTTGATGATGTTATGGATTATCTTGATAATCATTCACAGGTTTAATATTTAGTATAATATTTAACGCCCTGCAAATTTATTTTGCAGGGCGTTTTGTGCTTGATTTTTGATGTGAAATGGGGTATAATATTATTGAAAGGAGCTGATTATATGAGTCCAAGAGAAAAAATTATTGATTTAATTGATATTATAAATCCAAAAGACTTAGATGAGGTATATAAAATCCTCGAACAGTTCGCATTTTCTTCAGTTCCGAACGATGAAACTTCTAAGGCAATGGAAGATGCAAGAAACAACGAGAATTTAAGCGTTGCGTTTACATCTGTTGACGACTTGATGGAGGCATTAAATGCTGACGATTAAATACCACACTGAATTTAAAAAAGATTATAAAAGGATTTCTAAGCGTAATTATAATATTGAAAAACTTCAATTAATACTTAATCTTTTGATTAATGACCAACAATTGCCACCTAAAAATAAGGACCATATTTTACAAGGTGAGTATTATGGCTTTCATGAATGTCATATTGAACCCGACTGGCTGCTTATTTATGACATTGAAAAAGAAGAGAATGTTTTGAAACTTATACGAACAGGAACACACAGCGATTTGTTCCGATAATAAAATTTATTAAACAAGCAACCGCACAAAAGCAGTTGCTTGTTTTTAATTTTCCACCATTATAATTATACACCAACAATACCATAACATACAATAACATCTTCACCCATAAACAATCTCAATAAATTTCATCGCCGCAAAAGAAAGCGATGTGTTTTTACGAGTTATACCGCCGATTGAACGTTTAGGAAATGCAAAATCTGTCGGTATCTCATAGAGCTCATGGCATTCAAGCTCACGCTTAACAAACTCTCGTGTTACACAGCCAACGCCAAGACCTGCCTTAGCAAATTCAACAACTAAATCAAAGCTTCCAAGCTCAATTTCAGGTGATGGATTAACACCAAGTAAATCTAGGTAGCCATCCATAAAACAGCGTGTGTTACTGCTTGTTTCCATCATAATTAGCGGAAGTGAGGAAATTTGTAATGCCGTCTGAATTGGTATATCCTTATAATCGGGATTTCCTACAAAGCAATCCTGCAATGGCATACATTCATGCACGTTAAATTCATGCGTATCAACAGGCATATTAACAAACGCCACATCAACCTTTCCAGCACGCAAAAGTGACATTGTGTTAAGCGTGGTACGGTTAGTTACTTCTATGTTAACATCAGGATAAAGTTCATGAAACTTAGTGATATATTTCAAAAGATAATGCCGACAAAGAGTGTCGCTTGCGCCAATACGGATACTTCCTGCCGCAAGATGTTTCATCTGATAGAAATTGTTTTCAGCGGACATAAACATATCAAGTGCACTGGAAACATCAGCATACATTTTTTCACCCTCATGAGTTAAAATCATGCCTTTTTTAGTGCGTACGAAAAGCTGTCCGCCAAGCTGATTTTCAAGGCTTTGTATAGATTGGCTAAGTGCAGGCTGAGTTACATATAATTCTTTAGCTGCCGCAGTCAGACTGCCTGTTTTAGCTACTGCATAAAATGCACGGTATAATTCAAGATTTATCATAGACACACCTCATAAAGATAATTGTAGGCAGCCACACCCTACAATCTAGCATTAACATAAGATATACTTATATTAAATATTAGATATAAAACATTTACTTATAGTTACAAATATAGTATACTATATTTGTAATGCTTTTACAATAGCATTTTAAAAAGTATTTTATATTTGATATATTGAAGGGATGGCTATGAATATGAGAGCAACAGGTACAGTTTCAAGAGGCGTTAGAGCACCAATCATCAAACAGGGTGACAATCTCGTTGAAATTACAGCACAATCCGTTGTAAACGCAGCAAAATCAGAGGGATTTGCGCTTAATGACCGTGATGTAGTTGGTATTACAGAATCAACACTTGCTCGTGCACAGGGCAACTATGCAACACTAGATGTAATTGCTGAAGATGTTAAAGCTAAATTTCCTGATGGCGTTGTAGGCTTGACACTTCCGATTTTAAGCCGTAACCGTTTTTCACAGATTTTAAAGGGTATCTCAATGGGTGTTAATGAGCTTTACCTGCTCCTTAGCTTTCCATCCGACGAGGTTGGAAATCCGCTGATTAGCTGGGAAAGACTTGATGAAAAGAATGTAAATCCATATACAGATGTTTTCACAGAGGATGAGTTCAGAGATCTTTTTGGTAAAGTTGTTCATCCTTTCACTGGCGTTGACTATATTGAATATTACAAGGAACTTGCAGGAGGAAAGGCAAAGATTATTCTTGCAAATGACCCTCGTGAAGTTTTGAAATATACAAAGAATGTTATCACTGCTGATATCCACACTCGTTTTCGTTCAAAGAGAAGACTTCTTGCGGCTGGGGCTGAAAAGGTTGTGGGTCTTGATGAGATTTTGACAACATCAATTAATGGCAGTGGTTATCATCCACAGTATGGATTGCTTGGCTCAAACCTTGCAACAGATGATTCCGTTAAGCTTTTCCCTCGTGATGCACAGGAATTTGCTGAAAATGTTCAGGCTCGCCTAAAGGAACTTAGCGGCAAGAATATTGAAGTTATGGTTTATGGCGATGGTGCATTTAAAGACCCTGTCGGCGGTATATGGGAGCTTGCTGACCCAGTTGTATCTCCTGGTTTCACATTAGGGCTTAACGGTACACCAAATGAGCTTAAGCTAAAGTATCTTGCTGACAATGCACTTGGCGAAAAATCAGGTGATGAAGCAGGCGATGCTATCAAGGAAATGATTAAGAATAAAAAGGATAACATGGTTAATACTATGGAATCTCAAGGCACAACACCTCGCCGCTTGACTGACCTGCTTGGAAGCCTATGCGACTTAACAAGCGGCAGCGGCGATAAGGGTACACCAATAATTCTTGTTCAGGGTTATTTTGATACATACGCTGACTAAAAAAATATATATTTTAACCCGTCTGAAAATATCGGACGGGTTATTTTTGTTTGTGTGTATTTTACAATATATGTCAATCGATATGTTGTATGAAATACTTGATTAAATATCATAAGCATTGTGCAATAGTAACAACTTCTTTGCGTTGTAAAAAACACCTATTGACAAGTGTGACTAAATATGTTACACTTATCCTAACGAAAATTGTCGTTTTTTGTAAATTCTTAAATTTTCCACAAATGTGGTTAAAGGATGGTTTTTTGAAATGAAAATAAGAAAAATTAAGCATAGATTGCTTCTCCAGTCGCTCACACTTATAATTCTCTCGTTAGTGGTTGCAGGTGCATTTGCAATAATGCTTATGAAACAAGCTGTTGTAAATACAATAGAAAAGAACATGAATGAGATGACACAGTTAGCAGCAGTTGAAATCACAACAGAGCTTAAGACTGATATTTCAACGCTTACAGAAATAGGACTTTTAACACGTCTTACAAATGACCAGAATACCGCTGAAGAAAAGCTTGCAATTCTTACTGCAAAGGCTGAAATGTATGGTTATAGTGACATTAATGCAACTGATATTAATGGAGTTAATTTCAGCGGTGTTAATGTTTCGGACAAAGACTTTTTTGCTCCTGCATTAAAGGGAGAAAAGTATGTTTCAACTCCTTATGTTACTGATGATGGGAAAACCACATTAATGTACATATCAGTTCCGTTATGGGCAGGCGGTAAGGTTAATACAACGATTGTCGGAGTTGTATATGCAGCAATTGACGGTGAAGCTTTATGCAAGATAACTGACGAAGTTACTATCGGTGATACAGGAACATCCTATATAATTGATGAAAACCAGATTGTTATTGCTCATTCTGACAGAAATAAGATTTATTCAAAGTACACACTTGCGAATAATAACGATTCACAGTTTAGTAACCTTAAAGGTATTGAGCAGACTGCATTAAAGGGTACAATTAACTTTGGCAGTCATTCATCATATGGCAAGGATGAGTTTACATCAGCCGCACCGATAAACAATACAAACGGGTGGGTTATTTGTTCAAATGTTGATTCAGAAGAATTTTTAAGTCAGGTTAACCAGACTTCGATGGTGATTTTGATTGTTATCATTGCAGCAATACTTATTTCAATTGTTGTATTTACAATCATTGCCAATGGAATAACAAAGCCGATTGCAAAGATAAAGAATGCTGCTGAGGCGCTTTCACAGGGTAATCTTGATATCAATGTTGACCATAAGAGCTACGATGAACTAGGCTTGCTTGCAAGTTCATTTAACACAACTCTGATAAATTTAAGACAGTATATAAATGAAATATCAAAAAGCTGTCAGATGATTGCCGATGGTGATTTTAACATCAAATCCAATGTTGAGTTTTTAGGTGCATTTCATGATATTGACAGAGCGGTAGCATCAGCGGCATCATCCTTAAGTGATACTATGGATTCTATTAATATGTCTGCTGAAATGGTTCGAAGTGGTGCAGACCAGATTTCTGCTGGTGCTGAAACACTTTCACAAGGCACAACTGAGCAGGCGAGTACAATAGAGGAACTGCTTGCAACAATATCTGACCTTACTGAAAAGGTAAAGGAAACATCATCAAATGCTAATGAAGCAAGCACAAAGGCAAATACTGCCGGAACTCATATCAATGAAAGTAATAACAGCATGACAGATATGATATCTGCAATGAACAATATAACCGATAAATCCAATGAAATCAGCAAGATTATCAAGACAATTGATGATATTGCATTCCAGACTAATATCCTAGCACTTAATGCGGCTGTTGAAGCAGCAAGAGCAGGTGCTGCAGGAAAGGGTTTTGCGGTTGTTGCAGATGAAGTAAGAAACCTGGCATCAAAGAGTGCAGAGGCTGCAAAGAATACAACGGCACTTATCAACCAGTCTATTGAAGCAGTTGGACAAGGCTCAAAGATTGCTGAAAGAACTGCTGAAACTCTTAACAGTTCAGTTGAAGTTACAAGAGAAACAATTACGCTTATCAATGAGATTGCATCAGAAGCCGCAGTGCAGGCTGAAATGATACAGAGCATTAATGTTGGTGTTTCCGAGGTATCAATAGTAGTTCAGACAACTGCTGCAACTGCCGAGGAGAGTGCCGCATCAGGTGAGGAACTTAAGGCGCAGGCTGAATCACTAACAGACTTGACATCAAGATTTACCTTGCTTGAAAAATAATATAATAATTACTAAAAAACCTGCCAAACGAATTGTGTTTGGCAGGTTTTTATAATCAAATTAATATTATACCACACAAAAATTTTTAAGTGGTAGGCGGATAGCCTCAAAAATAAATATTTAATAAAATGAGATTACCGCATGATGAATTGAGTATAAGTCGTTATTTCATTCGGCTAAAAAGATTAAGTGTATTTTGCATAGTCTGCTCAGCGACCATTTCAGGTGTAACACCCTTAACTTCGGCAATTTTCATGATAATATCGGAAATCATACTGCTGTCACATCTTTTTCCACGGTTTGGCTCAGGCGCCATATAAGGACAGTCCGTTTCAAGCAAAAGCTTGTCAAGCGGAATAACCTCTAGTGCCTCGATTGCCTTGCGTGCATTTTTGAATGTAAGCACACCAGTGAAACTTATATGCATACCAAGTGCTAAAATTTGCTTTGCTGTGTCAGCAGAGCCAGAATAACAATGCATAACGCCGTTTATTTTCTCACGCTTTTTAAGTATATTCATGGTATCTTCCGTTGCATCACGAGAATGTATTATAACAGGAAGTTCTGCTTTTTCTGCAAAATCAAGCTGCTCCTCAAAAAAACGCATCTGTGTTTCGGGGGTATACTCATCATAATGATAATCAAGTCCAATTTCGCCAACAGCAACAACCTTTTTATTTCTTATAAGCTCGGCAAATCTGTCAAGATAATCGCTCGGTGTATCATCAACATCCTGTGGATGAATGCCAACAGCGGCATACATAAACGGATATTCATCGGCAAGCTTAACAGACAGCTCTGAACGTTCCATACTGCATCCGATATTAATTATATTCTGCACGCCGTTTTCATTGTGAATACGGTTTAAAAGTTCATTTCTGTCATCATCAAAGCGTTCGTCATCGTAATGTGCATGGGAATCTATGAATTTTAACATTTAAGTTTGTACACTTCCTTTGTTTTATTGCTATGGAATATTATAGCATATCATGATTTAAAATGCAAATAGGATATTTTATTTTGTAGGGAGCGACGCCCTCGTCGCTCCGCCGCAGCTATAATATATCTCGGAGCGACGAGGGCGTCGCTCCCTACATCATCAATGTATTAAATTATAACTTATTCCTGTGTCAAAACGAAAATCTCATAAATAGCCTCAATTGCAGCTTCGAAATCTTCCTCGGAAACGCCGATAATGATATTAAGCTCGGATGAACCTTGGTCAATCATCTTAACGTTTATCTTAGCATGAGCAAGAGCGGAGAAAATTCTGCCTGCTGTACCTCTTGCTTTTCTCATACCACGTCCAACAACAGCGATAAGAGCAAGGTCACTCTCAATTTCAAGGGAATCAGGCTTAACACGGTAGTTAATTTCGTCAATAACAGCTTTTTCTTTGCCAGCTAGGCTGTCAGAGCTAACAATAACGCTCATAGTATCAATACCTGACGGCATATGTTCAAAGTTTAAGTTGCTCTTTTCTAGGGCACGAAGAACATTTCTGCCGAAACCAACTTCAGCATTCATCATGTCCTTTTCAATGTTGATAACAGAGAATCCCTTTTTGCCGGCAATACCAGTTATAACATACTTGCTTGTTTCAGCGGACTGAGCAACAATCATAGTACCAACATCTTCAGGATGATTAGTGTTCTTGATGTTTATTGGAATACCAACAGTACGAACTGGGAATATAGCATCCTCATGCAAAACTCCAGCACCCATGTAAGCAAGCTCACGAAGCTCACGGTATGTTATAGTAGTGATTGGTTTAGGGTTATTTACGATACGTGGGTCGCAGATAAGGAAACCTGAAACGTCAGTCCAGTTCTCATAAATCTGAGCATGAACAGCACGGGCAACGATAGAACCTGTAACATCTGAGCCGCCACGAGAGAAAGTCTTGATAGTATCATTAGGCATAGCACCATAAAAACCAGGGATAACTGCGTGTTCAATTTCCTTGAGCTTTGGACGAAGAACGGAAATAGTCTTTTCAAGGTTAAACACACCATTTTCATCAAAGCAGATATAACCAGCAGGGTCAACAAAATCAAACTTTAGGTATGCTGCAAGAACGATACTATTTAAGTATTCGCCACGAGATGCAGCATAGTCACGTCCTGCACGGTGAGCAAAAGCATTTTTGATATTCTTGAACTCGTCATCAAGATTAAGCTCAATACTCAAATCGTTTATAATACTATTGAAACGCTCCTCAATAGCCTTGAAATCATCATCAAAATCAGCACCCTTAGCAGCTTTGTCATAGCATGAATAAAGCATATCGGTAACCTTGATATCCTCACTGTAACGCTTGCCTGGTGCGGATGCAACGACAAAACGTCTGTTCTTGTCTGCAAGAACTATTTCAGCAACCTTTTGAAACTGTTTAGCATCAGCCAAGGAACTGCCGCCGAATTTAACAACCTTAATATCACTCATAATAAACCCATACCTTTCGTATAAACAATCATAAATTGATTGAACGTTATTTTTTTAACCATCTATATTATTATACTAGAAACACGTAAAATAATCAATTGTGAGATAAAACAAATTTTCACAAATAAAACCCGTCCGTTTGTGAAATACGACTGTATTTCTGTGGTGGACAGGTTTATAAATTTGTATTTGTGGTCGTAATAATACTAATCAAATCACAGCATGAGCATGCCTTGTAACATGACAGCCGATATTAACAGCAACAGGAAGTCCTGCAATATGGGTAGGTGCTTGTTCAATGGCAACATTAAGTGCAGTAACAGTGCCGCCAAATCCTTGTGGTCCGATACCAAGTCTGTTAATCTTTTCGAGCAGACTGCTTTCCATACTATTATATAGCGGCTTAGGGTTTTTAATGGAAATATCTCTGCATAAAGCCTTTTTCGCTAAGTATGCAGCATATTCAAAATCGCCGCCGATACCAACACCGACAACCATAGGCGGACAAGGATTACTGCCTGCAAGAGAGCAGGTTTCTACTACAAAATCCTCAATATCCGAGATGGCAGCAGACGGAGTAAACATCTTTAAGCGTGACATATTTTCACTGCCAAACCCCTTAGGACAAACGGAAATAGCCACTTTATCGCCATCGGTAATTTTTGTATGTATAACAGCAGGAGTGTTGTCATTCGTATTAATACGCTCAATAGGGTCTGATACAATCGAACACCGCAAGTACCCTTCTGTATATCCACGAGCAACACCATTATTTATAGCATCATTAAGCGAGCCGCCGATAAAATGAACATCCTGCCCTATATCAATGAAAATAACCGCCATGCCGGTATCCTGACAAATGGCGATATTTTCTTCTTTAGCAGCATCAATATTCCGTACAAGATCCAAAAGCACCTCTTTACCAGTTTCCGAACGCTCATTATTATGAGAACATCTAATACAATCCTCAAGAGCTTTTGGAAGCTTCAGATTAGCTTCAATACACAAATCCCTGACGGTTTTTTCAATATCCGATACATTTATTTCTCTCATCAACTAAAATTCCTTTTTTACAAAACTAGCAAAAATTTAGAAAAGCATATCCATAATAATCATAGTATCCTCTGCTTCCTGCCGTTCCTGCATTACCTTAAAATCAACAATACTGTCAGTCGATTTTTTAGCAAAAGATATAACCTGTTCCTTAACATAGTCCTTTATAATAACTTTTTTGCAAACCTCACACACATAAGCAGGGATATTTATGATTTTTTTCTCACCGCTGCTCCCATTTATTGTACACTCTGTTGTTATGGATGCCATTCTTGTTCGGCAAATCTCGCACTTCATAAGTATCGTCCTTTCTTATAGGTATGATTTTGATTTACATATGGTATAATTGATGTTATATATTACATTGTGTTTATTTGATATATGCTGAACAATTCAAGAACCCTGTTAAAGACGGAATTATTCAGTACGTATTATTTAGAATAAACAATCTGACCATTAATCATAGTCATAACAACATCAGTCATAATATCAAGTGGGTCGCCGTTTAGCATAATCAAATCTGCATCCTTGCCGACAGTAACAGAACCAACTCTGTCCCAGATGCCAGTAATAACAGCAGGATTGATAGTAATAGCCTTTAACGCTTCGAGGCGGTCAAGCCCTGCCTTAACGCAGTATGCAGCACTCGTATTAAGATACTGAACAGGCAGTTCAGGATGGTCGGTGCAAATCGCAATCTTCACACCATTATTATATAGTATACCCGCATTTGCAGTGGTTAGTCTTGCAAGCTCAGGTTTACCTCTGTCGCATATAACAGGCCCTACAATAGCAGATGCCTCTTTTTTGCCAAGTAAATCAGCAATAATATGTCCCTCAGTGCAATGTACAAGTACATAATCAAGCTCAAATTCCTTTGCAAGACGAACAGCAGTCATAATATCATCAGCACGATGGCAATGGAAATGCGCTTTAAGCTCATGGCGAAGAAGTGGAATCAAAGCCTCTGACTTCATATCAAATTCAGGCAGCGACTCATCATTATTCAAAGCCTCATCTTTATCGTCCATATAACGCTTAGCCTTGAAAAGAGCCTCACGTATTAAAGCTGCAGTAGCCATTCTTGTAACAGGAGAGGTGTCCTTTTCGGAATATGTTGACTTAGGGTTTTCACCAAGTGCAAACTTGATACCAACCTTTCTAAGCAGCATTTTATCAGCACAAACACCATGTGTCTTAACAGCAATCATATCGCCGCCGATAGGATTAGCAGATCCACAGCCTGTAACAGCCGTAGTAATACCAGCCTTGACAGCATCCATAAAGTAACCGTCTGTAAAGCTTAAAGCATCTATTGCACGAAGATGAGGAGTGATAGGGTCATTTTCTTCGTTAATATCATCACCCTCAGCTCCCATACCGTCACCAAGCATGCCAATATGAGAATGTGCATCAATAAACCCCGGAAAAACGAGCATTCCGTTTGCATTAATATCGTTGTCACTAATGTTTTCAGGCATACCAGCAGATACACTTGATATAATCTTGCCGTTTATTTCAATAAACCCGAGTTCAATAGGTGCTGCGTCCATAGGAAAAATCTGTGCGTTATAAATGTACATTTCATACTCCTTTTTAATAATTCATAATGCATTGATTAGGAAAGTCCGCATTCATCATAATCTTTCCAGCGTTCGTTATACTGGCGAGTGTTTATAATTCTATAACCTATAAAGCCTGCTGAAAGTAAAAACAATACAAGAGCAGCAGCAACAGGGAGTGCCGTCTTAAAGAAAGCCATTAATGATTTATTCTCTTTATTATGTTCGTTCATATGAACCTCCAATTAATATATTTTATTCTTAATACTATTATAATGTGTATTTGCAATTAAGTAAATACCTTTTTGGATTTTTTTGCTCAAAATAGAATTTTTACGTATTTAACAAAACACGCCGTTACAAAACACACTTAGCTATGCATATTGATGAAAACAGGAAGAATTTTTATTAAATAAACGTCGTGTATTGTAATTTATTATGGAAATATAAATCAAAAATAACATAAAATACCATCACGCCTTTTTTCTAGCACCCCAATTTATACGGTTTGCATAAAATAATTGGTTTTATATCCCTGAAAAGCCCGTTTAAAATGGTAGTAAATGTCACTTGGCGACGAGAATTTTACAATCAGTTGTGCAAAATATACAAAACCACCCTCCCAAAAATCATTGACAAATCACAGAAATGTTATTATAATTGCATTATTGATTTCAAATCGGTTACGTTTGTAACCACGGTGTAATATCTTCCGACTTTGTGCGGACTATACGAAATGTATATTTTAAGAAGAGAAAGTTCGAAAATTTTTTTAAACTTCGGAGTTTTATATTTTTACACAAAACATCCGAACTTCTTTAGAAAGAGATGGTCATACTTTATGCACGAACAACATAAGCTGATAATCAAAAATATGCAGGATGTTAAAAAAAGAAAAGCAGTTATTATCGCAGCATCACTTGTAATGCTTGTTGGTATAGTTGCTGTTAACAATAAAATAAATGCAGACGAGGAAATCGCTTTGGATGCATCACTTGTTAACATGGTGAATGAAATTGATGAAGATAACATTCAGACTTTCACTGCACCTGATCCTGAGTTTATGATTAAAATTGCTGTTGATAACAAAAATATTGAGCTTATATCATCCGGAACTGTCGCTGATGCTTTGAACAAGGCTAATGTAAACGTTAGTGATGATGACCTTATTAATATAGGTTTCCACGAAAAGCTTAATCCTAACACTTCAATTGTAATTAACCGTGTGACTTTTAAAGAGGAAGTATATATCGAAACAATTGATTATGCTACCGAATATAAAGAGGATAAAAACTTGACACTTGGTCATTCAAAGGTTATTGTTGATGGCGAAGAGGGTGAAGTTGAGCAGGTTATTCAGCATACTTATATTGATGGTGAGCTTGTTGCATCAAGCGTAATCAGTGAAGAAGTAACAGAGCCAGTTGATGAAGTGGTTGCACTTGGCATAAAGGAAGAAGTTAAGCAGGCAAGCACATCTCCTGATGCAAAGTCTGTTTCAAAAATTGATGCTCCATCCGATTTGGAACTTGACGAAAATGGTATCCCTGTTAACTATACAACTGTTCACACAGGCAGAGCTTGTGCATATACAGCACCAACAGGTTCATCAACATCCACAGGCAAGGCTGTTAGAGTTGGCTATGTTGCTGTTAACCCTGATATTATCCCATATGGTTCAGAGCTTTACATTGTTACTCCTGACGGCTCAAGACTTTATGGCTATGCAATTGCTGCTGATACAGGCGGTTCATGCCTTAGAAATGACATATTAATTGATTTGTTTATGGCGACAGAGGATGAATGCTACACTTGGGGCAGCAGAACTGTTAATGTTTATGTTCTAAGCTAAAGCATCAAGAAAATATTTTAAGAGTATGGCGTTTTGCTGTACTCTTTTTTATTACAAAAAATCCTTGCAATTTGAAGTTTATCGTGGTAAAATTAATATGTATTTATTACAATGACAGGAGAATTAAAATATGATAGTAAAACCTAAAATAAGAGGATTTATATGCACAACTGCACATCCGCAGGGCTGCTATGCAAATGTAAAGTCACAGATTGACTATGTTAAGTCACAGGGCAAGATGAACGGCGCTAAAAAGGTGCTTGTAATCGGTGCATCAATGGGATATGGACTTGCATCAAGAATTACCACTGCATTTGCATATGGTGCTGGCACAATCGGTATTGTTTTTGATAAGCAGGGTGATGAAAAGCGTACAGGCACTGCTGGCTGGTATAATACTGCCGCATTTGAGAAAATTGCTCATGAGGATGGTCTTTATGCAAAGACTATTAACGGTGATGCTTTTTCTGAGGATATCAAGAAACAGACTATCGAGCTTATCAAAAAGGATTTTGGCAAGGTTGATATGGTTGTATATAGCCTTGCTGCACCAAGACGTACTGATAAGGATGGTGTATCCTATACATCCGTGCTAAAGACAATTGGCGAGGAGTATACAAACAAGACTATTGATGTTACAAAGAAAAGTATTTCAGATATAACAATAACCCCTGCAAATGATGATGAAATCCTGCATACAGTTAAGGTTATGGGTGGCGAGGACTGGAAGGACTGGATTGATGCACTAAAGACCGCTGATGCTATCGAGGATGATGCTGTAACTGTTGCATATTCTTATATAGGGCCTGTTATTACACACCCTATGTATACAAAGGGAACAATAGGACGTGCCAAGGAGCACCTTGCACAGACTGCTAAGGACATCTCAAGTGAGGGAAATATCAAGGCTTATGTTTCTGTTAACAAGGCTTTAGTAACACAATCCTCAAGTGCTATTCCGATTGTACCTCTTTATATATCCATTTTGTTCAAGGTTATGAAAGAAATGAACATCCATGAGGGATGTATAGAGCAGATGTATCGTTTGTTTGGTGATAAAATCACCGTACCGCAGGTTGATGAGGATGGACTTATCCGTCTTGACGACTGGGAAATGCGTGATGATGTTCAGGCAAAGGTGCTTGAGCTTTGGAATAATGTAAATAGTGATAATGTTTCCGAATATGCGGATGTTGATGGTTATTTGCATGATTTTGAGGAGTTGTTCGGCTTCGGTTTAAACGGCGTTGATTATGATATGGATGTTTCCATTGACGGCGGCATTGAGAGTATAGGTTAAAAAATATAGAGCTATTATTCAGCTCGAAAATATATGCCAAAACGGACGACCATATGTGGTTGTCCGTTTTGGCATATAAAATTTTATAGTCACCCCTACTACCTTGTTTCATCTAAAAATTCACAATAATATATTGAAATCTGATTGTAGGGAGCGACGCCCTCGTCGCTCCATTTTGACATAACATATAAACCCAAAATGTAAAATTTTAGTTGAAACATAGTACTACACAGCAAATGTAAAGTTTTAGATGATACAAGCTACTACACAGTGAATGTAACCATTTAGTTTACATTTAAATTAACTTTATGTCCTAATTTTCATTAATACACAAAAAGGACTGCCGCAGCAGTCCTTATATTATCGTATAACCTTATTCTCCAACAGTATCAACCTTAAGCATATTAGTTGTTCCTGCAATACCAAGTGGAATACCAGCAGTGATAACAACAACATCGCCGCTATTAAGAATACCATTATTTTTTGCAGTTTCGATAGCGCTGCCGAACAATTCATCAGTACTCTGCTTTTCTTCCATCATCATAGGGATAACGCCCCAGCTTAAAGCCATCTGACGATATACAATTTCATTTGGAGTTCCGCCGATAATAGCACAAGCAGGACGGTATTTCGACAAATCCCTTGCAGTTGAACCTGATTTTGTAACAGTGATAACAGCTTTAGCACCAATGTCATGAGCAGTAGTAACAGCAGCATGAGAAATAGCGTTTGTAACATCCTTGCCGCTTGTAATAGGCCTTTTGCTAAGACGTGAAACATAGTTAATATTGCCTTCAGTAGTTTCAGCAATACGAGCCATAGTCTTAACAGACTCAACAGGATGCTTACCAGCAGCAGTTTCACCTGAAAGCATGATAGCGGAAGTGCCATCATAAATAGCATTAGCAACGTCAGTGATTTCAGCACGTGTTGGACGAAGATTGGTTATCATAGACTCAAGCATTTGTGTTGCAGTGATAACCTGCTTGCCAGCCATGTAACCCTTCTGGATAAGCTCTTTTTGAATAGCAGGAATTTGCTCGAACGGAATTTCAACGCCCATGTCGCCACGAGCAACCATAATACCATCAGAAACTTCGATGATTTCATCTATGTTATTAACGCCGTCCATGTTTTCAATTTTAGCGATAATACGTGGAGTTGACCAGCCAAGGCTCTTTATAAATTTTCTAAGGTAATTAACGTCAGCGGAAGAACGTACGAAAGACGCAGCGATAAAATCATAACCCATTTTAGCAGCGAATTCGAGGTCGCTCATGTCACGCTCGGAAAGATAAGGCATGGAAAGCTCAACACCAGGTACATTTATCCCCTTGTTATTTGAAAGTGTACCGCCGCAGATAACACGGCAATCGATGTTTCCGCCGCCAATTTTTTCAACCCTAAGCTCAACAGCACCGTCGTTGATAAGTATAGCAGTTCCAATGCTTATGTCCTCAGGAAGCTTTTTAAAGGAAATACCTGCTTTTTTGGATGTTCCGATAACATCATCTTCAGTGGAAAGTGTGAAAATATCGCCATCGAGTATTTCAACTGGCTTGTCATCCTTGAACTTGCCAAGTCGAATTTCAGGGCCTTTTGTATCTATAAGAGTTGCAATGTTCAAGCCGAGCTCATTTCTTAGCCTGCAAACTTGTTCAAAGCGGTTTTTATGCATTTCGTAGTCACCGTGAGAAAAGTTGAAACGGGCAACATTCATTCCCGCAAGCATCATTTCACGCAAAATGTTATCATCATCAGTTGAAGGTCCGATTGTGCAAACAATTTTGGTTTTTCTCATTTAATTAATCATCCTATTCATAAATATTTGAAATACTGTAATTTATCGTTACAAATTCTTGTGCATAACGACTAAAATAGCAAAGCTGATTTAATCTAAATTTAACATAACTATTATGTTAAACAAATCATCAAATTCTATGCCATTATATAAATTATACACATTATTTGTCAAATTTTCAATAGACGTTTCTTACAATACTATTTAACTTATTACAACAAATTATAGGTATTTGGTATAACCTTAATACAAGCTATGCGAAAAAGTTCTATACATTAAAACAATACCGATAAAATGGACTGCCAGCACTAAAGTGTGCGGCAGTCCATTTTTCACTTGAATATTTATGCTCTGTTTTCAACAAGACGTTCATCCCTAAACAAAAGTGAAATGCACCAGATTGCAGCTAACGCAACTATTACATATACAATTCTGCTTAAGATAGCACCGGTACCGCCAAAAAGCCAAGCGACAAAGTCAAAACCGAAAATGCCGACAAGACCCCAGTTAAGTCCGCCGATAATGAGAAGTGCCAATGAAATTTTATTCATTACCATTATCCATTCCTTTCGCTGTAAATATGCAACCCCGAAAGCAATACTGTTTAACGCATTACAATTGTAGTTATACCAACCGAGCAGTTCTTTAGAGAACGATAGCGAGGGATGGTAGGACTACAAATTTTAAGCGTTAAAGAGTATAATACGGAATTAATCTTTGCAATCAAATATAATTGCTAAAATATCAATACTGTATAATTTACTTTCGAGGTTTATTATATACGAAATAATGGATTTTATACTATTGCAAATTTTTTCTAAATTGAAATTATGTTAAATCTTCTATTTCATACATCTTGAACCATTCATTAAGTGATTTAACAAAGTTTGGGTCGAGAATATATCTGCCATAATCGTCATATTCACCCGAAACAATAACATTTGTAGCTTTTTTTTCACTGCTTGCCGCAACATATTTCAAAGCCTCGGAATGCTCGTTATAATCATAGGATGTGATATTAGTTTCAATACTTGAATTTATAACTGATGAAAAATACTCATCAATATGTTTTTCAAACCCTGATAAAATGCTTTTGTTCAGCATCTCTGTTGCGATAAGCGTACACATTTTTGCACGGTATTCTTCACCAGTTTTATAATTCGGGAAACTGAAAATTTTTGCTGCCATACCAGACTCAATATAAACATTACCCTCACGAATAATCGTATCTTCGCCGCTTTCATTCTCATATATCAGGTTATATGGGATATCATAATTAACTCCGCCAAAAACATCAATGAGATTTTGAAAGCTTTCCTTGTTGAATTTTATATATTTGTCAACTGTAAGTCCTGTCGCTTTTTCAACAGCGGATACTGCTTTTTTTGACCCTTCGGTGCGATAAAATTCATATATACTGTTTTCTGTTCCACCAACATTCGCATATGTTTCGCTTGGAAGCGTCATAATTACAGCTTTTCTTTCAGCAGGCAAAAGCCTTACAAGCATAAATGTACAGCCGCTTGCACGCTTTTCGATATCCATTATCATCAAAAGTGTCTGTTTATCAGCCGTATTCGGTATATAACCGTCAAGATCATTCGTTTCATCGATATATGACATATTGTCACCTGCATTTTTTTCGCCGAAAAGAACGTAATTATATAAATAATAACCTGCTCCTCCAACTAAAACAAGTGCCAGTATCAATGTTATAAAATATGCACCTGCTACTTTTAAGCTTTTTCGTGCCATTTCTTCAGTCCAGCCTTTCAAATTGAAAATTTTATTGCAAAAACACCGCAGAGGTGCTATAATTAATGTATAACTAATGCGTACTAAAAATGCAGTTGATAAGCATCATAGGACGATTGTATTTTATTTAAATCAAAAACTTTTATATCTGTTTTTTCTTTTCTTGCATAACTTATAGTTTGTCCTGTGCCGCTTTTATAATCCGACACAACAGCTATCAGCTTGTTTGAATTATCTACCATGTACTGATTTCGCATTTTCATACATAATTTGTGGTAGCTTTCACATACATATACTATCATATCGGCTTTCGCTATGATATTGCCATATACCCACTTTTCAGCACCCTTAAAGCTGTTTCCGTGGTCTTTATATGGTGAAGCGGCGATAAGCTTTATATGCGGCTTTGTGGCTTTTATTTCAAGCACCATCTCGCCTGCCCACAAGTCAACACCTCTTGCAAGACCAGTTATAAAAGTATCATATCCAGCATCAATGCTGTCTAAAATTTCTTTATACAGCATACTTTTTATCATTTTAATAACATATGAGTTACTGTCACCGTTATCAGGGAGCTTTTCTGGACGATGTCCTGTAAAGCAGACAGTTTTGCTTTTATTTATAGTTATATCACTCATGACAGCATCCTTTCATCAACAAACGTCAAGAGTAATTATAGCACAAACATTTCATGTTGACAATAGCTTTTTGATATATTGACATTATATTGTAATAATTTATGCGTACTAAACTAACAATTTTAGAAAAGGATGACCATACACTTGAAAAAAATATTAAACAGAGCATGGGCAGAAATCCATCTTGACCGTGCAAGAAAAAACCTTGAAATTTTAACATCACTCCTTGATACAAAATATACAAAGCCTGTATGCGTCATTAAGGCGAACGCCTATGGTCATGGCGATGTGGAGATGATGAAACTATATCAGAGCATGGGTGTTGATTTCTTTGCTGTATCAAATCTTAATGAGGCAGTAAAGCTCCGCAATGGCGGCTGTGTCGGCGAAATTCTCGTTTTAAGCTGGAGCCCTGCTGACAGTGATACAATTGCCATGATAAATGAAAACAATATCATTCAGACCGCTGTATCCTATGAACACGCAAAGCAGCTGTCTGAACTATCAACACAAAATATAAGAATACATATAAAGCTTGATACTGGTATGGGCAGGGTTGGACTTTGCACTGATGATATATCGAAATGTGCTGATACTATATGTGAAATTGCTGCAATGAAAAACCTTGTTATCGAGGGAATATTTACTCATTTTGCTGTTGCGGACAGTATTTTAACAGACAAAGTTGACTATACTAACGAGCAGAAACGCCGTTTCTTTGATGTTATAACTGAATGTGAGCATAAGGGTGTGAATTTTAAGCATATTCACTGCACAAACAGTGCCGCTGCAGTTATACATAAGGATAACCGCAGTCTGCTTGCAAGGCTTGGTATCACTCTTTATGGACTCACTCCCGATATGGATATGGACTTGCCGCAGGGGCTTGAGCCTGTTATGGATTTTCGTGCTGTTGTATCTCATGTCAAGACTGTTAAAAAGGGTCAGACTATCGGTTATGGCAGGACATATACTGCTCCGCAGGACATTATCGTTGCGACAATTCCTGTCGGCTATGCTGACGGATATGCACGTCTTTTGTCAAACCGCTCTGAAGTTTTGATACATGGCAAGAGAGCAAAATCTGTCGGACGAATTTGCATGGATCAGATGATGGTTGATGTGTCGGACATCGAAAATGTCAAGATGGGGGATATCTGCACTCTTATCGGACGAGATGGCGATGATATTATTACAGCCGATGAGCTTGCCGAAATTTATGGCACAATCGGATATGAAACAGTTTGTGCGGTTAGTGGAAGAGTGCCGAGGATTTATTTTGATAACGGTGTCAGGGTATAAAAAGAATGTCTTATCCTTAAAATGCATGATATTTGACTGACACCATGTATGGTGTCCCTACATCACCACGAAAGGAACATAAAAAGTTTGAAACAAATTAAAAATACTAATAAAATAACCCAAGGATTTCGAAGAAATACTTTCGAGCCCATGCAAGAAAATTTCATAGGGCTTTGTGACAAGGAGGCATGGGCATAATAATGGAAAATCAATTTTTTTCAATGCTTTCCCGAATGAAATTAATAAATCGATGGGGATTAATGCGTAATACTAGAAATGAAAATATATCTGAGCATAGTCTTGAAACAGCGATAATTGCACATTCGCTCGCTGTCATACACAACAAGAATTTCCAAGGAAATATTAATGCCGAGCGATGTGCATTGTTTGGTATTTTTCACGACACAACAGAAATTTTAACAGGTGATTTACCGACACCAGTAAAATATTATAATTCCGAGTTAAGAACAGCATATAAGGATGTTGAGGAATCGGCAAAAAACAAGCTGCTCTCCATGCTCCCCGAATATATGCGTGATGAATATAAGTCTCTGCTATCTCCCGATGATGATATTTCCGGGGAGGAAAAGCAAATGTGGAGGTTTGTCAAGGCAGCTGATAAAATTTCAGCGCTTATTAAATGCATTGAAGAACGCACTATGGGCAACCGTGATTTCGACAGTGCTGAAAAATCTTTGCTGAAGTCGATAAAAAAGATTAATTGCCCCGAGGCTGATTATTTTATTGAGAACTTTATCCCTAGCTATGATTTAACGCTTGATGATCAGGCATGATATGACTGCATAAACATATAAACGGGTGACCCTGTGCGTGGTCACCCGTTTTTCTCAATATTTAATCCTTATCTGCCTCAGCATATTTGAGGAAAACCTCCAGCAAATCAACAATACTATCAAGCTGTTCTGGAGATAAATCCTTTATCCTGTTTGTAAACTCATTAATTGTAAAAAGCTGAAAGCACTTATCTTCATCTCTGAAAAAATAATCAATCGGCACATTCAAAGTTTTGGCGATATATGCAATTTTGAATACGCTTGGTGATTTTGTACCTTTTTCAATATCGGAAAGATAATTTGTGCTAATATCAAGTAATTCAGCGAACGCTTCCTTTGTAATATTATTTTTTAATCTGTATTCACGTAATTTTTTACCGAGTAAAATTCTATCCAAAATAACCACCTCAAATATTAGTATATTCGAAAAATTGAGGTTATTACATATTATGGGAATTTTTATTTATAAATTGACAAATAAAAATTAATATGGTAAAATAATAAAGATAATTATAGAATATTAAGTGGAGGTAACATCATGGTTAATCTACGAATAAGAGAAATGCGTGAGAATAGTGACCTAAACCAAAAGACTTTAGCGGCATATTTAAAAATTACACAACAAACATATTCACGATATGAAACAGGTGAGCTAAGACCATCAATTTATATTATGGATAGCCTGGCGGATTTTTATAATACTACCGTTGATTATCTCATTGGGCGAACAAATAAAATGTAAGGGCTGTTACACGAAATTTTAGTGTAACAGCCTATAATTTTATTCAAATCTATTATCAAAAACTCTCTTAGATTTTTTCTCCGAACGTGGAAGTGTACCCAAATCCACACATTCGCAAGCGATTTTGATACCGATTTTCTTCTTAAAAGTGTCGATAACACGGATTTCAACTTCCTTGTTATCGGAATCGGCAGTAGTTTCAACCTTAAGCATCATTTTATCCTTACCATTTTCATGCGAAATGATAATCTGATATTCGCTCGAAACACCACCAACACTTGTCAGGATATGCTCAATTTGTCCAGGATAAATATTAACGCCCTTAACCTTAATCATATCGTCAGTACGTCCGAGGATACGGTCAATCATAGGATAGATACTTCCGCATGAACACTGCTTGCTAATCTTGCGTGTGAGGTCATGTGTGCGGTAACGAATAAGAGGCGCACCCTCTTTTTTATATGTTGTAATAACGAGCTCACCAAGCTCACCGTCAGGAACTTCTTCCTGTGTAACAGGGTCGATGATTTCGAAGTACAGGTAATCATCCCAATAATGCATACCCTCGTGCTTATCGCAGTCAACACCAATACCAGGGCCATAAATTTCAGTAAGGCCATAGATATCGTATAGTTCGATGGAAAGCTCCTCAGCAATACGAGTACGCATAAGGTCGCCCCAACGCTCCGAACCGATAACACCCTTTTTAAGATTAATTTTATCTTTTAAGCCACGCTTTTTAACTTCCTCAGCAAGTAAAAGCGCATAGGATGAAGTTGCAGTAATAACAGTACTCTGCAAGTCAACCATAAGCTCAAGCTGTTTTTCTGTATTACCAGGACCAACAGGAATAGCCATTGCACCAAGCTTTTCAGCACCAGCCTGAAAACCGATACCAGCAGTCCAAAGACCATAACCAGGGGTAATCTGAATGCGGTCAAGGTTAGTAATACCTGCTGTTTCATAACATCTCGCAAACATAATAGCCCAGTCATCAACATCCTTAGCAGTATAAGGGATAATAATAGGCTTGCCTGTTGTGCCTGATGATGAATGTATACGAACTACTTTTTCGTCAGGAACAGCCTGAATACCGAGCGGATATGCGTTTCTAAGGTCATATTTATCAGAAAAAGGCAGCTTTTTGAAATCCTCAAAGGAATTCATTGAATTAACATCAATGCCATCAAATATTTTTTTATAAAACTCACTATTCTCTGCGGCATTAACGACCGCACGTTTTAGCTCCGAAAATTCTACCATGGGAGTATCTCCTTTTAATGTTTTCTGTATATATGTTTGTAGAGGCGAACTGTGTTCGCCTTTAAAATACGACTATGCTGAACGGGAGAACACAGTTCGCCCCTGCATCATGTCATCACAACGTCTTAGCAAATTCCTCACCGATCTCAAATGCCTTAACATTCATCTCGTAAAATTTAGGCTTAACGTTATTTTTAATAGCATCCAAAAGTGACTGTTTAGAAATATCAAGAAGTCCAAGACCGAATGCAACGCCAACAAGAACAACATTAACAGACTTAACAGAGCCGCACTCCAATGCTAACTTGTTAGCATCCAAAAAGTATGCCTTAACATTATCAGAGATATATTTTATCATCATGTCAGTATCATAGCTAGCAGCACCAAGTGCAACAGTAATAGGGTTGATTTCAGCGGTGTTAACAATAGCAACGCCATTTTTCTTTAGCTGCGGCAAATTTCTTGCACCCTCACAAAGTTCAAAGCTAAGGAGCAAATCAGCACCGCCAAGCTGAATATAAGGTGAATACGTATCCGATGTGCGAACATGGCTGACAACACATCCGCCACGCTGGCTCATGCCGATAGTTTCACCAGTTCTTGCACGTTCACTGCCGTCAAGCACAGCACCATTTGCAAGTATCTTTGAAGCAAGGATAGTTCCCTGTCCGCCTACTCCTGAAATAAGAATATCCATGAAAAAGAACCTCCTTTACTTTATTTTCTTTGCAGGACAAACATTTTTACAAAGGTTACATCCATAACAAAGTGTATCATTTATTTTTACCGTGCCATTTTCAATATACATGGCAGGGCAGCCAATTTCCTTTATACAATGCATACAGCCTGTGCATCCATCGATTTCTGGTGTTTTTTCTGGCTTAGAAATAGCAATACATGGTGCCTCGAAAATGATAACACTAACGCCGTCATGTTCAGCAGCAGCTTTAACAGTTTCGACTGCAATTTCTTGGTCATAAGGATTGCAGTTCTGGACAAACTGAACGTTCAAAGCCTTACAAACAGCAGCAATATCAATCTTTTCCGACTCTGTCTGCATCATAGTCTTGCCAATACCAGGATGAGGTTGATGACCAGTCATTGCAGTTGTGGAGTTGTCAAGAATGATAATATTTATGTTAGATTTGTTATAAACAGCATTAGCAACACCAGTCATACCGCTTGCAAAGAATGTTGAGTCGCCGATAAATGCAAACGCATTTGTGTCCTCATCAACACGCTTTATACCCTGTGCAATGGTAATTCCTGCACCCATACAAAGACAAGTATCAGTCATATCAAGTGGCTTAGCATTACCTAAAGTGTAACATCCGATATCACCGCAGGAAACATACTTCTTGCCCTTCATAGCCTTTTTAACAGCATAGAATGATGCTCTGTGAGGACATCCTGCACAAAGCACAGGAGGGCGGATAGGAAGTTCAGCAGGGGATATAAGCTCATTCTCATGCTTGATATTCAAGTATTCGCATATATATTTTTTTAGATTATCAAATTTGAGTTCACCAGCAGGATTTATAGTGCCGTCAAGCTTGCCCTTAACAGGAGTTGTCATATGTTTAAGTGCTAAGGCATGGAAAAGTCCGTTTTCGATAACAGGGTCAAGCTCCTCAAGAACTAAAACGCTGTCAACTGAGCGTAAAAATTTCTCATAAAGTCCAATTGGTGCAGGGAAAACAGCACCGATTTTAAGGAGTGTAACTTCACTCTCAGAAACATTCAGATCATTAAGCACGTCCGAAACAATAGCATAAGTAACACCACCGCAGGCAATACCCATCTTTCCTGTTCCACGAGTTATATTATAGCTTATTTCGTCAAATTCCTTTGCGATCTCAATCTGCTGCTTTTCAATTTCAACGTGTCTGCGGTAAGAAAGCGGCGGGAAGATAACCCACTTAGGATCTTTTACAAATCCTTCAGGAGTATATTCGTATTTTTCATCCAGCACGTCAACAGTTCCGCTTGCATGACAAACCTTTGTTGTTGGACGTAAAATAACAGGCATACCAATTTTCTCAGAAAGCTCGAAAGCATAGCGAGCCATCTCATATGCTTCCTCAGGAGATGATGGGTCAAGCACAGGAATATTAGCATATTCACCAAAATGACGTGTATCCTGCTCTGTTTGTGAGGAAATAGGACCTGGGTCATCAGCAACAAGAATAACCATACCACTCTTAACGCCAACGATAGCAAGGCTCATTAAAGGATCGGATGCAACATTAAGACCAACCTGTTTCATTGTAACCATTGAGCGTGCACCTGAATATGCAGCACCAGCGGCAACCTCCAAAGCGGCCTTTTCATTTGTTGACCATTCAACATAAACACTTTTATCTTTATTATACTGTGCAACCGTCTGCAAAACCTCTGTTGACGGTGTACCAGGGTATCCGCTTACAACCTTTACGCCTGCTGAAATCGCACCGAGAGCAATTGCAGCATTGCCAAGCAATACTTGTTTCATGTAATTTTTCCAGTCCTTTCGAATTTTAGCATATCTATATAATTATATAACTTTTTAAGCAAATTTGCAATTATATTTTATAAATTTTTATGATTAGTGGCAGGAAAGTATTTTTATTCGACAACGGGCGCACACTGTGCGCCCGTACAACAAAACATTATATAACCTTAAAATAAATATTCAAAACAATCGCCATAACAATCAAAATCAATGATAGCAGTATAAAAACAAAATCCGCAATATGCATTGGGTATGTTTTATAACAGCTATTCCTAGTTCTAAGTTCAAAACCCCTAAGCTCTGCTGATACCGCACTGTTATCTGATTTTTTTACAGATGATATCAAAAGCGGCGCACAAAGCGGAAGAATTAATCCTAGCTTTTTAAATGGATTTTTCGTATCAAACTCAACGCCACGAGCAGTCTGAGCCTCCATAATACCAGTCATTTCATCAGCAAAAACAGGGATAAAACGAATAGCAGTAACAAGTGAAAACGCATATTTATACGGAATATGCAGCTTTGATACAAGCACATTAGAGAGATCGTTCATCTGTGTAACAGAAAGCATTATAGCAAGCGGCATTGTTGCACCAATAAGGCGCAAAACGATAAGCAGTGACTTCAAAACACTTTCTTTACTGATATCAAGTCCGAGTGGAAGTGTAATCCATACAGTTTCACCACGAATAAAAAGGAGCTGCAAAATAAATATGAAAATAGAAATTTTAATAAGTCCCTTTAGCAGTCCAAACGCACGTTTACCAATACCAGCAGACGATGCAATCAAAATATTCAAAGCTATCATGGCAATCAAAAAGAAGTGGTTTGCATTTATAAAGCAAGCAACACAAATTGCAACAGCCATAAAAATTTTTGTCAGTGGGTCAAGCCTGTGGATTAAAGTATTTCCGTCGGCATAATCAAAAAAACCTTTCATATGCCACCTCCACGCTTATTCTTTATAACATCAACCATTTCATCAACGGTGAAAATATTCTTATAGTCACCGCCAAGCTTCCCAGAAAGTCCTGCAATCTGTGGCGGAATAATAGATGCCTTTTTCATAAGCTCAGTATTTGTAAAAAAGTTTTTTGCGGTATCATCAGCGATAAGCTCGCCATTACTCATAACAAGAACTTTCTTTGCAAAATCCAAAACAAGCTCCATATCATGACACACCATAATAACGGTAACGCCTTTTTCATTAAGCTTTTTTACCATGCTCATAATATGCATACATTCTCTGTAATCAAGACCTGTTGTTGGCTCGTCCAAGATAAGAATTTCAGGCTCAATTGCTAATAACGATGCCAAAGCAACACGCTGTCTTTCGCCACGGCTTAAAGAAAATGGCGCAGCCAGAGGTTTAAAGCCAAACTCCGCAATCATCTGTTCACATCTTGATTTTATCAACTCTTTATCAGTACAAACACATTCAAGCCCGAAAGAAATTTCCTCACGGATAGTGTTGCAGCAAATCTGTCTGTCAGGATTTTGAAAAAGAAACCCAATATGCTTTGCAAGCACGCTTGTGCGAGTTGAAGCAACATCCATTCCATTAACAGTAATCTTGCCCTTTTGTGCCTTTAGCAGGCCATTAAACATCTTGCTTAATGTGGATTTTCCTGCACCGTTTGAGCCAATTATAGCAGTAAAATCGCCTTTATTAATATGAAAGCTGACGTTATTAACATTTAGTGAGCCAGCATCATAACCAAATGATACATTATTAAAATCAACCATTGGTAATTCTCCTCACTAAATCTTCAGCCTCATGTATGCTGACGCATATCTCTTTTTCGCATATATTTTCTTTCGAGAGCCTGTCGCAAAGTGTAACAGTACGTGGCACGTTTACACCTAAGTTTTCAAGCTCCTCGGTATTTTTCAATATTTCCTTAACCTCGCCGTCGTAAGCGACAGTACCCTTATCCATAACGATAAGTCTTTTTGCATATTCACATAACAGCATGATTTTCTGTTCAACGATAATAATTGTCATACCCAGTTCTTCATTAAGCTGTTTTAAAAGCTGAAAAATTTGAACACTGCTTTGTGGGTCAAGTTCGCCTGTTGGTTCATCAAGAAGAAGAATAGCAGGCTTTAATGCGATTATAGCGGCAACAGCGACCTTTTGCTTTTGTCCTCCGCTTAAACTGCTTATAGCACGTTTTCTTAAATTACCAATACCAACTGCATCAAGTGATGATGTAATACGAGCTTCAATTTCATCCTTTGGCACAGAAAAATTTTCAAGTCCGAATAAAATTTCATCCTCAACAATAGAGGCGACCATTCTGCTGTCTATATCCTGAAAAACAGACCCGACATAAAGTGACAGCTTATCTGGTTTGTTTTCGAATGTATCCAAACCATTCACATTGACGCTGCCATAAAAATCTCCGTCAAAATGGTGCGGTATAAGACCATTCAGTGTATAAGTGAGTGTAGATTTTCCAGCACCGCTTTCACCGATAATGCCGACAAAATCACCATCATTTATAGTAAGATTAATATCCTTTAACGCAGGAGCAGTCCCGCTTTCATATGTGAATGACAGGTTTTTAATTGAAACCATAATAAACGCTCCTAACGTAAAAAAATTGTAGGGGTCGGCGTTCTCGACGACCGCTGCATACGACATCGTTGACGCCGACCCTACATTACATTAATCTTTTTTAAGTGCCGCCTTAATCGGCAAATACAAAAGCTGAACAATAACACAGTTGATAGCAGCAGTACAAAGAACAATCGGAACATAAGCCACCATAGCGGATTTTTCTGCATTAAGCACAATGAAAAGCAAAGCAACATAAGCGCTTCCACTTATAACAGTACTAACGAATGTACCTATAATAGCACGTAAATCAAATTTTTTAAGCTTAAGTACAGTAAGTCTTGTGAAGAAATACATTGAAAGTGCACCTAAAAGCTCACTTGCAAGATTAATCAAAGCAGTTCCAGGGAAAAACTGACACAAAGCACCTGCAAGAATACCTATAATTCCAGCCTCGTGGAGCTTAGGCTTAATAAGCATAATAGCGAGGCAATACATAGCAATAATAAAATTCGGTTTCATACCGCCGATATTAATAATAGAGCCAACGAAAAATTTCAAAACTGCACCAGCAGCCAAAAGAACGGCTACAAGAATAATATCCTGAACATTAAGACCTGTTTTTTCCTCTTTTACAAGAACTCTTTTTTCTACATTGTTAATCTGCTCACTCATGATAACTACTTCCTTTCGGTTAATAAAAAATAAATTTGATGTAATTCTGTATTTATACAGAATTTTAAGCCGATGAGGAAAGTATTTGTTTTCAGTGGGGAATTATACTTTTTAAGGAATTCAGACAATAAAAAAAGCCCTATATGTATAAAAATACATAAGGACAGACTAATAAAATCTGCGGTACCACCTTAATTGGTTAAATAAACCCACTTTACGAAAATGCAAATACATTCTCTGCCGATAACGCCGACTTACGTCTTAGATACTCATTTTCTAAAGCTACATGATAAAAAAGCATCGCTATCTCACTGAAACCTTAGTCAACTTTCCCCTTGCCCTCAGTGGTCCATTTACAAAACTGCATCTCTTTCGGAACTTTCAGCAAATGTTCCGCTCTCTGTATAGCGCATATTAATGTTTTATCTCCACATCAACGGTTTAAATAATATATCAAACATATGATAACATAAAAAACGCCTGTTTGTCAACAGGCGTTTTTAACAAATGGCTATGAATTAATAGCGTAATTTTTAGAACAATTTGCTATACATAGTGTTGATCATAGCGTTTTGCAAGAAATCAGAATTAACCTTGCCAAGACTGTTGTATGTTGACTGCTGCTGAACCTGAGCAACTCTGTCAATATAGTTAGCCTTTTCGGCATTCTTGCTAGCATAGGAATAACTTCCGCTGAAAAGTGACTTCACACTGCCCTCGTTTGCCTTTGCAAATATCTTTTCATCAAGGGAAAGCTTGTTATCACTTCCAACTGTAATTCCAATTTTCTCAAGTGACTTTGAATAAGCTGCAGTATTCGAAACGAGTGAAACACCCTTTTGCAAAGCAAGAGTACTGTTGCTGTTCTTCAAAGAATCAATTGTGTTGTTGTAGCTTGAAACAAAATCCTTCATGCCTGCAAGCAAATCCTCGGAGTTGCCATAGAATGCGCTGTTGCCGCCTGAAAGCTTGCTAGCTGCACTGCTAAGACCTTTTGCAGCCTTTGAAAGTGCCTGCTCATTAGCCTTTGCACTTGAAGTGCCTGAAGAAGCTGAAGAAGAAGTAGTTTCACCAGAAAAAATCTTTCTGTATTCATCAGTCATCTGCTTCTGATAACCCTTTGAGCGCACAAGGTCAACGTTCTTTGCAAGTGTCTGCAAGCCATCGCTGCCCTTAGTATTAGCAATACCCTTAAGGAAATCATAAGTGCTGCTTGATGAAGACGAGGACTTTTTATTAGTAAGACTACTAAGCATAGCATTCATGTTAGAGCTGCCTGAGTTCTTTGCTGATAAAAGCTCACTGTACATATTGTTTGACGAATAGGAATTGATACCATATAATGACATAACCATTCCTCCTTTCTAAAATTGTCTGTTTATTTATTGTTTAAATCCGCCTTTGCGGTAGATAACATAAGCTTAATGCGGTTTTCCTGATTAACCTTTGTAGCACCTGGGTCATAGTCAATTGCTACAATATTAGCCTTAGGATAAACCTCACGAATTTTTCTTATCATGCCTTTGCCGACAATATGGTTTGGCAGACAGCCAAACGGCTGGGCACAAACAACATTCTCGATACCCCCATGAATAAGCTCCACCATTTCAGCGGTTAAAAGCCATCCCTCACCCATCTTGTTTGCAGGTGAAACATAAGGTAAAACATTTTTTTTTGTATCTTCAAAATATGCAGGAGCACGGAAACGTGTTTCCGAAACTGTCTTGATAATCTTCTTCTGCATACTCAAAAGGAACATTTTTAATGCCGATGATCCGACATATTTCTTGTATCTAACATGATAAATCTGCGTATCAACAATATGATGGTCGCACATAAAAATGATAAAATCAAGCAATCCTGGAACAACAACCTCTGCACCCTCACTGTGAAGAAATTCTTCCAAGCAGTTATTGCCAAGCGGTGCATATTTTATATAAATCTCACCAACAATACCAACCTTAGTCTTATCGGACAAGGTATAAGGCACATTTTCAAAATCCTTTAAAATAAGCCTTGCATTGCTAGTGTATTTGGATACCTTAAATCCCTCGCTCATAAGCCTGTCAATCCAAGTTTCGATAACCTTATCGGTATCACCCTTATTGTTCTCATAAGGACGAACCTGATTGCCAACCCACATAAGCAAATCGCCATAGCAAATTGCAGTGATAAGGTCATATAAAACACCTGCGGAAAGGCTAAACCCAGGGTTTTTCTCCATTGACGAAAGGTTAAGCGAAATAACAGGAACATGAGCCATGTTATTATTCTTAAGTGCCTTACGCAAAAGATTAATATAGTTAGATGCTCTGCACCCGCCGCCTGTCTGAGTAATCATCAGCGCAGTCTTGTTAATATCATACTCACCTGATTTAAGTGCATCCATCATCTGACCGATAACAAGCAGTGCAGGATAGCAGGTGTCGTTATGGACATTCTGAAGTCCCTCATCGACAATTTTTCTGCCAGTTGTGGTTAAAAGCTTAACCTTATAGCCATGATTATTAAAAATCTTCTCAAGAAAAACGAAATGTATAGGGAGCATTTGAGGGATTAAGATTGTGTAATCCTGCCTCATTTCCTCCGTGAAAAGCAGACGCCCCTGCTCGTTATAAACTAGTTCAGCCATTATATAAAAGATACTCCTCAAAAACTTTACCCATTAAAACCCATCAAATAACGTGGCATGGGCATATATCAGCAGATACTTCACCACCTTGTTCTTATATTTATTATACCACACATATTACCATTTTACAAGCACCAAACCACAAACATATTGCACAAAAAACCAAAGCGAACACTAGTACAATGTTCGCTTAATCTATAAAAAACACAACTATTTTGAATATTAATCAACAACAGCCTCGATACTTCCATCGAATTTTATATTTACTATTAAATTCTTATCAAGATAATCAGGAATAAGGTCCATCCCAAGCTCAACCACGGCATTATTATCCCTATCAAATTTAATTGTAACTTCATGAGGATTAAAACTCCCAGCAAACTTATCTATGGAAATAGGGATAAATACCCTTTCACCATCATCAAGAATATAGCATTCATGAATTTCATCCGTGGCTCTAGGATTTTTTCTTACTTCTTGCTCTGCCAAATCAAGAATTCCATTATCAAGAAAAACCCTGAGAATTTTATCCTTGCTGTCCGCAAGCAAACTGAACTTCTGATTAATAATATCCATGTTCATTTCAAGCCTTTCATCAGCACTCATCGTAATGGCATCATCAGCAAGCTCCTCATTCTTTTTCGCTCCTATTAACTTTGATAAAAAGCTTTGTTTTTTCTTTTTATCATAAGGAAAATCAATATCCAAGTACACATCCTTTCCCCATAATGCAACTTTATCTTTTATTCCAAATTCATAGTCATTATATTTCTTAAAATCATTTATAGTCATATCAAAACCCCAACAATCAATATCCAATTTCTTCACCGACAAGGATTACAGTCACCCGTCCGTATTCACGCTGAAACCCTGTAACAACATAGTTACAGCAAATGCGAGCATTACTATTGCATCCAGCAAATATGTTTTCATTATCAAGAGCCATGCATTTATCAGCATTTTTGCAGTATGTATCGCAATTAAGTCTTTTTGTGTTTAGAGGTGCAGCAGTAGTTTTAACACGTTTTGCAGCCTCATTTATATCCTTGACAATCTTATTATATCCTGCAACAACAATAACTTTGTCAGGACCATAGCAAAGCGCAGCAACACGGTTACTTCTACCATCAACATTATAAAGCTCGCCATTTTCAGTAATAGCATTAGCACTCATAAAATATGCATCAGCAGAAAAAGCTTTTAAATAACAAGCCTTAACTTCATCAGGCAACATTTCGGTATGATTAACCTCAGCATAATCAAATCCACTTGATTTTAAATATTCGATAATACCAGTCTGATTAAGTGTCACAGAACTACCCCATGCGACCTTTTCATCACCCTTAAGCATATCCTTTATAATTGGGACAATATCATCCTTAGTTTCAGCGATAATGCATTTCATGTTGTTTCTTTCAAGTGCCTTTGCGGTGTTTTCCATGATTGTTGATTTGTTTTCCATTGGTATAACCTCCGATACAATTAATAATAATGAGTACTGATTGATTGAAGTCTGCTTACAAAATGATTTTCATAGAAAATCATTTTGTAAGACATTATAATAAATTCATTATAACACATAATAAACCTAAATACCATATCAAATATAAATCTTCATGCACAAAATTGTCATAAAAACATACAATAAACTAAAAAAGAAAACGGAGTTGATTTAATTTGAAATGCGATAAATACTTTTTAGGCGGAGCGTCGCCGAACGGTTTTAAAACACGTTTTGGTGCAATAATATCCGACACAGACTATTATACCTACATAATCAAAGGCGGCCCCGGCACTGGGAAATCATCACTAATGAAACGTATGGCAGAAGCGTTTCCCGATGAGGACAAGGAATTTTACTATTGCTCATCTGACCCTGACTCAGTTGATGCAGTGCTTTTTAAGGAAAGCAAGGTAATATTTGTTGACGGAACATCACCCCATGTTTTTGATGCAGAATATGCAGGAGCGGCACAGCGTATCCTTGACCTCGGACAATTTTGGGATACAAACAGACTTCGCAGTCAGCGTGATGATATAATTGAGGCTACAAAGAACTATTTGCAGTACCACGAACGATGTAAACGCTTTATAACAGCGATGGCATCAATTGTTAGTGACACAGTCCATAACACAACTGCGGCGCTTAATACTGATAAACTGGACGCTTTTACAGGCAGGTTATCGAAAAAGCTTTTTCCGAAAAAAAGTGACAGTGATGTAAAAGGCAATGTTATTTTTAAACAGCTGTCAGCATTAACTCCAAAGGGTTATATGACTAATATCCCGGAAAACACAACTATATATCTGCTGAATGACAATTACCTAGCCGGCGCTGATGTTTTTCTGCGGGGTCTTGCAGATGAAATCACCCAAAAGGGATATGATATTGAAGTAAGTATCTGCACAATCATGAATGAGAGCAGCTTTGAGCATATAAAAGTACCTGAATTAAATTTGGCGTTTATCTCATCAACACCTATTAATAATATTTCACTTGCATTAAAAAGCCCTATAAACTTTAAGCGATTTTATGATAAAAACCTTATCCATGGTAAAAAATCACGACTTAAGTTTAATGCATCCGCTGTAAAAAATCTTGAGCAGGAAGCGGTTTGTGCGCTTGTATGTGCCAAAGAGGCTCATGACATCCTAGAGAAATTTTACATTGACAGCGTTGATTTTGATAGTGTTACAAGATTGTCTTATTCGCTGATATCCGAAATAAAGAGTATGTAATATCAATACAAATACGTAGGGGCGCACAGTGTGCGCCCGCTTTTTTTGCTATTTTCTTGACATTATTATCCTAAAATGATATAATTTCGATAACATATATTTATAGGAGGCAAACTGTCATGAGTATTTCATCCGTAACAAGTACTGCTTATAACCAGCATAAAACACGCAAAAAAGATAACCAGCATGATGATGGTTTCGAGAGTTTCCTGCTAAATCATCAGGAGGATGATGACAGTGACAGCATTCCAAATACTTGTGACGAGGGTGTATTAACCAAAGTGTCACAATTGCCAAGTAATATTGAGATTATTGATATTATGGCATGGGCGGCAATGCAGCCTGAAAAAGAAGAAATTGATATGAGTAACATCCAGATTGCTGATTTAACTCCTTTAAGTCAGGAAGAAATGTTAGCTTATGAGCTTGACCCTCAAAACTGGAGCATATATTTTGATGACCCACAATGGATACAAAAAGCAAGGCAGGGTATACTTAACTGTCAGAAATATTTTGATTTTACTAATGCGTCTGATTATAGAAAAATGACTGAAAATGCCGATTATACTGGAATGAGTAATGCAGAAAAAGTTACTATTATTATGGAAAAGTACAAGCATTGCTATGGCGAGGATTTTATGAAGTCATTTGCTGTTGAGTACTATCCTATGAATAATCGATATGCTGATATAAAAAGTAAATTATATAATGAATTAACAGAAGAATTCGGAAGCATAGAAAACGCATGGAAAGCAAACAGAGAAGCACAGTATGGAAATATAAGTGAAAGTGAAGTTCGTAAAGCCATAATGGAAAAATATATGCAGAATGACAAAATGACTCTAAGAAACTTATATGAAGCTGCACAGGAAATGGATTTAACTGGTGTTGGCTACGCTTTAAACACGATTATGTTCGAGGCTTTCAACACAGGCTTAAACGGGTTTGGAACTCGTGAAACACTTCTTGATTTGCCAATCGACAATAAATGTCTTAAACAGCTTTCGGACGTATATAATCATTTTTTAAAGCTAAATCCACTTTTTGCCCAAACAGGTCCAGTTATAGATGATATTGTATCAAGTTTGTCAGGCAATTTTGGCACAAAGGTATCAAAGGATGCGATTTTGGAAATGATGGGTAATCAAGCAAAAAGCTCAGGTGGAATATATATCCCACGAGAGCTTTTAGATAATTTACGCAAATAAATAATAACACAAATATATAGGGGCGATGCGACGTGAATCGCCCATTTTTTTACGGTAATACAAAAACTATATCTAATTACTTAACAATTGTAATATCAGAGCCAAACCACTTAGTTGAAATTTCACCAAGCTTACCGTCAGCCTTCATCTCGGAAAGAATTTTCTGAACTTCATTGCGAAGTGCAGCATCGTTCTTTCTGAAACCAATTGCATACTGCTCGGATTCAAGACCATCAGGAAGAATTGTATAATCCTTGCCTGATTCCTTAATTTCATAGTTTGCAACAACTGAATCAAGGAAAACAGCATCAACAATAGCAAGGTCAAGCTGCTGTAAACACTCAACATTTGTAGCAAGAGCAATAATATTTACATTTAGTCCTGCTGCCTCAAGGATTTCCTGTGCAGATGAACCGCTCTGAACAGCAACATTCTTGCCATCCAAATCAGCCTGTGCAGCAATGCCGCTTCCGGACTTAACTGTAAATACCATAGCATTTTCCATGTAAGCATCGGAAAGGTTCATAGCTTCAGCACGACCAGGGTTAATAGACATACCATTCCAGATACAGTCGATATTGCAAGCATCAAGATCCTGCTCCTTAGTGTCCCAGTCAATACCCTTCTTAACAAGAGAAACACCCATTCTAGCACAAACTTCTTCAGCACAGTCAATATCAAAGCCAACAATATTGTCGTTCTCGTCAGTATAACCCATTGGCTTGAAAGTTGCATCTAAACCAAGTACTAACTGCTTAGCATCAAGAACCTTCTGCAAGGATGTGTCCTCACCTGTATTAGTGTTGTCGTTTGATTTTGAACATCCTGCAAACACAAACATTGGCACAAGTGCAAGTGCGCAAAGTGCAGATAAAAATCTTTTTTTCATTTAAATTCTCCTTTAATATAAATACCTTACATTGTATCATATCTATCATGACACAACAACACTGATTTATTTATCAGCATTGTTATAATAACACATTAGTACTATAAAGTAAAGTCTATATTAATTTTTTCAGTGTTTTGCAGTATTTATAACATATCTGCGTCCGAATTTTCTTAGATTTTACCTAAATTTATCTTATTACATCTGTTTAAAACAATCATAAATATTTTTCATCCAATATAAAAATACAAAAAACATAAAATATACACGCCAAACACACAAGCATATAATACTAATCATCTTCTGAAAAGATTGTAAAAAAATCTGCGCAAAGTCCATATAAAAGTATGCAACTTAATACTTTTACTTGATTTTTTAATCTTTTCTATCAAGGATTAGTATAAATTACAAATATATAATCATTAACATACCACACGTTACTGTGATAAAAAATAGCAGCTGCATAGAAATTCCATGCAGCTGTTATTTTTTATTGTATTGGTTATAATTATTCCTTGCTCATTCTTTTTATAATTGCATTCGCCTTAGAATAAACCTCATTAGCATTACAAGTATAGAACTCACCGTTCTCATAAAGAATTTTGCCGTTAACAACAGTCATATAAACATTTTTCTTTGAGCCGCTGTATACAATATTTTTAACCATGTTGTTAATTGGCTGCATATTAGGCTGATGAATGTCAAGTACAATAAAATCAGCTTTTTTGCCAACTTCAATAGTATCACAGTCGGTAAGTCCCATCGCCATAGCACTTCCCTTGCAGGCCATGTCAAGAACAGTATCAGCAGGCATTGCAGCAGCATCACCATATGTAACCTTTTGCAATACAGTAGTCAGATACATTTCACGGAACATATCAAGTGCATTGTTGCTCGCAGAGCCATCCGTACCGATAGCGAGATTAATACCCATTTCCTGCATAGCCTTAAGCGGAGCAATACCGCTAGCAAGCTTGCAGTTCGAACCAGGGTTTGTAACTGCCCAAAGCTTGCGCCTTTTGAAAATTTCAAGATCCTGATCAGACATATGAACGCAATGGAAACCACCTCCGCCAAAGTCATATAGCCCAAGGCTTTCAAACAGTTCAGTTGGTGTCTTGCCATGACGCTCAAGGCATCCCTGCACTTCACTGGCAGTTTCGGAGTTATGAGTATAAACAGGCAGTTCAAGCTTATGTGCCAGTTCCGATATTCCTTTTAGTATATTAATTCCTGTTGTATACTCAGCGTGGAAACCTAAACGATATGAAACAATACCATCTTCATCAAATTTATTGAACTTATTATAGAAATTTTCTAATCTTGATAATGCTGATTCAATCTCGGATGGAGCATCCGTTCCAGAAACAGAGCCGCACATTATAGTGCGAAATCCCATTTCGGCTGCAGCCTTTGCAACAAAATCAGGCTCGAAATACATATCAAAGCAAGCTGTAATACCGGATGTCAAATATTCCATGAACGCAAGCTTTGTTAGCCAGTAAATATCCTCACCTGTAAGCTTTGCCTCCATAGGAAAAACCTGTTGAAAAAGCCAGTCATTAAGTGGAAGGTCATCCGCATAGGAACGCAGAAAGGTCATAGCCGAGTGAGTATGTGCATTTTTAAAGGACGGCATAATAAGCTTGCCCTTTAAATCAATCTCACGGTCAAACCTAGTTCCTGCCATATCCTTTGGAGGTCCGACATATGTAATAGCATTTCCGTCAGTCCAAACCTCGCCTGCTTTGACTTTATTATCCTTTAAAGATAGTATCTGTGCACCATAATATCTTATACCCATTGTAATAACTCCTTAGTAATATACTTAATATATATTTAAATGCGATTTCCAAGACAGTAGAATATCAAAATAAATTATACCACATTTTCTCAATTATTTCAAGATACTTTCCAAACTGTCGCAAAAATTTGGATAACATATACCACATTCTGTAATAATTGCAGTAATAAGTGAGTGGTCTGTGACATCAAACGCAGGGTTATAGCATTTAACCGATTCAGGTGCTATCGGCTTTTCGAAAAATTTTGTCTTAATCTCATCTTCGTCACGAAGTTCAATTTCGATATCATCACCAGTAGCACAAGAAAAATCAATTGTCGAGGACGGACAAAAAACATAAAACGGTATACCATAATGCTTAGCAAGTACCGCAACACCGCTTGTACCAATTTTATTTGCAGTATCGCCATTTGCAGCGACACGGTCACACCCAACAAAGCAAGCGTCAATATATCCCTTTTTCATTACAATAGATGCCATATTGTCACAAATAAGTGTTGTATCAATCCCAGCTAGGTCAAGCTCATATGCAGTAAGTCTTGCCCCTTGCAAAAGCGGACGTGTTTCATCACAAAACACCTTAAAATTATATCCTTTTTCAGCACCAAGCAGCAATGTACCAAGTCCTGTGCCATATCTTGAAGTTGCAAGGGGACCTGCATTGCAGTGTGTCAGAATACCAAAGCCATCCTTAACAAGTGTAAGCCCATACTCCGAAATTTTTCTGCACATTTCGATATCTTCATTATGAATAGCGGTACATTCATTTTCAAGCAGTTCAATTATATCACATACTGGCAATGTTTTGTTCTGTACTACAACATTTTCCATGCGTTTCAAAGCATAACTAAGGTTAACAGCAGTTGGGCGTGATGAATTTATATAGTCAGCATTGCGCTTAAATTCCGCATAAAAAGTGTTATATGACGATTTATCAAGCTTTTTTGACACAACATAAATACCATAACCTGCACAAATTCCAATTGCAGGCGCACCTCGCACACGCAGCTCATATATAGCCTCATAAATTCTTTCAGGTGTGTCAAGATTTATATAAACCAGTTCATTCGGCAGCTTAGTCTGGTCGATGATAACAACGCTGTTTTTATCCCCTGCTAGCTTGACGCTTTCGATGTGTGTAACCTTTGAAATATCGGTATTCATTTTCTATTTTATACCTCGTTCTTTTTTATCTTTTTCAACCCATTTATAATGTTTAATATCCTTATAAAGCGCTATGCCAGTAACAATGACAGCAACAATAATAGATGGCAATAGACGTAAAGCAACACCATAGCCACGACTGGTGCTAATATGATATGACCTACCCAATCCAAGATAATCTCCACCCAAATATATAAAAATAAATGAACCAACAAAGTATAACACATAATATGGAACATGCTTTAAAATAAACCCCGTAAAATCACTTGACTGCATTTGTTCAAGTTCTTTCTGACGCATCTTAAACTGTTTCTTTTCCATATCTTTTTCCCGTGCCTCACGAAAGAGTTCCTCAGCCGCTTCAATCTTTTTCTTTTCTTCTAAATCAATATCGTTAATGTCAAGCATAATAAATCACCCCATAATTTGATTGGTTATGTATATATTTTGTAGTACCTTGTTTCATCTAAATATTTACAAATAATTTCAAACAGATTGTAGGGAGCGACGCCCTCGTCGCTCCGCAAATTCACATTATTTCGCTCTTTGATGTGCGATGGTGCGCAGCATTGGCATCGCACCCTACAAAAAAGCAAATGTAAAGTTTTAGATGACATGGATAGTATGGACACACATTGTGCGCCCGATAAATCAAGCCTTCGCCAATTCCAAAATTGATTCAGTAACAAGCTGTTTGAAAAGCGGTGCAACCCTGTCAGCAGTTTCCTGCACCTCTGCATGAGTAAGCGGATTTTCTGTAATACCGCAAGCCATGTTGGAAATACAGGATATTCCAACAACCTTTAATCCACAGTGATTAGCAGCAATTGCCTCACAAGCAGTAGACATACCAACCGCATCAGCCCCCATTGTGCGTACCATACGAATTTCAGCAGGTGATTCATATGCAGGGCCTGTAAGCTGAATATAAACGCCCTCCTGAAGCTTGATATTTAAACGCTTTGCTGTATCACGAACAACAGCACGCAAGCTTTTGTCATAAATATTGCTCATATCAGGGAAACGAACACCTAGTTCTTCAACGTTATTACCAATCAATGGAGATGGAGCCATGTTAATCTGGTCAGAAATAAGCATGAAATCACCGCAGCTGTAATCGAAGTTAACACCGCCAGCAGCGTTAGTTAAAAACAGTGTTTTAGCACCCATCATTTTCATTAAACGAATAGGCAAAACAACATCCTCCATCGGATATCCCTCATAATAATGAACACGTCCCTGCATAATAACAACCTTAACATCGTCAACATAACCGAAAACAAAACGTCCCTTGTGTCCTGCCACAGTTGAAATCGGAAAACCTTCAATTTCGTTATAGTCAAGTGTATATTCAATTTTAATGCCATCTGCATAATCGCCAAGCCCTGAACCAAGAATAAGAGCAATATCAGGTATGAAATCAACTTTTGCTTTCACACATTCAAGGCATTTAACTAGTCTTTCATATTGTTTACTCATTTTCAAATCCTCCATATAATATATTAGTCTAATAATAACGCATTACTTTGGTCATTCCAATACAAGCCATGAAAATCACCTGCACCCGCATCATCGGTGTTTTTGAGCAGCCCAATTACTCCTGCATTATCAATTGCATAAATAAATTCCTGCTCATTCTTAATATCCTTATCACCATTTCCAACACAAACAGGCTCACCATTTATAACGGTATAAACAGCAGCAGGCGATGCCGCTTTATTAATGTCATACAAAACAGCACATAAAAATTGCTGACCGTTAATGACTTGGCTGCGAAAATCAACTGCACTGTCTAAAGTATCAACATACGTAAAGCCGTCATTTGTCATATAATAAACATATATACAGCGTCCCTCATAATCACGGTACATAGCCAAAGCTTCATCCGCACTGTCATTATTATAATCACAATTAGCTGCAATGAGAAAATCAGCCATAAGCACAGGTGCTAAATCCTTTGTTTTTTGGATTATTGACACATCAGCTATATCGTCATAAACTTCCTCGATAAATTCAGTGGTATGAGGGTTTTCTGTTATATCTGATGAAATATCAGCAGATGTTTCTGTGGCTGCTTCCTGCGGCGTTTCGGATGTTGTTGCATCCGTCATAGCAGTAGTTGCGATAGTTTCTACTGTTTCACTTTTTATAGATAAAGTTTCTGATAAAGAAACATTTTCTTTATCACATCCTGTTAATAATCCCAACAATAATGTCAATGCTGCGGCAAGTGCTAATATTCTTTTCATAATGTACCTCTCATGTAATTTATTTTGATATCTTTATTATATCAAATCCAAGCGAAAAGTCAAACAATTTATGGTAAAATTCTATAAAAAACTGGTTAAAAAGATGTAAAAAACCGTTGTTTAATATTGCTATTTATATAAATTGGCGAAATAAGGGTTTACAAAACACATGGAATAGTGTAAAATAGATATATTAAACGTTTGATGAAAAGCGTTTTTTGTGTATACCTGTCAATTAGTGTTCAATCTAAAGCTATGAGGTTAACCTCAAATATATAATATTATTTCAAAAGGGGTATCAAACGATGTTTAGTAAAATAGATGAAAAATATGGATATGACGGCAAGGATTTAGGTGCTGTATTTGAAAAGGATAAGACCTCATTCAAGGTGTGGTCACCGCTTGCTGACAGCGCATCAGTTCATTTATATAAATCCTGCAAGGATGAAAAGCCATATCGTAATCTGCCGATGTCAAAGGATAAACATGGTGTATGGTCAAAGGTTGCATATGGCAATCTTGATGGTGTATACTATACTTATGCTATTGTTCATGAGGGGAATGAACAGGAAACTATTGATATTTATGCAAAATCAGCAGGCGCAAACGGCGCAATGGGCATGATTTTTGACAATAAAGCCTTAAATCCTGCTGGATGGGACAAATTGCCCGAGGTTAATCTGCCTAATTATACCGACGCTTGTATTTATGAACTTCACGTAAGGGATTTTTCCATTGATGAAAGCGGCAAGTTCTGTTATCGTGGACGTTTCCTTGCTTTTATTGAAAAAGGTGTTACTAATTCATCAGGTGATGCAGTTGGTATCGACCATCTTAAAGAGCTTGGCATTACTCATGTTCAACTATTGCCAATTTTCGACTATCAGACTGTTGATGAGGCAGATTATCACCGTCCACAGTTTAACTGGGGTTATGACCCTATGAATTATAACGTGCCGGAGGGCTCATATTCAACAAATCCTTTTGATGCGAAAACAAGAGTTGCGGAGCTTAAAAGACTTGTGTATGCACTAAAAAATGCAGGTATCGGTGTTATAATGGACGTTGTTTATAATCATACTTATGCTACTGCTGACTCTGCTTTTACACTTACATTCCCAAAATATTATTACAGACAGTGCGGCCCTAACAATGAATACTATTCCAACGGCTCAGGCTGCGGAAATGAGGTTGCAACAGAACGCAGAATGGTTAGAAAATATATCATAGACAGCCTTGTTTACTGGATGACAGAATTCAAGCTGGATGGTTTCCGCTTTGATTTGATGGGTCTTTATGATATTGATACACTTAATGAGGCTGAACGAGTTCTTCGTGAAATCAACCCTGATGTTATCCTTTACGGCGAGGGCTGGACAGGAAGTGATTCGCCGCTTGCTTATGAAAAGCGTGCAGTGAAATTAAATGCTGTTCATACACCTAAATATGCATATTTCAGCGATGATTTCCGTGATACCGTTAAAGGTAATAACTTTAAAAATAAGGACCGAGGTTATATCAACGGTCAGGATGGTGTTGAAATGTATGCAAAAGAGGTTATAAGCGGTCGTGTTCCTCATCCTCAGCTTGAAAATTTGTATAAATATTCATGGACTAAAACTCCTGCACAGACTATAAATTATGTCGAAGTTCATGATAATCTCACGCTTTGGGATAAGCTTTTCTATACAAATTCCGGTGATACGGTAGAAACTCGTATAAAGCTTGATAAGATGGCTGCTGCTATGGTTTATCTTTCACAGGGTATCCCGCTTATTCAAGCAGGACAGGAATTCCTGCGTTCAAAACCTTTCCCAGGCGGAAATGTTTTCGACCACAACAGTTATAATGCTCCTGATGCGATTAACAGCCTTAAATGGAACAGAAAAACAGAATATCGTAATGTTTTTGAATATTACAAGGGTCTGATTGCTTTCCGTAAGGCTCATTCTGCACTTCGTATGACAGAAAATGAGGATGTTTGCAATAATCTTAAATATCTTGATAATCTTCCAAAGGGTGTTGTGGGTTATATTTTATATGGCGACAATGAGTTTGAGGAAATGATTGTTTTCATTAACCCTAATGATTATCCTGTCAAGCTTTATGCTTTCGGTGAATATGGCGTTTATATTGATGGTGATAAAGCTGGAACTGTACCTGTTCGCACGGTTGAGGGTGATTATGAGGTTTCGGACAGAAGTGTTATTGTGCTTGGAAAAATCAGAAGTGATAAAACTAATGCAGAGTAGAGGTTTTATTTCATGAATAAAGATAGCTTGCTTTTTTATAGTGCTTATGAAAATTTTTACAATATGGTTCAAAATTCAGAATGTTTTAAAAAATATTGTATTAAGGCTTTCGGCGAAGATTTTTCGCAGGATGGGTTCAGTGACATAAACCAAATTAGTCTGATACTTGAATATGCTCCTAAAAAAGAAAATATAAATATACTTGATATTGGCTGCGGAAACGGTAAAATGCTAGAATATTTGCAAAGTAAAATTGGTGGGCATATTTATGGCTTTGATTTTTCGGAAAATGCCATAAACACTGCGAAGAGCATGAATATTAAAAATTCCAACTTTAAATGCAGTATTATAGGTGAAGCTGATTATCCGCTTGAAACGTTTGATTTAATCACTTCAATGGATACCATGTATTTTACAAAAGATATGCCTGAGTTTACAAAGCAGATTTATAGCTGGCTTAAACATGATAGTGTATTTTTCATTGGTTATGAGGAGGGTGATATTATGCCCAAAACCTCTGACTCAGATACTACTGTTATTGCTGATGCACTTAGAAAAAGTGGATTTAAATATAGTGCTATTAATTATACCAAAGAAACTTATGATATGCTTAAAACCAAAAGAGAGGCTGTGATTTCTTTAAAGGATGATTTTATACGTGAAAATTTACAGCAATGGTATGATGTCGTTTTAGGTCAGACCCAAAATAGTAGTTTATCGTTTGATGAATACCAAAATTTTAATGCCAGATATATTTATATTGCAAGAAAATAATAGCAAAATTTCAGAATATTTTAAGGTTGTTTGTATAAAATACAGAATGATGTACTATAAGTACCGTTATAAGAATCTGACTGATTTCTTGAATTTCTTAGCATTCATTTTTTGAAAACTGTAACCAAATTTTCACTATTGGGTGAAAAATAATGCCCTTTTTGTTGATTATGCCAAATATAGTGCTGTAAAATTCCAAAAATACCGTCAGAATAATGCTTGTGATTGGTGTGCATACTATGTTATAATTTAAACATAGTAAAACTTTAAATTAAATATAAACTATATGGAGGAAACTAAAAATGAAAATTAAAAAGATTCTTGCTGCTCTTGCAGCATCCACAGTTGCTCTTTCTATGATCGGTGTTGCTGCTTATGCAACAGGTGTTGAAGAAGATCCTGATACTCTTGCTGAAATCGAAGATATCGAAGATATCGAAGAGCCAGAGGATATCGAAGAGCCAGAAGATATCGAAGAGCCAGAAGATATCGAAGTACCAGAGGAAACTGTTGTTCCTAACGTTCAGACTGGTAACTCACCAATCGCTATCGCTGTAATCCCAGTTGCTCTTGCAGCTGCTGCAGTTGTAGCTAAGAAGGCTAAGTAATTTATCCTTTTTAACTTTTGAATTTAAAGCCCGTCTTTATGAGGCGGGCTTTATTTTTGCCTTTTAACATTTATTTCTTATTTTTAAGGTGGTACATAATGCACAGACAGATAATTTCTACATTTTTAGCCATTGGAATAACAATTGCTGCGATTGGTTATAATATTAATGCGCAGGAAACTGATACTGACATTAGTCCTGAAACAGGTGATATCAGTGTTTCATGTTATATTGTTCCAGCGGTACTTGCAATTGTCACAATTGCTGCAAAAAAGACAAGAAATAAAAAATAAATCCATTTTTTATACCAAACACTGCTAAATTGCACAATGTAAACGTTATTATTTTTTGCAATATTGATATAGCTTTTTTTGTTTCTATATTGTATAATATGAGTATACTTATTACTCAAAAATAATAAGATTAAAAATTAAAACATTTGGAGGAGATTTACTATGAAAATCAAAAAGATTATTGCTGCAGTTGCAGCTGCTGCTATCGCAGTATCTACTATGGCTGTAACAGCTTTCGCTGGCTATACTATTCCAGAGGGTTCAGTTGTTATCGGTTATGGTGACGGCGGCTGGACAGTAGGCGGCTGGGGTAAGGATAACGATGCTATCGAAACTTACTGTACACCTGTTGCAATCACTGGTAACGGCACTTACACTGTAAAGGTTGATAACGGCGCACCAGTTGAGGGTATCGGCGCTATGGGTCTTTGCTATAACAGCACTGATATTGCTGTTGGTTTTGACGTAACTTCCGTTAAGTTCGATGGTACTGAATATACTCTATTGGGTAGTTCTTATACTAACGACGAAGACGGCGGCAGAAGAACTAACATCTGCAACCCTTGGGCTAAGATGGAAGACAAGGAAGACCACATTTCTCTAAACCCTTCTAACGCTACTGCTGATTTGGTTGGTCAGGCAAACATTGGTACTTGGACTACTTGTGAAGTTACTTTCAATGTATACGGTATGGCTAATGATGCTGCTGGTGCAACTACTACAAGTGATGCTCCTGCTGCTGACAACAACACTGAATCTTCAGGTACTGGCAATACTGCTGCAATGGCTATCGTTTCTGTAATGGCTATCGCTGGCGTTGCTGCTATCGCAGCTAAAAAGAGAAAATAAGATTTTCCCTTCGAGAAAGTAATTTATAATCGCCCTATGTTTTAAACATAGGGCGATTTCTTATGTGTATTAGAGAAAATAGCCAAAAATCATGTGAAATAATTATTTAAAATATATGTTGTGTAATTTTGAGTATAATGATATAATAGTACTGTAACTTGATGCGACTATATTATTTAGCATCAATATTAGAAATTGGAGGAAATATCTTATGAAAATTAAAAAAATATTCGCTAGCGTTGCAGCTGTTGCAATGATGGCAACAATGTTCTCTACTGCTGCTAGTGCTGCTGACTGGTCACAGGCTGGTTATGCTGATAATGATCCTGGTACTGTAAAGATCATTTCTACTGATGCTAACGGTGCTACATTCACTCAGGGTGAAGCTGGCAGCTGTAAGCTTCGTATCACTGTTGATCAGGTTTTGGCTAATCCAGATGATGCTGCTAAGATCAAGAGCGCAACTTGGAAAATGACTTATTCAGGTTTTACTGCTGCTAACGACTTCGGCTGGATGGGCGGCGGTGCTTACATGGCAACTACTAACTCAGCTGGTTTTGGTCTATCACCTGCTTACACTGAAGATGGCGCTCCTGACTGGACTTCTGCAGATGCAGTAGTATCCGTTGAAGACAGCGTTAAGTATCTTCTTCCATCATCTATTCCTGCTGCCGACGGCGAGTTCGTATTCATGGACTGGTCTGGTGTTGATCTAGTTGGCAACGGTATCACTGTTACTGTTTCTGACCTTAAGATTTTTGATGCGGATGGCAATGAACTAGCACAGAAGGCTTATGCTGGTGCTGCTGAAGCTGCTGTTGTTGAAGAATCTACTGCTGCTCCTGCTGATGGCAATACTGCTTCCGCTGGTACAGGCAATACTGCTGCTGCTGCTATCGCTTCTGTAATGGCTGTTGCTGGCGCTGCTGCTATCGCTGCTAAGAAGAGAAAGTAATATTAACATAATTTTAGGAGGGCACTTTAATGAAAATTAAAAATATCATTGCGGGTGTTGTAGCTGCAGCTCTTGCAGTTTCTATGACTGCTGTTAATGCATTTGCTTCGACTGTTACTCTCGACAGTGAATACCCAGGCTCTTGGGGAATGGGCGCATCTATTCCTAAGGCTGAATTCGATGCTATTGGCGGAGATGTAAAGGTTGTTCTTACTGTTGAAACTCGTAACCTACTTTCTGACCAGTTCCTTATCAACCCTATCAACGTTGTTGATTCTTGGGTTTCCATTTCATTTGACTGCACAAGCGATACTGTTGTTGGTAAGTCTGATGGATGGTTCTGTATTCCTGAAAACAGCACTACTGTTGAATTCGTTGTTCCTGCTGATATCTGCGCAGGTCTTGGCGAAAATGGTCTTAGCTTCCAGGTTCAGAATGTAACTATCAAGTCCGCTGAATTGTCTGCTGGTGCTCCTCAGGGTGAAATCAGACGTCTTGGCGATGCTGACGGTAAGGCTTACTGCTTTGGTGCTACATACGAAGAACTAACTGGTACAGCTCCTGCTGCTGATGATGCTGCTCCTGCAGCAACTGATGCTCCTGCTGCTGATAATAACACTGCATCTTCTGGCACTGGCAACGCATCTGCTGCTATGGCTGTTGTTGTAATGGCTATCGCTGGCACTGTTGCTGTTACTTCTAAGAAGAGAGCATAATTTAAACTTATAATAATTGGAGGATATTAAAAATGAATTTCAAGAAAATTATTTCTGCTGTTGCAGCTGCTGCAATTGCTGTTTCTGCTATGGCAGTTAACGTATTCGCTGCTGATTCCGTAAAAATTTACTCAGAGGCAAATGATACTACTAACTGGTCAACAATGAGCTCAAAGAAGGTAACTATTACTGGTGAAGGTGATTACACTCTAGTTTTGGACTTTAAAGGTAACAAGACTTTAGGTTACTTCAACCTTGCTGGTGATGGTGCAGTTCCTGCGTCGTTAGAAACTGCTAAGTTAACTGTAACTTCTATGTATGTTAATGATACTATTGCTTGTGATCTTTCACAGACTGAGTTTGATCTAAATAGTAGCGGTAAAATCGATATCTCTATGATCAACGTTTGGAATGCTCCATACAACTTCGTTAAAAACTTTACTTACACAGAGCAGAGTGATGGAATGTTCTATGACAATGGTGTTGCTGTTGAAGCTATCAATACTATTACTCTAAACTTCACAATTACTATTCCTGCTGCTGAAGAAGCTGCTGCTCCTGCTGAAGAAGCTGCTGCTGCTCCTGCTGAAGAAGCTAAGCCTGCTAAGACTGAAAAGCCTGCTAAGACTGAAGCTGCTGCTGACGTTGAAGTATTCGTTGAAGATGACGAAGTTACTGATGATGCTGCTATCGTAATCGCTCCAGCTCCTGCAGCTGTTGCTGATACAACTTCTGCTCCTGTTGCTACTGGTAACGTTGCTGCTATGGCAATCGTTTCTGTAATGGCTATCGCTGGTGCTGCTGTTGTAGCAACTAAAAAGAGAAAATAAGATTTTCTCTTCGAGAAAGTAATTTAATTTAAATTAACTTTTTATAAAAAAACCGTTCCGAAAGGGACGGTTTTTTGTTGCACTTTTTTAAACATTGTGATATAATAAGTTTGAAAGATAAATCTTTCAAACTCGGAGTTTCATGCTTTCGCATAAAACATCCGAACTCTTTAAAAGGAGTGGATATGAAATGAATATTCCTACTGGAAATGAATCTATTGCGGTGTATATTATTATTGTTGCTGCTGCTGCACTGCTTATTGCAGGTGCTGTTATTGCAGGAATTATATCAAAGAAAAATAAGAAAAAATAATTTTGGAGGTAATTTATCATGGGACTTATTAAGGCAGCTATTTCATCTGTAAGCGGAGTTTTGGCTGATTCATGGCTCGAAACTATTGAGCCGGATACCATGTCTGATACAACAGTTATGGTCAGCGGTGTTAAAGTTAGAAAAGGTAAGGGCTCTAATAATAAAAACTCGGACAATCTTGTTTCAAACGGCTCTATAATTCATGTGTATCCTAATATGCTCATGATTTTGATTGACTGTGGCAAGGTTGTTGATTATTGTGCTGAAGAGGGTTATTATGAAGTTTCAAATTCCTCTGCTCCATCTCTTTTCAATGGCGAGCTAAAGGAAACTGTTAAAGATACATGGCAGAGATTTAAGTTTGGCGGTGTGCCATCCTCAACTCAAAAGGTATATTACATAAACCTGCAGGAAATCAAGGGTATTAAGTTTGGCACGAAAAATGCTGTCAGCTATTGGGACAAAAATTATAATGCTGAACTGTTTTTACGTGCTCATGGCTCATACTCCATTAAAATTGTTGACCCTATTAAATTCTTTAATGAGGCAATTCCAAGAAGTGCGTCTAAGTGTGATTTTAATGACATCAATGCGCAGTATATGGATGAATTTCTTGATGCTTTGCAGTCCGCAATAAATCAGCTTTCTGTTGATGGCATTCAGATTTCTCATGTAACTTCAAAGTCACGTGAGCTTTCTAAGTATATGGCAAATGTTCTTGACGAGGACTGGAACCAGCTTAGAGGTATTGAGGTTTGCTCCGTTGGTTTGGCTAGTATTTCTTATGATGAAGAATCAAAGCGACTTATCAATATGCGTAATCAGGGTGCAATGCTTTCTGATGCAACTATTCGTGAAGGTTATGTTCAAGGTAATATCGCAGAGGGCTTAAAGGCTGCTGGTTCTAATACTGCTGGTGCCAATAATGCTTTCATGGCTATGGGCATGGGAATGAACAACGCTGGCGGATTTATGAATTCTGCCTCACAAACTAATGCTATGCAAATGCAGATGCAACAGCAGCAGGCACAACAACAGGCTGCACAGCAAGCTGCTGTTAATATAAACACATGGAAATGTGCTTGCGGTACTGAAAATACAGGCAACTTCTGCAATAACTGCGGCGGTAAAAAGCCTGCTCCACAAACTTCCGGTGCAGAGTGGAAATGCTCTTGCGGTCAGATAAATACAGGCAATTTCTGCAATAACTGCGGAAAGAAAAATCCTGATTTGGCATGGGTTTGTTCTTGTGGTACTGAAAACAAGGGTGGTTTCTGCGGTAACTGCGGCGGCAAAAAGCCTGAGTAACATTTTTCATGGGGAAACTTGGAAAATAAAATTTCCAAGTTGGGAGGATTAATCATAGATGGATATAGTTCAAATCAGTTGTCCTAACTGCGGTGCAAGTGTTAAATTTAATGCAGGCAGTCAAAAGCTGCATTGTGAATACTGCTTGTCCGATTTTACAAATGATGAAATTAAGGTTGTCGGCTCTGAAAATGATGTTACCGAAAATGTTCCTAATCGCAATATGCAGGAGGAGTTTAATTCCCATACAAATTTATATTCCTGCGACTGCTGTGGTGCGGAGATTATCAGTGATGAAAATACTGCCGCTACTTTTTGTCATTACTGCCATAACCCTGTAACCTTAAAAGGCCGTGTCAGCGGCGAATGCCGTCCTGAACTTATTCTGCCTTTCAAGCTAACAAGAGAAATTGCCGAAGAAGAATTTCATAAATGGTGCAAGAAAAAATGGTTTTTGCCTAATGAGTTTAAATCCGCTAAACAGCTTGAAAAAATGACTGGCCTTTATGTGCCGTTCTGGCTTGCTGACTGCAAGGTTAATGCCAAAATTGATGCAGAGGGTAAAATTATTCATACATACACAAGCGGCGATTACCGCATTACAAATACTAAGGTTTATTATGTTGAACGTGCCGCTTATATGGATTATCTCGGCGTTCCTGCGGATGGCTCGAAAAAGCTTGACGATAACCTTATGGATGCTGTTGAGCCTTTTGACTATAATCAGCTAAAGCCTTTTAACATGACATATCTTTCGGGCTTTTTTGCCGATAAATATGACGTTTCAAAAGCGGAGGTTTTACCTCGTATTAAATCCCGCATTGAACAGGGTGCTGTGCAGGTTCTTCGTGATGATGTCAAGGGTTATAACTCTGTCAATGTCAATGGCAGATATGTAAATATCATTCACACAAACTGGCATTATGTTATGCTGCCTGTTTGGTTTATGACATATAAGTATAACAATAAGGAATACTTTTTTGCATTAAACGGTCAGTCCGGTAAGGTTGTTGGAATACCACCGCTTTCAAAGGCTAAGGCTGCTATTTTTGCGGCTATTATGTTTGCTGTTTTCGGTATTCTCGGCTTTATCATTGGAGGCAGTATGTTATGATGAAAAAAATTATATTGCTTGCAGTGACACTTATTTGTATCAACTTTACTGTTTTGAATGTCTTTGCTGATGTTGTTCCATATTATAGTGGCTCATCGGGAATTGATGATAAGGCGAGTATTTATACATCCAGTCAGATTACATCCCTTGAAAAAATTCAAACGGAATTGGCTGAAAAAACCGGATGGAATATTGCTGTTGTTACAACCACTACTGGTTTTGGTGAAAATAATTCGAAACGTGCACATAATTATTGTCATGAATATTATGTCAATACCTTTGGGCAGGATTCAAGCGGTGTTGTGTTTCTGATAGACCTTGATATTAGAACTATTTATGCTCATGGCGATGCTAGGGATATTCTGACTTTAAGCAGACTTGATAATATTCTTGATAAAACCGAAGAATATTATTTTGATTATGATGATGTCGGAAATCTTGAAACTTTCTATTCTCAGGTCTTGTATTATTATAACGCTGGCAAGCCATCGCAAAATGGCGGTGTTACTTATAACGGCAATAATAGTTATACTGTTAATACAGGAAGTTCCGGCAATGATGTTACAGGCACACGTTTACTTATTGCTTTTGGATTTGGACTTGCTGCGGCTATAATCAGCATTGTGGTTATTGTATCAAAATACAAATTTCATCACAAACCAACAGCTAATAATTACATGAACAAAAATTCTCTTAATATGTACATCAGAAAAGATAATTATGTTCGTGAATATACAACACGTACTCGTATTCATGATGACAGCAGCAGTTCTGGTGGCGGCAGCAGTGGAGGTCATAGCCATCATAGCAGCGGCGGCGGACACAGCTCCAGTCACGGCGGAAGAAGATAAAATACTTCAAAAAATCAAGAGTGTTAAAGCTTAATTGTTGGCTTTAACACTCTTTTTGTTTATGTTATTTCATTTCGTTAATATAAAGATTAACCCTGTTTTCAATAATATCAATAACCTCATCAACAGTTTTTTGCCCTGAAAGATATGCACCTATTTCTTCATTAATAATGCTTGATAAAGTTGCGTCTACATTGCGTACCAGAACGGTTGATTCGATAAGTCTCATTACCTTTGCATTATCCTCGGCTGTGTTTGCATCAACTTTTAATGTAATCGGTGCACTATCACCTGTATTGAACGTAACCTCACGTTCATTCTCAGGGTTTGTATCCATTGCCTCATTAGCAAGCTTTTCAAGAGCTGAACGCTTAAGCGGAAGATAAATCTTGTAATCATCCTTATATTCATCAAGCATATACTTAATGAAATTCCATGCGCCGTCAGGGTTTTCGGCTTTGCTTGAAATAGCGAACAACCCACATGGCTGGAAATATGAGCCATTGCCATATGGTGCAGGAAAGCCTTTAAAAGTCATTGGCTCACCCATTTGAAACACTTCAATTTCTTTTATAGAATTAAGTCTGTATAGCTTTATGCGTGACAAAACAGGGTCGCCGTTTCTGCATCCCATTATAAACTCAGAATAGTTAACATCCGAGCCTAACTCGTTAGCAGGAAACCTCTCTGCTATTTTCAATATCTTTTCAAATTCTGCACGGTCAAAATGACATTCATTCGTTTTGGGATCAACAAATATATTTGTTACAAGCTTGCCGATTATATCTTTTTTGGTATAATCATCTATTATATATGATGCATTTGGCTTTGTATCAAGAAATTCTGCAAATTTATCAAGTGTCCAGCCTGTTTCATTCCCAACATCAGAAGTCTTTGCCGCAACTGTTTCAATCATATACATCGGGAATATTTCATAAAGCTTACCGTCATTTTCTAAAGCTGTAAAAGCATTTGTAAGATAATCATCTTTATTAAAGCTTGGGTCTTTATCCATAAATTCATAAAGGTCAGCATACAAGCCTTTATTTATATAACTTGTGGCAGGTATTGGATTTAAAAGGTCACGAGCGATAATATCCGGTACATTTCCTGCAATAATATCTGTGTTAAATTTTTTTAGTGCCTCGGCTGAATCGGAAGCACCCTCCATATAAGATTTCAACTCAATTTTATATTCCTCGCTGTTTTTATTGAAATCAGATATATATGTGCTAAGCCAATAGTCAGCACTTAATGTGGCTATGGTTATTGTCTTTTTTTCGGTAGTGTTCGCATCGGATGGATCAAGCTTGATATAACGTGTAATCCCATTTATCACCCAGTTTTCATCACGCACAGCGCATACTATATCACCGTTTGGGAAAAGCTTGTAGCCAGCAAGATTTTTGACATCAATGCCATAATCAAGGCAGTTCATAATTCCAGTTTTGCTGCCTGTTTCAAGCTCATATTCATAAATACCCATATTAGTACTTATCAGCATGTCATATTTAATTCCTGTGCTGGCAATGCAGTCATTGCCTAAATCTGTTGTATCAATTCTGTACTCTTTTGTGCTTTTATTTTCAATGTCAAATATATTTATGATTGCGAAAAACTGGTTTGTGGATGTAACATACTCCCATGAATTTGATGCAATACGTCCATCTTTTAATCTGAATACAGACTTAGTATATACATCGTTTGTGTCTTTGTTTTTATCAGCAGGTGCAGACTCAAAAAGATATTTTCCATTTTTGTCAAATACATATACGACATGACTGGACTGCACATAAAAATTGCCTGCATCATCAACTAAAAGCCCTGCGGCATAAGCATCTGCTTCGTTTTTACCAAAGGTGTCCATGTCAATTTCAAAACTGTCAGTTTTAGTCCCGCTTGCATCAAGCTTTATGAAATTCATCTCGGATATAGAATCGCTTTCCTCTTTATATTTAGAAGAAATGGCAAAATAACTGCCGTCAGCTGTTTTGTCAAAGCAGGAAATCCATTCACCTTGCGGTAAAGATATATCGCTTTGTATTTTTCCCTCATAATCAATCATTGTTAAACCACTGCCATTTGTGTCAAAGAGTATTACTTCACTGTCTGTAAATTTAACCTGCCAAGGCTGTAAATCATTAGGGATTGTGATGTTTTTGGCTTTATACTTATTTTCACTTAGAGAATCCACCGAATTTTGTTCCTGTTTTTTCTGACAGCCTGACACAGAAAGCAATATCATACTGGATAGCAGAAAACACATTGCCTTTTTTAGTTTCATATAAATAACTCCTCACTCTAAAAATATGGACGTACTTTTTGTCACTTCATTTCGTTTATATAGGTTTATTCTGTTTTTAACAACATCAATAAACTCCTCTGTACATTAAGCCTTGCAACTGCGTTTTTAAGAACTGCACTGTCAAATCCGCTCTTATCCCATTCGTCCATGGTTATGATTTTCTTGCCTGTTTGCTCGTCGATATCAGGTGTTTTATCTGTTTCTTCGTGTATAAGCATAATAATATCATGCGTATACATAGAATTATTAACAACACTTTTTCATTATGTACGGCCTTTCACTGATTGTTAACATAGTAACATTGTATAGCAATTCATTGTTAATATCAATTAAATTTTGGTTACAAATAGTTACAATTTGGGGTAACTGTGTTGAATAACATATAATTAATATTGGGTGACCACATAGGGTCACACCTACAAATAAAATTCTGAAAACTATTAGAAAATTATTATATAAATAATGGAACGTTTTTCTTGACATTTATTTAACTAACTGCTATAATTAATATGTATTATTTAAATTTTTATTGGAGGTCTTTAAAATGTCAAGAGTTTATAACTTTAGTGCTGGTCCTGCTATTCTGCCTGAGGAGGTTCTTAAGACTGCTGCTGACGAAATGCTCGATTATAAGGGCACTGGCGAGTCTGTTATGGAAATGTCCCATCGTTCAAAGGAGTATCAGGCAATTATCGACGAGTGTGAGGCTACTTTGCGTGAAGTAATGGCTATTCCTGATAATTACAAGGTTTTGTTTTTACAGGGTGGCGCTTCATCACAGTTTGCTATGCTACCTCTTAACCTTATGAACAAGTCAGGTAAGGCTGATTTCGTTATCACAGGCCAGTGGGCTAAAAAAGCTCATGAAGAGGCATCTCGTTACGGCGATTGTAAAGTTATTGCATCTTCAAAGGATAAGACTTTCTCATATATTCCAGAGCTTGATAAGAATGAATTCAGAGCTGATGCTGATTATTTCCACATCTGTTCTAACAACACTATCTATGGTACTAAGTTTACTGAACTTCCTGACACAGGCAATGTACCTCTTATCGCTGATATGTCATCCTGCATTCTTTCCGAACCAGTTGACGTATCAAAGTATGGCGTTATTTATGCAGGCGCACAGAAGAACATGGGTCCTGCAGGACTTACTGTTGTAATCATACGTGAAGATTTGATTGGCAATGCTCGTGATATCACTCCAACTATGTTTGATTACAAAATCCATGCTGATAACGGCTCTATGTACAACACTCCTCCTACTTATGGCATTTATATCCTTAAGCTTGTTCTTGAGTGGGTTAAGGCTAAGGGCGGATTGACTGCTATGCTTGATTTGAACACTAAGAAAGCTAACGTTCTTTATGATTTCCTTGATACATCCAAGATGTTCAGCGCTACTGTTGAGGGCAAGGACCGTTCTTTGATGAATATTCCTTTCATAACAGGAAACGACGAGCTTGATGACAAGTTTGTTAAGGAAGCTAAGGCTGCTGGCTTTATCAACCTTAAGGGTCACCGTTCTGTTGGCGGTATGAGAGCATCTATCTACAATGCTATGCCTACTGAGGGCGTTGAAAAGCTTGTTGCATTTATGAAGGAATTTGAGGCTAATAACTAATATATCCTTTTACAAAATTAATTTGTAGGGTCGAATAATATTCACCCTACAATAAAAATATTTCGGAGGTAATTATAATGTACAATATATATACATTAAATGCAATTTCTGCATATGGTACTGATAATTTTGACAAAGCTAAGTATAACATTACTAAGGAAGATGCTAATCCTGATGCAATAATGGTGCGTTCTGGCGATATGCATTCTATGGAATTTGGCTCTAACTTGCTTGCTATTGCTCGTGCTGGTGCTGGCGTTAACAACATTCCAGTTGAAAAGTGCGCTGATATGGGTATTTGTGTATTCAACACTCCTGGTGCTAATGCTAACGCTGTTAAGGAGCTTGTTATTGCAGGACTTCTTATTTCCTCTCGTAAAGTTATTGATGCTATCGACTGGGCTAAAACTCTTAAGGGTAATGGCGCTGAAGTAGGCAAGATGGTTGAAAAGGGCAAGGGCGCTTTCGGTGGTCCTGAAATATTGGGCAAAACTTTGGGTATCGTTGGTCTTGGTGCTATCGGTGTTCTTGTTGCTAATGCTGCTGTTGCACTTGGCATGAACGTTGTTGGCTATGACCCATACCTTTCTGTTAAGGCAGCTCTAGGACTAAGTCCAAAGGTTAAGGCAGTTAATGATATTAAGGAAATTTATACAGCATCTGATTATATCACTATTCATGTTCCTTTCAATGCTGATACTAAGGGCTTCATCAATGCTGAAACAATCGGTATGATGAAAGACGAGGTTAGAATTTTAAACTTTGCAAGAGCTGAACTTGTTGACAGTGCTGATATTACTGCTGCTTTAGAAAGCGGTAAGGTTGCATCCTATGTTGTTGATTTCCCTACTGATGAAATCATCGGTGTTAAGAATGTTATCGCTATTCCTCATTTGGGTGCATCCACTCCTGAATCCGAGGACAACTGCGCTATGATGGCTGCTCTTGAACTTATTGATTATATCGAAAACGGTAATATAAAGAATTCTGTAAATCTTCCTGATGCTGAAATGAACGCAGCAGGCACTAAGGTTTGCATTATCCACAAGAATGTTCCTTCACTTATTTCGCAGATTACAACAATTTTCGGTGATGCAGGTATTAACATTGACAATATGCTCAACAAATCCAAGAAGGATTACGCATATACACTTCTTGATGCAGCAGGCGATGTGTCTGATGCTATTGTTTCAAAGCTTACTGCTGTTGAGAGCGTTATTAAGGTTCGCATTATTAAGTAAGAAACTAAACTAAAAGAAAAGGGGTAAAATGTCATGAATTTTAACAAAGAGGTTCAAACTTTCGACCAGGCAGACATTGAAAAGAACAAGGGTGTAGCAACTGCAAGTATTTTCCCAATACTATTCCTTTTATATTTCTTTTCATCTGACAAATCAGCTTACCACAGATACTGTGCAAATCAAGGTCTAATGATTTTAATTCTTAATGTTGGCTTAGCTATTGTCAATGTTATTCTAGGACTTATTCCTATTATCGGAGCTATCGTTTCCATCTTGATCTGGCTTATCAATGTTGCTACATTCGTTATCATGATAATGCTTATGGTTAAGGCATCCAAAGGTGAGGCGCAGCCTTTCCCAATCATCGGCAACGCTGAAATTTTGAAGTAAGAATAGTTAATATTACTGTTTTATTTCGTACATAAACTGGAGTGGTGTATACTTAAAACACCACTCCTTTTCGTTATATTAATTCACGGTTTAAATATAATCTAATGCGTACTGCTTGATTGACGTTTACTTACAAAATTAATTTAAAATCAAGTAAAACCACGATATATTGTAAGTGAATTAGAATTATTAGAGGATATATGAAAAAAATTATACCAGTTTTCATGATGATAATTCTTATTATGTTTTGCTTATCATCTTGCAGTAAAACAAGCGCCGAAACATTGATTAACAGCATGACAGAGAATGAAAAAAGTAGTATACAAACGTTGTCAGAAACTGAATTTTTAGTTTATGATGATGAACTTGAAAGAAATTTTCTTATCCAAATGACTTTACCTCCCAATTATGATAGGGATAATGAATATCCTTTGTTTTTAGTAACTGACGGTGTATGGTCATATGAATATCAAGCTGATATTTATTCAATGATGGAAGAAAACAAAATAAAGAACATTATTCTTGTAAGCCTCAGCTTTAATCCAGATGAGGATAATATGGCTGATGAAACACGTTATTATTATTTTGTCAAAAATAATAAGGCATTTCTTGATTTTATAACTGATAATCTGATGCCTGTTTTGAGTGAAAATTATAAGATAGATTATTCGCAAAGCACTTTTGGAGGACATTCTTTAGGTGGTCTTTTTTGTCATTATGCGTTGTTCAATTCAGATTTGTATGATAATCAGCCATTTGGTAATTATCTCGTGAGCAGTCCTGCACTGTCAGTAGAAAATTCAGCGCTTTACAGAAAATACTCCGACTTGATATATTATTCTGAAGATTATGATATTTCATACGAAAAGACTTTCTTTGAGCGCAACGGAAAGCTTGATAAAAGTGTCTATCTGACTTGTGAGGGTGATATGGTTGGCGCTCATAAGGATCATATAAAGAAATTTGATGACAGGGCAAAGGGTTATGATATATCAGAATATGAATATGAATACTTCCCAGATTATGACCATTTTGGGTTATTTAAGGAAGCACTTGAGAGTGCAGTGCTTAAATTTTATGGAACAGGATAATTTTTTTGTGATTTTTGTTAAAATATTTTATATATGCTTGACAAAATAAGACGAGATGTGTTATAATATATTTTGCACGGTTTTTATGTGCAAATGCTTATGTTAATACATTAGCATTATACTTATGCTTATATGCATTTGTATTAATATCCTTCGTCTGTACTTTAGATGCAGGCGTAATCCAAGAGGAGGTGTTTTTAATGGCTAAGTTGAATGAATCCTATGAAACCATGGTTGTTTACAGCCTAAAGAACGGTGAGGACGGAGCTAAGGCTCTTCACGACAAGTTCAAGGCTATGATTGAAGCTAATGGTACTCTTGACTCTGTTAACGAATGGGGTAAGAGAAAGCTCGCTTACGAAATTGACTATCAGGCAGATGGTTACTATGTTGTTTACAACTACACTTGCAAGCCTGATTTCCCAGCTGAACTTGATCGTGTATTCAAGATCACTGAGGGCGTTTTGCGTTCATTGATTACTGTTCAGTAATTAATGCTGATGAGAAAGGATAGGTTATTGTTATGAATAAAGTTATCCTGATGGGCAGACTTACTGCCGATCCTGAGCTTAGGCAGACTAACAGTGGTACAAACACTTGCCGTTTTTCAGTAGCTGTTGACCGCAGGGTTGCACAGGGTGCTGAAAAGCAGGCTGATTTTATCAATGTTGTTGTTTGGAATCAGACAGCTGAATTTGTCAGCAGATATTTCACTAAGGGAAGAATGATTATGGTTGAAGGAAACCTGAGAACAGGTTCCTACGATGATAAACGTTATCCTGATGTTAAGCATTATACTACTGAAGTATGGGCTGAGCGTGTTGAATTCTGCGGTGATAAGCCAGCTAACGGTACTTCGCAGGGTGGATTTTCCGCTCCTCAGCAGTATCAGCAGGCAGCTCCTCAGCAATATGCTCCACAACAGCAATATGCTGCTCAGAATGCAAATAATAATTCGTCACTTTCAGTTGGTGACTTCGGAGATTTTGAAGAAGTTATCGGCGACAGCGATTTACCGTTCTAATTTTAAATTTTAATTTGAAATTTGGACACGCTTTAATTAAAATAATATAAGGAGGGTTTCATAATGGAAAGAGATAGAGAAAGAGCTCCTCGTGGAAACAAGAAAACTCGTAAAAAAGTTTGTGCTTTCTGCGCTGACAGAGCTAACGAAAAGATCGATTATAAGGATATTGCAAAGCTCAGAAAGTGCCTAACTGAAAGAGCTAAGATTCTTCCAAGACGTGTGACTGGCACTTGTGCTTATCACCAGAGAGAACTTACTGTTGCAATCAAGAAGGCTAGACATATTGCTTTGCTGCCATATGTAGCTGACTAAAATTGAGCTTAGTTCAATTTATACGTAATATAAGCTGTTATCTGATTTTTCGGATAACAGCTTTTTTATTTTATGTCTGCTGAATAATTCAAAAATGGCAGGCACAATCAATGCGCCTGCCATTTTGTTTAAGCAAAAAGGGTTTCCATTAAAAATTGAACACTGGAGTCAAAATTATTTATATCAATTAAGTATCTGTTGCTCGCAATGCTTGTTACATTATTATTAAGCACTTGTGTAACGGGGAACATTACAATTGCTCCGTCGTCATATTTTGTATTAATATCATTCGAATTATTAAAACGGAACTTGATATTAATAATGTCACCGTTGACTTTATTCTTGATATAGAAGTTTGAAAGCGGAACATTATGCTTGTCACGCCCGCTCTTGCTAAGCGAATTACTCACCGACTCAGGCGTCATGAAATAAAACCTGTCACGGCTGATAGTTCGCCTTAATGAAGATGCAATATAGCTGCTGAATACCTTGTCAGTAGGGAAAAGCATAGCATAAGCAACCTTGCCTCCAGCAAAGAACGTCGATGTACCCTTGCTTAAAAGGAAAAGTCTTGCCCACTTCATAGCTTTGAGATAACGTATCATTGAACGGTCCTCAACACTCATCTTGAAATCCTTGCGGTAATTCATAGACGGCGGAACTTCTTCAAAGTCAGTCATCAGAATGCTGAGCATTTTTTTGTTCAGAGGATTAACAGAAAGTTTGTCAAGCATGACAATTGTCGATTTTATAAGCCTGTTTTCCGCACGGTTAACGCTGAAAACGTCATACTCGCAGAAAAACTTCTCTTTATGAGCATAATTCTTCTTAGCGTGTTCGGTATAAATAGTCTTGCCTTTAACAAACATCTCATTGCCCTGATAAGGAACATATGTCATTTTAAGTCCGTTACGAACAACAATAAAAGCTTCTTCGATGAACATTCGCACAAATATTTCAAACAAATTGAGATGCTCCTTCTTAAAATAAAGCTCATCAACTTTTTTTACAGGGACTTCACGGATAGCATCAAGCATCTGAAGAAAAAGTGTTTTTGATTCAACTGCATTGATTTTCATATCACTCGATATCTGCGGCAGAATTTCAATCTGTGTACCGTCCTTAAGCATAATAACGCCTGTATAGTGACGGGAACGCAAAGCCTTTCTGCCATCGGGAAGTGTGAACTGATAAACAACCGAGAATTTTTCGGTACTGCCGAAGTCCTCAAGACGATCATAATTCAACTCATTAAGCGGAATAATATGAGGGTCATCGGATGTGCCGCCTCTTACGAAACATTCACGCTCGGTAATTACATAACGTTTGCTTTTTTCCAAAGTTAACCCTCCAAACGTAATTTGAGTTACATATTTTTACATCTTAAGATAAGCATTAACATTGGCAAACGCCGCATTGTTAACAGTGTATACCTCATCATTTTCAAGATAAAGTTCAGCCTTTGAGCCGAAAATCTGTGAATAATCGATAGCAGAAACCCTGATAAACTGCTCATGCTCCTCTTTATTAGGGTCACCTAAAATCAAACGAATTTTTTCGTAATCATCATAAAAATATTCCTGTAACTGAGGAACAATAGCATTCTTGAATATATGTGCAAGAACAGCAAGCGATGGTCTGCTCCTTAGCTGCATGAAATATGCATGACCAATAGTATGGTCACGGTCAATCAGAATTTCTATACGCTTATTTAATTTTGTCATAAGCTGACGAATATCAATACCCTCAACAACAACGCCATCGAGAAGTTCAGGATTAGGCAGCATTTCAACAAAGTCAAAACGGCGGCGGAGTGCAGAGTCAAGCATTGCAATTGAACGGTCAGCAGTATTCATAGTGCCGAGTATGTAAATATTCTCAGGAACACCAAAATCCTCTTGAGAATAAGCAAGCTTAACGGTAGCCGCCTCAACCTGTCCAAGACGCTTCGTTGGCTCAATAACAGTAATCATTTCACCGAAGATTTTTGAAACATTGCCACGGTTAATTTCGTCGATGATGAATACATATTTTTCATCAGGATTTTTTGACGCTTCATTACAGAACGCTCTGAAAACACCCTCGTCAACCTTATAAACCATTTCTTCTTTACGGGAACGCTCGCCTCGCTCGTTCATAACCTGCATAAATACAGGCTTGATACCCTCAACGAATTCCTCATAGCCAAATGACTGATGGAATGTACAGAATTCAATCTGACCATATAGGTTTTTAAGTGCATGATATTTTTCAAGAAGATCGTCATAATTATCTTTCATGACTTCTCTTACAGGGCGACCATAAATAATAGATATAGCGTAAGCAACGGTATTGTAAGTTTTACCTGTACCTGGAGGGCCGTAGAGAATAATATTTGCACCCATCTAAATCCACCTCATAAAATATTTTCAGTAAACACATATACCATATATTTTAATACTTTTCTCCCACAATTTCAATAGGTATCAAGCATTTTTGTATAATTTTTTAATTAACGAAAGTATACAAACACGAATTATAGCATATTAACTATAACGTGGTGCAGAATAAAACGGGTAACCACATTTCACACAGGTCACCCGCTATTATTTGTTTTATGTATGATTACAAATCATAATACATCTCATATTCAATAGGCTGTGGGGTGATATTATATCTTGCCGCATCAGCTCTCTTATTCTTTATCCACAACTCAATAAGTTTTTCAGGGAATACACCGCCTGCTGTTAAGAAATCATGGTCAGCCTCAAGGCAGTCAAGAGCTTCATCAAGTGAACGTGGGAGCTGTTTAATCTTTTTCTTTTCCTCATCGGAAATAGTGAAAAGATTGTAGTCATAAGGGCCATACCCTTCTTTACTTGGGTCAATCTTATTCTTAACTCCGTCAATACCAGCCATTAAAATAGCGGCATAAGCATAGTAAGGATTGCAGGTGCCATCAGGATTTCTAAGCTCAAAACGCTTTTTATCCGGGTCCTTAGCGTATGCAGGAATTCTTATAACCGAGCTTCTGTTTGAAGTCGCATATCCGATTGTAACAGGTGCTTCATACCCTGGAACTAAACGCTTATATGAGTTTGTGCTTGGGTTTGTGAAACCGCACAAAGCTTTAGCATGATGCAAAAGTCCGCCCATAAAATAGTGCGCAAGCTCAGAAAGCTGTGAATATCCATTTGCATCATAGAACAACGGTTTGCCATCCTTAAACAAGTGCATATGAACGTGCATACCATTACCTGCCTCGCCAAAAATTGGCTTTGGCATAAATGTAACAGTTCTGTCCTCATTGACAGCGGCATTCTTAATTATGTACTTTGTCATCATGGTTTTGTCAGCCATTTCAAGCATTCCACCAAACTCAACTTCGATTTCAAGCTGTCCTGAGCCGCCAACCTCATGGTGATGATACTTAACCTTTATTCCCTGCTCCTCCATCATCATAGTAACACGGCTTCTGAAACCTGCCAGCTTATCAAGCGGCGGTGCAGTATGATATCCTGCCTTTTTAGGCACTTTATATCCTAGATTATAATCCTCATTGCCTGAATTCCATTCGGACTGGTCTGCATCAATCTTAAACTTTGTATTATTAGGTGCGTTTGAGTAGCTTACATGGTCGAAAACATGGAACTCAAATTCAGGTCCTATGCGCATTTCATCCGCAATGCCTGTTGATTTAAGGTATTCTTCTGCATGGAAAGCAACATTTCTTGGGTCTTGGTCGAAACGATAATTATTAGGTAAATCAATTACAAAAACATCGCCAATCATTGCAAGTGTCGGCACTTCTGCAAATCTGTCAACATATGCAGTTTTTAAGTCAGGAATAAATACCATATCGCTCTTTTCAACTGCGGCAAAGCCATAGTTAGAGCCATCAAAGCCAATACCGTCTTTCATTGTGGACTCGTTAAGACGCTCCTCAGGCATAGTCAGGTGACGCCAGCGGCCATTAAGGTCAATCATCATAAAGTCCACCATTTTAATGCCATTTTCCTTGCAATATGCTTTTGTTTCTGCTAATGTTGTAAACATAATCTTCCTCCTAATAATTTAAATTATTAGAATTATATCACTATTTAATATAAATTACAATAATAATCAGAAAAGACATTTTAAACAAAATTTTAAACCAAATGTTAGTAAAATATATGTTTTTGCATAATGCCATAAATCAAATTTCATTTCATTACGCAAAAAAATAAAGGAACGACGCATCATCGTTCCTTTATAAATCATTTCTTATTATTTTCTTTTGCGATTTGCATGACCTGAACGTAAATTCCTGCAACAACCTGATATAATTCAGGAGGGATTCCCTGCCCGACATTAAGCATAGTAAGCATAGCCGCTGTGGAATCGTCACGATATATCGGTATACCGTTTTCATCAGCAAGATTAATAATACGTTCTGCAACCTTGCCATGTCCTGATGCAACAACCACAGGAGTATAATCCTTCTGCGGATTGTATTTTAGTGCAACCGCAGTCTTTCCTGAATTGTTCGGTTTTCTAGACTTTGGCATTCAATCCGCTCCTTTTCTGATTGATTTTCGGGAACACCTGTGTTAAATCACGTCGCTTTTTGATAGGTCCAATTGCCGCATTGCTTATATTATATCCGCACGCTCCTGCAATAACAGGCATGCTCTCTTTCAGGGAATGGAAAGTCTTTTCAGTGCCTTCTGGGCATAACAGAAGTATGTTAAGATTATCCTGATTAGCATAAACTTCAAGCTCAAAGTAGCCTGAGTTTTCAATATCAAAGCAAAGGAACATATGCTGCCCAGGCTCACCGCCGCCTTTACTTCTTTTTACTTCGGTATCTTCATTAGGGTCAACCCACAATTCACCGAACGCTCTGAAACCATCCATATCGACAGGAAGAAGAAAATGCATGATAGGTGTCTGTGTGCTTGGAGTGGCAACCAACCCCTGCACCATTTCACCCTTATCAAGTGCCGAAAGGCTCTTTAAAGCAGGGTCATTTATGTTCTTGAGCAGGAAGTCAAACATATTCTCCATTGATGTCGGCGGTTTATAGTTAATCCCCTCTTTTAACGAAAGATTGCTCAAAACCTCATTAATTTTCTGTGCCACTGTAATTTTCTTATCAACATCATCAATTGAATTTACAATAACCCCAAGTCTGTCAATCAAAGAATTTAAATCCTTGGTATTATCAAAATTTCTAAGCAGTGTATTCAGTGCACCGCCCAAATTCTGCGGTACAAGCGGCGTTAAAATCTGTTTCAAAGACTCCGTACCGTTTGACGAATCAATCTGGCTGACATAGCTCATAAGCTTTTCAGAGCTGATATTCTGCGACTGCTCCTGAACTGCATTACCGATACGGTCAGCAAGAAGTGTCATTGAACGCTGTCCTGAAAACAGCTCGTTGTTTTTCAATGTCGAAAGCTTGATATCATCAGGCAGATTAGAATTTTCTATGTACTTAATAAACTGCTCGCAAAGCTTATCGGAAAGCTCCTGATTTGCACTTGTCATGTTAACAATCTGATTAAAGCTTTCCTTAACAGCATTTTCACTTCCGTTAAAGCGTGACATATTATATACTATCAGCGGAAGAAGATTTTTTGTGTGGTCACTTAAAATCAAACTCTGCTCTGTATAATTCAAAAGCGACATTATAGTAGGCTTTAGCTCATTGAAGGTCTGTGGATTTAAGTTATCCGCAACCTCATTAAGACTGTCTGCAAGCTCAAAGCTATGTGCAACCTCATTAGAAAGAAAACGCAGATTTGTCGCAACAGAATTAATAATGTCATCTCGTGAGGATGCATTTACAGTTGCTTTCATGAAGTCAATAATCGAGTCACTAAGCTCCGATAAATTAGTTCCTTTTGCAATTTCATTCAAAACATCTGTTATCTGCGCAGCAGACATAGGAAGATTTGTGGTTTGTGCCTCGGCACTTTGCTTTGGAACAAGTCCTGCTGTTATCATTTCCTTCATAAGCTGAATGTCAGCTTTGTCAGGTATAACTGCACGCTGTGTTGCTGCATTTGGGTTGTTAGACTGCTGTGCGTTTTGTGCCATCTGCCCCTCTGTGCTGCCTTGCGATTGTAATTTATCAGCATCAGGTCCTGCATTTTCAAGCGGCGCTTTAAACAGTCCAAGATTATGCATAAGCTTTAAATCATTATTATTCGCCATAGATACCGACTGCGTTAATATTCCTTTTAATGTGTCCCATAAATCACCCTTGAATATTGTCAGCTCCTGCTCCTGTTTCATTATATCATCAACAACATCATTGGGATTAAGCATTATCTCGTTAGCAAATTCAGTTACTTTATTTAAAAGCTCAACGCTTTCACCTGCTTTTAGCATAGAAAGTGCCTCTGTGCCAATCAAAAGACGAAGTATCATTGATGACATGGCAGGGTTTTTCGCTATCGCTGCTTCAATCTGCGGAAGTGCTTGCCCCTCTGAGTCTTTCAGATTTTGCTCGGCTAAATCTTCAGCACTGTCGGTAGTTTTGTTAATTCTTGTCGTATCACCCAGATTAAAAATCTGGTCACCTTGGGGCTGCTGTACCTTTTGTGCATAGTCATAAGATTTTGGGGCTACCGGAGTTGTTACTTGTAAAAGATCAGCCATTGGAAAACACATCCTTTTTATACAAAATTGTGCAGTTTTGTTGAATATAAACGAAAAAGGGTCGAAAAGTTTTTGTCTTACTATTCTATTATATTCGATTTTGCTCTTGTAGTAAAGTCTTTTTTGTTGTATAATTAAAAATGTACAAAGATAATGTATGTTATACGTATAGTTTATACATATTTTATCTTTACGAGAGGCTAAAAATTATTGAAATAAATTTCCCGCATGGTTTTTAATGTGGGAATAGAAAAATAGGTAGGTGTTTATTATGGCAAAATTTGAAGCAGGTATGGAAGCTATGCTCGATATGTATATCTTCGAGTCAACGTCCCTGCTGGAAGAACTCGATCAAACTCTTATGAAAACCGAAACCGATAATAACTTCGGTGAAGAAGAAATTAACGAGATATTCCGTGCGATGCATACTATCAAAGGTTCCTCTGCTATGATGGGATTGGAAAATATATCTAAGCTTGCTCATATTATTGAAGATATGTTTTTTGTTATCCGTGAAGAAAATCCTGTTATCAGCTCGATTGAATCACTTTATGACCTAGTATTCACAGCATCCGACTTGCTTAAGGCTGAAATTGAACTTATTCAAGAGGAAGAATATACTCCGACTGATTTCTCCGAGCATATGGGTAAAATCAGTGACTTTGCAGAAACTTTGAAAAACGGTACTTCAGCTATTCCTGCTGCACCAGCAGCTGCTCCACAGGCTGCCGCTCCGGCTCAGACTGCACAGGCGGCTGCATCAGTTCAAGCAGCTACGGCTGCACCAGCACCACAGCAGACAAACTCTGCCGAGGATAAGCTAACTGCTGTTAAGGTATTCTTTGAAGATGACTGCAAGATGGAAAACTTAAGGGCTTTGCTTGTTGTTAACAAGATTGCAGAGGACTGCAAAAAGCTTGAGTATGTTCCTGCTGATATCGAGCAGAATTCCGCTACCTGCAAGGAAATCATTGAAAATGGATTTGTTATCCGCTTTGCTCCTGCAAGCGATACAAATGTTGATGCTGTAATCAACATTATTGCTGAAACAGCTAACGTTAAGTCTTATGAAATCATGGAAATGGGTTCATCCTCTGTAACTGTTGCTCCTGTGGCTGACACTGCTGATGCTGTCACTGTAACAGTTTACTTTGAACCTGACTGCAAAATGGAAAACCTTCGTGCATTGCTTGTTATCAACAATATACAGGATATCTGCAGTTCACTTTCTTATGAGCCCGCAGATATCGAAAACAACAGTGAGTCATCCAAGCTGATTATCGAAGATGGTTTTGTTATTCGTTTCACATCCCCATCTCCTGATGAAGTAATCAGAGTTATTGAGGCGACTCCTAATGTAAAATCATATGAGGTGTTTAGTATGGGTAATGATACAAATGCGACTATGCCTAAATCCGTAAGCGAAACTCCACAGGCTGCTCCTCAGGCTGAGGCTGTTAAAGCTGCTGCTCCGCAAGCTGCTGCCCCTGCAGCACAAAAAGAAGTACCTGCTGTTTCTGATGCATCAAAATCTGTTGAACAGCTTAATAATATGCTTGGCAATAATGGCAAGGCTGGTGCTAAGCAGTCACTAATCTCTGTTAATCTTCACAAGCTTGATACTTTGCTTGACCTTGTTGGTGAAATTGTTATCACTGAGGCTATGGTTACTTCTAACCCAGACCTCAAGGGACTTCGTCTTGATAACTTCCAGAAGGCTGCAAGACAGCTTAGAAAGCTTAACTCCGAACTTCAGGATACTGTAATGTCAATCCGAATGGTTCCTCTTTCTGGTGCATTCAATAAGATGACACGTATTGTTCGTGATATGAAGGTTAAGCTTAACAAGGATGTTGATCTTGTTTTCGAGGGTGAAGAAACAGAAGTTGACAAGTCCATCATAGACCAGCTTAATGACCCATTGATGCACATGGTTAGAAACAGTATGGACCATGGTATTGAAGATACTGCTGAAGAGCGTATTGCCAAGGGTAAAAATCCTAAGGCTAAGGTTACTCTTTCTGCATACAACTCCTCTGGTGAAGTTATCATCGTAATCGCTGATGACGGTCAGGGTATTGATCCTGAAAAGGTTATCGCTAAGGCTGAAAAGAATGGTCTTTTAACAAAACCTGCATCCGAGTATTCCGATAAGGAAATCTTCAATATGATCATGCTCCCTGGTTTCTCAACTAATGAGCAGGTTACTGAATATTCCGGCAGAGGCGTTGGTATGGACGTTGTTCGTAAGAATATCGAAAAAATCGGCGGTACTGTTTCTGTTGACTCCAAGTTTGGTGAGGGTACTAACTTTATCATTAAAATTCCGCTATCTCTTTCTATCGTTGACGGTATGGAAGTTTCAGTGGGTGATTCAATCTTCACTATTCCGATTAACTCAATCAGAGAGTCCTTTAAGATTAAGCCAAGCCAGCTAGTTAGAGATACAAGCGGCAGAGAAATGATTATGATAAGAGGCGAGTGCTTCCCGCTTATCAGACTTTATGAGATTTACGAACTCACTCCTGGTACTGATGACCTTTATGAAGGCGTTGTTATCCTTGTTGAGTCCGAGGGACGCTGTGCTTGCATCTTCGCTGATGAACTTATTGGTGAACAGCAGGTTGTTGTTAAGCCTTTCTCATCACTTCTCAATAACTATAATGTTAAGCAGAACGGTATGGCAGGCTGCTCAATTTTAGGCGATGGCTCGATTACTATTATTCTTGATGTAAGCAATATTATCACAGATTTCTAAGTTGAATTTTGATATTGTTGTAATGCATTATTTATGGAAAAGATAGGCTTGGAACTTTTATGTTCTTGGCATATTTGAAAGGATGGTCTTAGATTATGAGCGAAGAAATCTTTGCAATCGAAACTGCTGCAAAAGCTTACCACGCTGATGGAGTGGAGGTTCTGTTTTACAGTATCGGTCAAACTATTTATGGTATTGAAATTAGTTATATAAATGAGATTATCGGTATTGAGCGTATCACTAAAGTACCGAAAATCCCTGATTATATCAAGGGTGTTATCAACCTTCGTGGTAAGGTTATCCCTGTAATCAGCATAAGAAAAAGATTTGGTCTTGAGGAAATTCCTTATGACGACAGAACTTGTATTATTGTAATCGAGTTCGAAAACGGTAATCAGGTCGGCATTATTGTTGACAGAGTACAAGAGGTTGTAGTTGTTAAAAACGAACATATCAGCCGTACTCCTGATTACAAGAATGTTAATTCAAACCGCTATATCAAGAACATTATTGAAATCGGTGCTGATATCAAGCTTCTTCTTGACTGCGAAAAACTTATTTTAGATTAATCAGTTTTGCCTTAAAGGCGTCTGGAATGCAGACGCCTTTGAGTGCATATTGTCGATTAAAGTGATGCTGTGATTATCGTATGCCAAATATGGCATACACCACAAATATTATGAAGGGCACGGACGCTATTATGCTAAAGTTAACTGATGATGATTTTAACAGACTTGTCACCTATATGAAGAAAAATTACGGTATTAACCTTGAAAAAAAGAGAATTTTGATTGAGGGCCGTTTAAACAATATGGTTTCTACACGTGGTTTTACAACCTTTAAAGAATTTATTGACTTTGCATTTGCTGACAAAACAGGTCATGAAACTATGCAGCTTGTTAATAAGCTTACTACAAACCACACTTATTTCTTGCGTGAGCCTGAGCATTTCACTTATTTGAAAACTGATTTGCTGCCTTATTTTGAGAAAACAAATACAAACCGTTCGCTTAACATTTGGTGTGCGGCATCATCCACAGGGCAGGAGCCTTATACTATCGCTATGACACTTGATGAGTATTTTGGCGTTAAGATGTCGCAGTGGCACATAAAAATGCTTGCAACTGACCTTGATACCGAGGTTCTTAAAAAGGCATCGGATGGTATTTATACTGTCGATATGGTTAAGGATGTTCCTGCTGCATGGCTTTCAAAGTATTTTGTTAAACTTGATGCTAACACTTATCAGGTTTGTGACAGGATAAGAAAAATGATTGAATTCAAGAAGTTTAATCTTATGGATAAAATCCCTGCAGGTCAGCCTTATGATTTCATTAGCTGCCGCAATGTTATGATTTACTTTGAAACAGAAACTAAAAACGCTCTTGTTGAAAGATTTTTTGATGTTACAAAGGATGGCGGATACCTTTATATCGGTCACGCTGAAAGTGTCGGCAAGGCTACTCGTTTCACCTATATAAAGCCTGCTGTTTACAGAAAAATGCCTGTTGATAAGAAATAACAGAGTAATTATCAGACATTAATGCTTATTCATCTTTTTGGGAGGAAAATTCAGTCTTTCGATTGAATGGAGATTACTATGGCAAGAAATAAAGTTAAAGTTCTCATTGTTGATGACTCAATGTTCTTCAGAGAAGCGATTTGCAGGGGCTTTGAGGGTAATATGCACATCGAAATCGTCGGAACTGCGTCTGATGCTTTTGAGGCAGGTGAAAAAATTACCGACTTAAACCCTGATGTTCTCGTTCTTGATATTAATATGCCTAAAATGGACGGACGTAAGTTCTTATCTCAGCTTATGTCTGAGTGTCCTATTACTGTTATAATGATTAGTGCGAGCGATGCTGATGAGGGTGCGCTTTTAAGTGCAGGTGCAGCAGGATTTCTGCGTAAACCGAAAACACCTGATGACATGCGTACTTTTTGCAGTATTCTCAGCACAAAAATCATTGTTGCTGCAGGAAATAAAGCTAACCTTAAAAAAATTCCTGCTGGTACAGCAAGAGCTGCTGTTGGCACTGCTGCTGGCACTTCCACAGCAACACCACAGATGTCTGCTGCTGTAAAAACAGGTAAGGTTATCCCTAATATGCCTACAAACGAAGATGCTGTTGGTGCATCGCTTAAGGGTAAGGATGGTTATATTGTTGCTCTTGGTGCATCTACTGGAGGAACAGATGCACTTGAAACCGTACTGAAGGCTTTTCCTGCTGATATGCCGCCTGTTCTTGTTGTTCAGCATATGCCGCCTGTATTTACAAAAATGTATGCCGAAAGACTTAACAGGGTTTGCAAAATGCAGATTAAAGAGGCTGCTGACGGTGACAGACTTACTAACGGTGTTTGTCTTATTGGTGCAGGAAGCTATCACCTTGAGCTGAAAAAGGATGCTCGTGGTTATTATGCTAAATGCTATCAGGGTGAAAAGGTTTCTGGACATTGCCCATCTGTTGATGTTATGTTTTCGAGTGTTGCCGAGGTTGCAGGACGAAAGGCTGTTGGTGCAATCCTTACTGGTATGGGTGCTGACGGCGCAAAGGGTATGCTGAAAATGCATAATAATGGTGCATTCACAATCGGACAGGATAAGGAAACCTGTGTTGTTTATGGTATGCCAATGGAGGCTTATAAGCTTGGAGCCTGCAGTGAACAGCAGCCGCTTAATAATATCGGTGCCGTGCTTTGTAAAGCACTTGCAAAGGGTTGGAAATAAAATAATAAGACTGTCCATGAGTTTTGATAACTTTGGACAGTCTTTTTTGTTAAAGATATTGTTATGCCAACATAAAAAGTGGGTAAACTGAGTTCTCCACTACAAAATCGAATATATATTGTATGATGTTTGTTTTACTCCCATAGTTCAACGCAGCCTTATATTTTTGGGTAACTAAGGCAGGAACAAAGCCCCTGCCTTACAATTGATTTTTAGTCATACAAAATGTTTATACATACTACTATTTCGCCTTTTTCAAAGCTTTTTCACCCTGTTCAATCTTCTTCTTTTCTTCTTTTATATTAGTTGTCACATATGCATCGACATTGTCATTTCTCGCAAGCAATAAGCAAATAATGCCGCTTAAAACAATCGCAGCCAAGAAGAATACCATAGTTTCCATATAATTTTCATTTTGAGTCTGGTTATCCAAAACAAATTTAACAAACCCAGGGCCAATTAATGCAGCCGTTTCAAGACCGAAGAATATGGCACAGGTAATTTTAGCAGGCTTTGATTTTGTAAACATTAAAACTGAAAATAAGGCAGTAGCTATTGCAAGATAGGAAAATAGCTGAGATGAATTCCAGTTAAGCTTATACATAACTATAAAAGCATCAATTACACCAAGCGTAACAAGCAGAAGTACAATCGAAAACCCCTTTTTAGAAGCCTTTATCTTCTGTTCAGCAATCAAACTATTATACATAGTATTGCTTGCCTTTTGATTTATGTTGCTTGGACGATAACCAATATCCTGCATTAATCTGTCCTTAATAAGCTGTTTTTCATCGCTGTCGAGGACTTCCTTTGCAGCGAGATCCTCCGTACGCTTTACATTGCTGCTGTATTCGTCAGAAAGGTCCTCAAGACTAGCTTTTTTATTACCCTCCATCTCAATATCAAGGTCATCCATCATCATTTGTTTCATGAGTGACTGTGCAGCAGAACGTGAAGAATCAGTCATTGAGGATAGCTTGGGCTTTGTTGGTGCAGCCATTTCTTCGAGCAGAATATCAACGGATGGCAGTGGGTCAGCAGCACTGTAATCATTGCTGAAATCCATAGTGGTGTAATCCATTTCTTCTTCGGGAGGCGGTGCTATATATGGCAGTGCGTCATCAAGCGAATCGTCAACATATTGAGCAAATTCGAATATATCATCTTCAATTGTTACAGGCTGTGAGCTGTTCTCAGCCTTTTTTTTAGCTTCAGGTGACTTAGCCGTATTCTGTGATTTATGTGTGTCTTCAACTATTTTTTTCTCATCATCACTTGACCTTTCAGCAGCTTTTTCAGCGGAAAGAGCCTTTACACTTCCCCCTGCTTTAGCAAGGTCTTGTTCAAACTTTGGTACATATGCCTTTGCAGGCTTACTGTCTGACACATCAAGCGGGTCATAAAAATCATTTTCTAGCAAGTTATCATTGTTATCGGACATACTTAAAATCAACTCCAAAAATTAGTATATAATATAACAGATAGAATAGAAAAGCTGTTGCCGTTAAGACAAATGTTCATGTCTTAACGTGTAACAGCTATCATGTTCATTTTATTCGGTTACAGCAATAGCCTCAGGGAAAATGCTTGATGAGCTTTCCTGTAAAAATGTTGTATTAACATAACCCTGAATAGTTGCGCCGTCAAGAACAGTTATTGTGGAAGCGGTGATGTTGCCAAGGATTATAGCATCAGTTTTGAATTCAGCCTTTCCGCCTACATCAATGTTACCCTTGATTTTACCGTTAAGGTCTAAGTACTGTGCAGATATGTCACCTAAAAGCAAGCTGTCACGGTCAACCTGAACCTGTCCCTTTGAGAGTATGTTTCCCTGCATGGATGCACCCATCATGGTTGAATTATTGCATTCAATATCACCGACAACCTTGCCGCTGACATTGATATTCTTCGTTATCTTAACATCACCCTTTACACTGCCGTCAATTGTAATATTTGCAAATGAACGGATGTTACCGTCAATAACAGTGTTACGTGAAATAACGGTTGTTTCTTCTGTTTCAAAGTAAGGGGTATCATTTTTCATGCTTGTATATGATGGTGCTTTTGGTGGTGGCGGAGTTTTACCCATGCCAATTGGTGTACCCATAGGTGCTCCCATTCCACTCATTGATGGAGCTGCACCAAATCCTGACTGTCCCTGCCCCATACCTGCCGAAGCATTATAAGCAGATGAGGAATAGCCCTGCTGTGTATCCTGTGAGCTTGGCATTGATTGTGTTGGCTGTTCATATGATGGCTGGCTAAATGCTGGAATGTCATTATTAGCCGCATTATAAACAGGTTCTGTATATGCTGCAGGTGCAGTATACGACGTCGAAACGGCATCAGGGATAACCGGTCTGCCGAATGACTGTGCATTCTGTGGTGATGCAACATATGGACTTGCAGTTTCACTTTCCATCTCAGAAAGAAGTGCATCTGCAAGAGGAGTTGATGTAAGATTTTCAGCTGGACGAGGTGATGGCTCTAAATATTTTTCAAGCTCAGTCTTTTTTTTCTGTTCCTTTGGTGTTGGTTCGTCACCGCCGACAAGTCCGTCTTTTTTCAAAATTTCCTTAACAGCCTGATTAAAGTTGTCCTTTAGGCTCATTTTAATGATCATTCCTTTCTTCGAGTCAATGCAGACTTAGGCTGTCATTGATTCTTAATGCAAGAGGTATGAATATAACCATGCCACCGCATTTAAAAGTTATAAGTAAGCTAGTAAGCTAGCGTGTTATCAGTGTGAAAATGTAATAGGTTTAATGGTATTATCAAGAGCCTCAAAGGTATAATCGTTATCTCTTAGTTCATGGATAATGTCATCAAGTGTATTAACAGTATTGCTCTTGTCTTTATTGTCATGAAGAAGTACAATCGCTCTTGAAGATGAGCTGTTGAGAGTACCGCTAACAACATTATCATAAATAGATGACCATGTTGCACTCTTTGTAGCATCCTCGCCGCTTACGTTCCAGTCGTGGTAAACAAAGCCACGTCTTGTGCATTCAGCGATAATCTGTTCAACGATATGACTGTTATAGTTATTAACACTTCCGCCTGGAAAACGATAAAGCTGCGGTCTGACACCAGTTGCATCATAAATGCTCATGTATGTATTATTAAAGTCCTCAAGCCATGATTCAACGCTTTCATAAACCTCGTCATACTTATGCGAAAGTGAATGAACAGCAAGAGTATGCCCCCTTTGAGCAACCTCACGCATAATTTCAGCAGTTTCATCACTTTTACCGCCTGACATAAAGAATGTAGCCTTAATGTCATATTTGTCAAGGATATCGAGAATTTCAAGAGTTCTCTGTGAAGGACCGTCATCAAAAGTAAGATAAACAACTTTATCCTTGGTAACGGATGCAGATTCATCAGTAGCATCAGCATAAAGCTCAGGAAACAGTCTGGTGTATTCAGGTGCATTCGGGTCATCAATGATTGGTCTTTGGTCTGGTGCAGCTGAATCAACAGAAGTTTCAGTGCCGTCAGCATTTGCAAAATCAGAATCAAGCTTGCCGCCTGAATATTTAGCAATAAAGCTGTTAACATTGTCGGTTTCATTTTCAGCTAAAAACATGAGTATATCTTCAGGAGTATACCCTTTTGCAGAAAGAACGAGATATATCTGCTCAAGCGACATTCCGTCAGGAATATTAATTGTATTATTATCAATCTGAACATAGCCCTGAGGTGAATTCCCAAGCGCTTTAGATGCCTGATAATATTTAATTCCGAAAAAGACTGCAAGACCAGCCGAAATAACAATCAATGCGATTACAATAGTATAAATCAAATGCTTGAAAAATTTTACACTGCCAAAATACATTTTTTCGGTCCATTCTCCGCAGAAAAATAATATCGAATATATAAATCACATCCCATTTCTGCGGCATGGAAAGTGACAAGAATTAAAACGAAACAGAGCATATCAATGTCAAATAGGCACAATCCTTTATGATACATTGCTTAACGCTTAAAATACCACTTATCACTTCCCTCGCTATTCGTTCTCCAAACAACTGCTCGGTCGTGCTAAGTGTAATTTTAATGCTATAAGCAACGCACATTGATATTCTATATAATAATACACCTTTTTTCACGTCGTGTCAACACCATATAAGCATTTTTAGCACATATGATAAAAAAATCCATGCCCTCTAGTCAAATAAATCATGATTAGATAGGGCATGGATTATCAAAAAAATAATAGGAATATTTTGCAAAGGACATCATCCCCTGCATTAATATAATTTAATTTAAATTATCATGTAACAATCAATCATATCCACCCTCAGCTTTTGGCATAGACTGAAATTCACTTGTACCCTCAACAAATCTTTTCAGATACTTGATAAATGAAGAAAATTCATCCTTAATTTCACTGTCATTAGGGTGATTAAATGTGGTTTCATCGCCTTTTAAAGTGTATAAAACGCCATTCAGGCTAAACTTGAAAATATATTCCTCACATGGCATTTGTCCGTATGCTCCATCATTACCTGTAAAAATAGCAAGATTATGTGATGTTATGTCAATTCCAAGATTACAAAGTCCGACAATATTCTGATTGATTATTTCCGAGTAAATATTCTGCATATCTTCATCCGAAATCTGATATGGAGCAGAAGATGTTCCGTTCAAAATCAAGTCCTTTGAAACAGTACCTAAATCGCTGTCTATGCCATTATAGTTTTCCTTGATATTATAACCATAAATAAAAGAAAATGAAAAATCCTCGGGACATTTCTCAGGTAATATATTAGTTGTTAATACATTTTCTGATACAGTGGTTATTGGGTTTTCTTCTGTATCGATATTTTCATCTGCATTGCAGGCAGTCAGCATAAAAAAGCATACTGCTAAAGCTATAAACTTAATATATTTCATTTTGTACTGTCCTTTCATTCAAGGCAAATATCATTCTCAGGCAATGATTTATATTCCTTAGTCTGCATTACATAATGCGTGATAAACTCTGTGAATTCGTAATAATTTTGTGCATATTCGTTATATTTACGGCAATACAGCTCACACGCACTGCTATACCCTCTCACACTATATCTTTTGTTTCCCGAAACATATTTTGTCACATAATAAGGGTCAGGGTCATATGAAAAAACCTCATAATCATCAGGACAATTTGTATATGTAAGATATTCAGGATGAATATCATAATCTAATGCACAAAGTGAGTTGACGTCATATTCCTGCAAAGCACAGTAAATAACCTGCAAATCAAGCTTTGAGGTACTATATTTTATCTTGCCATTTTCACTCACATATGGTTTATTGATATAATTTTCTTTTGTGTCAATCTCCACATTACCCTTGTAATAGAACGAAAAATTGTCAGGACGCTTTGCCTTTGCACTATATTTTCCAGTCCATTTACCATCAGTTCCAAAAGTATAATACCCGTTTGCAATTTTAACTCGTCCTGTCTGCATAGCTCCTTTTTTATCAAAGTGATACCAAGAGCCGCTAAGCTTTCGCCAGCCTGAAATTTTATATCCGTTATTATAATAAAAACGCTTAGATGATGTTTTTGCCCAGCCGTTATAAGCAGCGATTGTTCCGTTTTCATCGTATTTATACATCTTTTTTATGCCATTATCGAACTCTGTTTCATAAAGTCCGATAATTTTCTTGCCGTCAAGTGTGTACCAATACCCAGTATCGTTCTCATTTTCAATAAATCTAGCATTAACAACATCAGCCGATACCGATATTGCCATAGCAAGCACAGTAATAATCGTAACAATTAATGTAACCAGTGATTTTTTCATAAATATGACCACCCTTTTCTAAGCAAGTTTGGATGTTTTGTGTTAAACACAAAATTACCCCCAATGTAAAAATATAAATAAATGCTTTACTATAAAAACAATTCAGCATATCATATTTTTACATTGGGGGTATAAATCTTATAAAGTTTGTAAGGTTATACAAATTTATTGGCACATCTTATATAATTTACCCATACATTCGTCGAAATAATCTGTAACCTCAGCATCAATAGCAATGCGAACATATTTTACAGCTTCTTCTTTTCTTTCAAGTGCGATAAGAAGCGCCGCTCTCATTGCCGCTGATGTAGCCTGTATGTATTTGTAATCGACAGCAGATTTTGGTCCTGTGTGAATTCTGTCAAGCTCACGCAAGCCTAGCTCATACTGACCCTTTGTATAACGGTAAAGAGCTGTCATAATCTGAACACGATAGTTATGTGACATATGCTTAAAAAATTCTGATGCACTGATGAAATATTCATCAAAACTCTCCATGTCGTTTTCAAAAAAGCAAAGGAGCATTTTTTCAACATAATAAAGTGACGCATCATAAACATCGCCCGTTGTTTCCGCAACATCGATAATGCTCTTGTAATCAAGCTTTTCCAAGAGTTCCTCAGTTTGAGTAAGCTTTCCTTGAAGTGTGTAGCCTATGCAAGCCTCAAGAAGAAGCCTATTTTTGAATACACCATTGCTGTTTTGAAAAAGGAAATGTATATATTCATGCGAAATGCCATATTTTTTAACAACCTTGCTAATATTATGCTTAATGTAAACCATTGGCATTATAACAAGCAGGTACTTTAGAACATGGAACAATACCGCAATAACAAGTGAGCCAATCAGGAGCAGCGGAATGAATATCCATAAGTCAAAATTATCCGCACCTTCTGCAAACGCAAAAACATTGTGGATTATTTTGTATACAAACCCTATACAGCAGCCAAGAATAATGAAAATTCCCCACCAGACCATTATAGCTTTTGCGGTGCTAACCACTTTTGACTTAAAATTCATCTGCCCACCTCCTATACAATTTGTATATTATTACGTTATTATCCTATATGTTGTTATTTCGTTAATTCTTCACGCATATCATTAATAAGCGCAGCGATATCATCATCGTTATATGTAACGTTATCCCAAATTTCATGTGCAACAACAGCCTGCCATACAAGCATTGCCATTCCGCCAATAGCTTTAATGCCATTATCCATAGCGATTTTCATAAGCTTTGTGACATCAGGGTTATAAATAATGTCAAAAACAAATTTACATCTCTTTATAATACTTTCATCGCAAGGACAAGCATCATTATGAGGGAACATCCCAACTGGTGTCGCATTAATGAGCAAATCGAATTCACCCTCAATTTCATCGATTGTAATAACCCTAGCCTTAGCATCAGGATTTAGCGAAAGTGCATAATCCACAACTTCTTTAGCAGATGCTATAAATTCAGGCAATGCAACAACAGTTAAGTCAGCACCATGTAAAACAGCCTCAACAGTTATCATTCTTCCTGCACCGCCGCAGCCAAACTGCAAAACCTTGCCGTCAAGACTTGCACCGCCAGCTTTCAATGCACGAAGGAATCCATAACAATCGGTATTATATCCAGTAATTATACCTTCTGTATTTTTTATACAATTCACAGAATTATAACGCAAAGCGGACTCATCAAGCTTTGTAACATACTTTATTATATCCACCTTGTGCGGAATTGTGATATTATATCCATCCAAAGAATTCAGCATGGGTATGCTGTTTTCAAGCTCCTCGGATGAAATCTCTTTTATATCATAAGAAAAATCTGTTACCCCTGACAATTCGAACAGCCTTTTGTGTATAGGCGGTGACATTGTATGCTTTAGCGGATAACCTAGGATGGCATAGTTTTTCATGGTTTTATCTCCCAATCGTATAATAATGATATAAATATACTTAATGTAAACGTTTAATTTTCTAAAGAAGCCAATGCCTTCTCAAGAGTTTTAGTATTTTCAACATTTACAGCATTTACACCCTTAAGGGTTTTCTTAACAAGCCCTGTCAAAACCTTATTAGGTCCTAGTTCTATAAAATTATTATACCCTAATTCTTCTAATTTTGCAAGTTCAGATGTAAATTTAACAGAAGAAACTATATGTTTTGCCAATTTTTGTGGCATATCGGAGATATCGGTTAGTTCATCTCCGATTAAATTTGAGAAAAACTTAACATTTGGAGCATTAAATTTGAAGTCTTTAACGGCAGCTTCAAATTCATCAGCAGCAGATCGCATTAGCTCAGAATGAAATGCAGCGGCAACATTAAGCTTCATAGCCTTTGCGCCAAGCCCTGTAAATTTTTCAGCAGCAGCGGCACAAGCATCATTTTCACCCGCAATAACAGTCTGTGCGGTGGAATTATAGTTTACAGGCACAACATAGCCGTCAGTATCTTCGCATACCTTTTCAATTTCTTTAGCATCCAAGCCAATAATAGCATACATTGAGCCGCTGTTCATTTCAGCAGCTTTCTGCATAGCAGCAGCTCTTGCCTTGATAATCTTAACGCCATCCTCAAGTGATATCATTCCAGCAGCTACCATAGCGGCATATTCACCCAGTGAATGTCCTGCAACAGCTGAAAACTCCACTCCGTTAATTTTCATTGCCTCAAATGAAGCTAAAGAGCAAGCCATTATAGCAGGCTGCGAAACACTTGTCTTTGATAATTCTTCATCTGTGCCATTAAAGCTAACTTCTGCCAAGTCAAATCCTAAAATTTCACTTGCAGTTTTATATATATCATTAATCTGCGGATATTTTTCCGCTAACTCTTTGCCCATTCCTGCATATTGTGAGCCTTGTCCTGAAAATAAAAATACTGTTTTGTTCATAAAAATTAATTATCCTTTCTACTAAAAACCAAATTTTTAGGGGTTATACAGCAATAAATTACATATAATTACATATATGTTAATATATAAGAAAATAAATTGCTAAAAGCTGTTGACAACAAGCTTAAAACGTATTACAATATCTATATATTGCTTTTTTATGCTGTACTTATAAATTTAATATAACATAAAATTTGCAGAATTACAAGACGGAGGTAAAATATTTTGTTTGGAATTAACATATTGGGTACTGGTTCATATCTTCCAAAGCTTACTGTTGATAACGAAATGATGTCAGAAATCGTTGAAACAAATGATGAGTGGATATCCACAAGAACAGGAATAAGCACACGTCATATGGTTAATGGTGAAACGACATGGTATATGGGAGCAATGGCTGCAAAGCAGGCTATTGAATGTGCTAAGATTGACCCTAAGGAGATAGGTTTAATTATAGATACAACTATAACAAATGATTTTTATACACCCTCTGTTTCCTGTGTAATACAGAATGAAATTGGTGCTTTCGGAGCAGCTGCATTTGACTTGAATGCTGCTTGCTCAGGCTTTGTTTATGCTTTAGATACTGCAAAAAGATTTCTTCAGACAGATGAAAACTTGAAATATGCACTTGTAGTTGCAAATGAAATGCTTTCAAGCCTTACAAATTATGATGACAGGTCAACCTGTATTCTTTTTGGTGACGGTGCAGCAGCATTTATTGTTGAACTCTCGGAAAAATTTTATACAAGCTATCTTTCGGCAGATGGCAGCGGCGGAAAGTCATTATATGCAAAGGTAAATCACAAACATCATCCTTTTTATAATAAGGATGGCACTGCTGATGATTTTACCGCAGAGCTGATGAAAGAATATACATCCGATGATTTCGGTTTTATTCAGGATGGCAAGGCTGTTTATAAGTTTGCTACTCAAGCTCTGCCGACAGCTGCACAGAAAGCCGCAGAAAAAGCAGGGATAACCGTTGACGAGATTGACTGGTTTATTCCGCATCAGGCTAATATAAGAATTATCGAAACTGCTGCTAAGAATATCGGTGTTTCAATGGATAAGTTTATTGTTAATCTTCATAAAATTGGAAATACATCAAGCTCAACAATACCTCTTGCTTTTGATGAGGCTGTTAAGGATGGACGCATTAAGCGTGGCGATAAATGCTGTCTTGTTGGCTTTGGTGCAGGACTTACTATGGGCTGTGTTATTATAGATTATTAATTGGATTTTTTAGTATAATTATTTAATATAAATGTTTTTGTTAAAATCTATGTATTTTTAATAAATTTTGCTTGCATAGAGTATACTCTAACGCTTATAATTAAAAGGGATTATTTTTAAGTTAAGGAAGGAAAGATTTAATATGGCAAAAACTGCATTGATAACAGGTGCTTCAAGGGGCATTGGAGCTGCTATTGCACTTCGTCTTGCTAAGGACGGATTTAATATTGCCCTTAACGATTTGAATGAGGGTATGTTTACAGATAATGATATAAAAGACAATGTCTTGGATAAATGTCGTGAATATGGTGTAGAAGCAGAAATTTTCTGCTGTGATGTTTCAAAATATGAGGACTGCGAGAACATGGTTAAGGCTGTTAAGGAGCGTTTCGGCACTATTGATGCACTTATCAACAATGCTGGCATCACTCGTGATGGTCTTATGGCAAGAATGTCCGAGGAGCAGTATGATATGGTTATTGCTGTTAATCAGAAAAGTGTTTTCAACATGATGAAGCATGGTGGAAATGTTATGATGCGTCAGAAGTCAGGCAAAATTGTTAATCTTGCATCTGTTGCAGGACTTTATGGTAATCCAGGTCAGATAAACTATTCTGCATCAAAGGCTGCTATAATTGGCATGACAAAGACTATTGCAAAGGAGCTAGGTTCAAGAGGTATTAATGTTAATGCTGTTGCACCAGGATTTATTCAGACACCTATGACTGATAAGCTTACTGATGAGCAAAAGGCTAAAATGCTTGACATGGTTGCTATGAAGCGTTATGGTCAGACCCATGAAATTGCTGGAGTTGTTTCATTCCTTGTATCAGAGGATTCATCCTATGTTACTGGTCAGACTATTGAAATTTCCGGCGGACTTTCAATGTAAAAACATATACTATTGTATTAACATATATAAGGTAAACAGAAAGGATATTTTATGAAAAGAGTTGTTATAACTGGTATGGGTGTGGTTTCACCTGTTGGAAATACAGTTGATGAATTTTGGGCAAGCCTTAAGGCAGGAAAACACGGCTTTGAGCTGCTTGGAGATACTGTATCACCTGATTTTGAAGTTAAAATTGCCGCTCCTGTTAAAAACTTTGAAGCTGAAAAATATTTAGATAAAAAAGAGCAGAAAAGAGTAGATAAATTCACTCAGTTTGCCGTATATTCAGCACTTGATGCACTTGCTGACAGCGGTACAGACTTTAAGGATTTAGACCCATACAGAGCAGGTGTTATTTTTGGTGTAGGCATAGGCGGACTTGAGCTTACTATGTCTGAACACGCTAAGTATCTTGAAAAAGGTCCTAACAGGGTTTCGGTTTTCTATGTTCCTATGATGATTGCCAACATGGCTGCAGGAACTATCGCTATGAAAACAGGCTTTAAGGGTGCTAACTATTGTGCAACGACAGCTTGTGCTTCCGCTACACATTCTATCGGTGAAGCTTTCCGCAAAATTAAGGATGGCTACCTTGATGTTTGTATCGCTGGCGGTACAGAGTCTTGTATCACTGAATTTACTCTTGCAGGCTTTAATAACATGAAAGCACTTTCTCGTTCAGAGGATGTTGACAGAGCGTCCATTCCTTTTGATGCTGAAAGAAATGGCTTTGTTCTCGGTGAGGGCAGCGGTGCACTAATTCTTGAGGAGCTTGAGCACGCAAAGGCTCGTGGTGCTAAGATTTATGCTGAAATCTGTGGTTATGGTGCTACTGATGATGCATATCATATGACTTCTCCATCTCCAGAGGGTGATGCTGCTGGTGAGGGTATGCGTCTTGCATACACTGAGGCAGGTCTTGCCGCTGAAGATATTAATTATATCAATGCTCATGGTACTTCAACTGGTCTTAATGACAAGTATGAAACCATTGCAATTAAGAAAGCACTTGGTGAGGATGCGGCTAAAAAAGTTGTTATCAACTCAACTAAGTCTATGACTGGGCATTTGCTTGGTGCGGCAGGTGCAGTTGAAGCTATTGCTACTGCACTTTCTATAAAGGACGATTTTGTTACACAGACAATCGGATTTAAGGTAGCTGACCCTGAGTGTGACCTTGATTATTGTACTGATGGCAACCGTCAGATGACTGTAAATGCCGCTTTGTCAAACAGCCTAGGATTTGGCGGTCATAATGCCACTATTTGTTTGAAGAAATATGTTGATTAATTACATTAATTTTGTAGTATCTCTTGTCATCTAAAACTTGAGATTGTTATGTAGGGGCGATTATTAATCGCCCGCAAAGAATCGAGAAATTACGGGCGATTGCTAATCGCCCCTACAAAAATACATTCACATAACGTAAAGATTTAGATGAAATAAGGTAGTAGGGGCGAACTGTATTAACCCGATGTATGCCGAATTTAACGGGCGAACAATGTTCGAATCTACAATAATAATTATCAAATGCAATAAATGTTCGAAAGGAATATGTTATAATGGATAAAATTTATAATATGGTTGAAATTGAAACGATTGAGGCTCTTGCTAAGATTGTTAAGGATAATGATTTAGGCGAAATTACTCTTGTTGATGGTGGAAAGACTATCACCGTAAAGGGTAAAAAATGTTCTCCTCCACCTCCAATGATGATGGGCGGTATGCCGCAAATGGCTATGCCTGCTGTACTTAACGAAGTATCAGTATCAGCAAATGCTGCTCCTGCTGCACCAAAGGCACTTGACGGAAATGTTGTCAAAGCACCTATCGTTGGTACTTTCTATTCAGCATCCGCTCCTGACAAGCCACCGTTTGTCAGCGTTGGACAGAGTGTTAAAAAGGGCGATGTACTTATGATTATCGAGTCAATGAAGCTTATGAACGAGGTTCAGAGTGAATTTGACGGCGTTGTAACAGATATTCTTGTTAAGAATGCTGAGGCTGTTGAATTTGACCAGCCTATTATGGTTATAAAATAATATTAATCAGAAATATTTATGTAGGGAGCGACGCCCTCGTCGCTCCGAGAACAGCACGTTAGGTATTGGAAAAACGGAGCGACGAGGGCGTCGCTCCCTACAAACAATATAATAATACGGAGGACGTTTAAATGGCAGTTCTTTTAAATCAAGAACAAATTAAAGAGATTATTCCGCACCGTGACCCATTTTTGCTCATAGACGAGGTTTTAGAGCTTGAGGAGGGTAAACGCTGTGTTGCTATGAAGCATATTAAGGCAGACGACTTTTGGTTTAAGGGACATTTTCCTGAGTACCCTGTTGTGCCTGGCGTTTTGATGGTTGAAATGCTTGCTCAGGCAGGCTGTGTTGCTATGCTTACTCTGCCTGAAAATAAGGGGAAAATCGGATTTTTCGGCAGTATTAAAGAGGCTAAATTTCGCCGTCAGGTTGTTCCTGGAGATGACCTTTTGCTTGAGGTTGAAATTATCAAGGTTAAAGGTCCTGTTGGCGTTGGCAAGGGTATTGCCACTGTGAATGGTGAAAAGGCTGTTGTGGCTGAAATTACTTTTGCATTGAAATAATAGATAAATTTATAGTAGGGGTCGTGCATCCAAATCCAATTGAAATTGGATTAACGCCCCGTAAATAATCAGTATGCCACGGGCTGTCGAGGACGCCAGCCCCTACAAATATGGTTTATATGCAAATGGATGTCAATACACCTATCTGCATGAAAGAGGTTTTCATATGTTTAATAAAGTTCTAATTGCTAACCGTGGCGAAATTGCTGTACGTGTTATTCGTGCTTGTCGTGAGCTTGGCATTAAGACGGTTGCTGTGTTTTCAACGGCTGACCGTTCGGCTCTCCATGCTCAAATTGCCGATGAGGCTGTTTGTATTGGCCCTGCTGCTACAAAAGACAGCTATTTGAACGAAAAAGCTATTATTGCTGCTTGTGAAATAACTGGTGCTGAGGCTATTCACCCAGGGTTTGGTTTTTTATCAGAAAATGCTGCATTCTCTCGTAATTGTAAAAAATGTGGTATAAATTTTATTGGTCCTGCACCTGAATCAATAGATATGCTTGGTGACAAGGCATCCGCTAAGGTTGAAATGAAAAAGGCTGGAGTTCCTGTTATCCCAGGGTCTGACGGTGCTGTTAAGACTATGGAAGAAGCTATTCGACTTGCAAAAGAAGAAATAGGTTTTCCTCTTATGGTAAAAGCATCTGCTGGCGGCGGCGGACGTGGTATCCGCATGGTTGAAAAAATTGAGGATTTAGAAAATGCTATTACTGCTGCAAAGCAGGAGGCTTTAAATTTCTTCGGTGATGACAGCATTTACATGGAGAAATTTATTGTAAATCCTAAGCATATTGAGTTTCAGATTATTGGTGATAAGCATGGTAATGTTGTACACTTAGGTGAACGTGACTGCTCAATGCAAAGACGTAACCAAAAGGTTTTGGAGGAAACTCCATCTACTATAATGACACCTGAGCTTCGTGACAGGATGGGTAAGGCTGCTGTTGCTGCTGCTAAGGTTTGCGGTTATTATAACGCTGGTACAATAGAATTTCTTGTTGATGCAAACGGCAAGGACTTCTATTTCATGGAAATGAACACTCGTATTCAGGTTGAACACCCTATTACAGAGGCTGTAACTGGTATCGACCTTGTTAAAACTCAGATTAAAATTGCTTTCGGTGAGGAGCTTCCTTTTAAGCAGGAGGATATCGTTTTGCGTGGTCACTCTATTGAGTGCCGAATTAATGCCGAAAGTCCTGAACATAACTTCCGCCCTAGCCCTGGAAAGATTAACTCACTTCATATGCCAGGCGGTCCTGGGGTGCGCATTGACGGCGCTGTTTATCAGGGATATACTATCACTCCTTATTATGACAGCATGGTTGCAAAGCTTATTGTTCATGCACCTACTCGTGAGGATGCCATTGCTAAGATGAAATGGGCTTTGGCTGAATTTATCGTTGAAGGTGTTGACACTAATATTGACTTCCAGCTTGACCTTATCCGTGACCCTGTTTTTGAGGAGGGTAAATATGATATTGGTTACCTTGGACGTAAAATGAAATTATAATAATATCTTGTAGGGACACCATATATGGTGTCCGTCAATTATCACATTTTCATATTTTTAGGGGGGTGTATGTAAATGGCAAAGCAAAGGTGTCCTATTTGTAATGGCAAGGTTTATCTTGAATATTGTGAGGACTGCGGATATCGTGTACCTAATGAGGAAACGATAAGTTCACAGTATAACTATGACCCAACCGACTATCCTGTACCTGATATTGAGGAAATAAAATCGCCTGAAATTCAAAGTCCGCCTGAATATGTACCACTTTCCTATGAGCCGCATAAATCTAAAGATGATATACCGGATATATCCGATTTACAGCCTGCGCCTAAAATTGAGGTTATATCTTCGGATGAAACCGAAATAAATCCATATGCCCAAAAGCTAAAGGATTTTACGCCTTATGATAATGGCGGATGGCAGAAATCATCTGCTAGTAATGCATCAAATCAAAGACAAAAGGATATCGATACTGGCATATATAAAACGCCTTCAAATCAGAGCTCATCACAAAATCAAAACAACGAAAATCCTTATGCAAATAAGAATTTTACGCCATATAACAACAGTTCATATGGCTCGGATGAGGGGTCTTTCGGACAGTTTATCAAAGATGAATGGTTCAAACTAATATTTATCTTCATTGGCAGCTTTATGGGTATCATCTGGTGTGTTATTCTGGGGAATTTGTATAAATCCAAAAGTGAGCCTAAGTATACAAATTATAGAAAGTACTTATCTACAATTCTCATTATTCGTGTTATACTAATGATTTTTATTCACTTTTAGTATACTGTATTTCACATAAAAAGGAGCGATAAACATTGTCACTTGAAGATTTATTTAACGTGGTAAAAACTCGTTTTAATGACAGCTCAGCTGATGATTCGGCTGAAACAAAATCCGATAAAGAAAAATCGTCTGCGGTTGAAGTACCTGCTGACTTGCTTTTTAAATGCCCAAGGTGTTCAAGCGTTGTCATGACAGATGAGTTTATTAAAAACCTTAAGGTGTGCCCTAGCTGTAATTATCATTCGAGAATTTCAGCATTTGAACGCCTTAGAATTATTGCTGACCCTGGCAGTTTTCAAGAATTTGATGCTGATATGCGCAGTAAAAATCCTATTGATTTCCCTGAATATGAGGAAAAACAGGATAAACTAAGAAGTGCAACAGGTCTTAATGACGCTATCATTACAGGTGAATGCACTATCCGCAAGGAGCGCTGTGTAATTGGTGTTATGGATTCACGCTATATGATGGCATCAATGGGCAGTGTTGTTGGTGAGAAAATTACACGTGCTTTTGAATTTGCGACAGAAAATAAGCTCCCTGTTATCATGTTTACTGCCTCTGGCGGTGCTAGAATGCAGGAGGGTATTGTTTCACTCATGCAGATGGCTAAGACAAGCGGCGCTGTGGCTCGTCATTCCGATGCAGGCTTACTTTATATTACCGTTATGACAGACCCTACCACAGGCGGTGTAACAGCCTCATTTGCCTCACTTGGTGATATCATTATCGCTGAGCCTAAGGTGCTTATCGGCTTTGCAGGACGTCGTGTTATCGAGGGTACAATCAAGCAAAGACTTCCTGAGGACTTCCAGTCCGCTGAATTTCAGCTTGAACATGGCTTTGTTGATATGATTTCTGAGCGTAAATCCATGCGACGTGACATCGCTCACATTATCAAGCTGCATAAGAATGTAGGAGGTGTTAAGTGATGGAAAGGCTAAATAACTTAACTCCATGGGAGCGTATGGAGATTATACGCAATAAAAACAGACCGACTATAAACGACTACTTTCCTTTGATTTTTGATGAGTTTTTTGAAATGCATGGCGATAGACTTTATGGTGATGACCACGCTATTAAGGGTGGCATCGCATCAATTGGCGGCATTCCTGTTACTGTTATTGCAGAGGTTAAGGGACGCAACCTTAATGAAAATAAAGACACAAATTTTGCTATGCCGCACCCAGAGGGATATAGAAAGGCGTTAAGGCTTGCAAAGCAGGCTGAGAAGTTTCACAGACCTGTTATATGCTTTATTGATACAAGCGGTGCATTCTGCGGTATTGAGGCTGAAAAACGTGGTCAGGGTGAGGCTATTGCTAAAAACCTTATGGAGTTCATGCGTCTTAAAACGCCAATCATTTCTATTGTTCTCGGTGAGGGCGGAAGCGGCGGTGCTTTGGCACTTGGTGTTTGCGATGAGCTTGCTGTTTTAGAAAACTCGCTATACTCCGTTATTTCTCCTCGTGGCTTTGCATCAATCCTATGGAAAGATGCTGCTAAAGAGAAAGATGCCTGCAATATAATGAGAATTGTAGCTGAAGATATGGTGCAATTAGGGGTTGCAGAGAAGATAATTGAGGAGCCTTTTGGGGGTGCTCATAACGATGTTAGTCAAACCGCCGAAAATATCGCAGAATTTTTGTTGAAATCGCTAGACAAAAAAATGACAATAGATATTGACGTTTTGCTAAATCAAAGGTATACTAAGTTTAGAAAAATAGGTGAGTTTCAGTAAATGTAAAAAACCACTGATTTTTTAATTATATAGACATACATTTTAATATGTTGTCTTTATTATCAAATTATATAGAACGGAGGCTATCAAAATGGTTTTTGATAAGGTAAAGGGCATTATTGTTGAACAGTTCGATATTGACGAGGATAAGGTGACTTCAAACGCTAACATTCAGGATGATATCGGCGCTGATTCACTTGATATTGTTGATCTTGTTATGACACTAGAAGAAGAATTTGACATTGAAATTCCTGATGATGCTGTTGAAGGCATTAAGACTGTTGGCGATATCGTTAAGTATATCGAAGATAATCAGGGCTAATACATGAAAAACATAAAGAGCTGTCACTAATGTGGCGGCTCTTTTTTTATGTTAAGTATATTTTATCAAAAATTGCAGACAATATCCTTAAAATTCATTCCCAATTGAAAGGATATTAAGTTTGAAAAATAAATTTTTCAAACTCGGAGTTTTGTGTTTTCACACAAAACATCCAGCAATTGAAGAAAAGGGTGGTCATATAAATGCTTACAGAGATATTGAAAATTATAATAACCTCGCTGGTTTCCCTTGTTGTTATGTTCCTCTTAACAAAGCTGATGGGTAACAAACAGGTTTCACAGCTTAATATGTTCGACTACATTATCGGCATTACAATAGGCTCTATTGCCGCCGAATTCTCGACTGACCTTGATACAACAGTTCAGCCGCTGGTTGCTATGATTGTATACGGTCTGGTTGCGTATATCGTGTCTGTCATAACAAGCCGTTCGCTCAAACTGCGAAAGATTATAGTGGGTCGCTCGCTAACCATAATGGATAATGGCAAGATTTATCGTGAAAACCTCAAAAAAGCACGTATAGACATCAGCGACTTTATGACGCAGTGCCGTTATGCAGGCTATTTTGACTTAAATCAAATTCAGACTGCTGTTTTTGAATATAACGGAAACTTGAGTATTTTACCTGTTTCAACCGAACGTCCTGCGACACCATCTGATATGGAGTTGAAGCCTGAACAGGAGCATGTTCAAGTCGCTGTTATTCTTGACGGGCATATTAATCACTGGAATTTGCGTATTTCGGGGAATAATGATGAGTGGCTGAAAAAACAGCTGCATGAACAAGGGTATCATAATGAAAAGGAAATTCTGCTTGCTTTGTGTGATAATAACAACAAGCTGACTACTTTCCCTATGGATGTTAAAAATGACCCATCTGATGTTTTTCAATAATATAAAGCAAAAGGGGCACACACGTTGCAGCGCCCCTACATATTTGTGTTATTATTTATGTGCATAAATTATCTAAAAGCTCTCGTGGGATATATATTCCACCTGAGTTTTTTGCTTGATTACCATCATTTCCGAAATCGCATCCTTTGATACCTTTGTGCCAAAATTGCCTGACAAACTTGATACAATATCATCTAAAACTGGACCTGTTTGGGCAAAAAGTGGGTTAGCTTTAAAAAATGATTATATACGTCCAAAATCTGTTTAAGACATTTATTGTCGATTGGCAGATCAAGAAGTGTTTCACGAGTTCCAAATCCGCTTACGCCTGCGTTTAAAGCTTATGCAACAATTTGTTGTTGTTTGTTAGAATAATTATACTTTTTCACACTCGGCATATGTCATAGTTAATGCACCTTTTAATAAGACTTTGTTCTTAACCGCAAAACCATTCTGATTGATAAATGCAATATACTCATCCGATGTCCACTTCGCATATGCAGGAAACCCAGTAAAATTAGTCATAAATTTCATAATAAACTTTTCCTTGAAACTGCTCGATGGTGTAAATGTTGGTGCTATCAGAATGCCGTCGTTTTTAAGAACTCGCTTTATCTCCGACATGGCTTTTTCAGGTGATGGCATGATGTGAAGTGCATTCGAGATTATAACAATGTCATAGCTATTGTCGGCATATGGCAGATTGCAGGCATCCTGTACTGCGAAATTTACATTTGCAGGAGTAGCTTTTTCTCTCGCTTTTTCTATCATAGCCGCTGAAAAATCCGTTGCATCAATATTTTTTGCGTTTTCTGCTATGCATAATGCTATTAAGCCTGTTCCGGTTGCAAGCTCAAGGATAGTCATACTATTATTAATTCTGCTTTTAATCAGCGAATACATCTTTTCATATGATTTAATATCACCTTTTCTTGTAAAATCATAAATTGCAGAGTATTTCTGCCAGTATTTTGTTTCATCATTTGTTTTCTTTTTCATTACCTATACCTCCATTTTATATATGAACATATGCTCATATATTCATTATAACTGCATCTATATTATTTGTCAATACGCCTAAGTGGAAATTGGTAAATATTCTTAATTTTCATATTACTGTGTTATAGGCTATTGTGTTTTTTATAATAATCTGTTATAATGTATACATATTTTTATAACAAAAAGGAGGGGATTTGATTTGCGTAAAAAAAGTCATAGTAAGACGTCAAGCGTTCGTAAAAGATATCCTATGTTTCATCATTTGATAATTCCCTTGCTGGCACTTGCTGTTATACAAACTATTATTTTTCGTCAGGCCGTTTCGTCATCGGGAATAATAAGTGATATTAATAAAAATTCTGAAAATATGCTAAGTCAGTATGCGCAGAAAAATACCGCTTACCTTGAAACAGAAATGCTGAAAAAATGGTCACGCATTGAGGACCTTACAAATGCTGCACTTGATGGTATTCGTGATGAATACAGTGGAAATGCTGATTATAATGAGGAGGCAAATGCTCGTATTTTAGCATCAGTGTCCGATAATGTTATTTCAACACTTCGCACAAATGCTGTTACGGGTGCTTATGTTATTCTTTGCTCCCCTGATAAAAAGCCTGACAACAGGGATACATCGTCTTATTCTGGTATTTTTATGCTCGATGATGACCCTTACCATAATTCAAATACAAATTCTGACCTCATTATGTTAAGGGGTCCTGCCGAAATATCAAGCCGTTATGGTATACCGCTTGATATTGAATGGAGTGAAAAAATCAATACAACAGCGGCAGTTATGGATAAATACAATTTTTTATTCGAGCCTGTTAATGCTGCATATGAACACATTAATATGAATTATGACTCGCTTGGCTACTGGGGCGTTGTTCAGGCAGATATATCTGAGATTAACAGAAAAGCTGACATCACATACTCTGTGCCGCTTATTTTTGAGGGCAAGGTTTATGGGGTTGCTGGAATTAGTGTGTCAATAAAAAATATAGTATCATTATTACCGTCGTCGGAAATAATGTTTAACAACAGCGGCTATTGTATTATTACATATGACTGGAATCCTCAAAATGATGAGCATATAACAGCCAAGGTTGCTGCTATATCGAATGACGGGATATTTAAGTCATCACCGAATGTAACGGAAATTACTCTTGATAAAGTTAAAAATTCTAAATCACTTTATAAGCTTTCGGGACTTGATGATAATTCGGATATTTATGCCGCTTTAAGCGATATGTCTTTATACAAGGCATATACGCCATTTTCCGAAACAAGATGGTCGATTGCCGCTGTTACACATAAAAGCTCACTTTATTCTGTTACACACAGAATGACATACCGTGCGGGAGGTGCAGTGCTGATTTCTATGTTTATCAGTACTATGCTTGCATATTTTGTTTCAAAAAGAACTGTTAAGCCTGTTGCTGAGCTTAACAAGGCTGTTAAGGATTATGCCGGTATTGGTAAAATCAAGGTTGTTGATGTTAATGTCAGGGAAGTTTATGAGCTTTCTGAAATGCTTAATGTCATTAGCTCTAACTTAACAAAAACACAAAATGAACTTGTTGCTGAAAAAGAACGTTATATCACGGCTCTTCAAAGTGCAAATGATGATATGATTGAATATGATCCTGTTCTTGATATTCTTGTGCTTTATAACTTCCGTACGAAAAATTCGTATGAGCATTATAAAACCATTAAGTATACTCATTTTTTAGGTCAGGTTAAAAGCGGCAACATTTGTCATGCTAAAGATATTGATATGTTTGTTAAGTTTCTTAATGGTGAAGTGAGTGAACGTTTTACTTTGCGTGTTATGAGTGATGAAGGTTATGAGGGCTATTTATGGTATGAAATAAGCGGTAAGCCTATTTTTGATACCAACAACCAAATCCAGCGTATTATTGCAAGCAGGCGTGATGTTACCGAAAGCAAGGCTGCTGAAATAAAAAAGCTTGAGGAGGACAGACGTGACAATGTCACTAAATTCTATAAGCTTGAATATGGTGAGGCACTTGTTCAGAAGGTTCTTGTTGAGGGTGATTATAATGAATACTGTCTTGCACGTATCAGAATTTCCAATGCTGATGTAATCCGCAGAGAACAGGGTACTTATTATTATGATGCGCTGCTTGAGGAAATCGGTATTGTTATTAATGAATACATTAAAGACAATGATGTTGTATTCAGGGCTAGTGCTGATGAATTTGTTTTTCTGAAAGTTAATATTGGTATATCTGATATGGTAAGACAGTTTGACAAGATGCGAAAGAAAATTGAGAAAATTTATGAGGATATAGACAGCTCGCTGCCGCTTAAATGCTGCATTGGTGTTGCTGAGGCAAATGATGGCATTGATGATATGCAGCGATGCAAAAATTGTCTTGGGCTAGCTGTTTGTGCTGCAGAAATATCAACTGTTAACAGTCATAATGGTATGGTTTTTAAATTTAAGGATGCGGAACATAATCAGGATGCTTATGAACAATATGAAACTTATGAAAGGTCTAATCTTAATAAAACTAACCGTAATTCCTCAAATGATAAGATTACTTCGTTTGTACTTAATATCCTTGAAAAGACAAACAGCTTTGACAACGCAATGAAAATCCTGCTTGCAAAGCTTGGACGCACTATGAACATGAATCGTATTATCATATATGACATCAATCCGGATTTTTATACAACCTCGATTGATTATCAATGGTGCAAGGATGAAACCAGCCTGATTGAAAATCAGGTTTTGACTATTGGTAAGTCACAGCTTGAAAGGCTTAAAGTCATGTTCGCCGAGGAAAAGGACTATGTTTTTGCTGATAAGGACTATTATGACACCTCTTACCCGATTATTAATGAAATTATTAATAACTGCGGCGACAATAACAACAGCGATAGTTTGATATTGTTTGTACCGATGTTTGAAACAAACAGGTATATCGGTAATGTTTTGTATGAGTTTTCTGTTGATATTGATAATAGCACAAAGGAATATATCATTGAGATTACACGTATTCTTTCTGCATATATATCAAAGTCTAAGACATCACTTGAAAGCAGGGCTAAGAGTGATTTCCTTTCAAGAATGTCGCATGAAATACGTACTCCTATGAACGCTATCATGAGTATGACTACTATTGCACAAAGCTCGGAGGGTGTTCCTGCCCATGTTGCTGATTATCTTGGCAAGATTGACCGTTCTGCTGCTTATTTGATGTCACTTATCAACGATATTCTTGATATGTCGAGAATTGAAAGCGGCAAGATGACTGTTGAAGAAACTTATCTTAATCTTGATGATGTTATTTCACAGCTTGATACTATGATAAGAGTACAGACAGATGCTAAAAATGTCGGTCTTATTGTCAAGAAGTCTGTTGATAATATTCATCTTATTGGTGACCCGCTTAAGCTTAATCAGGTGCTTATCAACATTCTTGGCAATGCTGTTAAGTTTACAAGCTCCGGCTCTATTACATTTACTGTTACACAGAAAAATAATGATAATGACAGCGATTATACTCAAATCCGATTTTCTATCAAGGATACTGGTATTGGTATCAAAGAAGAAAATCTTGACCATATATTTAATTCCTTTGAGCAGGAGGATACTCAGACTGCAAGAAAATATGGAGGCACAGGTCTTGGACTCTCTATCAGCTATAATCTTGTTCGCATGATGGGTGGTATGCTTGCTGTTCAGAGTGAATATGGTGCTGGTACTGAATTTATGTTCACTCTACCTTATCGTATTGCAAAGGAAAGTGAAATTGTTCATGAGGATATCAGCGGTACTGCGGTTAGCTTCGACGGCAAGCTTGTTCTTCTTGTTGAGGATGATGAGCTTAATGTTGAAATTGCCGAAACCCTGCTTGATATGGATGGCATTTCCATTGAACACGCTGAAAATGGTCAGGTTGCTGTTGATATGTTCAGCTCCAAGCCGCCTGATTATTATGATGCCATTTTAATGGATATCCGTATGCCTGTTATGGATGGACTTGAAGCCACAAAGCTTATACGTAATCTTGAACGTGAGGATGCTGTTCGTATTCCTATCGTCGCTATGTCCGCTAATGCTTTTGATGCCGATATGAAAAAGTCGGTTGAATGCGGTATGAACGGTCATCTTTCTAAGCCTATTGATATGAATAAGGTCAGGACTTTGCTTGCTAAAATCTGGCGTAATCAGAAATGATGTTATAGCACGCATTAAGTTAAAAATCCTTGAGTGTTTTAAAGTTAACCAACAATATTGTATTGCAGAGAGCGATGCCTAATGAAAGCAACTTAAGAAAATCATGCGGTGCTTGATATGCTTAGATACGAATAAAGTAAAAATGGCAAAAAGTTTACTCGGTTTTTTAAAAAATCGCTAGGGTCGAGGGGTCTGAGTCCCACGTCGCTTGTCGCAGCAAGCGAAACCCTCGCCTCTAGCTGCTTGCATTGGAGCGACGAGGACGTCGCTCCCTACTCGTATTTATTGTAATATGTTATTGTTTGTTACTGCCTGCTTATGTTATAATTTAGATGGTATATCCGTGTCAGATTTACCATAATTGCTTTTTATTGTAAATTTGAAAAAATAATTAAAGTTTTTAACTGTCGTGCCGATAAATATTATAAGGGGAGAAGTGTCTGTTGTTGTATATTACAGATATTATCCATTATTTCGAGCAACGATTGGAGGTTATGATTATGGAAATTAAAAATGTTAATTCTGTTATCTCTACTTATAAAATTAATGGTGGTTATGACAATATTAAAAAAGAGTCCACAGATGTTAGCACTGTTGCTAAAAATTACGATAAGGCTGACTTTTCTTTGGCTTCAAGATCAAGGTCTGTTGACAACTCAAAGGCTGAGATTAAAAAATCCGTTAAGGGTTTTGCATCCGCTGAACGCATCGATTCTTTGAAGAAAATGATTGCTGAAGGCACTTATAATATTCCTGCTGAGGCTGTTGCAGCTTCAATTTTCGAGGGCTAATTATTAACTGTTTATCGAATTTAAATTGTACTTATCCAGACTGAGCAGTTCTAGAAAAGTGTCTAGAACGAATAGCGAGGATGGGAAAAGTACAAATTTTAAACGTTAAACAGTATCGCAGCATTTCCGCTAATTATTTGCTGCTTTGATTTTTTGCGGAGTAAGGAGATTTCTTTATGGACTATTTTAAACTCGTCAGATTTTTTGAAGAATACATTGCTCATTATAAAGAATTTCTTGAATTTGAATACTCAAAGCTCGACATGATTAATAAAAACGAAATTGAAAAGCTAAGTATATCACTTGCGACTGAACAGGCTTTAATCATGAAAACTAACTCCTTTGAGGGTAAACGCCTGCAGCTGCTTTCGGAGAACCCATCGGTTTCCTTTGCGCAGATTGTTGATTCCGCTCCTGTTTCCTGTAAGAAAAGGCTTGAAAAACAACACAAGGAAATGGCAGAACTCGTTTTTAAAATAAAGGAAATTAACTCTACTGCAAATACTATCGTTACGGAACGATTGAAAAGAATTCAGAGAAGAACTAGGGACCTTAATACTTATAACGGTCTTGGCAGTGTTCGACGTGAACGTTCCGCTAACCTTTTTGCTAAGAATATTTGACGGTTTTCGTTTCATATACAACGAGCACCCAACAACACTAAATCGATGTAATAAGCTATTTGTGTTAATGGCTGCTCATACTTGAAAGGATGTAATTTTTATGGCTTCCAGCTTTATGGGACTTTATGTTCAGAGAGATGCTTTGCAGGTTTCTCAGAAATCTCTTGATATTGTAGGTAATAATATTTCAAATATAGAAACTAAGGGCTATACCAGACAGCGTGTCGATGTTAAATCCGTTGTCAATAACCAAAGTAACCTTATGTATAACACTAGTGTTGGTCTTGCTGGTCAGGGTGTTGAACCTGTCGGTGTTGCTCAGATTCGTGATATGATTCTTGATAAAAAGGTCAGGACTTATACAAGTGATACAATGAATATTGGTATTAAGGTATCTGTTTTATCCGATATTGAAGATGCTCTTGACAACATTGAATCAGAATCTGCAGGCTTTAATGCTATCCTTAGCAAGTTTAAAGCATCGCTGCAAAGCTTTTCTGCTGATAATGCTAATCGTCAGGAAGTTGCTAATATTGCACAAAGCTCTGCTAAGGCTGTTGTTGAATACCTTAACTCATATGATTCCCGTCTTACTGTCATTTCTGAACAGACTCTTGATGATACTAAAAAAGTTGCTACCCGCATAAACTCTATTCTTTCCGAAATGGGAAGTCTTAATAAACAGCTTACCGACAGTTATATTAATATGAACTACTTTGATATGACTTTTGACGGTTTTCAGGTTCAAAATCAATATGGTCCTCTTGAACTAAAAGACCAGATGAATCTTCTTATGGATGAACTTTCACAGTATTGTGATATTGATTTTAAAGAGGAGTATAACGGTTCTTATACTGTTTCTATGGCTGGTGTTACTGTTGTTAAGGATAAATACTACGAGCAGATTGCGATGATTAATGAGGATGACCAGTCTAATACTGACCCAGATCCTTTGAACATGGGATTTGTTATCACAAGAACCTGCACTGACGAAAACTTGCGTATGGATGCTGCTGCGTGGAAAAAAGCAGGTGCAACACCTGAACTAAGAAAAGATTTTATCATCAATAATACAGCTATTACTGTTGATATTACAGATGATATTGCTGGTGGCTCATTAAGAGGCTACTTAGATGCCTATAACGGAAACGGATATTTCTCTGCCGGAAACAATGAATATCAGGGTATTGAATATTACAGAAGTATGCTTAACTGCATGGCTAAGTCCATTGCTGAAGAATTTAATGCCATATTTGAAACTGATTTCGGATTTAAAGTGTTTACCTATGGCGATCCGGACGGAAATTTTGATAATGCTGCTGAAACCCTAAGAATTTCAGCTGAATGGCTTAAAGACCCTATCCTTATTTCAAAGCCTTCTAAGTTTAATGGCGGCGATGACACATGGACTGAACTCGATAACACTTATATTCAGAAGATGCTGGGCGTTTTTACTAAGGAACATACTTATTCTGATGGTACAGCAAAGGGTACAGTTCCTTTGAAATATACTCTTGAAAAATTCTCACAGAATATTAACGATGAACTCGGCAGTCAGGTTGAATATGAAACCAACATCCTTAAAACAAATAATATCATGCTCGCAAGCGTTGAAACCGCTCGTGATGAGGTTATGGGCGTTTCAATGGACGAAGAAGGTGTTAATATGCTTAATTACCAGAAATGGTATGCTGCTATTGCACGTATGATTAATACTCTTGATGAGGCACTTGATAAGCTTATCAATGGCACAGGCAAGGTTGGAATGTAATTTAAAATCAGGAGGTTTGATTTGATATGAGAGTTACTAATAGTATTCAAAATAGAATGTATCTTAAAAACACAAATGCTAACTTGGAAAATATGCTGAATTCTATGAACAGGATGATTACAAACAAAGCTTATACCCGTGTTTCACAGGATTCTATCAATGCATCTAAGGCGATGACAACAAGGCGTCAGCTTTCTAACCTTGCAATGTATGAGGATAACCTCAATACTGCTTATGAGCTTTTTACAAGCGCAGAAGTAAACCTTTACGAAATAAATAACAAGTATGTAAACAATATTCTTCCTAAGATGGAACAGGCTGTCAATTCCACTTACTCCGCTGAAGAACGTGCTTCTATTGGACTTGAACTTGATGAAATCGCAAATCACTTCCTTAGCATTATGAACTCCGATTTCGCTGAACGTCAGATGTTCGGCGGCACAAGCAACGGTGCTACTCCTTTTACCGCCGAGGTTGATGCTAACGGAAGAACCGTTGTTTATTATAATGGTGACCCAGTTGATAGTTATGATGACCCTAAAAGCTTTAATGGCTCAAACCCAATTTTTGTTGATATTGGGTTGGGTATTAAATATGATGATGATTATAATGTTGACCCTCAGACTGCTATGGATATTTCCCTGAATGGTGCTGAAATGACAGGATGCGGTGTTGATGCTCAAGGTTACAGCAAAAATATGATTCAGCTTCTTTTCGACACTGCTGCTGCCTGCAGAGATAATGACCCTGATAAAATTAATGCATTAATTGACAAGGTTACTGCTGCTAACGGCACTGTTCTTTCTGCTATTACTGTTCTTGGTTCAAAATACAGCAGTGTTGAATTCTATCTGGATAAAAATGATGATTATGAATATAGCCTGCTTGAACGTCAGAATGATGTTGAGGGTGTTGACTTTAACGAGGAAATCAGTAAGTATGAATCTCTCGATGCATCCTATCAGGCTGCTCTTAAGCTCAGCTCTAAGGTTTTGCCAAGAAGTATTTTCGATTTCGTTTAATTTGACATTTTATAAATTTTCCTAAGGAGGACGATGAATATGGATCAGTTACTTAGTATAAAATCTATCCCAATTGAGATTGAGGTTAATGTACAGCGTGCAGAACTTAAGCATATTCAGGATAAGGTTAAAAATTTACCTACTATTAATGTTACAAGGCAAAATAATGCTGTTCAGCTTCAAGCTGCCCCTCTGACTATTAATGTGGGCAGCGGCAGTGCTGCTAGATTTGATACTTTTAGTCAGTCAGAGCTATCAGATACTATTAAGCTGACTTATGAGGGTGTGGCTAGATTGGGCGCAAACGAAAACGGCGGTAATGTATCAAGCAATAATGTTTCACATGGCAGCAGCCATCATATTAAAGCTCAGAAAGCGTCTAAATCAATTGAATCTGTACTGAATTCACTGCCTAAAACTCATAATAATTCAGTTGTAAGCTTTGATAACGGTAAATTAAGCGTGAATTATTCAATGGACGGCTCGGATTCTGGATTTATGCTTGATGAGAGTCAGTTTGAGTTCATCCCAGGAAAGATTGAAGTCATTATTAATCAGATGCCGGGGATTGAAATTGAATATCTTGGCGATCCTCTTTACTTCCCTAGAAGTGCTGACCCTAACTATGAACCACTTGTTGATACTTTAGCATAGTATTATATAGCGGTGTGTTAGCTTTAATACTCACTATATTCAATAAATAAAAAAGGATGTCGCTGTTATGAATATTGTAACAAGAGATTTCGGTGAAATTGATATCGCTCAGAATGATATTATTAGATTTCCAAATGGTTTGTTCTCTTTCGAGGATGAACATGAGTTTGTTCTCCTGTCACCGCTTGGGCAGAACATATATCCGATGTGGCTGCAGTCTGTAAGCAATTCTGATTTATGCCTTATCGTGTTCAATCCGCTTGATTTTGATGCGGGATATCGTGTTACCGTTGATAAGGTTGATTTGGAGTGCGTTGATATTAATGAAGCTGATGCAATCGATTATCTTGTTATCGCTGTTATTCCACAGGATGTCAAGGAGTCTGTTGTTAATCTTAAAGCTCCTATTGTTATTAATTCCACTAAAAATATTGCCGTTCAGGTTATCACTGCCGAGGATTACCCAATAAGGCACCCTGCTTTTGCAAAGGAGGAATCATAATGCTGGTTCTGACTCGTAAAAAAAATGAGGGATTTGTTATCGGCGACAATATTAAAATTACTGTTGTTGATGTGTCAAGAGATCGTGTTAAAATTGGTATTGATGCTCCTGCTGATATCAAAATTATCAGAGCAGAGCTTTATGATACCGAAAAATTTAATATGCAGGCTGCTATCGGCAAACATTCGTCAAGTCTTTTAGAAGATTTGGCTGCATCAAGAAAAAATATTAACTCAAATACAAATAATCAGTAAAGGACGTGTTTTTATGGGCACTACATCATCAGCTTCTTCTACTTCAGCTTCGTCAACCATGTCTAATTTAAACAGAATGGCAGGTCTTGCTTCAGGTCTTGATACAGAAAGTCTTGTTAAAGCTATGGCTGCCAACAGCTTGAAAAGATATAATAGAAAAGCTTCAAAACTCCAAACTTTACAGTGGAAACAGGAGGCTTACCGTAATCAGATTACTACACTTAAATCTTTCAGTGACAAGTATCTGACTGCTACTTCAAAGACTTCTCTTATGCTTTCATCCAGTTTGTCAAAGAAACTCGCAACATCTTCTAACAACTTGGTTGGAGTTTCTGCAACAGGCAGTGCTAAGGAGGCTACTTATACTATTACCTCCTCTACTGCTGCTACTAAATCTTCATTAACTAGTGCTAGCAATATCATGAATTCCAATGTTAAACTTGATTTTTCTAAATTTGATGTTGCTGATAAGCTTAGTGCTGCGAATACTGCTTTAGATAAAGCTCAGGGCAAGTATAACACTGCTGCATATGACTTTGGCAGCAAATCACTTGATTATGCTGATTTCATGATTGATTTTGCTAAGGAGGGCAGTTTCACAGATGCTTTTGCCAGCAAGTATGGCGGAACTTCATGGGAAGAAGCTTATAACGGTTTAAAGGCTCAGCTTGATGAGGCAGACCCGACTGCTGATAATACTGAATTGTATAAAAAGATTTCCGAGTTCGCTGGTGATATTCAGAAAAATGTAAGCGATGCCGATATAAAGGAGTCTGCTAATACTGCTCCAGTTGATGCTTTGATAAAAAGTGAAAGTGCTTTAAAAACTGCTAAAACTAATCTTGAAGATGCTACAAAAGCACAGAAAACTGCTGAAACTAATAATACTAAGGGACTTACAACTGATATTAAGGTTACTTTGGACGGTAAAACTAAAACTATTAGTCTTTCAGGTGTTAAGAGCAGCGAAGATGCTAAGAGCCAGTTTATTAGTGACCTCAACAGTGCATTTGGTTTGACAGGTGAGGGTAAAAATACATTTGCACTTGATGAAAATGGTAATTTGTCATATAAAAATAACGAGGAAGATGGTATACACCATACATTCAGCGTTGGCTATAATACAACTGTTGGTTTGGCTAATACCGTTTATGGTGACGTATCTGCAAATGATTCAATCGGTTCTATCAGCTTTGGCACACCACTTGAATTTGTTACTGGTGAAGACGGCAAAAAGACTTGCTCATTAAATGTTAATGGTAAGGACTTCTCGTTTACTGCTGATACAAGTGTTACCACTATGATGAATACTATCAACAACGCTAATCTTGGCGTTAAGATGACTTTCTCAAGCTTTAACCAGTCATTTAAGCTTGAGTCTACTGAAACTGGTGCTAATAACGAGATTAATGTTTCCGGTTCTTTGGCTGATTCATTGTTCGGTACAGGTGCTACTCGTGTTGAGGGTCAAAATTCAAAGATTACTATTTCCGCAGACGGCGGCGAAGAAGCAACCTATACAAGTTCAAGTAATATTTTCACATTTGATGGTACTTCTATTGATGTTTCTAAGCTCGGTACTTTCGAAGCTGGTGTTAATGGTGCAGAGGCTGTCACTGTTTCTACTACTAAGGATATTAGTGGTACTAAGGAGTTTATTGTTAATTTCATTAATGATTACAACACTTTGATTGAGGGTATTCGTAAGGAAATGACAACCTCACGTCCTAAGTCAAATGGTTCATTCTATGATCCACTTACCGAAGATCAGCGTAACGAAATGACAACTGAAGAAATTGATAAGTGGGAAAGTCAGGCTAAGGTTGGTTTGCTTTATCAGGACAGCTACCTTAACAACGTTCTTATGGATCTTCAGAATACAATGTCTAAGGCTTATGGCGGTATGACACTTGCTGACATGGGTATCAAGTCTAAGGACTGGACTGATTACGGCAAGCTTTCTATCGACGAAGATAAGCTTGACAAATTCCTTATGGAAAACAGTGAAAAGGCTACTGACTTCTTTACTAACATTAATGAGGGTCTTGGCAGAAGATTATCAACTACAATTGATAAGGCTATTTCCACTACTTCTGGTAAGGTGGGCTATCTTTCTGGATTTGCTGGTGTCGCAAACACTGGTACTGACAAGAAAAATGCGCTTTATAACGAAATTAGCTCTCTCCAGAAGGTTGTTTCTGATCTTAAGACAAGATATGAAAAGGAAATGGAACGTTACTGGAGCAGATTTACTACTCTTGAAACTTATATTAGTAAAATGAACTCACAGTCAAGTATTTTTAACAGTGATTATTAAGATTATTTACCTTAATCGTTACGTTTTGTAAAGGATGGCTATTACAATGATTCAAAATCCATACCAGAAATTTATGCAGCAAACTGTTACCACTATGACGCCTGCCGAGCTGCTGCTCGCTCTGTATGACAAAGCAATCCTTGAGCTTAATAAAAGTATTCTTTATATTGAACAGAATGACATCCAGAAAGCACACAGCTCACTTCGCAGAGTTAGTGATATTGTTGAGGCTCTTGATGGCAGTTTGAAAGTCAAATACGAAATCACTGAGCATTTGTCAAATATGTATAAATATTTCCGTGAACAGCTTACTCGTGCTAATGTGAGAAAAGATACTAAAATCATTAAGGATTTAATTCCAATGTTTACCGAAATCCGTGATGCTTTTGCTGAGGCTAATAAAAGTGCGTGACTAATCTCCGCTTAGGACATCAAGAACTTTAATAATGAAAAGCATGGTATTATATACCATGCTTTTCATAAATATTTACGACTGGAGGATGGGCATTTCTATGAATAAGAAACTCATTGAGCTTATGGATAAAAAAATATCTGAGCTCCAGCGTTTTAATGAAATAACCAACGACATGCTCTATGAAGATATTGATGGTGTTGGTCAGATTATTGAGGAACGTGAAAAAATCGTTGCTAATGTTGAGGGTATTTCTGTCGAGATTAAACAATACATAAGTGAACAGTCGATGGAGCATCAGGCTCAGATTAAGGCTCTTTTTAAGTTCGAGGATATCGGTGAGATTAATGATGATTTAGCTAAGCTGCAGGATAAAATTTTCGAACAGCATCAGCTAAAAGAATTAATCAAGGAAAATGATGGCAGCGTTGTAGGTCGCCTTAAGGCTATGCAAAGTGAACTTATCGCTGAGATGGGGGCTGCATCAAAGGCGAAGAAAGTCGCTGATTATTTTTCACAGACTTCAATTGACCTTAGTAAAGGGTCACGCTTTAATACCTCAAATTAGTTTTTGTGGTCTGCCTTTGTTTTTTACTTAGGCAGACTTTATAATGATGTGCCTGTAGCTCAGCTGGATAGAGCGACAGACTCCGACTCTGTAGGCCGCAGGTTCGACTCCTGTCAGGCACACCAATGAAAAGCGGTTACATGAAAATTAATTCATGTAACCGCTAGTTTTATTTTATATAACTTCCTTCAAAATCAAATATGCAACTGTACATAATGATTTCGCTTCAACATAATTATGATCGATAATATAGTTGCCGCTTTCAAGTAAATTCTTTATTTCTGATATACGTTCAAAGCCTTGAAGTGCCTCTTTCATATCAGGAATTACAAAATATGACTTCTGCATGATGTGCCTTATTTCTGTGCGCAGACCTTGTGGAATTGCTTTTGCATCTTCATTAAAAGTAAACTTATAATCTTCAAGGCTATCACTTGTTACAATGGAATTCTGTGACTTTTCAGCGATATCCAATGCCGCCTGTCTGCCAAACACAAGTGCCTCGAGCAGCGAATTTGATGCTAGTCTGTTGTTTCCATGGACACCAGTATGAGAACACTCGCCGACTGCATAAAGTCCGTCAATTGATGTGCATGACTTTGTATTAACATTTATACCGCCCATCAGGTAATGCTGACATGGATATATCGGAATACGGTCCTTTGTCATGTCAATGCCCTGTTCAAGCAGATATTTGTATATCATTGGGAAACGTTTCTTTAAAAAGTCCGCATCCTTATGTGTTATGTCAAGATAAAATTCGTCCGACTCAATACGTTTTGCTTCCATCACAATAGAGTGCGAAACAACATCACGAGGTGCAAGCTCAAGGCGTTCATCATAATTATGCATGAAACGCTCGCCGTCTTTATTAAGCAAATATGCTCCCTCGCCACGGACAGCCTCGGATATCAAAAAGCATTCCCTTGAATCCTCTTTCATGTTGCTGAATGCTGTTGGATGAAACTGAACAAGTGACAAATTTTTTATATCCGCCCCCAAATCATAGGAAAGTGATATGCCGTCACCTGTGGCAATTGCAGAGTTAGTTGTATACTCATAAACCCTGCCAATACCGCCAGTCGCAATCACCATGTAGCGTGAGCAGTATGTATCATGCTCGCCGTTTAAACTGATATCACAGGCAAAACCTGTTGACAAACCTGTCCCTGTCTTTTTAATTCGGCATAATAGTGCCTGTTCTAAGACAGTAACATTAGGCAGCGCTTTTACAGCAGCCTGCAGTTTAGTTGTTATCTCAAATCCTGTTGAATCCTTGTGATGAAAAATACGTCTGCGTGAATGCCCACCCTCAAGCGTACGGTGCAGCTCGCCATCCTCATCCTTATCAAAGTCAACACCTAGGTTGAGTATTGTTTCTATCTCACTTGCAGCCTCGTTTACAAGCACCTTAATGGAGTCAGGATTATTCTTAAAACCTCCTGCAACCAAGGTGTCATTTGTATGGAGCTGAACATTGTCATCTGTTGGCTTATAAACAGCCGCAATGCCGCCTTGTGCAAGTGCGGAGTTGCATAATATAAGGTCTCGCTTTGTTATAAGCAGTATTTTAAAATGAGGCGGCAGATTAAGAGCGGTATAAAGTCCGCCTGCTCCTGTTCCTGCAATAATGACGTCATAGTTGTTTGCCATATCAAATTATCTTCTTTCCCCATGTAATAATCTTAAGTATTTTGCATAAATACAGATACTTATTTTATTATAACACATACCATAAAAAAATGCAAATACTGATAAAAAATTATCAATTAAAAGTGATAGGCTTTATAGAATAAAAAACAGAGGCACTTTCATATACTAATCATTGATTAATATTTTATAAAAGTAACCTCTGTTAAAAGATAGTATTAATGCAAAATTCAAGACATTTATTGCTTTTTTCTTCGATATGGATTTTTTGTGTCAGTAATACCCATTAGGTAATCAACGCTGGTGTCATAAAAATATGCCAGTTTTTCCATTGTTGGTAATGACGGTGATAATTCGCCTGTTTCATATCGTGAGTATGTTTGCTGTGTAACATTCAAATACTCTGCAAGCTGTTTTTGTATTAAATCACTGTCTTCCCTCAAATCACGTATTCTGAGTTTCATTAGCAATCTCTCCCAAATTAATATACCATTATTTATATTATGACACAGTTTTTCAACAGATAATGAATATACACGATATTAGAATAGCGTTTTTTCTAGGTAATATCTGGCGTCGTGACATTATTTTACATAATGGTATATTATGGAATATATCTAATGCTGTTAACATTATTTTAGAAAAAAGTAGTATATAAATCCATATATAACAGATGCAATTGTACCATATAAAATTACTGGACCTGCTATTATAAATACTTTTGCACCAAGCCCCATGATAAAACCTTCCGATTTAAACTCAAGTGCAGGGGATACCACTGCGTTTGCAAAACCCGTAATCGGAACTAGTGTACCAGCTCCGCCATGCTTTGCAAGCTTGTCATATAAACCTAAGCCTGTTAAAATCGCACTGATTATAACTAGCGTTATTGAAGTCCATGCTGCTGATGCTAAATCGCCAATCCCTGTTGCTTTGTAGATATCCAGTATTGCCTGACCTATCATGCAGATTGTTCCGCCTATTAAAAATGCCTTTGGTATGTCAACCCATGTCTTTGAATTTGGTGACGCTTTTTTTATCATTTCCTGATATTGTTCTTGTGTTACGCTCATTTTTTATTTCTCCTTTATATTTCATTGCATGGTTATATTCTTTGCGATATGATGACATCAAAAATATTACATATGGTGTATATCATATCCGATAAATGCACCATACTTGGTGTTCCTACAAATTAATCCCAATGTTAATTTTTATTATTATTTGTTATATTCAGAGATTTATGCAATAATATTAGCTCAATGCATTTATATCTTCCATTGTCAGCGTTGGCTGTGCTGCTTTATTTATTGAGAATGAAAGCAGACGTGCTGTGCGTTCTATCAGCTTGTCAATATCCCTTGGGGTTACCATCATATTTGGCAAATGCTTATTTGGCGACTCGCCTGTGATGTTTTCAACGATTGTGTGCATATCAACAACAGTCGGCACGCCTATTGCTATTACTGGTACGCCTAGAGTTGATTTTGACAGCTCTTTTCGACGATTTTGCACTCCTGAACCGGGAGAAATTCCTGTATCGCTTAGCTGTATTGTTGTACCTAGCCTTGATATATCGGAGCAGGCGAGTGCATCTATAACGTACACGCAATTAGGATGAGTTTTTTCACACACTGCGGATATAATTTCTGCCGCTTCAATTCCTGTTTGTCCAAGCACACCTGGTGACAGTGCTGATACATTTCCAAGCTCAGTCAGTTCGTTGTCATCCGGCAGCTCATCCTTTAGGTGTCTTGTTGCGATAACATGAGAAATAACCTGCGGACCTAAGGCGTCAGGTGTTATATCTGCATTTCCAAGTCCGACAACAAGTATGCTTTTATTGTCACTTCCGCTTAAATTTAATAGTTCATCTGCAATGTTTGATACTTGCTCATTAAAATCCTGCGGACTTGCTGAAAGTCTGTCCGTTTCAATTGTGATGTAACGCCCCTTTGGCTTACCCATTCGCAAAGCTGCCATTTCATCTGTTATGATAATTTCTGTTATTGTTGCCGCACTGCTTTTGCGTATTTTTCGCTTTACTCCCTTTGGCAGTGATTTGGCATCCTCATCAATCATTTCAACCGCAAGGTCTGTTCTGGCTGACATTAATATCATCATCCTTTCGATTTTTTGTATATATGGTTATGTTTTACCCCGATATACAGCAATATATCCAAAAGAATAAAGAAATTTTTTATGATTTATTTGAAATTGCCTATTGCAAATGGAACGAAAAAATGGTAAAATATCTGTTAGACGTGTTTATGCGTTTATGTAAATTTCCTGCTGGAGCAGTCATACTGTCGAGCAGTTTAACAAATATATGGTATTTCAAATTACGGCTTTTTCGGATGAGTCATTACATTCGCTTTTAAGTTTCGTGTCTTTTGTTTGTATATGCTATGTTTGTTTGGGAAATAATTAATTAGAAAAAAATAACACGAACGGGTTATATTTTAAATATATCCCGATAATTTGAAAGGACGGTCATTTATTATGCCAAATATTAAATCCGCTAAGAAAAGAGTAAAGGTTAACGCTGCTAAAACTATGCAGAATAAGGATACTAAATCAGAATTAAAAACTATCATCAAGAAGGCTGATGCTGCTTGCACTGCTAAGTCCGCTGATTCCGATGCTGCTATCAAGCTTGCTATCAAGAAGGTTGATCAGGCTGCTGCTAAGAACATTATGCACAAGAACAAGGCTGCTAGAAAAAAATCTCAGCTTGCTAAGAAGTTAAATGCAGCTAAAGCGTAAAAAAACGCTTTGCAGTTGTGCTTGCTTAATCTAAGAGATGAAAACAGGGTATTCAGACTTTATGGTCTGAATACCCTTCTTTTTGGTGCTTGATATTTATCCGAAATTCTTTTATTCTTTTTAGATGACTTTGCAATTTCAAGCATTTCACGCCTGAATGCCTCACGCCTGTCCTCTCGCTCTTTGATTTTGTGTGCACAAAATGCAATTCGCCTTGCAATACGTTCACCATATGTATAAAAATCAGTAATTTCAATCGTTGTTACGTTTTTTCCGCCGTGGTTGTCATACCACCAGTTGTCAAAGCTGATACCGTTTTCCGTTTTTTCATAGCCCAGCCACTCGTAACGTTCACAGAAGTACCTTGCATTTGCTGTGATTGTTAAATGATTTTTTATACAGCTTACTTCGGTAAGCTCGTTTAGCTTTACAAGCCACATCTTTTTGTAGTATACAAGCTTGCCATCCTGCAGGCAAGTGCGGTAATGCTCTGATATTATCATCACAGAGTCACTTATCTCTATGTAGGTATGCAGCTTGTGGGATTTTATCATTATTGTGGAAATTATCGAGCCTGTCAGGCATATTATAAAACTATATGCCACACAAAAATATGCGGCATAAATTATTGTTCTGTATAAAACTGCAGGTGGTTCTTTTGTTGTTGGCAATATTATGAAAAGAAGTACAATTAACACTAGCGAAAGCAATATCGCTGCCGACGGCAGATTTATCAGAAAAAGCCGCCTGTTGTACTTCGCCGCCAGACGCTTTTCATCTATACGGAATGTTTTATGCATATGAATTTTCCTCCACGGCAAATGGGGTTATAAAATATTTACAAACGGTCGGTGTTGTTATGTTATTTTTATTTTAAAGCGACATTGATTGTTGTGAAAAAAGCGGCATTGACTGGAGTTTCTCGTATTTTTCCCTGATAGACATATACTTTGTATATTCTTTAAGGTTACCCTTGAATACAAGCTCAGCACTTGGTATATAGCGGAGGTCGTCTGGCTCGATTAATGAGGTATCCTTGCTTATCCCATGCTCAACACCAATCTGATCCAGTATATATGCTGCCCACACAGAACATACAAATCTATTCTTGAACTTGTACGGAATATGCAGAAACATTGGCAGAAAAGCCGCAATGTTATATGTATATCTTGTACGGTTGATTACAAAATGTCGGATATGCTCCTCAAACTTCACAAACTGCTCGTCTGTTACGGGAAGTCTGTATACCTCACATGGTATTTCATCATGTGCTCCGAAAACCTGCGTATCTATCGTTTCTGTGTTAAAATGTGCAGGGAATGGGGTGCTTTTATAGTCACGGCAAAAGCTGTACATTCTTCCTAATGTTACATCGGATGACAACGATACATGGGAATATGGCTTGCGTGTAATTAAACGTATCATTTGTGCTGGCTTAGTCTTGGTTCTGGTGAGAACAATGTGGATATATTTTTGGCGCATCGTTAAAAATCTCCATACTATAATAAATTTATCTAGGTTATAGTGCGTTAAGTTTAAATTAAACAACTATATCAATGGTAATTGTCTTATTTTAAGCGGTTGGCAGTATAGTACAAAACACAGCTATACATATAATTATTATACAACTTTTTATAACATCTGTATAGGGGTAAAAAAAGTTTTATTTCAATTCCACAAATTCAATTGTATTTTTCTGTAAATTTACACAACATTCTAAATAACAGTTGCAAAACTTTGATGAATATTGTATAATAAAGATTAATTGACTATGGTGTTAGAGGTGGGAGAAAAGTGATTAATAAAGACAAAATAAGTCGGGTTTTTGTGTATGATATAAGCGGTAATCTGCTTTTGTCGACAAAATCTGTTACTTTTCCTAAGGATTTCTTTAAAATAAAAAACCAAGACCTTGTTATGCTTAAGGGTGCGGATTTCCCGCTTATTTCAAAAAGTGATAATATTGAGGTTATATTTGAATATATTAACGGTGTTCGCATGAAATACAGAACCTCTGTTGATATTTGTACTGAATATCAGATTAACTTTCATGTCGGCGATGGTATTGCCCTTGAGGAACGCAGGCGTTCGTTTAAAATTGAAGCACATTTTGACGGCACTTCATCTTTCATCATCAGAGATGACGAAATGATTACCTTTGAAGAGCCTATTGCGTTAAGTTTCAGAAACATTAATCTAGGCGGTGTTTATTTTTCAACCGATGAGGAATTGATGAAGGGTGACCAGATTATGCTGTGTTTCCTTAATAATGAAATGGAAATACTTGCCGAAATCCTACGTGTTCAGCGCAGTGATGATGGTATTGACGGCTACGGCTGCCGTTTCCTTAATGTTACTCAATCACAGGAAGAAAGACTTGCAAGGTTTATTTTCGACTGTCAGCTTATTGAGCGTGAACGTCAGCGTAAAAATCGTGAAGCAAGATAATTAAGAAAACAGCATTATTTACATAATGTCTGCTGAACAATCCAAAAGAGCCGCAAAAGCTTGCTTTGAAGGTGTTTTTTAATTGTTCTAGTAGATGTCAATCAAGAAGCAACACTAAAATACAACGTATTTTCAGCATACATTACATAATCATGCAATTTATGACGCCACTGTATATACCAGTGGCGTTTAAGGCTATTTTATAGGCAGACATCAATCAAGCAGTACCTTGAAAAACGTCGTTTTTCGTTTAGTACGCATTATTTAAATTGAAAGGCTCATATTGATATGGCTAAGGTTATTGTTGTAACAAATCAAAAGGGCGGTGTCGGCAAAACCACGACTTGTGCTGCATTGACAGGAATATTCCGAAGCAGAGGTTACCGTGTACTTGCTATTGATATGGACCCGCAGGGAAATCTTTCTTTTTCACTCGGTGCTGCCGACAGAGGTCAGACAATTCATGATGTCATTAAAGGCTCGTGTGATATCAGGGATGCTATCAAAACTACACGAATTTGTGATGTCATTACTTCTAATATTATGCTTTCCGGCGCAGAGCTTGAGCTTACAGGCGATAATCGTGAGTTTATATTAAAAGAGGCTCTTGACTCGCTTAAGGACAGATATGATTATATTATTATAGATACTCCGCCTGCGCTGTCAATCCTTACGATTAATGCTTATACTGCTGCACATGACCTGATTATTCCTATGACGCCGGAGATTTTATCCTTGCAGGGTATTTCACAGCTTAAGCAGACAATTCTTGCTGTCAAAAAGTATTATAACAAGAAAATGAATATCCGTGGGATTTTGCTGACAAAATATGTTCCAAGACAGCAGCTTTCCAAGGATGTTGAGGAAATGGTTGACATTGTAGCGACACAGCTTGGGACTGTTGTTTTGCCTGATAAGATTTCAGTGTCAGTTGCAGTTGCTGAGGCTCCTGCACATCAGGAGGTTATTACATCCTATTCACCTAACTGCAAGGCATCAAAGGACTATATCAGAGTTGCAGAATATTTATATCCCGAAATTAAAGCTTTTTAAATTAAGTATAGACTGGGGGCTTTGTGTTAATGGCTAAAAAAGTTTCACCCAAATCGAATAAAACAGACGCTATCATGAGGCTTATTATGGGCGATGCTGCTTTAAATCCTATTCTTGATGATGAGTTCAAGGAGGAGGTTATCAATCCTCGTCAGACTGTTCCTGAACGTGCCAAAAAGAATGCTGAGATTGAGAAGTATCGTAAAAGCTCAATTGAAATTGATGTTGCTGCTGAGCTTGTTTCGGAGCTTTTACCTAAGGCACTTGACAGATTTAGCTGCTGTCAGTGCGCTGTCTGTTTTGCCGATGCCATGGCTGATGCGCTGGAAATTGTTCCAGAACTCAAAATAAAAGTCAGGGATGACAATGACTTGAAAAAGGCTGACCAGCTTAAAAAGAAAAACCGTCATACTATTCTCATGCTGCTTGTTAAAATTGCTATTCAAAGAAGAAGTTTACCAATACACTCGTCAGAAGTATCTTGACCTCATATAAACATTTAATAATCTGCTTTTTAACTTTTCGTAAATTTGTTAAAGGGCAGATTTTTGTTTTTTTATGCTGCAATGTTTTTCCTTTGCTGTTATAATATGTTAAACTTGATTTATTAAAGAAAAACAACTATAAGTATAATGGTTTGTTAAAATATCATGATGTATATTTATTGCGAGATTGTGCAACATAGCTAAAATATGTAGAAATAACGCACCTAAATTTATCACTACGTATATAGGTTTGTGGAATTTAGGGAAAATCAATATATTTTTAGCGAAAAAATTGTACGAATGTCACCGCTAATTTTTGTTTACAATACTTGTATTTTAAGCGCAGTTAAGCTATACTAATATAGGGTAACCATATTTATTTGCAGGATAAGTGTTTTTTCATGACAGTATGTTACCTTTGTTTTATTGCTCGCTTTAGTTATATTGACGTTTTTTTACTGTTCGTTTATTTTTTATCACTATTATTCATAAAATTAAATATGTAATTATTTTGGGCTGCTGCTGGATTTTTTGTATGCCCGCTTTGAAAGGATGTTTTTATATGGGACTGTTTGATAGTAAAAGTCAAATTCTTGCTGAACAGGCACTTGATGCAACATGGTATAAGCAGCGTGTTATAAGCAATAACATCGCTAATAACGATACACCTAACTATAAAGCTAAGACTGTTGATTTTGCTCTTATTCTTAAAGATAAATGCAAATGTAATTATCACACCGGTGAACGTGGAAATGGTACTGCTGAATTAAAGGTTGTTACTACATACGAAACTGATACTAATCAGATTCTTGACGGCAATAACGTTGATATGGAAAAGGAACAGCTTGCTCTTGCTGATGCTCAGTATCAGTATTCTACTATGATTGATAAGCTTAATAACCAGTACTCTATGATTCGTACTGCTATTATCAGACAGTAAGTTCTTTAGAAAGGATGATTATTTAAAATGTCATTTGTTTCATCACTTGATATCGGCGGCTCGGCTCTTTCGGCTCAAAGGCTTCGTATAGATGTTATTTCACAGAACATCGCTAATCAGGAAACTTATAACACTTCACCTGGGGGCGATCCTTATTGCAGACAGCTTACTGTTTTCAGTGAAAGAAAGACTTTTAAAAATGTTTACGATAAATATCAGGATACTTCTGACGAAAAGAAACACAACAGAGGTACATATTATCTGAGCCATCAGAATAAGTATAGCTATTCAGGAGTTACTGTTGCTGATGTTATTGATGACCAGACTGAGTTTACTCCGGTTTATGATCCGGACAATCCTCTTGCTGATGAAGATGGATATATTTATAAGAGCAATGTTAACAATGCAAAGGAGCAGATTGACTTGCTTGCTGCTCAGCGTTCATATGAAGCTAATGCATCTGCTGTTGCTGCTGTTAAGGCTATGCTTACAAAGGCTATGCAGTTAAATGGTAAATAATTTATATATAATTCGCTTTGCGAAGAATGGAGTTACTTATGTTTATTGTTCCTATAAATAGTTCTATCCAGCCAATCGAATCTTTATTCGATAAGGAAACTGCTAAAATTACAACTGAGGATGATTCACCGTCCTTTTCTAATGTGTTTAAAGAGTTTTTTACTGAGGCTCAGGAAACTCAGCAGGTTGTTGAAGAAGATGCTGTCAAGGTTATTATGGGTGAAATTGATGACCTTCATACAGTTTACAATAACATGACTAAGGCTGCTGTTGCTCTTGAAACCTTCGTTTCAGTTAAAAACACTGCTCTTGAGGCTTACAAGCAAATTCAGCAGATTACTCTGTAAATGCATGGACTGCCGCTGTATACATATATAAAATTGCGGTGTTGTCACTTTAATTAGGAAGGAAACATCATGTCATGGGAGAACAGCTCCAAAAGGTTTTAAAATCTTTCAGACAATTTTGGGATGCTCAGGAGAGAAAAAGGAAAATCATTTACATATCTATCCTTGCTGCCGTTGTTCTGATTGCTATTATATTTGCTATTATTCTTAACAAAAAAGAATATGTTGTTCTTTATACAGGTCTTGAGGCTTCTGAGGCTGCTACTATTGCTTCCGAAATTCAAACGCTTGGCTATGAAGTCAATTTGAAATCAGGCGGAACAATTTCCGTTGTAAACGGCACTGAAAACCAGATTGCCATGGAAATGTCTATGCTGGGTTATCCTAAGGGCAGCGGTAAACTTGATTTTTCCCAATATACCGAAAATGTTGGTATGATGACTACCGAGTCAGAAAAGAAGGTTTATTACTATCTTGCTCTTGAAAGCAAGCTTGCCGCTGTTGTTGCTCAGTTTAATGGCATCGAAAGCTCTGTTGTTAATCTTGCTGTTCCTGAACAGAAAAATACTGTTATCGCTACACTAAGGCAGGAGCCGTCTGCGTCTGTTACTGTTCATATCGAAAGAAACGGATATCTTTCAAATGACCAGATTAATGGTATTACGGCACTTATTGCTGCTGCTGTTCCGGGGATGAAAGAAGAAAATGTCGTTATTGTTGACGGCAATGGTATTCAGCAGATTGCTGGTGTCAGCTCTATTGACGAAATTGCGAATTTAACAAGAAAGTTCGCTTTTAAAACGCAGATGGAAAATTCTATCAGAGATAAGATATACGCTATGCTTATTAAAAGCTACGGTGAAGAAAATGTAAGTGTTGCTGTTAATATGCTGCTTAATTTTGATTCTAAGGTTTCTGAGCTTGTTGATTATCAGGCTGAGCCTAACACGAATACAGGTGTTTTACAGCATGGTGATGTTGTTGAGGCAAACGGAAGCACTACTGCTGACGGCGGTGTTGTTGGTGTTGAGCGAAATGCTGATGATACTTATCCGACGGGAGATACCAATGGCAATGGTGCATGGAGCGAAAGCGAAATTTCAAACACATATTTAGTTGATACATATAAAGAACAGATTGATAAAGAGGGCTACACCATTGATGGACTTTCTATCGGTGTTATGCTTAATACAGACTATATCTCCGAGCCGATAAGAACTGACCTTGTTAAGCTTATCGCTAATGTCGGCGGCGTTGTTCCCGAGGTTGCTCCTGAGGTTATTTCCGTTGTTAATCTGCCTACATTCGGTGCGGATATTATTACAGATGATGTATTACAACCTAAGATTTTTGGCGGATTTTCACTCAACCAGCTATTGCTTGCTGCTGCTATACTTGCTATCATTCTTATTGTTCTGTTCCTTGTTCTTGCTATTTCAAACGGTTCTGCCAAGAAGAAACGTGCAAGATTTGAACAGCAGGTTATTGCATATACTGGCTTTGATGAAGAAGAAAAGGTTGCAGTTGCTGCAGGATTTACTGTTAATGCTGACGGTGAGCCGCTCGACTTCCCAAGTCTTACTGACGATTCTGTTGAAACTAAGGAAGTTGTTATCAGACGTGAAATCGGCGAATTTGCTAAAACCAGTCCTGACATTGTTGCTCAGCTACTAAAGAGCTGGATGAAGGATGAAGATGATTAAATTTGAAGTGATATATTTCAAATTTCTAACACTTAGAAAGGAACGCTTGTTGTTATGCCTGATATTACCACTATTAGCAATCTGCAGAAAGCAGCAATTGTTGTTACTACAATAGGCGCTGAAAATGCTTCTTTAGTTTATAAACGACTCAGCGAGGAGGATGTTGAAAAGCTTACTCTTGAAATTTCAAGTCTGCCGTTCTTTGATATTGGTATCGTTGATGCTGTTTTAAATGAATTTTATGAGCTTTGTCTTACTCAGAAGGTTATTACTGATGGCGGTATGGATTATGCCCGTACTGTACTTGAAAAGGCTTATGGTATTGAAATGGCATCCAGACTTATGGATAAGGTTTCAAAGACTATGCAGTCCAAGGCATTTGAATTTATCAGAAAATCTGACTATAAAAACCTACTTGCTATTATTCAGAATGAACAGCCGCAGACTATCGCACTCGTTCTTTCCTATGTTAACTCCGATCAGGCATCTCATGTTCTTCAAGAGCTGCCTAAGGAGAAACGTGTTGAAGTTGTTGAGCGTATCGCTAAGATGGAATCTGCATCTCCAGAAACTATTATGGCTATCGAGTCCATTCTTGAAAGAAAATTTGCTGCTGTTGTTTCTATGGATCTTACAGAGGTTGGCGGTATCAACTATGTTGCTGATGTTCTTAACAAGGTTGACCGTGGTACTGAGAAATTCATCTTTGATGAATTGTCTGCAAGAGATCCGCTCCTTGTTGAAGCTATCAAGAAGAAGATGTTCGTATTCGAGGATATCATGAGCTTGGACTCCATGTCTATTCAGCGTTTTATCAGAGATGTCGAAACAAAAGACCTTGCTATCGCTATCAAAGGCTCAAATTCCGAGGTTGCTGCTACTCTTTATGCCAATATGCCGCAGAGAATGCAAGAATCTATTCAGCAGGAAATCGAGTACCTCCACAATGTTCGTATGCGTGATGTTGACGAGGCTCAGCAGAGAATCGTTGGTATCATACGTCATCTTGAGGAGGAGGGCGAACTTGTTATCGGTAAGAGCGGAGAGGACGAGATTATTGCATGATTGTTAAGTCCTATGGCTATGGTTATGGTAATCAGGAGCCTGTCGCAATCGATAATGAAGTGCGTGTGCCTGTTCATCCAGAGGGGCTTTCTGCCGATGAAGATGAGCGTGAGAATGCACGTCTTGCAAAAAAGCGAGAAAAGGAACGCATTTTTCAGGAAAAAGTGGATGCAGAGGTACAGCGTATTCTTGATGAAAGAAGTGCCGAGCTTGAGGCTGAACGCACAAAAATTATTGAGGATGCCAAAAAACAAGCTAATGCTCTTGCTGCTGATGCTAAGGCTACTACCATTTCTGTTCTCGAGAAAACCACTAAGGAATGTACTCTTTTAAAGGCTCAGGCTGAACAGGAGGGTCATGATGAGGGGTATCGTGCAGGACATGATGAGGCTGAGGCAAAATGTCGTAAATATATTGACGGTGCTGCAAAGCTGCTTGCTGAAATCAACTCACGCAAAGATGCTTACTATATGTCAAATGAAAAGGAAATCCGTGATACTGTGTTTGTAATGGTTGAAAAAATTGTCAGAGCAGAGCTGGAGGTTAACCCGCTGGTTATTGAACGTATTATCACCAATGCTGCTAAGAATTACAGAAATTCCGATTACATAAAAATTTCAATATCCGAATGCGATATTTTTGAAAAGGTTAAGACTGATAAAAAATTCATGAATAAGCTTATTCCATTCATAAAAGATATTGAAATTGAATTTCTTGATGAATCGCCGGAGGGTACTATCATTCTTGATGATGACCGTACTATCACCGATGCATCAATCCCTACCCAGCTTGATTTCCTTAAGGAAATTATGAAAAATACCAGAGGCGAGGATGAATAAGGATTAGTGTATTTATGCCAATCCTATTCTAAGCAGTTCGGATGTTTTGTGTTAAAGCGCAAAACTCCGAGTTCGAAAAATTTATTTTCTGAACTTGTCCTCGTCATATATATGGAGAGTCTTATGAATTTTTCGGCTGTTCGAAGTGTTGTTAAACAAACTGATTTATACCGCTATCAAGGTAAAATCGAAAAAATTATCGGTATGACTATTGAGGCTTCTGGACCTGTTTGTAACATTGGTGACGTTTGCAGAATTTTCCATAAAGGCTCGCCCGATTTTATTTACGGTGAGGTTGTTGGTTTTAATAATGGCAAGGTTATGCTTATGCCATATACTGACATAGAGGGTATTGGCCCTGGCTCTATCGTTGATAACACAGGACGTCAGCTTGAGGTTAATGTTGGTAAAAACCTTGTTGGACGTATCATTAATGCTATCGGTGAGCCTATTGACGGCAAGGGCAAAATCGCCACTACCGAGAGATACTCAATTGCTGGTGAACCTGTTAACCCGCTTACAAGACCTCGTATCGAGGATATCATTCCATTTGGTGTTAAGGCTATTGACGGACTTCTGACTATCGGCAGGGGACAGCGTATGGGTATATTCGCCGGTTCTGGTGTTGGTAAGTCAACGCTCCTTGGTATGATTGCACGTGAGGTTGAAGCTGACATTAACGTTATTGCGCTTGTTGGTGAGCGTGGACGTGAGGTTGTTGAGTTTATTGAGCGTGACCTTGGTGAAAAGGGTATGGCACGTTCCGTACTCGTTGTTGCAACGTCCGACCAGCCTGCTATGATGCGTAACAGATGTCCAATGACTGCCACCGCTATTGCTGAGTACTTCAAGGATCAGGGAATGAATGTCCTTTTGATGATGGACTCACTTACTCGTTTTGCTATGGCACAGCGTGAGATTGGCCTTGCTGTTGGTGAAGCACCTATCGCAAGAGGCTACACGCCGTCTATATATACTGCCATGCCAAAGCTGCTTGAAAGAGCAGGTAACTTTGAAAATGGCTCAATTACTGGTATTTACACCGTTCTTGTTGAGGGTGATGATACCAATGAACCTATCTCCGATACCGTTCGTGGTATCATCGACGGACATATCATTCTTTCCCGTAAGGTTGCCGCTCGTAACCACTATCCTGCTATTGAAATTCTTGAGTCGGTTTCTCGTCTTATGTCGGAAATTGCTACTAAGGAACAGCGTAATGTGGCTGCGAAAATGCGTAATCTGCTTTCAATTTATTACGCTAACTACGACCTTGTTTCTATCGGTGCTTATAAAAAGGGTACTAACCCGTCACTCGATGAGGCTCTGAGAAAGATTGACAAAATTAATGCTTTTTTACAGCAGGCTACCGACGAATCTGTTTCCTATGAGCAGACCGTTCAGATGATGACAGATGCAGTTAAATAACAAGTCTATGATGAAGTTAAGTAGTTATGCTGTTAAATAATTTTATACCTTAACCGAGGTGCATTTGCATGAAAAAATTCCAGTTTTCTCTTGACACTCTAAAGGGCTATAAGGGTCAGGTTCTCGAAAGAGAAAAAAATGCTCTCGCTCACTTAAGACGTCAGCAGCAACAGCTTGAGGAAGAAAAAAATGACACAATTCTAAAACTTCAGAAATCAAGCGAGGATTTTGTGAAAAGAACGGCTGAAGGTATTAATATTCTGCAAATTCAGGTTATGAAAGGTTATCAGCAGTCCTTAAAGGACCAGATTGATACTCTTTCGGAGGAAATCAATCGCATGGAGAACAGAGTTCAAAACCAAATGCGTATTGTTATCGATGCCACTAAAGAGGTTTCTTCTCTTGAAAAGCTTGAAGATAAACAGCTTGAGGAATATAATTTCAAGGTCGCTAAGGCTGAGGAACAGTTTATTTCTGAGTATGTTCTCAATAGCTCCTATAAGAATGCATAATTCATAGTTCATAATGCATAATTTCATGCGTTTTCTCACTTGTTACGGTTTAAATGGCTTTGCCGTTTAGATATATTATTTTTGTAAGAAAGGAGGAAAATATTATGGAAAACATTAATCTGGATTTTTTATCACCATTAAGTGGCATGTCTAGTTCAGGCACAGGTTTTGATTCGGGACTTGATTTGTCAGGCTCGGGCGGAGTTAGCTTTTCTGATATGCTAAAGGCTGCTACAAGTGATATCCCATCAGCACAAAGCATTAAGGATGCTGCTAATACAGGAATTCTTGATAAAAATACTTCTGCTGTGAAAAATGAAGGCTGGGGCTTTTTGGTTTCACCTGATTCAGTTTCAAGCGATATTATGAGTGCTGCAACTGAAAGCATTTTTGATTTCAGCTCGACTTTCACTTCAGGCTCACTTTACAAGCAGCTTTATAACCAGTTCTTTAACAGGCTTAATTCTGCAAGTGATGATACCCTTGGAACTTCAAGCGATTACCTTGACATGATTGCAAAAACGCTGAACTGCACTGTTCCCGATTATTCTGATGTTACTAGTCTTGCGCAGTGGGATAACAGTGGTGCAGACCTTAAAAATCTGCTTAACAGCCAGCTTGCGTCAATCTTTTCAAGTATCAGCACTGATGTTAAGGCTCGTCTTACTTTCACTGAGCTTTACAGCTTTGATGGTGTAAACACTACTGAGGCACAGGAAATTCTTGATGGAATGGCTGATGTTATCGATGAGGGTCTTGTTACAGAGGATGTTTCATTACTTGACCTTATTGATGATTTAACCGCTTGCGTTAACCTTATTTCCGACAAGCTCGATGATTACACTGACAACACAAACGCTATGGCGGAGATGCTTATTCAGCTCACTTACGCATTAAATGGCGCTATGATGAATAATGCTGACCCTGATTATGCTAAGCAGCTTGTTATGAGTGTTGAATCAAATGTTAGAAATACTCTTGAAAATATCTCACAGATGCTTTCAGCTTTTGCAGGAAGTGATTTTGATGGTATTTCACTGCATGATTTGCTTGCTGAGGTTGAAGAATTTGTTAAGTATGTTGATGTTAAAACTGATGGCGCAGATAGTGCTTTTGCACCAAATCTGAACATCAATAATGCTGCTGGACAGGTTGACTCAATTAATGCTGCAAAAACTTCTGATGAAACTGATGTCAATGCCGATGCTGCAAGTCAGTTTGAATTTGATTTCTTTGGACTTCAAGGACTTTCAGTTCCTGATACTAAGGATGTTATTGCTCTTGCTAAATCAGATATCGACTCAATTGAAACACAGGTTACTGAGCAGGTTACCACAAAAATTATTGATGGTGCTGGCAAAGACGGTGTTTCTGAAATGACTATCATTCTAAAACCTGAACGTCTTGGCGAGGTTGCTGTTAAGATTGTTTCCGATAAGGGTGCTGTTTCGATTATGCTTTCTGCTCAGCATGAGGCTGTTGGAAGTGCTATTAACGAACGTCTAAATGCTCTTGTTGAAGGTTTAAGAAGTCAGGATATCGAAGTTAAGAATGTTATCGTTGTTAACCCGAATGATGCTAGCTCTCAGATGGGTCTTGATTTTACAAATGACGGTTTTAACCGCAGGGATGATGATCAGAATTACGATGATGAGCAGGATAATTCAATTAAGGCTATTGCAGATGATGAAGCAGATGAAATTTCTGTTGAATCAGATTATATGATTAAGGAGGCGAAATTATGGGCACAAGCATAGACGGTTTGGCGTATGATCCATTAACCCAGGTTACCACCAAATACTCAGGTAATGTTATTGATACTACTGTTGATGGTGAAAATTCATCTTATATGGACTTTAACACATATTTGCAGCTTCTCGTTGCACAGATGTCTAATCAGGATTTCAATGACCCTATGAGTGATTCCGAGGTTTTAAACCAGATGGCTACCTACTCAATGCTTGAGGGTATCAAAAATATGACATCACAGTCAAATATCAGTTATGCATCATCACTTGTTGGCAAGGCTGTTACTATTGCTGAGAATGATGTTTATGACACAGGTATTATTGATTCTGTTCTTATTGAAAATGGTACACCTTATATTATTGTAAACGGTACAAAGCATGATGTTTCCACTATCAGTGATATCGTTGATGCTGATAAGTTCAAGGATTTGGCTGCTATGTTAGGTCAGAAAGTCAGTGGTACTACTTCCGAGGGTAAGACTATCAGCGGTGAGGTTACTAACGTTCTTATTATCGGCGGTGCTGAATATATAGTAATTGACAAATCAATTCTCTGCATGAGGTCAACTGTTAAAATTATTGACCCGTCTGAAATTACTGATGATACTTCGAAAGATGATACTGTCACTGATGTAACTAATGATACTGATGAAGACAGCGTTTCTAACGAAACAACTGAAGCTGAAAATGTTGCTGCAAATGAATACGAGGTTTCTGATGAAATCGATGAAAGTGTTGCTGCATCTTCTTATGCCGCAGTTCAGAGCAGTGTTTTATCAACTTCATATGAACAAAGAGCTGATGAAATTTATGCAGAGCTTATGAGCTCACTTAATGGTATTGGTGATTCCGCTGTTTTAACTAAGAGCAAAGAAGATTCCCATGATCATATTTATATTGATTATATCGATGTTCCTGACTATGCGTCTGTTATTGTTGGTGATGAGGATGCGTTCCTTAGTGCACTCGCTAATGAAACAGTTTATGAACCGAAAACAAGAAGCAATGAAGAACAGGCAGCATATCTTGAAGCAACAAAGGATAAGTCCATTTCGACTTCTAACTGTGTGCCGAAAAGACTGTATGAGGAAAAATTCCCAGATGAAACTGCTCTTGCTGATTCATATGGCACAAGAATGTATGATGTTAGATTTATTAACAACACAGCAATTACTTCAAGAATTAATACCGATAATGTAATCGGACACACAGCAAGCGGACTTGGTGTTACCGAAATTGGTTTCAGCGGTCTTGGCAAGCTTGGTGAAATTGTTACCTTTAAGGATGGCACTCAAAGAGTTGAGGTTATTCACGAAAATGGCTACTCCTCATGGATTAACACAAGCGGTAATTATACTCTTGATGAAATCTGCAACAGCTCAAAGCCAACAGGTGCTTATGAACCTGCACTGACTGCATCAGAGCACGCTATCAGAGATTATGCCCTTCGTGATAAGCAAAATTCAGGTGTCAGCATTCATGATCTCTTGATGGGATATGGTGTTTCAATTTCTTCTAACTAAAAGCTACTGATTTGAAAGCAGGTGACAGATATGCTGATTAACGAGTATATGCAGATGCGAAATATCTCTGTCACAACAGGCAAGGTTGACGGTTTTCCTGGTCATGCCACTGATATGGCAAAAAAGCAGGTCACACTTCCTGAGGACAGCGAATTTGCACAGCTATTAAAATCACAGATTGCTGAAATTGCATCTGATGATAACGGTGTTCAGTTTTCAAAACACGCTATTGAACGTATTTATGAAAGACAAATCGATTTGTATGACAACGATACTATCGAAAGGCTGAACAAGGCTATTGAGCTTGCCGAACAGAAAGGCTCAAACGATGCTTTAGTTATGATTGATTCCAATGCATTTCTTGTGAGTATTGTTAATAACAAGGTTATTACAACAATGTCTACCGATGATATGCAGGGAAGTATTTTTACCAACATCGATTCAACTGTAATTATGTAACAAACGAATTTGTATGCTTTTATACTTTTATGATTGGACCTTTTTAGGAAATCTCAAAGTCCTGACTGACTTGACGGACTTTACTAGTGTAATAAAATGCATACTTAAAAATTAACTTTAAGGAGTGCTTATTATGATTAGATCATTATATTCAGGCGTTTCCGGTCTTACTAACCATCAGACAAAGATGGACGTTATCGGTAATAATATCGCTAACGTAAACTCATACGGTTTTAAGGCATCCAAGGCTATTTTCAAGGATATTTTCTATCAGACTACTATCAGCCAGACAGGCGGTGCATCTGCAATCGCTGGTAATAACCCTGCTACTGTTGGTTACGGTGTTCAGATAGCTGATATCACTAAGGATATGTCAAACTCATCCTTGCAGGGTACAAACAGAACTCTTGACCTTGCGATATCAAAGGAAGGCTTCTTTGTTACTGCAACTTTCCCTTTCAATGCAGGTGAACCTGTTTCAAACACACCTACTGCAACAGCTGACTATGTTGCAGGAAAGGCTACTTCAGCAGAATATAACCCTTGTTCAGAAGTTCTTTACACAAGAATGGGTAACATGGGTATTGACTCATACGGCAACTTGGTTGCTGGGTCTAATACTTTCTTGCTTGGTACAAGAAACAGTGCTATCGGTCTTACTCAGATTTCCACTGAAAGCTCTGATACACTTATGAATCAGCAGCTTAAAGACACAAATGGCGATAACAAGGTTAATGCTGCTGACCTTACCTTTGAGAATACAATCAATATCAACAAGCTTATTCAGGAGGCTTACAATATTCACACTGATGATGCTGGTTTCCTTTACACTTATTCAGAAGTGAAAGTTGAAGGAGATACAGTAACATACAGCAAGCCTATCTACTGTGATAAGTCCGGTACTCCTATCACTGATTCTACTGGTGCAACTATTACTTGGGCAGAATCTGCTGATGCTGCTGCTGTTAAGGCAACTCTTGCTAAGGGTGCTATTCAGGGTGAGTTTACTTTCAAGGATCTTGGCGGTTTCAGTGTAGGCAAGAGCGGCGAAATCATGACTACCTACAACAACGAAATGAAAGCTATTGCTCGTATTGAGCTTGCAGTTTTTGATAACATGGAGGGTCTTACTGAGGCTGGCGGCACATCTTATAGGGAAACTGCTGCATCAGGCGCTCCAACTATCAAGGCTCCAGGTTCAGAGGGTGTTGGTCAGGTTATTTCCAATAAGCTTGAAATGTCTAACGTTAACCTTGCTAATGAGTTCTCCGACATGATTGTTACTCAGAGAGGTTTCCAGGCTAACTCAAGAATTATTACCGTTTCCGATACCATGCTTGAAGAACTTGTTAATCTAAAGAGATAATTTTTGATATTATGCTGGCGGCATAATCATGCCGCCAGCAATATATAATGAAAGGTTGACACAAATATGATTACACTTACCAGATATAATGATTCAGAATTGCTTATTAATGAGAGCTTTATCGAAACTGTTGAAGAAACTCCCGATACAGTTGTTTGTATGCAGAATGGTCACCGCTATATCGTTAAAGAATCTATTGCGGATATTTATGCGAAGGCTGCTGCATTCAGAAAATTATGCAACAATTTTAGTAATGAAAATAATTCGTAATAAATAGCGTTAGCTTTGCTTTGATTTGCTTTGATTTGGGGAGCTATTTATGCGTTAATATATGTGTTAAGATATTTTTGAGGTGCGTAAAGAATTGCGCTTTATTGTTAATTCTTGACTAATGTCTGCATTTTGGCTATCTTGATACAGACATAAATATATATAGATAAAAAAATTTGGAGGACTACCTTTATGAATATTACCGGTATTATAGGTTTGGTTGCTGCGATGGCGCTCATTGTATACGGTATCGGCGTTGCAAACCTTGGCGACTTTGTTGATATGCCATCTGTTTACATCGTTGTTGGTGGTACAGTTGGTGCTGTTATGTTTAACTATCCTTTGTCAGTTTTGAAAACAGTACCTAAGATGACTAAAATTGCTTTTATGCCTAAAAAATATGATCCTGAACAGTATATAACCGATATGGTTGATCATTGTAAAACTGCTCGTATGAAGGGTATTCTTGCTCTTGAAGAAACTGCTAATGCTTGTACTGACCCATTTATGAAATCGTCGCTTATGCTTATTGTTGATGCAAATGACTCGGAAAAGGTTAAGTCAATGCTTGATGACTCAATTGACTTTATCTGCGAACGTCATGAAAGTAACTTCGCTTTATGGGGCAAGGCAGCCGGTGTTGCTCCTGCGATGGGTATGATTGGTACGCTAGTTGGTCTTGTTAACATGCTTGCTGCGATGGACCCTACTGACCCGAACTCTGCGGCTTCCCTCGGTGCGAATATGTCCACGGCTCTTATCACGACTTTCTATGGATGTATTATCGCCCACGTTCTTGCTACACCTATCGGTAACCTTTGTAAATATAATCATGCCTCTGAAATTCTTTGTCTTCAGATTATTGAGGAGGGTACCCTTGCTATTATTTCTGGTGCGAACCCTCGTTATGTTGAAGAAAAACTTCGTATGATGCTCCCTGCTAATGCTAAACCTAAGAAGAAAGCTGATAAGGGTGAATAAGCTTTTTAGTAGGTTTTATCACGGTAAAGCTATAGTTACATAAAATGGCATATTAATCTACAATATAATAGCGGTTTTGTGCAAATGTGTACATAATTACCAATTATGGTATAAAAATTCTTTGTCGAAATTTCATTTTACCTATGGAAATTATACAAATTTTATGTTATAATACTATATACCCTTTTTGTATGTGAAAATTTTATCTATTGATTGCTGTTTGAATTACAGGAAATTAGTGCTTTTTATCGGTAATTTGCCGTTTTTTATGATTTTTATTGTTGATTGGAAGTGATTAACTTGGCTAAAAAGAGAAGCAGTGCGGAAGAAGAAGGCGGCAGCTGGATGGACACCTATGGTGACATGATTACGCTTGTTCTTACTTTCTTCGTACTCTTATACTCAATGTCATCTATGGATAACTCCAAATGGCAGTATATTGCCGAGGCTTTTTCACGAGGCAGCATTTCCGATAAGACTGATGTTCGTGTTGTTGGTGAGCCAAATCCGGAAAATGACCCTACTGCTATTTATCAGAATGATGTTCCTGAAACAGATACTGATGACTCGAAAATCGTTGATTTTGAGGACTTTTATCTTTATCTTATGGAAATTGTCAAATCAAACGGAATTGGTGAATCTGTAAGCGTTGAAATGTCTGGTACAGGCGTTTATATGCGTTTCAGAGATAATGTTTTTTTTGCTGGTGACAGCGATATACTTCTTGATGATGGTAAATACATACTTGAAATTATCTGCGATGGTATCAGACAGGTTAATGACCGTATAAATGCTATTAAAGTAAGCGGACACACAGCTGGAAGTTCGACATCCAGTGCAAATGAATGGACTTTATCGGGTGGCCGTGCAAATTCTGTTATTAACTTTATGATAAGCCTTGATTCCTGCGATGATTATAAATTCTCATCTGCTGGTTATGGTAAATACAGACCAATTGAATCTAATGACACAGACGAGGGCAGACGTCAAAATCGTCGTGTTGAGATTGTTTTTGTGCGTAATGATGTTGATTACTCTGACCCAGCCGTTCTTAAGGAACTGCTTGATATGGAATTCGGAAGTGGTTTTATTACCGATTCCGCACTTGAAGGCAGCAGCCTGAGTGAAAATGTTCCTGAAATTGATGTAAGTACTGAAACAACTGATGTTAAGCCAAACAGCTATGATCCGGACAGAGTTTATGTATCAAAAAATGATGCTATTGCTGACAGGAAATAAACTTCCTTGTTAAGCATACTTATATAACGGAACTATATTACTGTATATTTCCGCAGAATTCTTGTAAAGGATGGTCAATATCTATGGCTGACGTACTGTCACAAAGCCAGATTGATGCCTTGCTGAACAGTTTTTCTTCCGAGGGTACTAAAGCTCTGGATGAAATTGAGGAGCAGGCTCAGGAGCGAAAGATAAAGAATTATGACTTCAAAATGCCTAAGAAGTTCACTAAAGAACAGCTTAAGATTATTGATGGCATTTTCGAAAATTATTCTCGTGTGCTTTCTTCATATCTTACAGGTCTTTTGCGAGTTTATTGCAAGCTTGAGGTACTTCAGATAGAGGAACAGCTATACTTTGAATATAATAACGCTCTTCCTGACTATGTTATGATGGCAATGATTAATATGGGTATAAATGATGACGATGTCATTGAATCAAACTGTATTCTTCAGATTTCCAACCAGATTTCCTACACTATGATGGACAGACTGATGGGCGGAAGCGGAGCAAGCTATGACGCAAACAGGGATTTTACAGAAATTGAAGTAGGCTTGCTTTCAAATGTTATTACTAAAATGGCAGCTTTGCTGAAAGAACCTTGGGATAGTTACATTGACATTCATCCTTCTGTTGCAACCATTGAAACAAATTCACGAGTAATGCAGTCGATTTCTCCCGATGAAGTTGTAATACTTGTTATGCTTGAAATGGAGCTTAAAGATGTTAAGAATACCATTGCAGTTTGTATTCCTGCTATGGCGCTCGAATCAATTATGGCGAAATTTGGTGACAGATGGGCAAGAACATCAAAGAAGATGGACCCTAAGAGAGAAAAGGAGCGCAGGACTGCACTTCTTGATGCTATCAAGGATTCCGAGCTTAAGGTTGATGCTGTTCTTTGCGAAACAAAGCTTGATGTTTATGATCTGCTTACCCTTCAGGTAAACGATGTTATTCCTCTTAATATGGCTATTGATGATAACATCGACATACGAATTGGAAATAATCTTTGGTTCGATGGTAAGTTAGGTGTTTGTAACAATAAAAAGGCTGTTAGAATAGATAATATATATAAAGAATTGAGGTAAAAGAACTAATGGGAGATGAGAAAATAGTTATTGACGGTTTTGGCGATATAGAAAAAGATGCCATTGGCGAGATAATGAATATCACAATGGGATCCGCTGCAACTGCTGTTTCCAATATGCTTTCAGCTAAAGTTTGGATTACTACTCCGACAGTTGCAATTATTAACACCAAAGATTTGTCGTTCCCTGAACTGGAGCCGTCGATACTAGTTAAAATCAAATATACAAAGGGTGTTGCGGGACAGAATGTTCTTGTTTTAAAACAGAATGACGTTCAGCTTATCCTTAATCAGCTTATGGGACTTCCACTTGAAGTTACTGATGATTTTCAGTTTGATGAAATGAATATTTCAGCTGTCTGCGAAGTTATGAACCAAATGATGGGTGCATCCGCAACAGCTTTGTCTGAAATTATCGACACAATGGTTGATATTTCTACTCCTGAGGCTATTGTTCAGGAACTTGAAGACAATGTGGACAGATTTGCTGTTTTCGAAATTGGAAAAAATGAAAATGTCTGCACAATTAAGTTTAATCTGACCATTGATGGTGTTATAAACTCAGAATTTATCTCCGTTTTAACCCTAGATCTAGCCAGAGAAATGGCTGATAAAATGATGGCTGGTTATAATACAGAGCCAGAGCCTGAGCCTGTTGCTCCAAGTTCTTCCTCAGGTGGAGGAGGCACTTTATCACAGGCAGAAATTGAGGCTTTGCTCGGCGGAGGAGCAGCAGCGTCTGCACCAGCGCCAGCAGCACCAGCACCTGCACCTCAGCAGGATATGGGAGCTATGCCACAGCAGCAGTATTATGGTGATCCTACACAGCAGGGTATGCCTAATATGTATCAGAGCGGAATGCCTCAGGGCGTTATGCCACAGGGGGTTTTGCCACCTTATCAACAGCCAATGATGAATGGCGATCCTAATGCGATGGCCATGCAAAATCAAATGTATGGTATGTATCCTCAACAGCCATACGCTTACCCACAGCAGCCACCTATGAATATTCAGCCAATTCAGCTGCAAAGCTTTGGAGCTTATCACAACTCGTCTCTTTCTCAAGACCAGAATGATAACCTCAAGCTGCTGATGAATATTCCTCTCAACGTAACTGTTGAAATTGGTTCTACCAGCAAAAAAGTTAAGGATATACTCGAATTCTCTCAGGGAACTATCATTGAACTCGAGCGTCAGGCAGGTGCTCCTGTTGACATCGTTGTTAATGGTAATCTTGTTGCTAAGGGGGATGTAGTTGTTATTGACGATAATTTTGCTGTAAGAATAACTGAAATCATAAAATCAAAATTTTTAGATAATTTAGGTAAGGAGTAATTACAATGGATAAGAAGATTTTACTTGTTGACGATGCTGCTTTTATGAGAATGATGATCAAGGATGCTCTCACAAAGAATGGTTATACTAATATTATTGAGGCTGCAGACGGCGAAATCGCCTGCAATACTTATGCTGCTGAAAAGCCTGACCTCGTTATTATGGATATCACAATGCCAAATAAAACCGGTATTGAGGCTCTAAGGGATATCAAGAGCTCCGATCCAAGCGCTAAAATTGTTATGTGTTCTGCTATGGGACAGGAATCAATGGTTGTTGAAGCTATCAAGCTCGGCGCTCTTGACTTCATTGTTAAGCCTTTTAAGGCTGACAGAATTCTTCAGACTGTTCAGAAGGTTATTGGATAATTCACTTAGTTAAAACATAACATTGTGTATGCTTATCGATATATAGAAAGGCTTTTTATCAAAGGTAATGAATGTGGAATATTTAATGGTTTTTGTGTCACTGCTTGGGGTTATCGGTTTGATTTTTCTTACCTACTTCGGTGCAAGATGGCTGCATAAAAAATTTAATTTTGGCAGCACATATGGTGCTATGTCAAGCATAAAAATTGTTGAATGCACTGCAGTTGCTCAGGATAAACAGCTCATAATTGTTTCTGTTGGCGATAAGTATATGCTTTTGGGTGTCACACCCGGTTCTATTTCGAAAATTTGTGATTTGGATGACTATGAAATACCAGTGAATGAGTCATCCAAATCTGATGAATCTTCATTTTTAGCAAATTTCAAAAAGGCTTTTGCCGAAAATACTTACAAGAAAAATGATAATGCCGATGCTTTGGCGGATGATATTATAAATGAAAAGGACGGTCAGAATTCGCAAAATGATTTATAATAAATTATTTAAATCTATTATTACACTGCTTGTTTTGACAGTTGCGGCTTTGTTTGCCATACCTTCATTTAGTGTCTATGCTGGCTTTGAAGGCATTGTTACAGAGATACCAAACCAAGTAACCACAGTACCGCAGACTATACAGACACAGGCGGATGATAATTTGGATGGGTCTGTTACAACTGCCATGCCATATGATGAACCTGTTACTGATGACTTGAATACTGAGTCTTTGCTTGAACAGCTGGGATTAACTGGCGGTACAACTACCATTGACTTGGTTATTCTGATTACCATACTTTCTTTGGCACCGTCAATTCTCGTTATGATGACTTGTTTTACACGAATTATCATTTCATTTTCGCTGCTCAGAAACGCCATGGGTATTCAGCAGACACCACCTAATCAGGTTATGATTGGTCTGGCACTTTTCTTGACTTTGTTTATTATGAAACCTGTTCTTACCGAAATGAACGAGGTTGCTTACGTTCCTTATAAGAATGGTGAGTATACTTCTGTTGAGGCTGTTAAGGCTGCGTCTAAGCCGCTTAAGGTATGGATGCTTAAAAATACCGAACCTGACTCCATGAGCTTTTTTATGGATCTTTCAGGTGATATTGTTGAGGCTGAAACAGAGGAGGAATTTGCAGAGAAAATTAGCTTTATTTCAGTTGTTCCCGCTTTTATTTTAAGTGAGATAAAGATTGGTTTTGAGATAGGTTTTCTTTTGTATATCCCGTTTCTTATCATCGATATAGTCGTTGCGACGGTACTCATGTCAATGGGTATGATGATGCTGCCGCCTACAACTGTTTCAATTCCGTTTAAAATTCTTATGTTTGTTCTTGCTGACGGCTGGACGCTGTTAATCGGCTCGCTTGCCACAGGCTTTAACTTATAGGTATAGTTAGTATTTATCTTTTTAATGTAGGAGCTTAAAATGACTGAAGAATTGGTTTTGCAGATATTTAAAGAAACACTGCTGCTTACTATGCGTCTGGCTGGTCCACTGCTTATAATCAGTATGATTGTCGGACTTGTTATCGCTATTTTTCAGGCGGCTACCCAAATTCATGAGCAGACGCTTACTTTTGTGCCGAAAGCTTTGACAATTGCATTGCTTTTACTGTTGCTTGCACCTAGTATGATTAGCGCAATGCAGACTTTTATTTTCAATATTTTTGATATCATTACTCAAATTAGTCAGCATAATGGAGTTTTTTAGTGTGATGGAGGGTTTTAGGTTTGGATTACTTTAGCATCCTCTTATCCGATTATGAAACTAAGCTGCTTGTCTTTGCAAGAGTTCTTGGCATTTTTGCCTTTAACCCGCTGCTTTCAAGGAAAAACATACCTAATATAGTTAAAATGGGTATGTCGGTGCTGCTTGCAATAATTGCCTCAATGGCTGTTAATCCGGAGCCTGTTGACACTGGTGAAATTGCAGGCGTTTATATTATGATGCTTTTGAAGGAAGGCTTTGTCGGACTTGCTATCGGTTTTCTTTCCGATTTGTTTTTTCAGTCTATTCAGGTTTCTGGTGAACTGATGGATATGCAGTCTGGTCTTGGTATGGCTAAGGTTTTTGACCCCGTTTCCAATACACAGACATCTATTATGGGTTCTATTATCGGATTTATGCTGTACCTTTATTACTTCGCAATCAATGCGCATTTTTCTTATATTAAGATTTTTGTGCTTTCATATAATATCATTCCTATTGCTGACTGGTCGATTAATCCCGACTTTGGATGGGCTCTAGCAGAATTGTTTTCTGTTATGCTTGCACTTGTGCTGAAAATGGCACTGCCTATCATTGTTTCAGAGGTAATTGTACAGTTTGCCATGGGTATTATGATGAAATCTGTTCCTCAAATTCAGCTAATGGTTGTTAACATTCAGTTGAAAGTTATTTTCGGCTTTTGGATTCTTTTTGTTATCGCAGTGCCGCTTGCTGACTTTATCGACGGATATATTGTCACAATGTTCGAAACGATTGAGGAGTTCATTCCTCAGATGATTTCATAAATGTCATAATGTATCAGCTGAAAGGATGAATTTTTTATGCCTGAGTCATCGGGTGAAAAAACCGAAAAAGCCACGTCGCATAAACGACAGGAAGAACGTAAAAAAGGTAACGTAATGCAAAGCAAGGATGTCGTTACCGTTTTGTTCATCGTTATCATTTTTAATGTGCTTAAAATTTTTATTAAGCTTACCTATCAGACTGTCATGAGTGTAATGACATATTGGGTAAGTTTATCAGGCGGGGGTATGGGCGATAATGGAACAACTATTGACACCATGCCTGTTTATCTAAAACTCGTGCTTGAAATCGGTAAAACCTGGCTCATAACTGCCGGACCGATTTTGTTAGTTTCAATGATGGTTTCAATTTTGGGTACATCTGTTCAGACTAAGTTTCTTAGCAGTAAGGAATCCATGAAATTTAAGCTTGATAAGCTTAATCCTATTAATGGCATCAAAAAGATGTTTTCGCTTAGTTCCATTTTTGAGCTTGTAAAGTCCATTGCAAAAATGGTTTTGCTTGCTATTATAGTTTTTGGTGAAATAAAAAAACGTATTCCCGATTTTTCACGTATGGTTGACTGGGAGATTACTGCCTCGCTTTCTTATATGGGAAATGCCATTTATTCCATTACCATGAAAATTGCATTAGTTTTTGTCGTTATTGCGGTAATTGACTATATGTATCAGAAATGGAAATGGGAAAAGGACATGAAAATGACCAAGCAAGAGGTCAAGGAAGAATTCAAGACCATGGAGGGTGACCCTAAGATTAAGAGCAAACGCCGTCATAAACAGATGGAAATGGCCATGATGCGTATGATGGAGGCTGTTCCGGAGGCTGATGTTGTTATCAGAAACCCTACTCATTTTGCGGTTGCCATAAAATATGATGCTACTAAAAACTCTGCTCCTGTTGTTGTTGCCAAGGGTGCTGACCACATGGCAATGCGTATTATAAAGGTTGCAGAGGAACATAAAATTCCGCTTGTTGAAAACAGACCGCTCGCAAGGGCTTTACATGATAATGTCAAATTGGAGAGAGAAATCCCTGCCGATTTATATGCACCAGTTGCCGAGGTGCTTTCATTTGTTTATAAGTTAAAAAATAAATCTCCATACTGATGAAAGGATGGTTACGGGTATACCGTGAAAAAGTTTCTGAATAATGCCGTTACGGTATTCGTATTGCTTGCAATATTCCTTCTCATCATTCCGCTTCCTACTGCGTTGCTGGATATGCTTTTTGTTGTAAATATCGCACTTTCCATTATCATCCTCCTCATCACTATGTATATAAAAAGTGCTTTGGAATTCTCAATTTTCCCGTCTTTGCTGCTTATAACCACGATATTCAGATTAGGACTTAATATATCGTCAACTCGTCTTATTTTGTTTCAGCAGGGTTATGCTGGTGAGATGATTAAAGGTTTTGGCGAATTCGTAATGAAAGGTAATGCGGTTATTGGATTTATCGTATTTATCCTTATTACTGTGGTACAGATGCTTGTTGTTACAAAGGGTGCGGAACGTGTTGCTGAAGTTACTGCTCGTTTCACACTTGATGCTATGCCAGGTAAACAGATGGCGATTGACGCTGACCTTAACTCTGGTATGATTGATGATCAGGAGGCAAAAAAGCGCCGTGAGGATATTCAGCGTGAGGCTGATTTCTTCGGCTCTATGGACGGTGCTGCCAAATTTATTAAGGGAGATGCGACATTCTCTATCGTTGCTGCCGTTGTAAATCTCATCGGTGGTGCTGTTATTGGTTTAGTTTTTGACGGACTTGATTTTATGACAGTCCTTACTACATATACTATCGCTACTGTTGGTGATGGACTTTGCTCACAAATACCATCCTTGCTTATTTCTACCTCAATGGGTATGATTGTTACGAGGTCTGCCTCAAAGGAAACTTTGAATGATGATGTTAAGAAGCAGTTCAGCTCACAGCCTACTGTTCTTTTAATTGCAGGTATTGTAATGTTTATCATGGTATTTATTCCTGGTTTTCCTAAGCCGCAGCTTATTATTCTTGGTGCTATGCTAGTTGCTCTTGGAATAATTCTAATGCGTAATCAGCGTCAGGTTGTTGCTGAAGTTGATGTTGCTGCACAGGAAATGGCAGAAAGTCAGCAGGAGCTTACAGAGCTTGAATATTACAAGGATATTGACAATGTTTACAAGCTGCTTAATGTTGAACCTGTTGAAATGGAATTTGGTTACAGTCTTATTCCTTTGGCAGATGAGCGCTCAGGCGGTACATTAATGGAACGTATCGTTATATTCCGAAAACAATTTGCTATGGATATGGGTATGGTTTTCCCTTCAATTCATATGAGGGATAATCAACACATTAATCCTAACCAGTATGTTATAAAAATCAAGGGTGAGGTTGTTGCCTCGGCTGAAATACTGATTGACCACTTCCTAGCACTCGATTCAGGCAGTGTTATCCGTGAAATTGAGGGTATTGATACTGTTGAGCCTGCATTTAATATTCCTGCTAAATGGGTTCCAGAGCATGACAGACTTCAGGCTGAAATTGCAGGATATACTCTTATCGACCCGACCTCTGTTATTGTTACACATCTTTCCGAAATCATCAAACAATATGCTCATGAGCTGCTTTCCAGACAGGATGTCAAGACTATGCTTGATAAGCTTAAGGTTACAAATCAGACTATTGTTGATGATATTGTTCCTGCTATTGTTACTCCTGCTTATTTGCAAAAGGTATTGTGTCTGCTGCTTAAGGAGGGGATTCCTGTCAGGGACTTGCAGTCTATTCTTGAAACTCTCGCTGATAATCAGCATACTATGAAGGATGTTGATATTACCACTGAATATGTTCGTCAGGCATTGAAACGTACTATCACAAGGCGTTTTCAGGATGGCGGTCAAATTCGTGTACTTACTCTTGATACCGAAACGGAAAACAAGATTGTTTCTTCCGTTAAAAAATCAGAGCAAGGTTCATATCTTGCAATGGATCCGCAGTCCATCCAACAGCTTATTACGGCACTTAATGAACAAATTGACCGCATTAAAGACGTTGTTCCTATACCGATTGTGCTTACATCGCCTATTGTCAGAATTTATTTTAAAAAGCTGGTAGACCAGTTTATTCCTAATGTTACTGTGCTGTCTTTCAGTGAAATTGATAACTCAGTTCAAATTCAGGCTGTCGGGAATGTAGCCATCTAGCTTTTATGATAATGGAAAAGAGGTGAGCGTTTTGGCTGATATGACATCTGAGCAAAAAGCTGCTATGCTGCTTAGATATAAGCAAACAGGCGATAAGGCTCTTCGAAATGAGATTATCTTAGCTTATATGAATATTGTGAAATATGCTGCGATTTCGACACGAAATATGTACTTGAAATATAGCGACAGTAATGATATAATTAATGAAGCAACTATTGCACTTATGAATGCTGTTGACTGCTTTGACCCTGAAAAGAATGTCAAGTTTGAAACATATGCCTCTATTAAAGTCAGAGGTGCTATTATCGATTATATCAGGCGGCAGGATGTTGTTCCGAGAAATATAAGACGGTTTGTGCGTGAGTATGACACTGCTTATTCAGAGCTTTTCATTAAGCTTGACAGAGAGCCGACAAATAATGAAATCGCTGAGTTTATGAAGATTACTCCTGAAAAATTCGAGTCATTTTCAGCACAGGCTGTTTCTGCGCAGTCACTTTCCTTTGAGGACCTGATTACAAATTCGAATTTTGACATCTCCGAGGATTCCTCCGATGAGGGCGTATGGTCTGTTGAATCAAACATTCATCATAAGGAAAAGCTGGAATACTTAGCAAAAGCTATAAATATGCTTTCCGAAAGAGAGCGTTTGGTTGTTACACTTTATTATTATGAAAAATTACGTTTATCTGATATTGGCAAGGTTATCGGCGTTTCCGAGTCGAGAGTCTGCCAGATTCATTCACAGGCTGTTGTGAAAATGAAAAAATATATGGTTGAATATATAAACGGTTGAAAGGTTGGTTATAAATGCTTAGAGGATTTTATACTGCTGCTAACGGTATCATTAATGAGCAGCGTATTATTAACGTTAAAACGAATAATCTCGCTAATGTACAGACAGCAGGCTACAAGGCTGACACTGCTATCCCTACCACTTTTGCCGAAAAAATGCTTATGATTAATGGTAATCACAGCAATACAGGTACTATTCGTTACAGAACAATAACTAATACATATACTGATTTACAGCAGGGTACATTCGAGAACACAAATTCTCGTCTTGATATGGCTACATCAGGAAGTGTTTATTTTAATATTGCTGCCCGCAAAACAGGAGAAATTCTGCTTTCTAAAAGCGGTCAGTTCAGTCTTGATGCAGAAGGGTACTTATCTTTAGGCTCATCTGGACGTGTTGTTGATGATGCTGGCAATCCAATTCAGATTGGTACTGCTGATTTTACTGTATCCACAACAGGTCAGATTGTTACTGATGATGGACGTACTATTAATTTAGGACTTAGTTACCTAGATGAAAATGTTGATGTCGAAAAGGTTGCAGATAATCTGCTAAGACCTTATGAGGATGCTCCTATCGGGAATATTCCTGCTGGATATAAATATCAGGTAATGCAGGGCTGGTATGAGCGTTCAAATGTTGATACTGCTACTGAAATGGTTGAGATTATGAATGCACAAAGTGTTTTTACTGCTTGTTCATCTGCTTTGAAAATTACTAATGCTGTAAATCAAATTGCTTGCAACGACCTTGCTAAAATCTGATTTTTGATTGGAGTTTATTATATATGGCTAATATTGGTTTGCATTCCGCCGCATCAGGCGTTATAAGTTATCAAACAGCTCTTGACGTTACCGCCAATAATATAGCAAACGTCAACACAAATGGCTTTAAATCATCAAGAGCATCCTTTTCCGAGCTTATGTATTCTGAAAGACGAGTTAACGATCAGGTGCATACCGGTCATGGTACTCGTGTTGATAAAACCGACCTTATGTTTGAGCAGTCCGCTTTGCGTGAAACAAGCAGAATTCTTGATTTTGCTGCTTTAGGTGAGGGGTTGTTTGCAATTCAGGACCAGTTTGGTGAAACAGTTTACACTAAGGATGGCTCTTTCAACGTCACTGAAACATCAGAGGGAGTATGGGAGCTTTGCGATAACAGCCATGGCTTTGTACTCGATTATGAGGGTAACCACATTATCGTCCCTTTTATAGAGGGTACTGAAACAATTGATGCCAGTGCACTTGCTGACATGGTTGGTGTTTATACCTTTGAAAATCCGTATGGTCTTGACCAGATAGGTTCAAATTATTTTCAGGCAAATGAGTCATCAGGACCTGCAGCTGCAAATACTGATGTTCAGAAAAAGCAAGGTTTTGTTGAAGCTTCATCAACAAATATTGCAACTGAGATGACAAAGGTTATCGAATTTCAGCGTGCTTTCCAGCTAAATATTTCTATGGTTAAAACTCATGATGAGCTTGAAAACATCGTGAATAATCTCCGCAACTAATATTTTATAGTGCGTTAAGTTTAAACGGCTTTTGCCGTCAACACACTTCGTGTGACAATTATATTGTAATTATATCTATGATATAAAATTTCCGAATTGCCGAAAGGATGTAGTTTTTTATGCCAATTGAAAAAATCGACCAGTTACAAGATATCCATTTAGACGTTTTGAAAGAAATCGGTAATATCGGATCCGGTAATGCTGCCAGTGCTTTGTCAGGCTTGTTAAACTGTGAAACCGACATCTCTGTTCCAGTAGTAAAGCTATTGGATTTTGATGATGCAGTTAACTTTTTAGGTGGTCCTGAAAAGGTTGTTATTGGTATGCTTGTAAATATCCATGGTGATATTAACGGCATGATGCTTTATGTTTTGCAGCATTCGTTTGCAAGTCAGATGACGCAAAGTATTTTTGGCACTGAAATTGAGGATCTCTTGAACTTAAACGAAATGGAGCATTCCTTTATTTCCGAAGTGGGTAATATTCTTTCTGCATCCTATATCAACGCTATTGCGTCGCTTACAGGACTAATGATTGATATTTCAGTTCCTAACATGACAGTTGACATGGTTGGTGCAATTTTGAGTGTTCCTGCAATTCAATTTGCAAGAGTTGGAAATAAGGTTTTATTCATCGACGATAGTTTTGTTATCGGTCAGACTCATAATGAGATTAAGAGTAATATGATATTAATACCAGAGATGGAGTCGCTGCACACATTATTTACTAAGCTAGGAGTTGAGATCTAATATGTCTACGCCTATTACTGTTGGTATCGCTGACTTAAATGTTGGGCGTGACAGTGATACCATTGTCACTTATGCGCTTGGCTCTTGCGTTGGTATTTGTCTATATGACACCGATAAAAAAATCGGAGGTCTTGCACATATAATGCTGCCATCCAGCAAGGAGGCCTCATCACCTCATGATAATCTAAGGAGATATGCAGACACAGGTCTTGCTGAGCTTATTAATATAATGAGTATGAAGGGTGCAAACACTTCAAGGCTTACTGCGAAAATCGCAGGCGGAGCTCAGATGTTCAGTGTGAGTTCTGCTGTTTTCAATATTGGTGAAAGAAATGTAGCATCTGTTAAGCAGCTGCTGCAAAGTTATAGAATAAGACTTATTGCTGAAGAAACAGGTGATAATTACGGACGCACTGTTTATTTTCATGTTAATGACGGAATTATGGAGATTCGTGCCGCAAATAAACCTATTTTAATGAAGTAAATTAAATGGCTGTTGCATTTTTGATATGCAGCAGCCATTTTTGAGTGTTGAAAGAGCCATTATGTTTATGTCATAATGGCTCTTTAGGTTATTCATTATTAAATCGATTAAGAAACTGCTTTGTACGTTCATTCTGTGTGTCACCGAAAAGCTGGTCGGGAGTACCCTCCTCAACTATAACACCGCCATCCATGAAGATAACATGGTCAGCAACATCTCTTGCAAAAGCCATTTCGTGAGTAACAATAACCATTGTCATTTTTTCTTTAGCGAGTGACTTGATAACTTTCAATATTTCACCAGTAAGCTCAGGGTCAAGTGCCGATGTAGGCTCATCAAAAAAGATAACCTCAGGATTTAATGCAAGCGCACGTGCAATTGATACACGCTGCTGTTGTCCTCCCGATAATTCACATGGGTATGCAGCGGCTTTGCTTTCAAGTCCCATTTTTTCAAGCAGTGACATGGCAGATTTGTCTGCATCCTCTTTATTCATCTGAAGCACACACATAGGTGCTTCAGTAACATTTTTCAGTACATTCATATGCGGAAACAAATTGAAATTCTGAAACACAAGACCTATCTTCAAGCGAATATTACGCAGAACGCTCTTAGTTGCATAAACAGGTTTACCGCCGTTATAATTGGTTATCATATCCATGCCGCAAACCTTGACAGTACCGCCGCCAACTTTCTCAAGCTGATTTATACAGCGCAGAAGTGTCGACTTGCCGCTGCCAGATGGTCCGATTATAGCAAGAACCTGACCCTTTTCAACATCAAATGATATATCCTTTAAAACTTCTAGTTCACCAAAACTTTTTGATAAATTTCTAACTTCAAGTATAGCCATGTAATAACCCTTTCAAACTTACTTATAATAATTCATTTTCTTTTCAAGTGCAGCAAAAGCGATAGTAAGCACCGCATTCATAATAAAATAGAACACACCTGCAATGAAAAGCGGAGTAAGATTGCTGTATGTAGTCATCATCTGCTTGGACTTTTGGAAAATTTCAATGTATGCTATAACCGATGCAAGAGAGGTGTCCTTAACAAGAGTGATAACCTCGTTGGCACTTGCAGGCATAACACGCTTTATAACCTGTGGCAGAACAACACGGAAGAAAGTTTGTGTCTTTGTAAAACCTAAAGCAGCAGATGCCTCATGCTGTCCGATTGGAATAGCTTCAATACCGCCACGGAATATTTCAGCGAAATAAGCAGCATAATTAAGTGCAAATGCCAAAATCAAAGCTGTAAATTTATAGCCTTCACTCTTGACATCCATCCCCGATAAAAAGGCAGGATTTGCAACCTTTATCATTGGTATAGCATAGTAAATCGTAATAATCTGGAGCATAAGAGGAGTACCTCTCATGATTAGTATGTATAAATTCAAAATCCATTTAAGCGGTTTAAATTTCACAGATTTTAATAGTGCCACAATCATTCCAAGTGGAACAGAAAATAAAAGTGTAAATCCAAACACCTTAAGAGTAGGTATAAGATATTTCAGAATTACACCAGTACATTTTAATATTTCATCAAAACTCAAAACTATATCTCCTCATTAAAAATTACATATATGTCAGATTGTTTCATACTTTACTATTATAACGCATTATCAGACTTTATGTCAACAGTTATATTAAATTGCATAGCCTATATTTACATTATGCATAACATATGATATACTAAATGGGTAAGATTGACGTTAGATATTATCAAAAGAGGTGGAGATATTGCATAAAAGATGTCCATGGTGCGGCGAGATGATAAAGGTGCGTCAAAGCAGATATTTTAGTATTAAGTGTCCGCATTGTGATAATGAATATTTAGTATCACGTTCAGTTAATACTTCAAGCGTACTAAATTTTTTGGGGATAATATTATTTATCTTATATTCAAGAGATATAATATATGGTATATCCTGTCTTTTTATATGTTTTGCGATTAGTATTCGTTTCGAAGATGCAGCAAATCTCGTTAAAGTTACATATAAGTATATTTATGAAACAAAATACAAGACAAGAATAGTATTTTCTTATACAGAGAAAAACTTGCATACATTTTTACGTTCAAATAAAATATTACCGATATGCTTTGTAAATGAACATAGTATACCTATTTCACAAGTTGGATGTGTCTCTCTTGATGATATTAAGCTTGAGAATAATATATGTGAATGCACCATATCTATATTGGTAAACGGTAAAATTGATAATAAATTCCCTATGGGTACAGAATTTTATGTGTTTTATCAAAAAGAGAAGATAGGTAAGGGGATTTTGATTGGAGAATTCGGATTTTAACTTTTTAACCGTTGCAATTTAAGGGAAAATGTGTTATAATGTATGTTCGTTAGATGTAATTAAATTTAATTTTATTATAAAGGATGTTGTTAAAATGCTAGACATTAAATTTGTCAGAGAAAACCCTGAAATCGTTAAAGAAAATATCAAGAAAAAGTTTCAGGATAATAAGCTATCACTTGTTGATGATGTAATCTCAATTGATGTGGAGCTTCGTGCTGCTAAGACTGAAGCTGACGGACTTCGTGCTGAAAGAAACCGTGTTTCAAAGGAAATCGGCGGACTTATGGCACAGGGTAAAAAAGATGAGGCTGAAGTTTGTAAGACTAAGGTTACAGAGTTCTCGGGACGTCTTGCAGAGCTTGAAGCACTTGAAACAGAGCTTGATGAAAAGCTTATGAAAATAATGATGACAATTCCAAACATCATTGATGATAGTGTTCCACTTGGCAAGGATGACAGCGAAAATGTTGAGCTTGAAAAATTTGGCGAGCCTAAAGTTCCTGAATTTGATATCCCATATCATGGTGAAATCATGGAATCTTTAAATGGTCTTGACCTTGATGCTGCAAGAAAGGTTGCAGGAAATGGTTTTTACTATTTGATGGGTGATGTTGCAAGACTTCATTCAGCAGTTATTTCCTATGCTCGTGACTTCATGATAAACAGAGGTTTCACCTATTGTATTCCACCTTATATGATTCGTTCAAGCGTTGTTACAGGCGTTATGAGCTTTGCTGAAATGGATGCTATGATGTATAAAATCGAGGGTGAGGACTTGTATCTGATTGGTACATCTGAGCATTCTATGATTGGTAAATATATTGACACTATCGTGCCAGAGGAGTCACTTCCTCATACTCTTACTTCATACTCCCCATGTTTCCGCAAGGAAAAGGGTGCGCATGGTATTGAGGAACGTGGTGTATATCGTATCCACCAGTTTGAAAAGCAGGAAATGATTGTTGTTTGTAAGCCGGAGGACAGCATGAAGTGGTTCCATGAGCTTTGGAAGAACACAGTTGACCTTTTCAGAAGCATGGAGATACCAGTAAGAACAATCGAGTGCTGTTCAGGCGACCTAGCAGACCTTAAGGTTAAGTCCTATGACGTTGAAGCATGGTCACCACGTCAGAAGAAATATTTTGAGGTTGGCAGTTGTTCTAACCTTGGTGATGCACAGGCAAGACGTCTTAAAATCCGTGTTAACGGCAAGGATGGCAAGTATTTTGCGCATACACTTAATAACACAGTAGTTGCACCACCTCGTATGCTTATTGCATTTCTTGAAAATCACTTGCAGGCTGACGGAACTGTTTATATTCCAGAAGCACTTCGTGGTTATATGGGCGGTGCTGAATATATCGGTTTGAAGAAGTAATTAATTAAGGCTGTTTAGTAATGAATAAAACATTATTAGACAGCCTTTTTTCTACATGAACGACATTTTGTAAGGGAGGACTTGAAATGAAAAAGATGACAGCAATTATTCTTGCAATGGTTATGATGATGTGTTTTTTACCGACATCAGCGAGTGCGAAAACAGAAATTTTAAAGACACCTGTGTTACAATATAAAATATTAAACCATGATAAAATTCAATTAAGATGGACAAAAATTGATGGAGCAAATAAATATTATATTTATCAGTTGAACGATAAAACTGGCAAGTATGCTAAGAAATATGAAGTTAAGGCAGCCACTTATACTATAAAAAATCTTAATGCTGAAAACATGTATTCATACTATGTAAAAGCTGTTAAGGAAAACGTTAAAAGTGAGAGGTCAAATATTGTAACCCTTATTACTCCTGCAAAATGGTGCTTAACCTATGAAAAAGCTGACACTAAATATATTCAAAAAATTACTCATTTTGATGGAAGTGAAAATATTCTGTCTGATACTGTGAATACTTTTGCTTACGCTAATAATTTCACTGTCAAAAATGGTATTATGTATTATATTGATGGAAATAGTTATGCTGAATGCCAATATATTCGCAGAAATAGTCATGATGGCGACGCTTATGCGGATGATTATGAGTGGAATGAAAAAATGCCAGTAGTCGCTGAATGCACTTCTTTAAAAGTTACAGATGATAGAATTTATGTTTTAGCTGAATATAATGGTGACTACTTTGAATATTATAATGGATATGATTTGGAATTTTACAGTATTTCGCTTGATGGAGAGGATACTGTTAAACTTGTAGATATCCATTCTGCTACTTTTGATGAAAAAAAAGACGATGTACCGACCTTTATCCACAGTTTTGCTGTTAATGATGAGGGAATTTATTATATTGAACGTTTCGTTGATGTTCCAATTACAAAAAACAAGAGTGGTTTTCCAAAGTTCAATAAAGAGAAATATAAAGTATGCAGAATGAATTTTGATGGTAGTGACAAAAAATGTCTGTTTACAATATCAGTGCCTTTTCATGGTGGTATAAACATTTTTACTAATAATAATAAAATATATTATTATATTTATGATTCAGATGGTGGTGCAACAACAGAATATTCCGTATATAAATTGATATCAGCTAATAAAAAAGCAAAAAAGGTTTTCACTTTGAAAAATACTAGTCTTGCTAATCTTATGATTGATGATATTAGTGGTGGCTATTTTTATTTATCAGCAACTACTACGTGGAATGATGATACTAAGGAATATAATAAAATCTATTATAAAGTAAATGAAAAGAGTGCTCAAATAACTAAAAGCAAAACACCATTCGAATGGAAATACTAACCCAAACAAAACAGGCTGTCACGCATTTGTGACAGCCTTAGTTTTATTCAGTAATCAAAATAGGATACCCCTTTTGATATTCCTTGACAATATCAGGATTTTCATCAGCATATTCAAAAATAATATTGGCAAGTCCGTTTTTATCAAGCTCATAAACAAGCTCAGACAGCGGCTTTTTATATAGCGACGGACAAATAGACGCAATTGAAATAACACGCTTACCGCCAAAATTCATAACTCTATAAGGCCATATACGACAGTCAAAAGGCTTGTTGTCACCTAATCTGCATCCAGTTTGCTTATCAAGCATAGGGCAGTAATAAAGCTCATCGTCATCCTCTCTCATGCGAAATAAGTATGAGTTTCCCTTGCTGATAAACTCGGTATCAGGGTAATCTTCATTAATTTTTGCTTTAAGGTCATTTGTAATAACAGGTGTTTCCCAAATATCATATTTGTCGAAAACACAGCAAATTCTGCATTCTGCACATTCACTGCCGGATAGAATATTTTTTAACATAAGTAAAAAGCCTTTCAAAAAATTACCTGTATAGTTGTTTTAAAGTTAAACAACTATATCAATAAAAAGTGCCGTCAAAAAAGACAGCACTTTCTTGTTCATGAGTATACTTATTATGCTCTCGCATTAAATAAGCTTCCCACATCGCCGGGGAAAGTCGGGATATCATCCATCATGTCGATAATACCCGCAGCAGCGGTTTCAGTAACATCCATAGCCTTAGACATCAAAGCGTTTCCAACGTTCATTTGAAGGTTTGTAGCTTTCATATCAGTTGCAACAGATGCAATATAGTCACTTAATCCCATAACAATCCTCCATTCGTAATAAATTTATGTAAAACTTATTCGGAGGATAAAGTTTTAATCTCGTTAAGGAGCTTAGCAAACTCTTTTAGGTCCTCCATACAAGTATTTACAATATGTTGAGTGCTTAATACACTTTCAGCAATTTCCTGTGACTGATCACCGATTCTTTTCATGGTTTTGGAAATCTGGTCGGCAGAATGAGAGCTTGTTTCAGCAAGAACCCTGACCTCCTGAGCAATAACGCCAAATCCCTTGCCGTGTTCTTTCGCTCTTGATGCCTCGATAGAGGCGTTAAAGCCAAGTATCTTAGTGTTCAAAGCGATATTTCGGATTTCATTAACAGTTTCTGAAGTTTTAGTAACTTCATAAGCACAAGCATCAGAATTCTTAACCAAATCTTCAAATGAGCCTGAAAGCTGACGCATACGCCTTAAACTATCACTAACAACATCCTGTGCATTTTGAATTTTGGTATACATAGTATGGTTAAGTGTTGAAAGCCCTGAGTTAGATTGTGCTGCAAGGTAGTTACCATATGCAACCTTTGAAAGAACAGTCGCAATAGTAAATAAATAATCTGCAGCGTCATCAATCTGTTCTTTTGGCATAATCTTAACTTTTCGAACAGCTTTGATATATTCATCAGCATTGATACCAAGCTCAAGTGCAATCTTACGGAATTTTTTCTCATCAGGAGGCTCAGGAAGTACCTGTCCGCCAATGAAAGAGCCTATCATTCGACCGTTCAGCATAATAGGTGCAGCAAAATCAACCAGACCGCCATGACAATAATATGTCGATGGACGGCGGGTTTTCATAGTCATTTCCCCGCCCTTTTTATCGCATTGTTCACAGCGTTCACAGCCAAGCTTTGATTTTCTGGTCAAATTCATACAAAAGTCAGTAAAGTTACTTCCTCTTGTAACAGCATTACCGTCAGCATCAGTGGTCAAAGCCGCCATGCCGGTAAGCTTAGCAAATCCATCCTGAATTTGCTGCAAAGTTTCGACATCAATAATATCGGTTAATCTAATATCAGCCATACCCATCACATTCCTCTCAGCGTTTTGATGTATATACATAAGTCAAAATTTTCACGGTACTCAGCACAAATATCTGTATGCATAATATCAAAATAATATAAAATCGTATTAGTAAATCGCAACTAAAAAAGGAATTTTAATTCCAATATCTCTAATTAATAATACACCAATTTCGCCAATTTGTCAATCGAATTTCGCCGCTTTTTAAGCAATATGTTCAAAACGCACATACTAAACGTTTTAATAATGGCAATATGCTAGAATATTTTGAATTTCTGTAAAAATTAACAAATAACTATTGTAAAAAAAAGCAAATTAAGCTATAATGTACAACGTAGAAAAGATAAAAACTAAAGAAAGGCAGGCGTTTAAGGTTAATGTATTATTGCTGTGGAATAACTGATACAGGCAGAGTTAGGGAGCATAACGAGGATGCATTTTTGATAAATAAAATAGTGATGTCAAAAGCACAGCTTGAAACGCCGCTGACACCGCCGTTTATAGCAGCCGTTGCAGATGGTGTAGCAGGAGAAACATCAGGTGAGATTGCCTCAAAGCTGGCGCTAGAGCTTTTAACAAGCATGAAGATAAACAAAAAGACTGATTATCAGAAAAAGGTACTGAACATTCATGCATACCTAAAAAGGCATGGCATAACTCATGATAATCTGAATATGCAGACAACATTATGCGCATTGGCGGTTGATACAGAGAATAACGCTACTATAATTAATGTAGGTGACTCAAGATTGTACAGATACAGAGGCGGTAAGATTAAACAACTCTCTAAAGACCAGTCGCTTGTGCAGATGCTATATGAAAATGGTCATATTTCAAAAGAACAAAAAATTAATCATGCACAAAAAAACGTAATATTTCCTGTTTTGGGTAATATCAGCACAGAGCCAACAATTGATGTAACAAAAATTGAGGATGGTATTTGTCATGGAGATATTATTCTGATATGTTCGGATGGGTTGTCCGATTATCTTACAACCAGTGAATTTGAGGATACACTTGCATTACCGCAGAAATTCCATAAAAGACTTGCAAGGCTCGTCGAGCTTGCAGGGGATAATGGAAGTACTGATAATATTACTGTTGTCGGTATAACAGTTAGAGATTAAAATATAAGAAAAATGGGCTGTTGCGAGTGTGCAACAGCCCATTGACATATCATTTTAACTGTGATATAATAAAAACTATACCTATAAATATAAAATATTATAATACTCCTATAATACACTTTAATTATAGCATACTTATATATATTTGTCAATAGGTAAATTTAACAAAGGAAGTGATAAAATGAAAGATTTTTTTATACAATCAATATTAAATGGATTTGGGATAAGCGTATTACAAGAAAAAAATGCCGTTTTAGAAACAAATATAAAAGCCGCAGACTGTGGATTGCAATTAACTGAAAAAGAAGCAGAAATGCTTGTCATAACAGGAAAAGATGCAATTACAGAGCAGGATAGAGTAGAGTTTGGAAAGAGTGCGACGGTTAAAATAATCGAAAAATTCATGCACAGCACTTTTATAACGCAAGCTGATTATGCCGATACAATTGCCGCATTGATTGACGTTTTTTATGAAGTTAAAGAAGAAAGCATGGATTTGTTAACTGATGAAGAAGTTATAGAAGAAATGTATGATTGCTTTGAGAATGAAAGTGGTGGGGTAATTGAAGTCCTGCAAAATAGGGATATGGAATATCTAAGTAAGAAAATCCGTTATATGTATATGCAGATTAATGACATTGATTATGATTAAGTGCAAATTTATTAAAAGGATGGGAATAAATTATGCATAAGGTAGTAACCGCACATTTTCAAAAAGAAATCGATAAAGATAATTATACATTATCATTGCTTGAATATTGTATAATTAACAATATAATTGATATGACAAAGCAGACAAAGATAAAAAATGTCCTTGATAATGAATTTATCGAGATGGCAAATCAATTTACGATGAGAGCAAGCAGTACTATTTCAAAAAAGCAGGCAGAGCTGATATATAATTCGATTTTATATCAAAGTGATGTATGTTTGTTAAGTTTAAATGATGATGAAAATGCAGTGAGAGCCTTGTTGAATGAGGATATTACGGAAATACTAAATCATGGCAAGCAGTTAATTTTCAGATATACAGAAGAATGCAGAACAATCTTTAAATTGGCATATAAAAATAAGTTAAACATACAGATATATGAGTATAATTTCATTATGGATAAAGCTTTTGATGAGTTCAATATGAATTATTCAGCAAGATTTGATGCAGAAAATATATGTACATCAATAGATTATCCACTAATGAATAAGCAAGCATATGCGCTGAAAAGCAAGGGCGTAGTTTTCATAAAAGAGTATTACACAGCGATAATGTATGAGAATATTTTTTGTTCATATTTTAATATGTCTGATATAATAGAAGTTCTGAATGGTTTTGGAGCGGTTTATAACTGTCATTACAGTGAGCTTTTGTTTAATATAGCAGAGGTAATATTAAAGAATAGCTTAGCGTCAATGTTGCTTGGTAAGAAATATAATGAAATCAAACTGACAAGCATAGATATAAAGGAGCTTTATGATAAATATTTTGACTGTTCGCAAATAGATTTAAGTAATAGGATAAACGAGGTGTTCAGTTTGTCGGATTTGCGTTTTAAGGATAATCAATTAAAATTACATTTACTTGAATATCTTCCTGTTTTCGCATGCGAATTACATAAACATTTGCAGGCGAAAAACATAGAACAATACATTGTGTCAACAAATTAATATGGTGAAATAATAAATATTTTACGGGTTTCAAAGAAAACACTTGACAATCCGTAAAATATGTATTATAATTCTTAATGTTGATGAAATCGACCATAGATTAATGAAAGTGAGGGCGGACTAATGTTAGTATATATTAAAATTTGGAATAATGCTAATACTATTAACGGAAGGTCTGTCTGTCAATATAGGCTAAGGCACGCATAAAATTCGCATCAAAGCGAACTGCGTGTAAAATATGCATTATAATTGTGCATATTTATAACTTATATTTTATAGTCATGCTTCCGATATCGGAGGCTTTTTTTATTGCTATAATATGACAGATAGTATTACAAATTGTATAATTATAATCATAATATACAATTTAACGACGATGAATGTATGGAGGGATTTATATATGGAAGAAAAAATAAATTTAATTGAACCAACAAGAGTGATACTTGTATGTGCTGATACAGGCGAGTTTGATGCAGAGCGTTCGATTGACGAGCTAGAGGAGCTTGCAAAGACAGCAGGAGCGGAGGTTATAGGTAAGGTAATACAGAAACGTCCATCATATGACAGCGCAACCTGCATTGGCTCGGGACGCTTAGAGGAACTCAAGGAAACATTGGAGCAGATGGAGATAAATCTTGTTGTTTTTGACTCTGAGCTTTCTCCAAACCAGACAAGGAATATCGAGAGAGTGCTTGATGTAAGAGTTATCGACAGAACGACCTTGATACTCGACATTTTTGCGCAGCGTGCATTATCAAAAGAGGGACGCTTACAGGTTGAGCTTGCACAGCAGAAATACCGTTTGCCGCACTTAGCAGGCATGGGTAAAAGTATGTCACGATTAGGCGGCGGTATCGCAGGCGGAGGACTTGCAGGTATAGGTGCAAGAGGCCCTGGTGAAACAAAGCTTGAAACTGACAAGCGACACATCAGACGACGCATTGAAACATTATCAGCAGAGTTAAAGGAACTTGAGCGCAGACGTGGACTTCATAGAGAGCGACGTAAAAAGGATAATGTGCTGACAGCGGCAATAGTAGGGTATACCAATGTTGGCAAATCAACGCTTTTGAATGCGCTTACAGATGCAGGAGTGCTTGCAGAGAATAAGCTTTTTGCAACACTTGATATTACGTCAAGAGCCTTGGAATTGCCAGATGGCAGAAGTGTGCTACTTATTGATACAGTAGGTCTTATAAGACGACTTCCGCATGACTTGGTCGAGGCGTTCAAGAGTACACTTGAGGAAGCAGCAAATTCTGATATTATAATTAATCTCATTGACATTAGTGCTGACGATGGCTATGAACAGGCAGAGGTTACAGCAAAATTGCTTGCAGAATTAGGTTGCGAGGGTATACCGCAGATAAATGTCTTGAACAAAGCGGACAAGCTGCCAGAGGGGACAGATATACCATGTGACGACAAAACGGTTGTTATATCGGCAAAGCATAAAAAGGGCTTTGATGACCTGCTTAACTGTATAGCAAAAAATTTGCCTGCAACAGCTAAAAGATGCACATTTGTTATACCGTATGACAAAACAAATCTGATTAATACTATACGTATAGATGGGAAAATATATTCTGAGGATTATCAGGAAGATGGAACACTTATAGATGCCCTTGTGGATAACAAGGTTTTCTATATGGTTGAGCCTTATATGGTATAACAAAAGCGTGGCTTTACATTTTCGTAAAGTCACGCTTTATTTCTCCATTACTGAGATATCTCGACAATAACCCTAGAGCTATCCTCAGAGCGCAAAGCTATAACCGCACCTCTGATAAGATAAGCAATTGGGTCACCTGATGGGCTTCTTTGCAGACAACATACCTTAGTACCGGTTATAAGCCCGATATCCTGTAAACGCCGACGCATACAACCCTCGTTGTTAAGACATTTGACCCTAGCGGTTGAGCCTTCTGAAAGAGAGTGTAAAGTAACTGAACTTTCCATGTTTATATATTATACTCCGTAATTTATAAGTAAAGTCATACTCTTAAAGCAATACCTCTAAGGGTATGCTACTAATATGATATGCTAAAGTTTCGCTATTGCAACAAAATTTTATATTAACTTGTACTAAAATAAAGCAAGTCCGCATAATATGTTGTAGTCAAGCTGTATTTCAGCACAATATATTAAATTGCAAGGAGCGGTTATAATGAGTTCAAGAACATCAAAAAAAGGAAATAAAATAATACTATTCGTCATATTAGTTGTAATTATACTGTTAGGATTGTTTTTCTTTAAGAAAGCAAAAACCGAAGCAGAGCAGGATTCAATGTTTTCAATGAGCAGTAACTCACAAAGGGTGAAGTTTTTGAATGAGCAGGGCTGGATAGTAAAACCTGACCCTGTTAAAAAAGAAGAAATCATAATTCCATCCGAGGTTAATGAAACATATGCAGAATACTTGAAGCTTTTGAACGAGCAGGGATTTAATATCAAGGAGCATATGGGCAAGGATGCAATGATGATTACATACGAGATATTAAACTATCCTGATTTCCCTGAAAATGTTGTAGCGAATATGATTATTCTTGATGACAAGCTAATCGGCGGAGATGTTTCTCTTAATGAGGAGGGTGGATTTGTTGTACCTCTCATTTCAGACAAAACTAAGAATGAGCTTATGGAGCAAAACACTGCAACAGAAACTGTAAGCATTACTGATGTTATGGAAACAACAATAAAAATCAAAGAAGAAAATACAGAAACAATGACTGAAACAACAGTCGAAACGTTAACTGACACAGTATTAGAAACATCTGATGTTATAACAACAGCAGAATAAAAAACACAAGGGGGGCGTTGCTAGACAACATCCCCCTTACTTTTTGTTATGCAGTATTATACTCTATCAATAGAATAATTCTTTATGAGGAAAAATTCCAAGCTGACCTCCAGTGTGGATAAAAAGAACATTGCCCTTAAGCAAAGGATTTCTCTTAGCAATTTCACTAACTGTACCCATCAGTGATTTTCCAGAGTATACAGGATCGGTAACAATACCTGTCGAGTTAGCTGTTTTACTTATAAAATCCACTAATTCTGGAGAAATATCACCATAACCACCACCAAGATAATCTGCATTAATATAAATATTTTCGGTGGGAATTGGGCATGGGAATTTTGCAATAGCGTCACCTTCATTTAACCAGCGTATAACTCTTTCTCGTGAACCTTCTGATGCCGTTATATTAAACCCTACAATTGTCTTGCCGCCACAATACAATTCATTTGCAGCATAAAGTCCAGCGTAAGTTCCTCCAGTACCGACAGCAGTGCAAATAACATCAAAATGAATTCCCAACTCACGTTCCTGCTTCATTATTTCTAAATATGTGCTGTAATAGGCAAATAAACCTAATCCATTAGCACCACCTTCTGGGATTATGAATGGATTATACCCCTTGCTTCTATATACAGAAGCGATTTGTTCCATAATTTCATTTTTGCTGTTATTATACTGCTCACTAGTTATTATAGTTACTTCTGCTCCAAAAAGATTATCGAAAAGATAATTACCATCAGGTGGTGCATCTGGACCAATGAGCAAAAGATGGCACTTTAAGGAGAAACGTGCTGATAATGATGCAGTAGCTCTTGAATGATTTGATTGAAGTCCTCCGCAAGTAATAATTACATCGCAATTCAACTTTACAGCTTGAAAGAAATGATATTCAAGATTACGCACCTTATTGCCACTTATTTCAAAACCTGAATAATCATCTCGTTTTATATATAAGGTTGACCAATTTGGATTAGGATTAATATTATCTAAGCATTGGATTGGAGTAGGTAAATTAGCAACGCATAATTTGTCTGGTATTCTCATAGTGATTTACCTCCATATAGCTTGATTTTCTTAATTGTTAATATTTTTCATCTAACTTTATTATTTGTGAATTGCGGCTACGCCGTTGGGATGCCGTCGATACTTTCCTCTTGATTAAAAACAATGCAATTATTTTTAATCAAGGAATAGTATTATAAATAATATATGCCATCATTTGAATAGTCGTGCGTTATAAAATAGTACATATACTAAAAAATCATTTTTGCAGACGTAAAATAAAAGAAGAGAAAAACCAACAAAATGCCAACAGGCACGAGGTTTTTCTCTTTAAATTAGAATAATGTAATATCTTTTCTAAAAAAATCACAGCGATATGTTTATATGTCAAGCTTATACTATTCCCAAGTTAAAAGCATACAATGCTTTTAACTAACGCATATAAAGCAAGCTTTATATGCGTTGCGGCTGCGCCGCTGGGATGCCGTCAATACTTTCCTGCGTGTGTTTTGCTATGCAAAACACACGGCGGCAATGAAATTGCCGTATTAAAACAATGCAATTGTTTTAATCAGGGATTAGTATTACATCTCAGGAATCCAAACCCTCATCTGATTAACACCTCTGTTAGCCCAAGCATAATAAGGTATAAGAGTAATCTTAACACTTTCCTTTTCAGGACGATTATAGGAATATAAGCTGTCAGAACTCTTAACTCTAAATCCGTCAACATAAATTTCCTTAATATCGCAAAGCTTATCAGCCATATATTCGCTTACAACAGGAACAGCGTTTTTATCAGCATAAAGACCCAGAACATCATCCATATTGTCATGACCCTCTGCGCAATAAACAACAGGTCCGATAGAAAATGCAGTCTTACCGCTGTTATCACTAACAAGCTTGTTAGTATAAACACGCTTAACGGACATATCAAGGCAAAGAGTAACAATATCGCTTGATTTAAATACACGGTTTATATAAGCATACCCATCCTTGATATCACAAGTGATTTTCTCGCCGTTTAGCTGTATATCAGTATTTTCGCTCCAGTCAGGAAGTCTGATTGCAAGAGTAAGCTCCATATTATCGCTAAAGCTGTAAACGATATTGTTATCATAAGGGTAGCCAGTCGCAACTGTAATTTTACCGCCAATGCTGTCGGAAACATCAAGTGTACCACCAAGATAAAGATGTGAATATACCGTTTTGTTCTCGATGCTCCAAGCATATTCAGGGATGGATGCAAGAAGTCTTGCGACATTTGGAGGACAGCAGGCACATGTAAACCAAGCAGGTCTTGCAGTGAGTGTATGGAAATGTGTCTTGCAGTTTGCAGAAATACCTGGCAAAGATTCAAGCGGATTAACATAGAAGAATTTTGTGCCGTCAAGCTCCATTCCAGCTAGAACACAGTTGTATAAAGCCCTCTCCATAACATCAGCATACTTGCTGTTTTTATCAAGTGCAAGCATTTTTCTAGCCATGAAAATTAGTCCGATAGCGGCACAGGTTTCGGCATATGCAGTATCGTTAGGCAAATGATAATCCTTTGTGAAGGCCTCACCCTCATAAGCAGAGCCTATTGCACCTGTGATATACATTCTGTTTTCGGTGATGTTATTCCACAATGTTTCGCAAGCCTTTTTAAGCGACTCATCATTATTTTTTAGCGCAAGGTCAGCCATGGCAGTATACAAATAAACTGCACGAACAGAATGTCCTGTTGCTTTATCCTGTTCACGAACAGGTGCAGATGCCTGCATATATTCCTTGTCATAAGGATTGTTTCCCCAGACAGTCCAGCCAGCTTTTTCATGTTCCTTAATGAAATAATCGCTGTCAACACCACGTACATCAACAAAATGCGATGCGAGTTCAAGATACTTCTCATTTTCAGTATGACGATATAATCTCATAAGTGCAAGTTCAATTTCAGGATGTCCCGAATAGCCTTCCGCACCCTCTGTAATAAAATGATTATAAATATGGTCGGACATTCTGCACATAACATCAAGTAGTTTATTCTTGCCTGTGCATTCAGCATAAGCAACAGCAGCCTCAATCATGTGTCCTGCACAATAAAGCTCATGTGCCTCCATAAGATTAGTCCAGCGCTTTTCAGGGGATTTAACAGTGAAATATGTATTCAAATAACCATCATCATGCTGTGCAGATTCGATAATATCAATAATTTCATCACAGCGAGCCTCAAGCTCCTTGTCAGGAAATTCAGCAAGTGAATAAGCAGCACCCTCAAGCCACTTAGCAACATCACTATCCTGAAAAACCATACCATAAAATTCACCCTCACACTTACCGTTTTTTAAATATTCAGCAGCAAGACGAAAGTTTTCAATACAATGGCTTTTTTCAGCACCCTCAATTTCATCCTTAAGTGCGCGCTCCTGAT
>JAVBOH010000040.1:0-53297 GCA_031550725.1 Oscillospiraceae bacterium
AGAAGGCAAAATTTTCATTGAACCTCAGGGCTTCTGCGTAATGTCTGGTGTTGGTAAAGAAACTGGTGCTGATGTTAAGGCTATGGACAGCGTTAAGAAATATCTTGATACTAAATATGGTCTTGTTCTTAATAATCCTGCATTTACAAAATACTACATTCAATATGGTGAAATCTCCACTTATCCGGGTGGTTATAAAGAAAATGCAGGTATTTTCTGCCATAATAATGCATGGATAATCTGTGCTGAGGCTGCTATTGGACGTGGCGATATGGCATTTGAATATTATTCAAAGATTGCTCCTGCTTATCTTGAGGAAATTTCTGATATCCACAGAACAGAGCCTTATGTATATGCTCAGATGATTGCTGGTAAGGATGCTAAGCGCCATGGTGAAGCTAAGAACAGCTGGCTGACTGGTACTGCTGCTTGGAACTTCGTTGCGATTTCACAGTATATCCTTGGTATCATTCCTGACTATGATGGTCTTAAGATTGATCCTGCTATCCCTGCTGCTTGGGATGGATACACTGTATCACGTTTCTATCGTGGTGCTACATTCAACATCAAGATTGAAAACCCTAACCATGTTTCAAAGGGTATCAAGTCTATTACTGTTGATGGCAAGGCTATTGATGGCAATGTTCTTCCATCATTTACTGACGGTACTCATGAAGTTATCGCTGTAATGGGCTAATTTATACATATTTTAAGGACTGTCGCAAAAACGGCAGTCCTTTTTGTTTTGCATATTACAATTTTCTAAAACATTATGCAGGAACGTCATACATAGCATCCGCTTTTATATTAATACAAAAAAGATTAACATATGATTATTTTCGGACACCATATATGTTATACCTACAAAATTAATATTTTATATTCATGCAAATATATAACATGTTATTGTATGTTATGTCTGTTATATTATATAATTATAATAAGAAAATATAGATAATCCCATGCTATATAGTAGGTTAAATTTAAAACACTCAAGTGTTTTAAATTTAACCTACTATCAGGAAGTTTTTGCAACGTAGTTGCAAAAAGGAGCGTAGCTCCGTTAAAAATACTTTAGGATTTTTAACTTCACGCTCTATATTACTTCGTCACCACGCTGCCAGATTTCACATTTGTCTTTACCGTTTTTCACATTTACATAATCACAAATAACGGCATACATAACCGATGCAAGCGGTACTCCAAGCAATATTCCTGAAACTCCTCCGACACCTGCGCCAATTAAAATTGCAATAAGCACTAATAATGACGGCAATCCTAGGCTTTTTCCGACAACCTTTGGATAGATTAAATTATTCTCGAGCTGCTGCAGGATTACTATAAATACGATAAACCATACCGCTTTCATTGGGTCTGCCAAAAACAGCAGAAATGCTGCAGGAATTGTGCCGATAAATGCACCGACTACTGGAATTAACGCTGTTATTCCTATGAGTGAGCTTATTAATAGTGCATATTCAAATCGGAAAAGCTTCATTCCTAGAAAACATAAAATTCCTAAGATTATGCCTTCAATTATTTGTCCGCTGACAAAGCGTGAGAATGTATCAAATATCAGGCGGTAATATCTTTTTGAACGTTCAAATCCTGATGCTGTTGTGAATGCTCGAAAAATTTCTGATGATGCTTTTTTGATGCGGTCCTTGTCAACTAGAATGTATATAGAAATCACGAAGCCTATCACAAAATTTATTATTCCGCTTATTATATCAAAGGTTTTTGCATATGCCTTTTCAACATATATCGGAATTTTATCAGTAAGCGTATTCAAAAAATCAGTTATTGCTTTTAATATACCAAGGTTGTCTTTTCGTTCAAGCACCTTATAATGCCGCATAAAATTATCATAATAAACATCCACACTTCCGACAAGAAGTGTTATACTCTTGAAAATCTGCGGTACTATTATAAATATTATCCCTGTTAAAATGCCGATTAACAGAATATATCCTGTGAAAACTGCAAGATTTGTCACAAGCCTGCTGCTCGCACTTTTCGACATTGAACGATATGTTTTTTCAAGTCTGTATATCGGTCTGTTCATAACAAATGCTATCGTCATTCCAATAAAAATTGGGCTTAACAGGTGTATTGTTTTCGAAAGAATATTTATTATCATATCTGGTTTTATTATTAACAGCAGAATTATTATAGCCATGGCTATGTAAAATGCTGCTTTTTTATTCCCTTGTCGTGCCATATTTTTAATCTCCATATCATGTTTTGTTTCGTTAGTATATGTCATTAACTGTATATTATTATTACAAGATGTTTCTAAGATGATAATATTCAACTTTGTGCTGTAAACGGTTGCAAAATCTGTTCAAATTGTATATAATAGACTTATGTGTATTTAATAAGTATTTAACATAAATATATTATTTTGAAGGGAGGGTTTGCATGAGTGCACCTCATGGCAGACATGAATTGAAAATTCTTATCAGTTATGCTGAGTATCTTTTGCTGAAAAGCAGGGTGTCCGCTGTACTGGATGTCGATAAAAATGCAGGACCAGATGGCTATTTTATAAGAAGTGTTTATTTTGATGATTTCAAAGAAAGCGTTTATTATGAGAAGATGAATGATATTAATGACAGAAAAAAATATCGTATTCGTGCTTATAATAATAATCCTGATTACATTATTCTTGAATGCAAGGAAAAACACAAGCAGTTTATCAGTAAAAATTCAGCGGTGATTGATGTACCAACCTGCAAGTCGCTTATTGAGGGAGATTATGATGTTATTTTAAATCGACCTGAAAGCGTTTGTGATGAGTTTTATGTCGATTGCAGGCGTCAGGGACTTAGAAGTGCTGTTATTGTTGATTATCACAGGGATGCTTTTACATATCCTGTTTCAAATGTGCGTATTACCTTTGATAAGGAGCTTCATGCTGGTGGTTTGAAAAGCTTCGATATGTTTTTTGATGATAAAAATTCGGAATTAACATTGCCTGTTTATATGAATAACAGTGTTATTCTTGAAATTAAATATGACGATTATTTACCCACTTTTATAAGGGATATAGTGCCGTCTTTTACTGGTGTGCCGATTTCAATTTCAAAATATTGTTTATGCAGAAATGTTAATAAGTCAATTAGATATTAATAGTGCACAAATATGTTGTGTACAATACAAAAAGGAGATTTTTATATTATGAACGGAATTGTACAGGAATTAAGAGACAGCATTGATCAGGCAAGCTTGGTGGGAAGATTAACACCATCGCATATTGCTGCTTGTATGTGCACTGCATTAATATGCGGTTTGCTTGTTTACATAGTTTATAGAAATTTTTACCGTGGTGCTGTTTACAGCGAGAGCTTTAATATTTTAAATGTTATTACTTGCATGGTGACATCATTTATTATCATGACTATTTCAGCTAATATTGTGCTTTCCTTAGGTATGGTTGGTGCTTTATCGATAGTGCGTTTTCGTGCCGCAGTTAAAGACCCGCTTGATATTGGCTTTCTGTTTCTTTCCATTGCGGCTGGACTTACAAGCGGCGCAGGACTTTATCCGCTTGCTTTAATCGGTACTATTTTCGTTCTTATCGTATATCTTCTGCTTACTATTATTAGCGCAGGAGGAAAAACTTTTTTACTCGTTGTGAAGTATACTGAGGGTGCTAGAGTTGAAGTTATGAAAGCTATAAAGCCTTTTAAAGCTAAGCTTAAAAGTGCCGTTTGCTATGGCGAAACAACAGAGCTTACTGTTGCTGTAAAAATAAAAGGAATTGACACTGAAATAGTTAACTATCTACAAAAATTAGATGGCGTGCAGAATGCTGTTTTGATGGAATATGTTGGTGACTAACACGACACCCTTTATGAGTGGAGGTATATTTATTAAATGCATACACTGAAATTTAAACTTGCCATGATTGGCACACTTGTTGTTTTGCTTGCTGCAGTTTTTATTGTTATGACATTAACCGAAAACAGACTTGGAATGCCTGAGGCAATTTTCATTGACGATGAAAATACAGACACTGATAGTGCTGATGTTCCTGTTATGGCTGTAACAGACAGCGAGAAAACAAACAAAGATACAGAAAAAAATATCAGTAAAAATAAAAAAAATGGCAAGGATATAAATTTTTCCGAAGAAAGTTATTTTTATAATGATACCATTAATCTTGAAATAACTACTGGAAATAATGATGTCAATGAGATTTATTATACTATTGACGGTTCATTGCCGACATCTGATGAAGCTAAGATTTATGATGAACCTGTTACTCTGAAAAAATCTTCGACCTCTGGAAAAGTTAAGGGATATACTGTTAAAGCCTGCGGAAAGTTGTCCGATGGCACTTATACAGATATTTTTACACATACATATCTTATCAGCGAAAAAATTGATGAGCGTTTTGATGTTTTGGTTTTCTCACTTTCGACCGACCCATATAATCTTTATGATTATGATTATGGTATCTTTGTTGAGGGCAAGCTGCGTGATGATTATAAAAAGGAAACAGGTGATTATAATCCTGACCCGCCTGCGCCTGCTAATTATAACATTCGTGGAACTGAGTCGGAGCGTCCTGTTTATGTTGAGCTTTTTGATACGGACGGAAATGTGCTTTTGTCGCAAAATGCAGGTATGAGAACGTTTGGCGGCTGGTCCAGAGCAATGGAACAGAAATCCATCAAGCTTTATGCGAGAAGTGAATATGACGAGAAAAAAAGCACTTTTGATTATGACTTTTTCCCTGATGCCACTGACTTAAATGGTATTTCAATAACGAAATACAAGCGCATTGTTCTGCGTAATAATGCTAATGACAATCCTTTTGCTTTTTTGCGTGACGAAACAATTCAGGATATGGCGGGTTTAACTACCTTACAGGATACTCAGGGAGCTAGAGCTGCGGCTGTATTCCTTAATGGTGAATATTATGGTTTTGTCTGGGTTAAGCAGGTTTATGATGACAATTATCTTGATGATATGAACGGTATTAAGGATGGCGAGTGGGCTATTCTTAGCGGCGGTGAGCACTATAAAATGAACGATGAAGTAGATCCGTTTGTTGAATCTGCTATTGAGAATTACAACGGATTATATCAGGAATATTCTAATAAGGATTTTAGTGATGACAGCGTTTATAATGAATTTTGCAAGCTAGTTGATGTCGAGAATTTCCTGACCTATTATGCTGTTCAGACTTATGTTGCAAACGGCGACTGGCCTAGCGGTAATTATAAGGTTTATAAATATTATGGTGATACCTCGTTGTCACCATATCAGAATAATACTGCTGATGGCAAGTGGCGCTGGCTTTTATATGATACCGATTTTGGCTTGGGGCTTTATGATTGCAGTCCATCAGAAAAATCACTTGGTATTATTTTGGGTAAGTATGGACACGATGAAAATAAGCGTTCCGATTTGCTTTGTGCACTGCTTGCTCGTGATGATGTTAAGGAGCAGTTTATCAGAATTTTCTGTGATTTGATTAATTATCAATATTCACCTGACAATGTTTCCAGTACAGTTCATGCAAGAGAAGCTTTGCGTTACAAGGAGGTTGCTTATAATTTTAAGTATGGCGGTGCTCAGCTTAAAAATTCATGGTCTAATATTAATCGTGCAAATGAGGAAGTTGATAAAATTATCAGATTTGGCAGACTTCGTCCGAGCCAAATTAAAAAGCAAATTGTTGATTATCTCGAAATCGAAAATGTTGGTTATACTGTAAATGTTAAGAAGAATGAAAATGCTGATATTAAGGTTAACTCATGTTTGATAGATGATAATTCAAAGGATTTCAGCGGCTTTTATTATGACATTAATAATGTAACTTTATCGGCTCAGATTGAGGTTGGTTATGAATTTTCTCACTGGCTTATTAATGGCAAGGCTGTGAATGAACAATCGGTTGTTCTTACGAAAAATAATGCTGCTAATGAAAAAATTGATATAGAACTTGTTACCATACAAGCAGAGGGGATTTATCCGCTTGTAACGCTGATTGATTATGAGGGCGATATGGACTATGTTCAGATTTACAACCCTTATCAGTCCGATTTAAACCTTAAAAAGTTCTATATTTCCGATGACCCTGATAATTTGTATAAGCAGTCACTTGCTGATTTTACACTTCATTCGGGTGATACCCTTAACCTTTATTGCAAGAATTATACATCCAGTGATGCTCTTGGCGGTTTTGCTTTAGGTTTTAATCTGAAAAATGGTGAAACGCTTTTTATCACAGATGGAAATGGTGATACTGTTCATAGTATTTATCTGCCTAAAATTAATAAAAAGCATATTTATGTTTTGAATTTACGTACGGGTGAGTATTATGATACTTTGAGGGAATAAATTTCCTGTTTAATAATTACACCCCAAGGTTACGTACCTGCGTAACTTTGGGGTCGTCTATTTAATATCACAATAAATTTGCAATTAAATTTACGAAAAACTATTGACATTTTGGCGAAATTAGCGTATTATTCATTTGTATATGCTTTGTTGATTTAACACAATATACTATATATAAAAATAAAGGTTAATATACTTTTATTCTGAAAGGAACGTGAGGATAGGGTTGAACGAAAAAATTAAGCTTTACGGCTTTAATAATCTAACGAAATCCCTTAGCTTTAATATTTATGATATTTGTTATGCAAAGAGTGCGAGGGAACAGCAGGATTATATTAAATACATTGACGAGCAGTATAACTCTGACCGTCTGACAAAAATTCTTTGTGATGTTACTGAAATGATTGGTGCTCATGTATTGAATATTTCCAAGCAGGATTATGAGCCGCAGGGTGCGTCAGCTACTGTCCTGATTTCTGAGGAATATCTTCCTGACTCTGAAATTGATGAGTCTTGTAATATGCGTCATCCATGCAGCGAGGGGATTGCTGGTCATCTTGACAAGAGCCACTTGACTGTGCATACCTATCCCGAATTTCATCCTGACAAGCCTATAACTACTTTCAGGGTTGATATTGATGTTGCTACCTGCGGTCAGATTACACCGCTTAAGTCGCTTGATTACCTTATCAGCAGCTTTGATTCTGATATAATCACGATTGATTACAAGGTTAGAGGTTTTACCCGTGATGAGCATGGTAAAAAGCTTTTTATGGACCATGATATTACTTCAATTCAAAATTATATTTCCGGCGAAACACTTGAGAGATATGATGCTGTTGATGTTAATGTTTATCAGTCGAATATTTTCCATACCAAAATGATGATTAAGGAAATATTTTTACAGAATTATCTGTTTAATACTGATACCTATGAGCTTGCACCTAAACATAGGCTTGAAATTAATGACTCTTTGCGTAAAGAGATGATTGAAATTTTCAGCGGCATGAATATATATTGATGAATTTTATGTGTTACCTGATGAACTAACGGGCGAACACAACGTTGCGACGCATCGCCCCTACATTAAAAAACACGTCATTACGCTGTTGTATTGTAGGGGCGATAAATTATTCCGTTTGTAAAGGATGATGATTATGCTTGAAAATGAGCAGGATAATGATAGGCTTACACAGGAAAATGCGCCAATTTATGAGGCTTTGGAATTATATAAGGATGCTAGAATTGTGCCGTTTGATGTGCCTGGGCATAAGCACGGCAAGGGGAATGTCCCTTTAACCGATTTTCTTGGAAAGCAATGCATGAGCGTTGATGTTAATTCCATGAAACCGCTTGATAATTTGTGTCATCCTGTTTCTGTTATTAAGGATGCTGAACAGCTAGCGGCGCAGGCTTTTAAGGCTGAATACTGCTTTTTTATGGTTGGCGGTACAACATCCGCTGTGCAGTCTATGATTTTGTCTGTGCTTAAAGCTGGAGATAAAATTATCATGCCTAGAAATGTGCATAGAAGTGCTATTAACTCGCTTATTTTAAGTGGCGCTGTGCCTGTTTATGTTAACCCTGGAGTTAATGAAAAACTTGGCATACCTCTTGGAATGAGTGTTGCTGATGTAGAACGTGCTATATATGAAAATCCTGATGCTAAGGCTGTTTTTGTAAATAATCCCACTTATTATGGTGTTTGCTCCGACCTAAAACGTATCGTCGAGCTTGCTCATGATAAGGGTATGGCGTGTTTGGTTGACGAGGCTCATGGTACACATTTTTATTTCGGTGATGACATGCCGATTTCCGCTATGGAAGCTGGTGCTGACTTAGCGGCTGTGTCGATGCATAAGTCGGGTGGCTCTCTTACTCAAAGCAGTTTTTTACTTGTTGGAAAAAATGCTAGAGTTACAGAGGGTCATGTTCGTGCGGTTATTAATCTTACACAGACTACAAGTGGTTCATACTTGTTGCTTTCATCCTTAGATATATCAAGACGAAATTTAGCCTGCAATGGCAAAAAGATAGTTAAGACTGTCGTGGAAAATGCCGCATATGCTCGTGAGGAAATTGCAAAAATCGGCGGATATTATGCTTTTGCTGATGAACTTTGCAATGGTGATGATTTTTATGCTTTTGATATGACAAAGCTGTCTGTGCATACTCGTGATATTGGGCTTGCAGGTATTGAGGTTTATGACAGGCTTCGTGATAATTTTGATATTCAGATTGAATTTGGTGATATTGGAAATATTTTAGCATATATATCTGTTGGTGACAAATGGAAAGACATTGAGCGTCTTGTGTCGGCACTTGCTGAGATAAAAAGACGTTTTTCAAAAGATAAGACTGGTATGCTTTCTTATGAGTATATCAATCCAAAGGTTATGATGTCACCTCAGCAGGCTTTTTATGGTGTGCAGATATCAATGCCAATTCGTGAGAGTGCAGGACGAATTTCCAGTGAGTTTGTTATGTGCTATCCTCCTGGTATTCCGATACTTGCTCCTGGCGAGCTTATTACCGATGAAATCCTTGATTATATTGAGTATTCAAAGGAAAAGGGATGTTCTTTGACTGGTACTGAGGATATGAATATTGAACGAATTAAGGTTATGGCGGATTAAATTTATTATATGGAGGATGCTATTATGGAGTTTTGGTTTTCGGAAATGCATACGCCTGATGTTAAAATGTCTATCCGTGTTGATAAACAGCTTTATACTGAGCAGAGTGAGTTTCAGCGTATTGATGTTTTTGAAAGTAAGGAATTCGGTCGATTTCTAACACTTGATGGTTTCATGATGCTCACTGAAAAGGATGAATTTATTTATCATGAAATGATTACTCATGTTGCGATGGCTTCAAATCCTGACATAAAAAATGTCCTCGTAATTGGTGCTGGCGACGGCGGAACTGTCAGAGAACTTACTCGTTATAAAAATATTGAACGCATTGATATGGTTGAGATTGATGAGCGTGTCGTTGCTGTTTCAAAGGAATATCTTATTCAGACAGCATGCAGGCTTGATGACCCTCGTGTTCATATTTATTATGAGGATGGTCTGCGCTTTGTCAGAAAAACTGAAAACTCATATGACCTTATTATTGTTGACAGCACAGACCCGTTTGGTCCTGGCGAGGGGTTGTTTACAAGTGAGTTTTATGGCAACTGCTACAAGGCTTTGTCCGATAACGGTATTCTTGTTAATCAGCATGAAAGCCCATATTATAGTGAGGATGCTAAAGCTATGCAGCGTGCACACAAGCGTATTCATGAGGTTTTTGAGGTGTGTCGTGTGTATCAGGTGCATATTCCGACATATCCAAGCGGACACTGGCTTTTTGGTTTTGCATCTAAATCTATTGACCCACTTAATACTGATATTGAAAACTGGAATGACCTCGGAATTTCTACTGCTTATTATAATACCGAACTTCACAGAGGCTGCTTTGCGCTGCCTAATTATGTGCAGAAATTGCTCGTTGCGAATAAATAAACATGCTTGACAATTTTATTGGATTGGGTTCTAATATAATTAGAAAATAGCATACCATTTAGGCGGTTGCTACTGTTATGACAATAAAAAAGTAATCGTCACAAGTTGGAATGTGGGGTGATTACTTTTTTCTTTTTATGTTGTTTATCAGTAAAGCTGTTAAAGTAACTGATTGAAACACAGACTTTAGTATGCTCTTATTTGACATTATACAGCATTGTTTTTGTAATACCAACTGGATTAGTTTCAAAATATCAATATAACTATTGACATTTTAACTCATTTAAGGTATAATAAGTTAATGTGGAGCATACTTTATGTATGCTCTTTTTGATGTTATGAAATATTCTTATTCTATATATGTTTATTACGATTGAAAGGAAATATAATATATGCAGATGGAAAGAAATGCTTTTATAGGCTGTGATGCACCTTACGATAAATCGGATATAGTTATTTTCGGTGCGCCTTTTGACAGCACTACTTCTTATCGCCCAGGTACACGCTTTGGCAGTAAGGCTATACGCTCCGAAAGCTATGGTATTGAAACTTACTCGCCTTATCAGGACATGGATTTGACTGATTATAATATTTATGATGCAGGTGACCTTGAGCTTTGCATGGGTTCATCCGAAAAAGCAATTGATGATATTTATGCCATGACAAAGGAAATCCTTACAGATAATAAAATTCCTTGTATGCTTGGCGGTGAGCACCTTGTTACACTTGGTGCTGCTCGTGCTGTTAAAGAAAAATATGACGACCTTTATATTATTCAGTTTGATGCTCATGCTGATTTGCGTGATGATTATCTTGGTGTGAAAAATTCTCATGCTTGTGTTATGAGAAGATGTTATGAGCTTGTTGGTGATATGCACATTTATCAGTTTGGTATTCGTTCCGGTGAACGTGCTGAATTTCAGTTTGCTAAAGAGCATACTAAAATGTATCCGCTTAATCTTAACCGTTTTGATGAGGGGTTAGCAGAGCTGAAGGGTAAAAATGTGTACCTTACAATTGATATGGATGTTCTTGACCCATCGATTTTTGCCGGCACTGGTACTCCTGAGGCTGGTGGCTGTTCTTTTCTTGAACTGCTTGAATGTATACTTAAAATGACTGACATTAATATTGTCGGCTTTGATATGAATGAGCTTTCGCCTCCTTATGATGCAAGCGGTGTTTCAACTGCTGTTGCTTGCAAAACCCTGCGTGAACTGCTTTTAATGATGCAGAAAAATCCTTGTATCCTGCAGAAAGAACGATAAATAGGCTGTTTATTTTAATATATTAAACACACCTATTTTATTTTGAAAGGAATTATTTTAAATGCTATTATTAGATGAATTAATTGTTGAGCTAGAAGGTTACCGCAAGGATATGAAAGAACTTCATAACATCCTTAATATTGATAAAGCAATCAAAGAAGTTGCTGAATTGCAGGAGCTTTCAGGACAGGATGGTTTCTGGGATGACCTCGAAAATTCACAAAAGATTATGCAGCAGATTAAACATAATGAGGCAACTATTGAGGGTTACACTAAGCTTAATAATCTGCTTGAAGATACTATTACTATGATTGAACTTACACAGGAAGAAAGTGACAGCGAAGAAGCTGCTGATGATATCAAGGCTGATGCTGATTTATTCAAGTCACAGCTTGAGGCAATGAAGCTTACTACTTTACTTACTGGTGAGTATGACAGCAAAAACGCTATCCTTACTTTCCATGCAGGAGCAGGCGGAACTGAGGCTCAGGACTGGGCTGATATGCTTTTCCGTATGTATAACCGCTGGGGTGAAAGACACGGCTTTAATGTTACTACTCTTGATTATCTTGATGGTGATGAGGCTGGTATGAAGTCTGCATCAATTCTTGTTGAGGGTCTTAATGCTTATGGTTTCCTTAAGTCTGAAACAGGTGTACACCGTCTTGTTCGTGTATCTCCTTTTGACAGCTCAGGACGCCGTCATACTTCATTCGCATCCTTAGAGGTTATGCCGGAACTTGATGCAAATGATTCCAAAATTGAAATTCCAGATGAGGATATTGAAATGACTGCTTGCCGTTCAAGTGGTGCTGGCGGACAAAAGGTTAATAAGACTTCATCTGCTGTTAGACTTCACCATATCCCAACAGGTATTGTGGTTTTCTGTCAGACACAGCGAAGTCAGTATCAGAATCGTGATTTTGCGATGAAAATGCTAATATCAAAGCTTGCTGAAATTAAAGAGCGTGAACACTTAGAAAAGATTGAGGATATCAAGGGTGTACAGAAAGAAATTGCATGGGGTGCGCAAATCCGTTCTTATGTTTTCATGCCATATACACTTGCAAAAGACCACCGTACTAACTTCGAAAATGGTAATATCGGTGCTGTTATGGACGGCGACCTTGATGGATTTATCAATGCATATTTGACCGCTTTATCACATGGAACATTGTTGAAATAATAAATGTTATATAAAATTCAAATCGGTTTACTACACAGGGTCAACCCTACAATTAATCCTCGAAAAATATATTTTTCATAGAAAATTTGTAGGGTCAGCCCTATGTGGCTGACCGTTTTTTCGCAATTATTCTTTTCATATAGGAAGGTTGATATAAATTATGCAGAAGATTTTAGGTTATATGAGAAAAGCCATTCAAGAATTTGATTTAATTCAGGATGGTGACAGAATAGCTGTTGGTGTTTCCGGCGGTAAGGATAGTCTTGTTATGCTCAAAGGCTTGGTTATGCTAAAGCGTTTTATTGGGATTGAGTATGATGTTATTGGTTTAACGCTTGACCCTTGTTTTAATGGTGAGCCAGGAGATTACTCTGCTGTAAAGAAAATGTGTGACGATATTGGCGTTGAATATATCGTTATTCCAACACATATTGCTGAAATTGTTTTTGATATACGCAAAGAAACTAATCCCTGTTCACTTTGTGCGAGAATGCGCAGAGGTGCTTTGCATGATGCTGCTAAGGCTAATGGATGCAACAAAATTGCACTGGGACATAATTATGAGGATGTTGTTGAAACATTTGTGATGAACCTTTTTAATGAGGGCAGACTTGGCTGCTTTGCTCCTAAAAGCTATCTTTCACGCAAGGATTTGACTATGATACGTCCGCTTGTTTTTGCTCCCGAAAGGATTGTTAAAAGCACTGCGACACGTAATGAACTTCCTGTTGTTAAGTCAAAATGTCCTGCTGACGGACATACCTCAAGAGAAACAACTAAGGATTTCTTGCGTGAGCGTGATAAGCTTGACAAGGGTTTTTCAGACAGACTTTTTGGTGCTATGCGCCGTGCTGGAATTGATGGATGGGGTTATAAAAATGATCCTATTAAAGATTCAGATGAATAAATTTATTTGAATTTGAACAATAAAATAAAAACCCATCCACATAAATGAAGATGGGTTTATTACTTTAATCAGTGCAGTTCTGTTCAACAAATTCACTGATACTTCGAAGTTCATTTGCTAATGCAGAATTTAACAGCTTTGATTGTGCGGCATACATTTCGTGCTGAGGGTTATTGTTTGTGTTTTTCTCATCGTCATAATGCTTGTTGAGTCTTTCAATTCGGCTGTTTAACTCGTTTAAAATGGTTTGCTTACTGTTCATACTTTTATAGTCCTTCCTTAAATTTTAATATTAGTGTTTACTGAAAATGTTAAAATATTAGGAGTTTAAATATATGGTTTATGTTAATAAATGGCTAATGTATATTTGGTTTTGTCAAATGTGGTAAAGTAAACGTATAATAATTTTATATCTTTAGTCAGGTTGATAAATTATGATAACAAACATTGACTTTTATGACAAATTGTTATAAAATAATATTGTGTTTTGATTAAAATATAACAAAGGGGATTTTGTTGTGAAGAGTTTGAAAAAGAATATTTTTTCTATTGCTGCGGCAATGCTTTTGATGCTTTGCTGTTCATTTACTGCTTTTGCAGATGATGAAGTTGAAGATTACGAATTTAATGTGAGTAAAGCAAAAATGACTAGCTCATGGGGGCAGTCAATTAGTTTTGGGCAGAACGAGTTCAATTGTTCAAGATTTACTGAGGATACTATCATTACTGTTGAATTTGAGCTTGATGGTACATCGACAATAGCTTTGGGTCCGATTGAGCTTATACTTCAGAACTATACAACTGCCAACCCTCAGATATGGGCAAAGATTGCACCATTTGAATTTGATGAAACATCAGCATCATTCAGCTATGAGGATATGATTGCAGTGTATGGCTTGGATGATTTATCGGGAGTTGATACTTTATGCTTTGGTGATACAGGTACTCCGATGCTTGTAACAAAGGCAGTTGCAACTAACTGTAAAGTGCCGCCTGCTGTAACAACTGTTACTACAAAGGCAACTACTGAAAAAATTACAGAACCAGATGCTGCTGACGAGCCTGCTGTTACTACTGCTGCTACTGATAACCCAAACATAATTCAGACTACAACTGAGGAAGATCTGCCAATCGGTTTGATTATTGCAGTTGTTGCTATTGTTGTAGTGGTGGTGGTTGTAATCGTGGTTATATCAGCTAGAAAGAAACGTGGCAAATTCTATTAATATACTTAATGCTCATGCTTTTGCATGGGCATTTTTTATATATTGTGATGTTTTAATACTTATTTTTTGTTAAATTTATTAAATTGCTTGAAAAATAATATATATGTGTTATAATTAAAGGAATGGGTATTGAAAATGTGGGTGATATAGTGTGTTAATTTATAACACTAAGTGTTTTAAATTAACACACTATATAGAAAGGGTGGACATAAAATGAAAACGATGCCAAGCATAATTTCTATTGGTGAAATGCTTGTTGATTTCACAGAACAAAAAAATGAAAACGGCGATGTTTTATTTAAGCAAAATCCAGGTGGTGCTCCTGCAAACGTTGCAGTTATGGCATCAAGACTTGGAATTCCAACTGGCTTTATTGGTAAAATCGGTAAGGATATGTTTGGTGAATATTTGAAAAAAACACTTAAAGACAACAAGGTTAACACTGATGGATTGATTGTTGATAAGGAGTTTGCAACAACACTTGCTTTTGTCCGCAGCAATGAGGATAATGAGCGTGAGTTTGTTTTTTATAGAAATAACAGCGCTGATTTGAACTTGAATTTTAAGGAGATTAAACTGCCGCTTATTGATAACTGCAAGCTTGTTCATTTTGGTGCATTACTGCTGACCTCTGAGCCATCTAAGTCGGCTGTGATTAATGCAGTTGAATATGCTAAACAGAATGGTAAAATCATTTCCTATGACCCTAACTGGCGTGAGCATTTGTGGAAGTCAAAAAGTGCTGCTGTTCAGGCAATGAGAAGTGTTCTTAGATATGTTGATATTATTAAGGTATCAGAGCTTGAGCTGCAAATTATAACTGACAGCGGAAACCTTATTCCTGCTGTTGCAAAGCTTTTGAAGGACGGCGTTAAGATTGTCTGTATCACACAGGGTGCAAAGGGATGTATTATTGCAACAAAGTTTGGTATTGAAAGATTTCCTACTTATAAGGTTGATACTGTCAGCACACTTGGTGCGGGTGATAGTTTCCTTGGTGCGTTTTTATCAAAAATTGTTAAGTGCAACAAGCCAATCGACGAAATTGAAATGGACGAGCTAAAGGAATATGCTATGTATGCCAATGCCTGCGGTGCATTGAGTTCTGCTAAGGATGGAGCTATTCCTGCTATGCCAACCGAAGATGACATTATTAATATAATGGGAAATGGCACGCTTGATAATTGATTATAATACTAATTCCTAATTACATTGCCGTCGTGCGTAAATGCACGCAGGGATATATTAAAACGCCGTAAAAGCTTGCTTTGTAGGTGTTCTTGAATTGTTCTAGTGCAAGGCTATTGAGCATTTTATGCGAAAAGCTTTGCACTTACAAAATCAACCCCCAATTTCTTGTGAAATTAGGGGTTTTTTTAAAGACTGATATATATATATATATATGCTGTTTCGAGCAGGTATTGATAACAATAATATAGATTGTTATAAGGCTTTTGAAAAAATGCATCCTGTTCAGATGTGGTAGATTTTAAAAGAAGTAAAACGATTACATAAAACTATTGACAAGGTGTGCTTGAGGGTGGTATAATCAATGTAAAGTTTTATTTGAACGGAGAAATGGACATGAAATTTAGAAATCCTATTGTTACTGGTTATTATCCTGACCCAAGCGTATGCAGAGTTGATAACAAATATTATATGGTTTGCAGTTCCTTTCAGTATTTTCCTGGAGTTCCGCTTTTTGAAAGCGATGACCTTATCAACTGGACACAAATTGGTTATTGTCTGACAAGAAAGTCACAGCTGCCGCTTGAAACAGCAACAAGCTCCGGCGGTATTTTCGCACCAACTATCAGATATAACGATGGTCATTTTTACATGACTACCACTAATACAACAACAGGCGGCAATTTCTTTGTTTGGACTGATGATATTCATGGTGAGTGGTCTGATCCTATTTATATTGACCAAGAGGGTATTGACCCATCGCTTTATTTCGAAAATGGCAAAGCATATTTCATGAGCAATGGTGCTGACAGTGCGATTTTGCAATGTGAAATTGACATTAAGACAGGTGAAAAACTTAGCGAGGGTAATGTTTTGTGGCGTGGAACAGGCGGACGTTATCCTGAAAGCCCACATCTTTATAAAATTGGTGAGTATTATTATCTCATGCTTGCAGAGGGCGGCACTGAATATGGTCATATGGTAACATATGCGAGAAGTAAGATTATTGATGGACCATATACTCCATATGCGAAAAATCCTGTGCTTACAAATCGTAATAAGGGTGGATATTCTGTTCAGGCTGTCGGACATGCTGATTTAATTCAGGATACAAGCGGAAACTGGTGGATGTATCACCTTGGTTTCAGACAGATTGACAGGTGGCTTACTTATCATCACCTAGGACGTGAGGTTTTCTTAATGCCAGTTCAGTTTGATGATGATGGTTGGTTTACTGTCGGCGACGACGGTACTACAACTGCAACTGTTGAAACTGACAGAATTTCAGATGATGTCATACAGAAGTTTATTCTTGAGTATACATTTAAAGATATTGCGAACAATCCTGACTGGCAGTATTTGCGTAATTATAATGCAGAGGATTATATTCTTGGCGAGGACAGCATTAAGCTAAGGGGTACTGAAGTTACTATTGATGAGCCAAAGTCACCGACATTTATTTGTCTGCACCAAAAAGAATTTGATATGGAGCTTACTTGTGATGTAAAAATTGCAGGCGGTGAGGCTGGAGTTACGGTTTATATGGATCAGGAGCATCATTATGATATTTATGCGCTCAAGGACGATGACGGTAATTATGCTGTTGTGGAATTGAATATCGGGAATATTAACCATATTGCTGGTAAGGTTAAGCTTTCATCAAATACAGCCACATTGAAAATCACATCAAACGCATTTGGATATACATTTAATGTGATTGATAATGGCGATGAAGTGCAGCTCGGATATGGAATTTCAAGATATCTTTCATCTGAGGTTGCAATGGGCTTTACTGGTGTTGTGCTTGGTTTCTATTCACAGAATTCGAATGGAGAGTATAACGAATTTAGCAATTTAAGCTGTAAGTATACTGTATAATAAAAAAACAGGGTTGCTGCATGAGAATTTTCATACAGCAACCCTCAGTCTGTCAAAAAAGACCAGCTTTCGCTGGTCTTTTTTGCATTTATGTGGTAATGATATAGGGTGATAAAGATGGTAGTAAAGAATAAAAAAGATAGAGAACAATACGAATTATTCAACATAGAAGACCTTGTGCCAGCAGAGCATTTACTAAGAAAAATAGAAAATGCAATAGATTTCGATAAGATATATGAGTTCTGTGAAGATAATGGAAGACCAAGTATCGACCCAGTAATATTATTCAAGATGGTAATAATACAGCATATATACGGAATACCATCACTAAGAAAAACAGAAGAAGTAAAAATGAATATAGCGTATAGATGGTTTTTAGGATATTTGATGAATGAACAAACACCACGCTTTAGGATTAGTATAAGATGAGTATATCAAGTTTCATGGGATATTTATTGTGGAACATCTATGTTTAGCATATTAATGTCATTTAACAACATCAATCTTTTTTCTAAAAATACAAAAACAAAGTGTCAGCATTTCAGTAATTACAAATGAACACCAAACACCATTCATGCCAAACAGCCTAGACATAATCAATGAAACTGGTACAATAATCACAACACCTCGCAAAATTGACATGAGAAATGATATATTGGTTTTACCAGTCGAATTAAGATGCGATATCATAACAATATTAAGACCTGCAAAGAAAAATCCAATGAAGTAAATATATATACCCTGCTTTGAAACATTCATAAGCAAGACACTGTTTTCGCTGTTGAAAATTGATACAAGCTGTCCTGAAAAAGCACATGATAGAAGGTATATCAGCACACTTCCGATTAGTGCAGTTACAGCGCCGTATTTAACAGTTTTTGATATAGTATGCCTGTCGTTTTGTGCAAATGCAGTACTTATAATCGGCTGTATACCCTGCGCAATTCCTGTAAAAATGGCGATTACAACGAGTGCTATGTTAGCGATAATTCCATATGCAGCAACGCATACCTCGCCGCCAACATTTATGATAATAAGGTTGAAAACAATCATAGTAACTGCTGAGGCAAGCTCCGTTATAAATGACGATGCACCTAAGCGGCATATTTTTTTAATAAAGAGAGTGCTGTCACCATACGTTATTATATGGAAATTGTTTTTGTGCTTTATTATATGTAACGACAGCACAGCTATGCTGATTAGAGGTGCAATACCAGTTGCAACAGCAGCACCAAGCATACCCATCTTAAGCGGAAACATGAAAACATAGTCAAGTATAATGTTTGATAAGCTGCCTAAAATCATGGCAAGCATTGAAAGTGACGGTGCTTTATCATTTCTGACAAAGGCAATCAGTACATTATTTAAGATGAATGCAGGTGCAAAGCATAAAATCACACGCATATATTCACCCGAAAGTTGCTGCACATAGCCATCTGCACCCAGTAATGATGCTATTTTATATGGCAGAAAAATACCTGCAAGTAAAAACATAAGTCCTAATATAAGACCTAAAAACACAGATGTTGTAAACGCTTTGTTTGCTTTTTCTTTTTCGTTTGACCCCATATAAAACGAATAGTTACTGCCGCCACCAATACCAAGCATTAAACCAGTGGCGTTAATCAGCGAGTAAATCGGCACTGCAAAATTTAGTGCCGCCAGACCATTAATTCCGAGTGCTTTTGAAACATAAAATGTGTCGGCAAGAATATACACCGATAGCCCAATCATGCCGGCAATGTTAACGCTTACATATCTCGCAAATTCCTTTTTTACTCTTTCCATCTTTCAATCCATCCTATATAAAAAATCAAAAAATGCCGAAGTACTTGTTTCTTCATAGACCTAATGAAACAAGACTTCGGCATTCAATTACGATATACCATTCTACCCGGTGGCAGATTTATTAAATTTGTTAGAATTCAAAAAATTATTCAGCGGTAACAGGTACAGAAAATTTATTTGTATAACTCTCCATAACTCTCCTGAATTCACTGTCCATAGCTTGAAATGCTTCAAGAACTTCAGGTGCAAAGTGGCTAGGCATTGTTCTGCCGTCACCAACAAGAATTATATGGCACGCTTCTTCATGAGTGAATGCAGCTTTATATTCACGAACGCTTGTCAAGGCATCATAAACATCGGCAAGTGCAACAATTCGTGCAGATATTGGAATCTGCTCACCCTTTAGCTTGTTTGGATAACCAGTTCCATTATATTTTTCATGATGTGACTCGCATATTTCAATAGCTGTTTTAAGTGTTTGTGTGCTTGAAGTGATAAGATGCTCAGTTTTACGCAAAACTTCTGTACCAAAAGTGGTATGAGTTTTGATAAGCTCAAATTCTTCCTCAGTCAGCCTGCCCTTTTTAAGCAGAATATTATCAGGAACACAAACCTTGCCAATGTCATGCAATGGTGAATAAAGGATTGTTTCTCTCATTATTTCAGTGGAAAGAATGTGAGGATAATGCTTGTGAATATAGCTTGCAAGGATTTCAGTGTACTTCTGCATACGTTTGATATGCTCACCAGTACCATTATCACGTCCCTCTGCAAGCAGTGACATACCAACAATAACAGCTCTTCTTGAATGAGAAAGCTCTCTAGTTCGAATTTCAACAAGCTTTTCAAGGTTATCACGATTCATTTTATTTGAAATGTGATTTTTAACCTTTATCTTTACAATATCAGGGTCATATGGCTTGAAAATATAGTCAACCGCACCCATTTTTAAACCAGTAGTTTCATTGAATGAGTCAGTAGCACCCGTGATAAAAATAACAGGGATGTTTTCAAGACCCTTTGTATCTTTCATTTTTGTGATAACATCAAAACCACCAAGACCAGGCATGAGTACATCAAGCAACACGCAGTCAGGCTTATTTTTACTCATAAGCTCAAGAGCCTTTTCACCGGAAAGTGCAACCATTACATTGTATTCATTTTCAAGAATAGCACGCAAACCGTCAACATTTTCTTTCCCGTCATCAACAATTAAAACTGTATTATCCATTTGATAACTCCTTTTAATAATTATGCTTATTCTTCACCTATTTTATTCTGTAATGTGACTTGAAAACAAGTTCAGTTAGTCCTTACAGAGTTCAATTAAATTAAAAATCTATCATTTTACTAGGATTACTTAATTTCATAATTATATTATATACCAATAACCATCCAAATGCAAGTTTAGATATCTTAACATTCGATTTTTTGGTTACATTTAATAAGGAAATAACAAATAAAAGAATGTTTATATGCTTTTTGACAGCAAAAGCTGTATATTGTGGTAAGGAACGAGATGAATTGCCATATGAGGTAGTTGTTATCTTTTGAAAAAAATGCGGCAGAAAAACGCACCAGCCTTTAACCAAATGGGTTCAAGCCGCTTTTCAACATCTGCAAGTTCTTTGCGAATTGCAATTTTCTGAGGGCAATGACCTTCACATTTACCGCATTTTATACATTGGCTGGCAAGCTTTTGATTTGGCGATGCAATTGCTGCACCAGTCATATACATTGAACGCCCCTTGCTTTTTGACATTGCGAATGATGTGTTATATGCTGTGAAACAAGCAGGTATATCAACATTTTTCGGACAAGGCATACAATATCCGCAGCCTGTGCATTTAACCTTGTATGACTCACTGAAAACATCCGCAACTTCATCATATGCTTTAAGCTCACTTTCGGTGAGCATTTCAGGATAGCTTTCTGTTGCTAGTGCAATATTTTCATCAAGCTGTGACTGTTCATTCATACCCGATAGAATAAGCGTAACCTCTGGCTTGTTCCATAACCAACGCAAAGCCCATGCCGCAGGGGTATATTTTGAATTTGTATCAGAAAAAACTTTAACAGCCTTTTCAGGCAATCCGTTTGCAAGCTTTCCGCCGAGCAGAGGTTCCATAATAAATACAGGTAAGCCCTTTAACGCAGCATATTTAAGACCTTCTGTGCCAGCTTGATAGTGAGTGTTCATATAATTATACTGTATCATGCAGAAGTTCCAGTCATAAGCGTCAATAATTTTAAAGAAATCATCCTTTTGTCCATGAAAAGAAAAGCCAGCATTTCTGATTATTCCAGCAGTCTTTTTTTCTTCTATCCACTTTTCAATACCGAGATTTTTAAGCTTTTCAAAGTCTGAAATACTAGTCAGCATATGCATAAAATAATAATCTATATAATCTGTTTTAAGCCTGCTAAGCTGTATATTTAAATACTTATCAAAGTCAGCATAGCTTTTACATAGATATGCAGGAAGCTTAGTTGATATGAAAATTTTATCACGTATTTTATTTTTATCGGTTATTATACCAAGTGCTGTTTCACTGCCATTATAAATAAAAGCTGTATCGAAAAAATTGACGCCATCTTTTACTGCATTAAGGATAATCTGTTCGGTTTTATCCATATCAATTCGACCTAGCTTTTGCGGAAAACGCATACAGCCAAAGCCCAACACAGATAATTTATCACCATTTTTATTGTTTATACGATACTGCATTTAAAACCTGCTAATAGTGTATAAAATACACTTACTTTCATAAATCAATTAGTTTTCTTCTCTTAGCTCTGAAATGATATTTATAAAGCTGTTAACATCGCCAAAATCCTTATAAACAGATGCAAAACGCACGTATGCAACTTGGTCAATGTCCTTTAAAGCTGTCAAAACCATGTCGCCGATTTTTGAAGTTGAAACCTGTGTAGTGAGATTATTTGCATAGTAGCCCTCGATGTTGTCAACAATTCTATTAATTGTATCAACGCTTACGGGACGCTTTGTAACTGCGTTTGTAAGCCCTAAGATAAGCTTATTTCTGTCGAAAATTTCAAGTGTGTTGTCCTTTTTAACTACAAAAAGCATTGGCATTTCAATGGATTCATATGTTGTAAAACGTTTGCCGCAGTTTGTACATTCACGTCTGCGGCGTTTTTTACCCTCAGCAGGTCGTGAGTCGATTACCTTTGTATCCTCAAAGCTGCAAAATGGACATTTCATTGTTTATTAACCATTCCTTTCGGATATTTAATGACTAAAAATTTTAATTCGTTCAGATATGTACTTAAATGATAACACTAATCATAATATTTGTCAAGAAATTCGGTATATTTGGTTGAAATTTTCTTTCGAATGTGGTATAATACATTTCATCTATGATTTTTATTTACGAGGAGGCTTATTTCGTATTTTTTACGGATTTGATATATGAGAAAAAGAAAAATTCACCATAATAAAAAAAGGAGAGTTATAATTTTGAGAGCAATTAAATATCTATTAATAGTGACGGTTATATTGTTCGCTGCTGTGTTTCTCATTACACGCTTCGGTAAAACTGATGAAATAGATGATACTGATACAGCAGAGAGTACTCAGGCAAGTGAAACCGTTACCTCAATTGAATTTAATGAGGAGGATAACGTGAATATTGACAATATATGGGCAATGTTTCTTGTTAACAACAGCAATCCTCTACCTGATAATTATGACTCCATGATTACAACTGAAGTGGTTTTTGAGGATTACCGTGAATATTACATGGATTCACGAATGGCTGAATATTTTACCAACATGGTTGAGGATGCCAAAAAGGATAATATTGACTTGCTTATGGTGTCCGCATATAGAACGATTGCATATCAGCAAAAGAATTTTGAGGACAGTGTTCAGGAGCGTATGGACAGCGGTATGGATTATGACACCGCATATGTTGATGCATCCGCAAGTGTTGCATCCCCAGGGAAAAGCGAGCATAATGCTGGTCTTGCTGCTGATATTATGTGTGCTGCCAACACTAATATGGATGATGACAGCTTTGAAAACACACCCGAGTTTGAGTGGCTTTCGGAGCATGCACATGAATATGGCTTTATACTTCGTTACCCTAAGGGTAAGATTGCTTACACTGGTATTATTTATGAGCCATGGCATTATCGTTTTGTTGGTGTTTATTATGCTAACGAGCTTAAAAAACTTGATATGTGTCTTGAAGAATATTATGAATACAGAGGTTGGGTTGATGACAGCGGCAAGGCTATATATATGACAGGTCCTGTCGAAAAAGAAGAGATCCGCACACCTGAAATGTATGTTGATGCTGAAACTGTACCACCTGAAACAGAAAAGGTGACTACTCATAAAGAAACTGAACCAGAGCAGAGTGTTACAATAATTGTATAACATTAAAAACGAATGCCGTACTTGATTTCAAGTACGGCATATTTTGTTTTATTAATACATTGAACCATAATGCTCGCAAGCACGGTAATCAGCGGACTCCAAGTCCTTTGTGCCAAATGCAGACCATGCATGAGGACGATAAATCTTTTCGTCAGGAACATTATGCATAGAAACAGGAATTCTAAGCATTGATGCAAGAGTAATCAAATCACTTCCGATATGACCATAAGTTAATGAGCCATGGTTAGCGCCCCAGTTAGCCATAACAGAGTAAACATCGGCAAACGCACCAGTACCGGTTGTGTTTGGTACAAACCAAGTTGTAGGCCATGTCTTGTCAGTACGCTCATCCAAAGGTTTATGCATTTCGTCAGGTAATACAACAGTATATCCTTCTGCAATCTGAAGAACTGGTCCTATTCCCTCAATAATATTAAGTCTAATCATTGTAACAGGCATTTCAGACTTTGTTCTAAAATGTGAGGAGAAACCGCCGCCTCTGAAATAGCCAAGGTTTCCGTTGCACCAGTCAACGTTACTTAGCATTGTGTTAATATCATCATCAGTAACATCCCACCACTGTTTCATGATGTTGTTTCCATTTTCATCCTTACAAACACCAGTTGCATCAACAGCAGCGGCACCAGAGTTAATCAAGTGAATAAAACCTCCAGCAGCAGTTCCAGTAGGCTTAATACCAGTTACACGTTCAACTGCATCAGGGCTCCAGTATGTTCTTACATCAGCAAAGATAGATGCTCTGCCTGAAAGCAGCTTGCCAAAAAGCATAGCAGTACCATTACAGCCATCATTTTCAGTAGCGAGAAGTACAGGCTCTTTCTTACCGTTCCAGTCAAATGTGGAATTGAGAATACTCTCTGTGAAATCACAGTTTGGCAGCCAGTCTGTCCACTGTCTTTGACCTTGGAAACCTCCGAAAATAGCATTTCTGCCGTTTGATTCTTCAATCCAGCCCATTTCAGCAAGTCTAGGATTGCCAAGCATTATATCACGGATAATCAGTGTCATCTTAACGCAGAACGCCCACTGCTCATCCTTTGTCATAACCTTCTTATTTCCAGGGTTAATTTCAGTGTTGACATCCATACCCTCAGGACAGTTTTCACGAGTCCATTTATATGCCTTTTCGTATTCCTCATGGTCATAAATATCAAGATGAACACGTCTTAGAATTTCAGTCATATCAACCCATTCAGGACGGATGCCTAAATATTTCTGCATGAAAGCAGCATCGGTATAAGACCCTGCAATACCCATTGAAACTCCGCCGATACCAACATAAGCCTTGTTTCTCATCTGACCGACAGCAATTGCACACTTTGCAAATCTAAGCAGTTTTTCAGTGACATCAGCAGGGATAGTAGTATCGCCCATATCCTGAACATCACGTCCATAAATTGCAAATGCAGGCAAGCCCTTTTGAGCATGAGCAGCCATAACAGCAGCAAGGTATACCGCACCTGGACGCTCTGTGCCATTAAATCCCCATACAGCCTTGATTGTAAGAGGGTTCATATCCATAGTTTCCGAGCCATAGCACCAACATGGCGTAACAGAAAGTGTTGCACATACATTTTGAGTGCTGAAAAATTCTTCAGTCTGATAGCTTTGTGCGCCGCCCCCGATTGTACAAGGACCTATAACACATTCAACAGGAGTACCGTCTGCATAACGGCAGTTAGCCTCGATAAGTGCTTTTGCAGCTTTAGCCATATTCATTGTCTGAACTTCAAGTGATTCACGAACACCAAACTGACGTCCGTCAATAACAGGTCTTATACCAATTCTAGGATACATATATAACTTCCTTTCGTGAAGTAGATTTTAAGGTATATCTATTTTTATACATTACTTAGCGTCATTAAGTTCAAACATCTTGTTTATACATTTCAAAGCTCTTAACTTAACCTGTGAAGGCAAGTCAATTTCCTCGCCGCCCTCACCAATAAGAGAATTATAAACATCAGTAAGAGTTGTAATTTTCATGTTAGGACAGATAAGATTTTTAGACAAGTGATAGAATTTCTTTTCAGGGTAAGCATACTGTAAATGCTCAACAATTGCAAGCTCTGTACCGATAATAAATTCCTTTGCATTATAGTTCTTAGCAAAATCCATAATACCAGATGTTGAACCTGTATAGTCAGCCAAAGCGACAACTTCAGGACGGCATTCAGGATGAACAAGGAACATTGCATTTGGATGAAGCTTTTTAGCTTCCTCTACTTCCTTAACAGTTATGCCAGCGTGTATAGGGCATCCACCCTGCAAAAACTTGAAAGTTTTATTAGGAACTTTTTTCTGCACATATGCGCCAAGGTTAGCATCGGGCAGGAACAATATCTTATCATTATCAATTTTTTTGCATATTTCAACAGCGGAGCTTGAGGTTACACAAACATCGCAAAGTGTTTTAACCTCGGCAGTAGTATTTATGTAGCAAACAGTAGTATAGTCTGGCAAAAGCTTTTTTATCTGTTTGATTTCATCAACTGAAAACTGTTCAGCCATAGGGCATCCTGACTGTGGATTAGCAAGGATAATTTTCTTTTGTGGACACAAAACCTTGCAGGTTTCTGCCATAAAGCGAACACCGCACATAATAATTGTCTGATTTTTTGATTTTTGTGCAAGTTCAGCTAGTCTGAATGAATCGGCAGTATGGTCGGCGATCTCCTGAATAGCCTCTGAAACATAGCTGTGAGCTAAAATAGTAACCTTATTTTCTTCTTTAAATTCTTTGATTTTTTGCTGCAATTCTGCAATCATGAGTACAATCCTCCACTAAAATAATAATCGCAATAATCCACTATAATTATTTAGATACATTAGAAATATTCTACTACATTTCAATAGAAAATGCAATAGTATTTGGAAAATGTTTCATTATTTTATTGTATAAGTTTTAATTCTGATATGTTTAAGAATGTTTAAACTCAACGCATTATAAAAGATTGTTGTACGAAAAATATCGTACAACAATCTTTACGATTTTAAATTATTTGCTTTTTATTACATCATCAATCTGTTCAAAAGGAACAGCCTGTGAGAAGTAATAACCCTGTGAATAACGAACACCGTTGTTGCTAGCGTAGTCCTGCAATCTTTCGTTTTCGATAAACTCTGCAATAAGGTCTATATCAAACTTTTCAGCAAGATGCAGAATAGTTCCGATTATCTTACGGTGCATTTCACTATCAACAACCTCACGCACAATCTGTCCGTCAATTTTGATGAAGTTAGGGGATAACCTTGCAATTTCAAGCAGGTTGGAAAATCCTGAGCCAAAGTCATCAATTGCAATTTTAACATTATGCTCCCTCACTCGATTTATAAACTCCTTCAAACCCTCTTGGTCACGGAATTCCTCTGATTCAAGGACCTCGAAAATAAATCTTTCGGCATTACCGATTTTTTTGAGCCTGTCATAAATCATATTGCAGGTTTCTGTCGAGTTAATATCAATCGCAGAAAGGTTAATTGAAACAGTTTCAGTTCTGTTTTCAAACAAATCAAAGACCTTATTGATAACAATTCTCGAAATCTGAGAATAAAGCCCCTGCTTCTTTGCAGCATCCATAAACTGACCCGGAAAATAAATTTTCCCCTCATTGTCACGCAGACGCATCAAAGCTTCAAATTTATCGATTTTACCAGTGCTGTTATCATAAATAGGCTGGAAATAGGGAACAACGCCATCATTTTCAATGGCATAATTTATAACCTTTGTGGCATGGATAAGCTTTTCAACAGCAGTTTCAAGTCCGACAGCAGCATCATAAATAAACAGCCTGTCCTCAGGGAGTGACTTGACATTAGCCTTAACAAGCTTAATTTTATCAAGCATATCCTTTTCATTTACAACAACGATAAATCTGTTTACATAGCTGTAACTGACACCCTCAACATGACAAGTGCCAAAATGCTTGTATAAATCCTTTGCACTTTCGATAAAGCGTTCGTTTGGTGCATCAGCATCAGAAACAAGCAGGAATGAGTATTCATCGTAAATATAAATGTAAGCATTAAGGTCGGCATAATTTTCTTTCAGATATGCATATACCTCGCCAATGCTTTGTGCCATTATTCTACCAAATTCTTTAATACCGAAATGACTTACAGTCAGCTCGCCGCTTTCAACAGTGATAAGACAAGCACTGGAATATTTATTGTCCTTGTTGTCAGCCATAAGCTTGTTGATGTTGTCCATACCAGTGTTAGCATCAATAAAAATCTTATCATTAAGATAGTTTTCCTGCTTTTCAATCTGGAGCATAAGGCTGTTATTTTTATCGTACATCTGTCGATTGAAATTCTCAAGAACATTATAATAATAATTACGGAATTTATCCTGTGTAGTTCTGACATCCCTCATAAGAGAACTGTTTATATCGATATATTTTCTCTTTTCAGCAATAGTCAAGAGGTTGCAGGTACCATTTAAAAACTCATTTCTGCCATCTGCATTGCCAATTTCGCCGTATAGCAAAGCACCGCAAACATCAGCATTCGAAAAAGGTTTCAGCTCCCATTCAGCACAGTCACCAAACCAAACCTTGCGGAGTGCACAGGAATAACAGAACATCGATTCAATCGGTGTATTAGTAAGCACACTGCAGGCATTTTCCCATGCATTTGCAGATAAAGTCCTGCTTAAATATCCAATTCTGAACTTCTGACCAACCTCACCGTCAACAAAATACTGTGTAAGCTTATTTCCAACAGCATGATACTGCAAGGAACGGCTGGAGCTGTTATAACCCTTTATAAGCAGCGGAAATCTAATCAAAACATCATCATGACCGTCATAATTAGCATCATTAATATCAAGGAAAGTATCACATCCAGTAATATCCCTGAACCATTTGGTTGCAGGAGTATCATCAATTTCAACTATTTCAGCATTATTTACAGCGGTGATAGTATGATAATCACCAACTGTGTCATATCCTGTGATTGTAATATTGTTTATAAGCAGCTTTTCGTTGCATAACGATGCTGTCAATAATGAATTCGGGAAAACACCATCTGATGTAAAAACGAAGGAATCGCCTGCACCGCTACGAGAATTACTTGCATATCCGCCGATTAACTTGGCTTTGCAGCGCTGGCGGTCAAGTTCATCAACAAAGCGTGCTGCACCTGAATACATATCGGAGAAAAATGTGTATATCAAGGAAGTAACAGGAGTATACGCCCTATCCATTACTTCATTTGCAAGAGCAGCAGCACTTTTGTCAGTGCAGTCAAAAATATTTATATCAACATCAGTATCGGAAAATTCCATGAAAGAAATCAAGCATTTATTATCATAAAGCTTACCCTCGTAAATAATATCACAAGCACTTGTACCAATCATTTTTGAATTTGGGAATAGCTTATTAAACACACTGATTAAGGCAGGAATGTCTTGCTTTATGTGTGCAGCTGTATGTATACATATAAAATAATTTGCATTAGCATTTAAATCGCCTGATGATATCAGGCTTTCAAGCTGCTTTTCATTGCAGTATAAGTAATTCTTTCGTTTCATGTTATCAGACCTTTCATAAAGCCTACCAGTACTCCACCAATATTAAAACACTGAAATAAGCTAGTTTTTTTATTATTCTTCGTTAGAATAACAATAAAAATCCGTCGCTTATTCCATCGCTTTAGTGCTGGTTGAGGACAAATCTTGTGTTCGCATATATGTAATTTTTATATTAAATAAGAAAAGATTTTATTAGTAAAAAATAAATAAAAAACACTACATTTACACTATACATTTTAGCACATTAGACTAGTTTTGTCAACAGATTGCAGTATTTTTGACATTATAAAGTAAAAAACGTTATATTAACCATAATGTAAAAACTATTATATACATTTAGCACAAATTCCAAATTTATACTTTTAGCTGTAAACGATTACAATACAAATCAAAAATACAGAGATACGCATTTAAGTACCTCTGTATAAAACTTATCTGCCCTTGTTTATATCTCTGTGGCTAATTCTGCACATGATATTCTTGTCGTTCAGATAGTTATATATTGTTTCGGCAAAGGTAACGGAACGATGCTTGCCGCCTGTGCATCCAAAAGCGATAACAAGCTGAGTTTTCCCTTCCTGACGATATAATGGAATAAGAAAATCAAGTAAATCCTCAAGTTTTTGGACAAGTTCGGTAGCCTGCTCAAATTGCAAAACATAATCACGCACACAAGCATCAAGCCCAGTTTTGAATTTTAAATCTTCGATATAAAAAGGGTTTGGCAAGCATCGAACATCAAAAACGAGGTCAGCCTCTCTTGAACTGCCATATTTAAATCCAAATGACATCACCTTGACAACCATTGAGCTGTCAGGATTTTCAAGGAACAGCGAATTTACAGTTTCCTTTAACTGTGCCATCGATAAATCGGACGTGTCGATGGTATAATCAGCCAATTCTCGCACCGATAAAAGTATATCACGTTCAATATCAATGGCATTTTGCAAGCTGCCATGTGCTTTTTCATCAAGCGGATGCTTACGGCGTGTTTCCTTATAACGCTTTATAAGCACCTCGTCAGCCGCATCAAGAAACAAAATTGAGTAATCAAGCTCGGAATTTTTGAGGAAATTTATACCCTCATCAAGCTCGAGAAACAAGTCGCCGCCTCTGATATCGGTAACAACAGCGACCTTATCCATTTGTCCTTTTGACTGTATGCAAATGTCCGCAAACTTTGGTATTAGCTGTGGCGGAATGTTATCAATGCAGTAAAAACCTATATCTTCAAGGGCATTAATTGCACCGGATTTACCTGAGCCTGAAAGCCCTGTTATTATTAAAAATTTCACTTTAAAACCATCCTTTCCGAACAAGAAACGTAATTTACTTTTTAAATCCTTCTTTATCGGATATAATCTCAGGCTCACATTCAAGAACATAGCCTGTTTTTTCTTTTACAATATCACGCACATCAGAGATAAGCTGCATTAAATCAGCAAATGTGGCATTTCCTTTATTAATGACAAATCCAGCGTGCTTAGTGCTGACTTCAGCATCACCGACAGCATATCCTTTTAAACCACACTCATCAATAAGCAGTGACGCAAAGCTTCCCTCGGGACGCTTAAATGTACTTCCGGCACTGGCAAATTCAAGAGGCTGCTTATCAACACGCTTTTGCATAAGCTCATCCATACGCATTTTTATATCATCATGATTACCTTTTTTGAGTTTAAAAACAGCAGATAAAATGGTATATCCGTTAGTCATGAAAACGCTGTTTCTGTATGAAAGATCAAGTTCATCAACGCTTAATGTAACGATATTTCCATCGTTATCAAGAGCAGTGACACTTGTCAGAACATCCTTTATTTCGCCGCCGTATGCGCCTGCATTCATATAAACTGCACCGCCAACAGTCCCAGGGATACCGTTAGCAAATTCAAGTCCTGTTAAATTATTTTCAAGTGCAAGCTTACATAAAGCAGTCAAGGAAATCCCCGCATCACAAGTTATAATTTCGCCATCGCAGCCGGCGTTTGCAAAATCATTTCCCATAACAAAAACAACGCCGTTAAAGCCGTTATCATCAACAATTAGGTTTGAGCCCTTGCCAAATATATGATAATTCACATCATTTTTCTTTACATATGAAATAAGTTCTTTGCACGCATCTACTCCATTAAGTTTTACAAGCAGAGGACAAGTACCGCCGATTTTAAAGGTTGTAAATTTTTTCAGTTCGGCATTTTTTATGACCTGACATCCATATTTTTCTGCTATTTCCTCGATTGTCCTAAAATTAATCATAGTCATAATAACTCCCGTTCAAAATAATTTTATTGCAAGGTCTAAAAAAGCCATTTCTATTTTAAAATGGCTTTTTATATTGTTATAGTGCGTTAAGTTTAAAATGCTACGCATTTTAAACGGAGCTACGCTCCTTTTTGTATCTGTGGTGCAAAAAACTACCTGTATAGTCGATTTTGACGGATTTGCTGTCATGCACTTCATGCATTAACTTTAAAACAAAGTATTGTTTTAAAGTTAATCGACTATATAGTTTATGCGAAATTTTAAAAAATCTTTCCACGTTTCATATTAATATATTCTTTCAAGACATCCCAGTCGGAATTTATGATAAGCTTTTTCGGGAAATTCTGTTCTTCAAGCAATTGCTGTGACAATGTCACATCGCCGACAAGACCGCAAAAATGCGCATCGGTATTAACGACAACAGGTGCTTCAAGCTTTTTGCAAACCTCAATGATTTTCTTATAATTCTCCGCACCATTTTTCCAAAGTATAAGACTTTCATTTACCTCAACAAGCTTGCCATATTCCTTGAATTTACGAATACATTTTTCATAATCAAACGGAATTCGCACAGTTGCAGGATGACCGATAACATCAATTAGCGGATGTTCCGCAATTTTAAGGTACATATCAGTATAATCATCAAAAGTACCGTCTTTAATCGGAATACCATGTACGGATGCGATAACCCAGTCAAGATTTTCACACTCATGCATAGGGAAATCAAGAGTGCCATCACCATTTATACTAGCCTCAGCACCATAAATCAGCTTTACACCACAAAGCTCTCTTGGCAGTGCCTTATGCAAATTATGAAAATGCCAAATGTGAGGAGCATCCTGTGAAAATCCGCTTTCTCCAGGGGTATGATCTGTAATAGCAATAGCTTTTAAACCCTTTCTTGCCGCTTCAGTCGCTATTTCAAGCACGGTAGAGTATGCATGAGTTGATGCTATTGTATGTATATGTGTATCTGCCTCAATAAACATGAATTAAACCTCAAATCAATAAATATCCCACTTCTTGATAGTTTCTTTCTTGTCAACATCAAGTCCTAAGTTATCAAGCAGTTCCTGTGCAGCATTATAACCCATCTTCTTCTGACGGTTGTTCATAGCAGCAACCTCCAAGATAACAGCCAAGTTACGACCAGGCTTAACAGGAATTGTTGTGCATGGAACTTTAACACCAAGTATGGATGTATACTCACTGTCAACGCCCATACGGTCATAAACCTTTTCGCTGTCCCAAGGTTCAAGCTCAACTATCATATCAATTTTTTCTGTAACCTTAACAGCACCCATACCAAAAAGACGGCGTGCGTTAACAATACCGATACCTCTTATTTCAAGGAAGTGACGGATATTTTCAGGTGATGAACCAACAAGGCTTATATTTGAAACCTTGCGGATTTCAACAGCATCATCAGCAACAAGACGATGTCCTCTTTTGATAAGCTCAACAGCAGTTTCACTCTTACCAACGCCGCTTTCACCCAAAATAAGCATACCCTCGCCATAAACCTCAATAAGCACGCCATGACGTGTAATTCTTGGAGCAAGGTGAAGATTTAGAAATGCAATAATTGATGCTAGAAAGCTAGAAGTACCCTCTTTACTTCTAAGTAAAGGAACTTCATATTTTTGTGCAAGCTCCACCATTTCAGGAAAATATGGCAGCTCTCTTGTTATAATAACAGCAGGAGTCCTCTGGGCAAAAAGCAACTCAAGACGCTCATATCTAACCTTTTCATCAATGGTTGCTAAGTATGCAAACTCCATTTTACCAATAATCTGAATTCTTTCATTGCTAAAATACTCATAAAATCCCATAAGCTGTAGCCCTGGTCTATTAATGTCAGTTTCATCAATCATAAGTTTTGCTGAATCCATTGGTAAATAAATGGACTCCAGACTAAAATGGTCGATAATCATTTTTAACGCAACTTTGAATTTTTTGTCGGACATAATATTAGCCTCATTTCATAGCGATATTTTTATATTTCACGATATTTTTCACAATATAATCACATATAATTATACCACATTTATCAGAAATTTCAAGCATATTGCTGATATTTCTTTTCATTACGCCAATTGTTATTACTTATCAATAAATTATACAAGCAAAAATTGACATTATGGGGGGTTTTGATGTATACTATTTTATGTTGTTGCATGTTTATAAGGGAGGTTATTATTTGAAAGAAAAGAAATGGAAGCGGCTTGTTTCCTATTATAAACCGTATAAAAAATTGTTTTTTGCAGATATGTTTTTTGCATTTATTGCCGCTGTTGTTACACTTGTAAACCCTATGATTGTGAGGTATATAACTGGTGATGCAATACATCGTGAGGACGCATTACAGACTATATTAACACTTTCATGTATTATGATGGCGTTAATCGGTGTAGAAGCTTTTTCAACGAATTTCATATCAAATTATGGTCATGTTATGGGTGCAAAAATGGAAGCTGATATGCGTAATCAGCTTTTCAGTCATTATCAAAAGCTGCCGCTTAGTTTTTATGATAATCAGAAAACAGGGCAGTTAATGTCACGCATTACAAATGACCTTTTTGAAATTACCGAACTTTTGCATCATGGTCCAGAGGATTTAGTTATATCGAGCTGTAAAATTATTGGTGCGTTCATAATATTATGCTTTGTGAATATCAAACTGGCACTTGTGTCATTTGTTATTATACCCCCAATGCTTGTATTTACCATCTATTACAATAAAAAGATGAAAAAGGCATTCAAGCGCAACAGGGAAAAGACTGCTGAAATTAACACACAGATTGAGGACAGCATTTCAGGTGTCAGGGTTTCACGTTCCTTTGCTAATGAGGACATTGAAATTGAAAAATTTTATACATGTAATAATGCATACCTAGATAGCAAAAAAGACAGTTATCATTATATGGGCAGGTACCATTCGATTCTTGGTGCTTTCACAAGCCTTATTTCTGTTATAGTAATTATTGCTGGTGCATTTTTTATTAATGACAGCTCATTAAATATCAGTGATTTGCTTGCCTTTATACTTTATATGGGTAACTTAACAGAGCCTATTAAAAAGCTTATAAACTTCACCGAAACCTTTCAGAATGGTTTCACAGGCTTTGAACGTTTCATAGAAATTATTGATATTGAGCCTGAAATCAAGGATGCAAAAAATCCGCTTACACCTTCAAGACTTATGGGTAATATTGAGTTCAAGGATGTTTCATTTCATTATGAAAATAACGATAACGTGCTTAATAACGTAAACCTAATGGTTAACGAGGGTGAATATATTGCACTTGTTGGTTTGTCTGGTGTTGGTAAATCAACAATATGCAATCTTATACCGAGGTTTTATGATGTTTCAGATGGCATGATATCAATTGATGGTATGGATATACGAAACATTGCGCAGAAAGATCTGCGTGATAATATTGGTATTGTTCAGCAGGATGTTTATCTTTTTGCGGGTACAGTCTATGAAAATATCATTTATGGTAAGCCTAACTCAACTCGTGAGGATGTTATTAAAGCTGCTCAAAATGCAAACGCACATGAATTTATCATGTCACTGCCAAATGGCTATGAAACTTATATCGGACAGCGTGGTGTCAAGCTTTCGGGGGGACAAAAGCAAAGGCTTTCTATTGCTAGGGTATTCCTAAAAAATCCGCCGATACTCATTTTTGATGAGGCAACATCGGCACTTGATAATGAAAGTGAACGCATTGTTCAGCAGTCACTTGAAATACTTGCTAAAGACCGTACCACATTTGTAATAGCACACAGGCTGTCAACAATCCGCAATGCAGGACGAATTCTCGTGCTTGACGAAAACGGTATTGCAGAAGAAGGGACACATGATGAACTTCTTGCGGCTGGTGGTGTGTATTCATCACTTTACTTGGTACATTAAACATAAAAACGAGGTTGTTGCACGAGCATATAAAGGGGGCAACTACTAGTCGCTCTTACCGCTAATTCAACGTATTTACGTGAATTAATTTGTAATGACGATGTGCCGCAGCATTTTAATCGCCCATTTTTTCGTAATTATTTTTCTTCGTGCAACAGCCTGCTACAAATTTATTATTGTAATAACTATAATTTTGCATAGACCATTTATTATTATATTACCTACATATAAAACGTAAAAAATGGACGCTCAAAAACGAGCGTCCATAATTTTTATCAATTCTTATTTTTTAGCTTGGTTAACACAATTTTCGTATAGCTCCATAAAAGCGCTTACGTGCATTGTGCATCCTGTAAGATTATCAGCATAACCATCAGCAGTGGTTGAAATACCCTCAACACCACCGTTTTCAAGAACGTAGTTTTCAACAAATTTAGCTTGGTCACACCATTCATCAATAGCGTGAGCGTTAAGCATACCGTATAAACCGCTCTTTGAATACTGCTTTTTGTTTATAGGAATATCAGGGTTGTTGGAAATAGCATCCCATGAAACCTCGATTATATCGCCGTCTTCAACAGTAACAGTAACACAGTCTTTCCAGCCGCTTGAGCCAAATTCCTTATCCTCAGCGTAATAAACGCCATCCTTGTATTTTGCGCCGCATCCTGTGAATGCCATTACGAATATAACAGCAGTTAAAGCACATACCAATATTTTTTTAAAAGACATTTAAAACACTCTCCCTTACTTACTTAGTTTAAATTGAGCAACAAGCTCTTTTAAGTGTGATGCCTGAAGCTGCATATTGTCGGAAGATGCAGCCGATTCCTCGGCAGTCATGTTAATGTCGGAAACAACATCTGTAAAACGTTCGATACCGCTGTGAATTTGTTCCATTGAAATAGCCTGTTCTTCAGAGAACTCGGAAATATCATTAATAAGCTTTGTGCTCTGTTCAATACCTGAAACAATTTCATCGAATGAATGTGATGTTTCTTCAGCAATTTTTGTTCCAAGTGAAACCTTGCTGATTGTATCCTGAATATAAGTTGTGGAGTTTTTAGCAGCGTCGGCACTCTTGTTTGCAAGGTTTCTAACTTCGTCAGCAACAACTGCAAAGCCCTTACCAGCAGCGCCTGCACGAGCTGCCTCAACTGATGCGTTAAGTGCAAGAATATTTGTCTGGAATGCAATGTCATCAATAACCTTAATTACCTTTTCAATCTGTTTGCTTGCCTCGGAAATATCCTTCATTGCAGTAATCATCTGATTCATCTGCTCTGTACCTGCATTTGCACTGTTCTGAATCATGCCTGCAAGGTTTGCAGCCTCTTTTGCCTTGTTTGTGTTATTCTTAGTTTGTTCTGTAACACCGCTGATTGAAACGGTTAATTCTTCAACATCGGCAGACTGTCTTGTTGATGCCTCAGAAAGCTTTTGTGAACCGCTTAAAAGCTGTTCAGAACCGTCATTAACTTCATTTGCGGAATCAAGGATATACTTGAACTTGTCATTAAGATTATCAAGCATTGTCTTGATAGCAATACCCATTGAGTCATCAGATGAAAGCAATTTAACATCAGCAGTCAAGTCACCATCAGCAACAACTGCAAGATTATCATTAACCTTTTTTAGATTTTCCATATGCATGATAAGTGCTGCTGCACACATTGCAACTTCATCCTTACCGCTTGCATCTTCATTAAGCTGCTTTGTTGTTTCAGCAGTAAAATTCAAGCTGCCAGTTTTTCCTATATGTACAAGGATAGATTCAATTCTGTTAACAGCAGGAGTAATCATCCTGTTAACAGACAATGCGATAACAATACCCTCAACAAGTGCTAACAATGATACAGCAAGAACAATAATCATAAAGATCTGGCTCATTGAAACTGTATTGTCAAGCTGACGTCCTGATTCGAAGTTGATATGCATTGTAACATTTGCTAAGGTTTCATATGCAAGAAGTTCTGTTTTCTTAGCAGTAGAAGCGATTTCAGCAGCTTTCTCTGCATCATAGCTATCCTCAGCATACATGCCCTGAAGTGTGTCGATATAGCCATACCACTCATTCAGATACTTTGAAAAAGCATTGATATCAGTTTTAAATTCATCATAAATAGAATTACTGTCAGCAATTTTTACTACATTTTCAAGACGGTTATTTAAGTATAAATCCTGCTTTTTATAGTCAGCTGCTGCTGATTCAGATGGACCTGTATAAAATGAACGTGCAGTCATACGTGTTTCATTATAAATATCAACCAATGCATTTGTTGCAGATTCAAAATCACTGTACAAGTTTACGTTACTAATATTCGATAATGTACGCACATTGGAAATAGCAGTGACAAGTGTGATGATAATTAACAATACTAGTATGCTGCTGAATCCCAGTAGTATTTTAGTGCCAATTTTTAAATTTTTCATAAAAAATTCAACCCTTTCCAATCTGAAATAAATTTCAAATTGCTAAAATATTAGTATATAATATATTACATATCATAGTACCATATTGGAAAATAATTTACAAGAGGTTTTAGCATTTCTTGACGAAATCTTTACCAGTCTATTGTAAAAAACGTGTATTCTAAAATAAAATACACGTTTTTATAGTAATGAATATATATATTTAGTTACTTACTTTTTCTCAAAAACCAGACTGTCAAGAATATCGCAGGCATCTTCAATACAGCCAGAACATGAACGAAGTACATTTCCAGTTACAATACCTTTTAGCTCATGACATAATGTGCTGTTGTTTTTCCATCGGAATTGTTTCATAATCTCTTTTGAGAACTTATAAGTGCTTCCTTTAGAATCAGGTGTTTCAAGGTTTCCTGTACTATTTTTAAGACCTGCAACTGCAACAGCACCTGTAATAGCTCCGCAAGTACCCATCATATTTCCCATTCCAAGACCATGACCCTCCATAAGCTTGAAAATCAGCTGTTCATCCACTTCAAGAATATCACAATATGCGCAGGCTACTGCTTGGGCACAGTTATATCCTTTTTTGTGGAGTTCATCAGCTTTAAGTTTCCTTTTACTCATACTTATTACCATCCTTTTCTAACTTGCTCCTTTTTTTCTTCTATGTTATATTAATCAATGAATAGTGTTATTTCTCGAATGTTTCCAGTATATCACGAATTTTTATGCTCTGCGGACAAAGTCCCTCGCAAGCACCGCATTTAATACAGGATTTCATGCCACCATCAAGTGTCTTATATGCTCGTTTAAATCCATCTGGGTCAAGCTTGACAGCATATTCATTGAACATCTTAAACAGCGTTGGAATTTCTACTCCGACAGGACATGGCATACAATACTGACAGCCTGTGCATGGTATAGTATTTCTGTTGCGGTAAATTTCTGCAGCACTCTCTATTATTGCCATTTCATCGTCCGTTATTGACTGGAAATTAGTAAGCGTATTGATATTATCAACAACTTGGCTCATATCAGACATACCACTTAAAACAGTCAGAACATTTTCATGAGTAGCAGCATATCGGATTGCCCATGATGCAATACTCTTGTCAGGCTTTGCATCTGTGAAAAGCTTGTTTGCACTGTCACACAGATTTGCAAGCGCACCACCACGAACTGGCTCCATAATTATAGCAGGAATACCCTTGTTTGTCAAAATTTCATACTGTTCCTTTGCATTCTGAGTTTCCCAGTCGAGATAATTAAGCTGTATCTGTGCAAAATCCCACTCGTACTTATCAACTATTTCACGCAGCACATCAGCATTATCATGAAAAGAAAAACCAATATATTTAATCTTACCCTCAGCTTGCTTTTTCTTTAAGAAATCATATGTATTATATTTTAATGCCTGATCAAAGTTATATCGCCCAAGTGAATGCATCAGATAAAAGTCAATATATGGCATATCAAGACGCTCAAGCTGCTCATTAAAAATACGCTCATTATCTTCCTCTGATTTTAGCTCCCACATTGGCATTTTATCAGCGATATAAAAGCTTTCACGAGGATATTTTTTCAATGCCTTTCCAAGAAAAACCTCCGACTCGCCATTATGATAAACATAAGCGGTATCATAATAATTTACGCCATGTTCATAGGCATAATCAATTGTTTTGGCAGACGTTTCAAAATCAATAATATCCTTGTCACCATCTTTAATCTGCTGAAATCTCATTGCTCCAAAGCCTAAAAGCGATACATCCTTTGTTCCTTTGAATTTTCTTGTTTCCATGTTGTTTCTTTCCTTTCGTTTCTATATAGTCGGAGGTTCGAACCATGAGTCAAAACGCTCCATCATTTCATCATCGATAATATACTCACGTCTTTTTGAGCATGACAGCTTTTTATTACGTTCTTTCAGGCGTTCCATGCGTGTAAAGTCATCTGTATCAAAATAATGCCATTCATACTTAATGTCATTATCCTCACAAATCAAAGAGGCATACTTTCTGTCATCACTGTTCCAAAAACCATGGTCTAAAACTGCATTCATACCGCATTTTACTGTGTTTACAGCGATATTAAGCAGAAATTTAACACATCGTATCTCGGCATCATGATGATTTTCACCAAGACATTCATCATAAAGCGTGAGCATCATTTCATCAACTGAAAAAAGCACAGCTTTATTGTCAGCACACAAATTTTTAGCAAAATATGTTTTACCGCAGGCGATTTTGCCGCAGGTTAAATGTAAAACAGCCATTATAGTGATTACCTTCTATTCATTAATAACAATGTCATTATAATCTATTTTGAATGGTGGCGGGAGTAGAATCCTTACCCTACTTTTGTGCTTTTGCAAGCAGCGGATGAGCAGGTAAATCTGCTAACTTTGCTTTATAAAGAGCATATGTAAGCGATGGGAGAATAAGAATTTGCAGCATAACACCTGGAAGTGATGTCACAAACAAGCTTACAGCGAGTGCTTTTACTGCATCTGAGCTTGCAAATGCTCCTGTGAAAATTGCCGCAAACAGTGAATATACCAAGCGTCCGCCTATCATTGCTGTGATAAGTGAAACATATACATTGAATTTTTCTCTCATAATTCCTGCAATTAGTCCGTATGCGCAAAGCTCAAACGCCATACCTAAAGCAATAGGGAAAAGCGGAGGTGCCCCTGTCAAAAGTGAGCATAATAGAGGCACGATAAATCCGCAGGTACCGCCATATCTCCATCCGCATACAAGTCCGCATAGCAGTACAGGAAAATGCATTGGCAGGAATACTTGCCCTGCATTAAGCCCCATCATGTGAAACAATGTTGGCATTAAAATACCCAAGGCAGTGAACAATCCTGCTAAAACTAAATTCTTTACACTAAATTTCATTATAAATTAACCCTCTCATCAATCTCTTTTTTTATACCTTTAAAATAATCAATTTTCCATTTCACAGCACTTTTATAATGGTTAAGTGTTTCAAGCTGCTCATTGATATATTTTTCATGCTCAGTAAGCATTTCCAGTCTGTTGTCAATCGTGCTGTCACCCTCAAGACACATTCCGATGAATTTTTTTATGTATCGCACAGGCATTCCTGTACTTCTCAAGCAGCATATAAGGTTCAGCCATTCAATATCATCGTCGCAAAACATTCTGTTTCCCGTTTCACTCCGCTTTACATATGGAAGTAACCCTTCAGTTTCGTAATATCTGATTGTCGGTATTGTAAGTCCTGTTTTTTGTGAGGCATCCTTTATTGTATAAGACATTTAAACACTCCTCTCATCGTCTTTATTCAATAAATATTTAATCAGATTGGGGCACTTTTCTATACATTAAATATGACCCTATACTTAGTTTATATCCTAAAGTGCACTTGATGTCAATAAGTTTAAGTATTTTATTTTTTGTTTTGTAGGATTTTATGTTTTTAGTGCAGCTTTTTAGAAATTTTGCACAAATAATATTTGTTTACAATAGCCTTGGTTTATCGAGATAAAATATTAAATAATATTGTGATGCATATAAAATATATGTTAATTTGTTGAATTTGTGTCTAGATTTCGTTAAATGTCCCACATGATATTAAACATATTTGTACAAAATAGTAGTTGACACTTTGGTAATTATGTATTAAAATATATATTAAGTAATCAAGGGTGAAAAGGATTACAAAAGTATATTTTATTTTATAGGAGAGATTTATAATGAAGAAATCAAAAATCATATCATCAATTGTTGCTGCTGCTTTAGCACTAACAAACCTAGCGGTAATGAACGTTTCCGCTGAAGAAGTTAACCTTGACGGTACATACCACGCTTACATCGGCGTTCAGTCTGCAAGCTATACTTTCAGAAATGCTTATGATGACGCAACTTATGGCTACGGTACTGTAACTGATGACGGCGTTGCTTGTTTTGATCAGCTTACTGGCTGGGAGCCAGGCAATGTAAGAATTGACAAGCCAACAACATTTGTTGATACTGAAATTGCTGGTAATGGTACATATACAGTTTCAATGTCTGACTTTGACTTTGGTGATGATGAATCATTCAACCTGTTGTTCGTTTCAACAGATATCCCTGTAAATGATACTATCAAGATTACAAACGTTAAGGCTAAAATGGATGGCAGCACAAAGTATTCCTTTGATGAAGCTTTCATGGATCCTGATGCGACTATTATGATGAAGTGGCTAGTTCTTAACCAGTGGAACACTGAGCTTACTGAAATGAACGCTGATTCATTCTATGTAATGCCAACAAATTCAATTGAAATTGAATTTACAGTAGCTGGCTTTAACTATGACAAGGCTGCTGACGAGCCAGAGGAAGTTATAACTGAGACTGTTACTGAAGCTGCTGCTGACGATGCTGCTCCTGCTGCTGATACATCTGCTGCTGATACAGCTACTGATTCAGAATCAAGCAGCCCTGTTCTTATGATAGTTATTATTGCAGCTGCAGTTGTAGTTGTTGCTGTTGTTATTGTTGTTGTTAAGAAAAAATCCTAATGAAAAGAATATATTCTGATATTTAGACTATTTAACTGATCAGATTTAATTTAAGACTGCTGTTTCGCCAAGTTATTTGGGCAGCAGTCTTATTTTGATATATGGTATATTTTAGATAATATTTTCAGATTACTTTTAATAAAGATTAAATACTTTTCAGAAAGGATGGATTACTAAATGGCGGCTGATATTATTAATACAGAACAAGTTATAAAAGTTTCAAATAAAAAATCTGCTGCACCGCAGAAATCTTTGCGTGAAAATATCGCAGATAAGATTTACTGGGTGTTTCGTTGTGCGATAATATTTAATATTATAGCTTTGTTTTTTCCTCAGCTAAACCCTGCTAGAATCAGTGAAATGATTAATAAAAACCTTTCACTTTTTTCATGTGGTGTTTCTTACTCTAAGATGGTTAACAACTGCGGCAGAGCGTTTAAAATGGGTTGGGTTAGTGAATCCAGCTTTAAAATGCTTACTGTATTCAGTATTGTTATTATTGTTGGTGTTTTGCTTTGTGCGGCTGGCGGATGTATGTCACTTGGAAATAATAAGCTGAAAAAAAGAGGTTTACTGTTTTCTCTTGGCGGCGGTGTTGTTGAGCTTATCGCTTTACTCGGTTTGGTTAATATTCATTCGGAAATTTCCAGGTCAGAAAAGCTTGATAAGGTTTTACCTGTTTTCCCATCTGCGATTTATATTTATCTAGTCATTGCAGGATTGATGATTTTGTTGTCAGTTACCGTATTTTTCCTTATTCCTGCAACAAAAGCAGGTGATAAGATTGAAATTGAACCAAAATTTCAGCTTTTCCTTATGATGCTCCCAATCATTGCTTTGGCATTTGTATTCAGTTACTTGCCATTGTTTGGCTGGAGATATGCATTCTTTGATTATAAATCAGGCGAAACCTTATCAATGGATAAATTCGTTGGATTTAAATGGTTTACACAGCTTTTCCAGAATGATGCTACTAAAAAGGATATCGTTCTTGTTTTGAAAAATACACTCGGTATGAGTGGTCTTGGTATTCTTACAAGCTGGGTTCCTTTGGCTTTTGCTGTATTCCTTTCTGAAATTAAAAATATGAGATTCAGAAGATTTGTTCAGACTTTTACTACAATCCCTAACTTCATAAGCTGGGTTCTTGTTTATGCAATTGCTCTTGCAATTTTCTCAACAGACGGTTTTATCAATACTATGATAAACAGTGTGAGCGACACTTCTGTTGCTACAAACTATCTGATGAGCAAAGATTATATGTGGTTTAAGATGCTTGCATGGGGTATGTGGAAAGGTCTTGGATGGAGCGCAATTATCTATATTGCTGCCATTTCCGGTATTGACCAGAGTCTTTATGAAGCTGCTACTGTTGATGGTGCAGGTCGTTTTGCAAAGATGTGGTATATCACACTTCCTGACCTTGTTCCGACATACTGCGTTCTTTTACTTATGTCAATTGCGAATATCCTTTCAAACGGTATGGAGCAATATCTTGTTTTCTCAAACGCTATGAATCGTGAATATATTCAGGTTCTTGACCTTTATGTTTATAACCTCGGTATCGGAAGCGGTCTTATTCCTCTTTCCACAGTTATAGGTATGGTTAAGTCTGTTATCAGTATAATTCTTCTGTTCAGCGCAAATGGCATTTCAAAAGCCATTCGTGGACAGAGTATTGTATAAAGGGGGGTTAAGATATGGCTCAACAAATAAAAATGACACGTGCTGAAAAAGCTGCCGAAAAGAAATATTTCAAGACACATAAGCAAAAAACTAAGCTTAGCGGCGGTGATATTATATTTCATATCATAAACTATGCATTTTTTGCTATATTTACAATTAGCTGTATTTTTCCTTTCTATTATATTTTTATCAATACTATTTCCAGCAACGAGCTTGTTGCTAAGGGTGCAATCACTTTGTGGCCGCAGCAGCTTACATTTTCAAACTATGTTTCCATGGGTAAAGTTAATGACCTTTGGAATTCTGTTTTGATTACAACTATCAGAACTGTTTTGGGTACTGCTTTGATGGTGTTTACCTCTGCTCTTGCAGGATACCTTGTTACTAAAAATGAGATGTGGCACAAGAAGTTCTGGTACCGCTTTCTCGTTATCACAATGTATTTCAATGCGGGTCTTATTCCTTGGTATTTAAATATGTCAATGCTAGGACTTACCGATACATTTGCAGCTTACATAATCCCATCAATCGTTGCACCTTACAACATTATCCTTGTTAAGACTTATGTTGAATCAATTCCTGCTGAAATTGAGGAAAGTGCTTTTATGGACGGTGCTAGCTACTGGATGATTTTCCGTAAAATTATATGGCCTCTGAGTAAACCTATTCTAGCTACAATTGCTATATTTGGTGCTGTTGGCCATTGGAACTCACTTCAGGACTCACTTATCCTAAATGCAAACTCGCCTAATCTATACACATTGCAGCACAGATTATATGTATACTTAAATCAAAGTTCAAACCTTGGTGCACTTGTAGCATCGGGTACAAGTGGCTCGGATTCCACTGTTCTTGCAGGACAGATGAATACAAAGATTATACAATATACAATCTCAATGGTTACAATTATCCCTATTTTATGCGTATATCCATTCATGCAGAGATACTTCGAAAAGGGTCTTATGCTTGGTGCGGTTAAGGGTTAATGTGTTAAGGGTTAAATTTTGTTTGATTAAAATTAAAAATATATTTAGGAGGAAATTTATGAAATTAAAGAAACTTGCTGCCGGCTTGACTGCAGCCGTAATGATGACTTCAATTGCTGGCTGTTCAAATGATTCAAGCAGCGGCGGTACTGCAAAAACTAAGGACAATGGTCCAATTCAGTTAACCTGTTACAGTCAGCTCGCTAACTCCGCTGGAGAACTAACAGGCTGGTTTGCTGAGGTGCTTAAACGTGAATTTAATGTTGTTATGACTATTATTCCTGATTCAGACGGTATGTTTGATACTCGTATGGAATCTGGAAATCTTGGTGACTTGGTTATTTTTGGTTCAAATGGAAGCCAGTATCAGCGTGCTGCTAAAGAGGGCATGCTTTTTGACTGGAATGAAGATGATATTTTGACTGAATATGGTGCATATATCAAGGAAAACATGACATATGCTCTTGAAAACAACCGTGAGCTTAATAAAGCTACTGTTGATAAAGATACAGTTTTCGGTATCGGACACAACATCGCTTATTCTCCTGAGGATCATGAGGCATTCTTCTATACCTGGGATATTCGCTGGGATTTGTACAAGGAGCTTGGCTATCCTGAAATCAAGGATTTGAATGACCTTAAAACAGTTATGGCTCAGATGAAGGAAATTTCTCCTAAGGATGAAAACGGCAACGAAACTTATGCAGTTTCCCTATGGCCAGACTGGGATGGCTCAATGGTTATGTATGTTAAAGCATTTGCTACTGCATACTGGGGTTATGATGAGTTAGGTTTTGGCGTTTATGATGTAGATAATGGTAAGTTCCATTATGCACTTGAAGAAAATGGGCCATACCTCCAGAGCTTGAAGTTTTTTAACGATTTGTTCCAGGCTGGTCTTGTTGACCCTAACTCGATGACACAGACATACAGCGAGATGACTGAAAAGACACTTGCTGGCGGTACATTCTTCTCTATCTTTAATTATTCCGGAAGTGAAGTTTACAATACTGAAGAACATAAGGCTGCAAATAAGATAATGGCAACTCTAACTCCAACAGATGCAACTCCTCTATGTTATGGTATGAATGTTAAGGGTGGTAACAGAATATGGACAATCGGTGCAAATTCTGAATATCCTGAGCTTGTTATGGAAATTATCAACTATCTTGCTACTCCAGAGGGTTATATGACTTATAACTATGGTCCTAAGGACCTTTGCTGGTACTATGATGAAAACATGAACTGCTGTTTGACTGAACTTGGCGAATCTGCTAAGATCAACAGAAAAGAAACAATGATGCCTGAAGAATGGGGCGGCGGTAGCTTTAACGACGGTACTTTCCAGGCTAATAACACAACATGGTCACTTGATGCTCCAAACCTTGAGTCTAACGGTGAAACATTTAATGCAAACAATTGGAAGAGCAGACGTACTGGTGCATCCTGCGATATTCTTCAGGACTGGATGGATAAGTTCGGCGTTTACAATTCTGAGGAATATTTGAATACAAAACCTTACAAGATTGCTTTGGCAACAGGTTATGCTGAGTCAAGCCGTTCTGATGAACTTGAAATCATCTGGGAGCAGATTAAGAAATGTATCGTTAACTATTCATGGCAGGCAATTTATGCTAAGGATGAAGCTGAATTTGATAAGATTGTTGCTGAAATGATTCAGAAATGTTCAGAATACGATCCAAATGGCGAGTGTCTTGCTTGGTGTGAGAGCGAAGCTGCAATCAGATGCGCTTTAGAGGACGAAGTTAGATAAATAATTAATTATATTAATTAATGTAAACAACTAAAAGAGGGGGATATCGGTTTAAACATATGTATTTAAGCCGATACCCCTGATTTTATAATTTATAATGCATAATTCATAGTGAACAGTTATGAATTATGCATTATAAATTATGAATTAAACAAGGGTGGTTAATTATATGGCGAAGTTTTTTAGTACTGACAGTCATTTTTACAAATTTATGAGCAGGCTTACTGATGTTTTTAAACTGAATTTTCTTTGGCTGCTTTGCAGTCTGCCGATTGTTACTATCGGTGCATCAACAATAGCAGCTTTCTCTGTTACGCTTAAAATGGTTGATGATAATGAGGGCTATATTGCAAAAGATTTTTTTAAGGCTTTCAAGGCTAACCTGAAACAAGGTATTGTTATGAGCTTTGTTTCTATTCTTTGTGCTTGGGTTATCTATCTCGATTTTCAGATTTATAGAGCTGTGGAAACTAACGGATGGTTATATTTGGCTATTGGCGTTGTAACGACTTATATTTTTGCTTTTTCTATGCTTTATGTATACCCACTTCTAGCAAGATACGAAAATACTATTTTTAATACCCTTAAAAATTCTTTCCGTATTAGTATGAAATATTTCTTCAGATCGATTTTTATTTTTCTTGTTGTTGCTCTTGAAATTGCTATTATTTTCTGGACTAATACCACGCTTTTTATTGGTGCATTAATTGGACCTGCTTGTATAATCCTTACTATCAGTGGTCCTGCCATGGCTATATTCCGATTGATTGACAAGGCATCTTTAAGTGGGGAAGAGGAAGAAGTATAACATTTGTACTACATTATCGTTTAATTCGATAAAAAATCGTTAAACTTTGTTAATATCTATAAAGTTTCTTAACTTGCTGCCGATAATTAATATAGGTGTATTAATTTACTGTGGTAAATTGCTCAAATGTCTGACATTTGAGTTTCGATATAATTATTATTTTAGTACCAATCCTTCGATAAAACATTTATATATGTTTTTTAGTGGTTGGTATAGTTGTTTAACTTTAAAACAACGATGTTTTTCAATGTACTACTTGATTGACGTCTGTATTTGAATTATTCAGCATACATTAGATAACATTATATTTGAGGTGGTTATTGAATGGACATTCAGGGGTTGAGATCAAATGAATATTTGCTTAACAAGCGTAAACAAACAAATACAAAACTGAATAAATCCCTTGCAAAGCTTTCTTCGGGATATACGGTTAACAGTGCTGCTGACGATGCGGCATCACTGGCTGTTTCCGAAAAACTTCGTGCTATTTCTATGGGGCTTGATCAGGGTGTTAGAAATATTGGAGATGGTATTAATTATTCGAGAACTGTCGAGGGTTGTTCACAGGAAATTAATAATATGCTCCATCGACTTAAAGAGCTTGCTGTTCAGTCCTGTAATGGTACTTATGATGATGAGATTGACCGTGCTGCTATGGATTTGGAATATCAGCAGTTGCTTGAAGAAATTGGTAATATCACCGATAACTCAGATTTTAATGGACTGCCTCTTTTCGAAAAGCATTTGGAGTCATATGGCTTGACTGAGGGTAATGTTGTTCATAACAAACCAGTTGTTATTACTGGTTTTAACGATACTCTGCGCATAGGATATACTATTGATGATGAGGAAAAGGAGTATATTATTAATATTCCTCATGGTAAATATCCTGTTGATGAGCTAGCTGATTTAATTGACACGACTTTATATAATGATGTTCCGAACCTGATAATTGGTGTTAATAAAGATCATCAGCTTACGTTGCAAAGTGAGCCTGGAAGACTTAAATATATTTCTGGATCGGCGTCATCATTATTTTATGATACAACTATCGGCAGTGCAGAGGGATATTTGCTCGGTACAACAGTTTTTAAAACTGATACTGCTAGACTTACTATCAGTACTGGTGATAATGATGTCATTAATTTCCGATTGGGTAATAATGACGATACTATGTATTCAATAAAGCTTGATGCTAAAAACCCTGGTTATACATACAGCGAGCTTATTGACCAGATTAATTCAAAGCTTAAGGATATCGGTCTTGAGAATGAAGTCAGAGCTGTCGCTGATTATAATGATGACGGCGAAAGAGTTGTCGGACTTGCAAGTGAAAAGACTATCACTGGCCTTGCAGGCAACTTTATTAAAATCGACTCTATTACTTCTCCTATTTATGATATTTCTTATTATGGCAAGACAAACAATACTGCATCTGTTTTCACAGGTGTCAAGACTGTTCAGAATAATCTTAAAGTAGTTAGAGATAAGAATGATTTCTTTAATCTTGATATTAGCTATTATGATAATGACGGCAATACTGTAACTAAAAAAGTTAAAGTTAATCTGCTTGATGATGGAGAGAATACCAAAACATATGCTTTCCCATCAGATATTATTTCAAGGATAAATGATCAGCTGAGTGATGCAGGTGTTCCTATTACCGCTTCTCTTAATGAACTTGGCAGAATTGTTATGAAGAGCGACCAGTTTGGTTCAAGCTGTAACATTAAGCTTGATAAAAGCAATGTGCCTAGCAGCTATATGATTTATGATTTATTCGACTCAGCTACACTTAACCGACTTACTCCGAAGTATACTGAATCAAAATATACCCCTGCAAGTCTTAATGCTCAGAAAAATTTAGGTTCAAACATTTATATTACATCTCAAAATAACAAGCTTGACTTCAAAATTACATATAAAATTGATGATGTTCTGTCATCAGAAAATATATCGCTTACTATTCCTCCTGACACTTATAATGCATCAAACCCTTTAGGAAATGTTCTTAATCAGCTGCTTAAGGACAAATATCCAAGTTTGGCTGATAAGATGAAAATTACTGTTGGCACATTCTTTTCCATTGGTGCTGATGGTTTAAAGGGTTCTGACATTAATCAGATTGAGGCTATTACTACAAGTTCTGCTTATAAAACTTTAATTGGCGGTGCTAATTACTCGGATAGTTATGCACTTACAGGAACTGGTACGTCAACTAGTTATAATAATTACTCACCAAATAATTCAAGTGGTGTTCCTAATGTATCATCAACTGCTGGTAAAACGACTACAAGCGGCGATACCTATATAAGTGAAACTACTGCAAGACAACAGGTGAAATATAATTATCTGAATTATTCGACCGTTACTCCTACTACTGTAAAGGGTACAACTAAGCTTATTGAAAACGAAGGTGTTGTTGATGACGGAAATGTTGTCACCACTCCTGCTGAGCTTAAACTGCCAAACGTTTTAACCCAGTTTACTGCTGATGGAAAGTCAATTGATAATATCAATTTAACCTTTGATTTGACTGATAAAAATGGTACTGCTAAAAATTATAATATATCAATACCAAAGGGGAGTACATCCGCTGATGCGATTTATCAGCTTGAACAGGCGTTAAAGGGAGTTGCTGCTGTTTCTTTCACTGGCGGTACTGTTACCTTGAAGTCTATTGCTGAGGGTGAAAATGTAAACTTTAGCAATGTTGGCGGAACTTTGCTAAAATCTGCAACAAAAAGTTCTTATGCTAATCAGGCGGGATATGTTAGTGACCCTGCCAGTAACAGTGTATATTTACCGTCACAGCTGACAATTCCTAATGCTCTTTCACAAATTCCATACACTTGTGATGGGCTTACTGATAACTTTATGTTTGTGGCAGGCGGTCATAGCTATGATTTAACGCTTACTCATAAGACTTATTATTCTGTTGCCGAGTTAGCTGATGAGCTTAATAAACAAATTGCGATTAAAGACGGCGGTACTGCTGCTACAACCGTGAAGGTTGGTTCGGATAACAAGTCATTGATAATCACAGGACCATATAATGAGTCGGGAACTGTTGCAATTAACAGCTTAAGTACTTGTCTTATCGGAAAAACAAAAGTTACTAATGACCCAACTTCTGACCCATACTATAATTCTGCTACTGGTAATGTTGAAACTCCTGCAACCATTACTGCAGGAAGTATTGCAAGTCATTTACCTAAGGTTGTTACCGGCACAAATGACAATACCATTACAATGGATTATTCATATCCTGACCCTAGCAACCCTGCCAATACTAAAACTGATAAGCTTACTATTACTATTCCAAATGGCACTTATACAACTGCTGCAGCATTGACTAATGCTATTAACCAGTCCATAAACGATGACCCTAGTTTGAAAGATAAGATTACTGCATCATATTCTAACGGCAGTATTACTTTTACTACATCTGGACGTGGCGATGGTTATAGCCTAAAAAATATGGGTGGTACATCAAATGTTCATCAGAGAAAATCTACAAATGTACCAACAGACCCAAATGCTGTTGTTGATGAGGGTACAAATACTGTAACAACTCCTGCGAGAATTACCAACTCAAACTTTGGTACTATTTGCAGTATTGAAGACCTTATTATTGATGAAACTAACGACAAGTTTTCTATGGTTATTAACGGTACTACTAAGGAATTTACTGTCAGACATGACACTTATTCTGGTGCTGCAGGCAGAGATGATTTGATTAACCAGCTAAGGACTGCACTTAGTGGTATGGATGTCACTGTTACATACAGCGGCGGCAGCTTAGAAATTCGCACAAACAGCACAGGTACTTCTGCTAAAATCGGGTTTACTGCAAATAACAATACTGCACCATATTTTAAGATAGCAAAGGGTACATCAAATCCTACATCTGTTACTAAAACTGATGACCGCTGTCAGATTATCGGTCAGAAGGCTATCACAACCGTTGAAATCACAGATTATAATAATAAGATGTCGTTTAATTTTTCGGAGAATAGTGCTGTCAATGTTCCTGTTAATGTTGAAGTACCAGTTGGCTCATACACTGCTGCTGAATTAGCTAATCTTATTCAAAAAAGTATTGAGGATACATTACCAGAAAACACCTTAAAAGTATCTGTTAGCAATACTGGCGTTATTAGCATTAAGGGCGCTACTGCTTCAGGCAGCCGCAAATTTGATAATTTCCAAGGTGAATTGTTTGACCTTGCATTTCAAGCTGCAAATTTCAGTGGTATAACTTCACATACCGAAAAGGCTGGTACATCCAGCGGCTCAACTGTTGCTTATATTGTTGGAAGAAATACACTCCAGCCTACTAATTCTGATGAGTTTGAGGCAGGTAAAAATGTTGCTATTTATAGTGGTCTTAATGACAATTTGAAATTTGATTTTACTCTTAATGGTAAAGAATACACTGTTGATTTTAATATTCCAAATGGTATTTATACTCCTGACGAGCTTGCAAATGCTATTCAAAAAGCCGGCAGAACAGCTATGAAAAATCTTGATGACAGTTTGCCAGAGAATATTTTCTATGCAACAATTGGATTGGCTAAGCTAGGTTTAGGTGAGAATACTACTGCTATATCAAGCTATGACAAGCTTGTTATGTGTATGAAACTCCCTAATGATTATACTATTGAGAATGACAGCGTTATTATTGATGGTGTTCGTGGAAATTCATCATACAGAGTGTTTTACAGTGCTACTCGTACTCCTGAGCCTTCAAGAATTATTGGTAAATCGGATTTGTCTAATGGTATTACTATTGAGACAAATGTAAATGACTTTCTAAGTTTTGACCTTGATGGTGTGCCTGTTGAGGTTACGATACCTGCTGGTACATATACATCGAAAGAAATGGCTGACTATCTATCATCGGAGTATGACAGTCAGGGAAGTCTTGTTCGTGTTATGGATTTTGATGGGCGATTAATGTTCTATACAACTGAAAATGGTGCTTTTCTTTTTGATAATTTTAAGGGGAATGCTGCAAACGACCTTTTCTATGACACAACTGGCCGTGATGAAGATGATGAAATCGGTATTCATAAAGGACGAAAGACAGATAATTATTTGTGGATTATGAAAACCCGTGTTGATGAGCATTTAATGCGTATAAATACAACTGGCGTTTCAACTGCCGAGCGTGCATCAAAGGCATTGACACGACTTGAATATGCGAACAGCTATCTCAACAGATGGCGTGCATTATCGGGTGCTAATGAAAACCGTTCAAATTATGCTTTGAATTATAATCAATCATATATCGAAAATTTGAATGCTGCTGATTCAAGAATTCGTGATGCTAATTATGCCACTGAAATGTCTGAATTTACTAAACAGCAAATTGTTAATCAAATGCAGGATAAAATGTTTGCGGTTGATAAGGAACGTCGCTCGTCTATTCTTAATTTATTTGGATAAAAACACAAAAATAGCCATTGCAATTTATTTTGCAATGGCTATAATTGTATACGAAAACCCCGTGCTAGGCACGGGGTTCAAAAAAGCTTTAGCGATGAGTCTTTAACAAAATACCTCCAAGTGGTATAATAAAACTACGGTCTGGCCAACTGTAGAAAAATAAAACCAAAATGGAGGTAATCAA
>JAVBOH010000011.1:0-103306 GCA_031550725.1 Oscillospiraceae bacterium
GATTACCTCCATTTTGGTTTTATTTTTCTACAGTTGGCCAGACCGTAGTTTTATTATACCACTTGGAGGTATTTTGTTAAAGACTCATCGCTAAAGCTTTTTTGAACCCCGTGCCTAGCACGGGGTTTTCGTATACAATAAAAGGACGCTGTCACAAAAAAATGACAGCGTCCTTAAAATTAATTGTTTTTCAGTTTTTGAGCTTTAATTACCTTCATGCGTGAGAATTCCTCACGTTCTTTTTCCTCAAGGCTATTAGAAATAAATTTTATTATGTTCTCATATCTTGGGATTACAATGTTCTGCAAGGCATTTGCACGAGTTTGTGTTTTGCGGATTGAAATAGTCAGTCTGTAAACACTGTTCTCAACCTCTGCAAGAATTGCAGTCATCTGTTTAACCTTATGAAAGCAGATATATGCCTTGTCAACATATGAATCGGTTGTAAGGAAGCCATAATTAAGCTTAAGCTTGACATCATCTATCTTTATTTTAGGCAGCTCACATCCCATAACACTTCTGTATGAAACTACCAAGCTGTCATCAATTGGCATTGAGCCTGAAATATCTTCAATGATACCATTTACGATATTTGCATTCTGTAAGGCAGTATAAGCCTCTCTGTAAGTATCTTCAATTGTACCACGAATGTTTTTCGCATACTCAACCAAAGACATAAGCTCACGAATAAGAATGTTACGTTTTTTATCCATAAGCTCAAAGCCGAGTTTAGCAAGTGTTAGAGATTTTTTTGTATTTAACAGATTACCTTTGGTAGGAAAAACCTGATCAGCCATGGACAAACATTCCTTTCAAGATATACTTTTGAAAATGAAAAATATAATTAATACAACGTTTTTGAATTGTTCAGTAGTCATTAATTAATTGTCATTATACAATGAGGCAGCATTAGGGTTATATTTCTCATTAAGAAGTTTTTCACTAACACGGTCAAGTGCAGATTTTGGAAGAAGCGACAGCAAGTTCCAGCCTAAGTCAAGTGTTTCCTCAATTGTACGGTTTTCATCAAAACGCTGTGTAATAAAGTATTTCTCGAACATTCTGCCGAAATACATAAATGCCTTGTCGCTATCTGTAAGTTCATCCTCACCTATAACAGATGCAAGCGCACGAGCCTCCTGAACTTTTGCATAGGCAGCAAAAAGCTGATTGGAAACATCGTTATGGTCAGAACGTGTATAACCCTCACCGATACCATCCTTCATCAAACGTGAAAGTGACGGCAATACAGCGATTGGAGGATAAACACCTGTCTGGTCAAGTGGTCTGTCAAGAACTATCTGTCCCTCTGTTATATAGCCTGTAAGGTCTGGTACTGGGTGAGTGATATCATCATTAGGCATTGTGAGTATTGGAATTTGTGTTACAGAGCCGTCTGAGCCCTCAATAATTCCTGCTCTCTCATAAATTGATGCAAGGTCGGAGTAAAGGTAACCTGGGTAACCCTTACGTCCAGGGATTTCACCCTTTGAGGATGAAAATTCACGTACAGCCTCCGCATAAGAGGTCATATCTGTAAGGATAACAAGAATGTGCATATTCTTTTCATATGCTAAGTATTCAGCAACAGTCAGCGCACATCTTGGAGTGATAATTCTTTCGATGATAGGGTCGTTTGAGAGGTTTAGAAACATAACAACTCTCTGAAGTACTCCGCTTTCCTCAAAGCTTTTGCGGAAGTAGTCAGCAACGTCATTTTTAACACCCATAGCAGCAAAAACAACAGCAAAATCCTGTCCGTTTTCATCAGCAATCTGAGCCTGTCTTACAATCTGAACTGCAAGCTTATTATGTGACATACCTGAGCCTGAGAAAATAGGCAGCTTCTGACCTCTGATAAGAGTACAAAGAGCGTCAATTGAAGATATACCTGTGTTAATATAGTTACGAGGATAGGAACGTGAAACAGGATTTAGCGGCTTACCGTTTATATCAGCTGACTTTTCAGCGAAAATATCGCCAAGTCCGTCGATAGGACGTCCTGCGCCGTTAAATACTCTGCCAAGTACCTCCTGTGACAATGGCATTTCCATTGGCTTACCTGTGAAATGAGTTTTTGTATTTTTCAATGAAAGACCGTTTGTACCCTCGAAAACCTGCAATACAACACGCTTGCCATGTATTTCAACTACACGTCCGATACGGGATGTGCCATCTTCAAGGCGTATATCAACAACCTCATCATAAAAAGCACCGTCAACATCGTCGAGTACAACAAGAGGTCCATTTATTTCATTTAATCCTACATATTGTAAGTTCATATCGGTTATTTCCTTTCGTAAGAATGCTAAGGATTACATTGATACCTTAAGCTTTTTGATACCCTGCTCAATTTCAACTTCAAGCATATGGAATAGCCCAAGATTATCATTAGGGATATCATATTTAACCTTAATGACTTTTTCAAACAAGCCTGTACCCGAAATTGCATTTACGGTGATACCTGCTGCAACTGCATCCTTTGAAAATTTATACAAATGAAGAATTGCTTTCATCATGAGGAACTGTTTTTCGAGCGGTACATAAGTATCATCCTTATGATATGCATTCTGCTGTAAGAAACCAACACGCACAACACGTGCAATTTCAATTACAAGCTTCTGGTCCTCTGGAAGTACATCAGAGCCTATAAGCTTTACAATTTCCATAAGCTTATTTTCTTCAAGAAGTATATTGGAAATTCTCTGACGGTAGCTTAAAAATTCGTCATTGATGTTTTGTGTATAGAAATCTGCAAGGTCATCCATATACTCAGAATAACTGTCATTCCAGTTAATTGCTGGATAATGTCTTGCATATGCAAGTGACTTGTCTAATGCCCAGAAGCAGCGAACGAAACGCTTTGTATTCTGTGTTACAGGCTCAGAGAAGTCAGAGCCCTGAGGTGAAACTGCACCGATAATAGTAACAGAGCCCTCATTGCCGTTTAATGTTTCAACATAGCCTGCACGCTCATAGAAATCGGAAATTCTTGATGGCAGATAAGCTGGGAAACCTTCTTCCGCAGGCATTTCTTCAAGACGTCCGCTTATTTCACGAAGTGCTTCTGCCCAACGAGAAGTTGAGTCAGCCATAATAGCGATATGATAACCCATATCACGATAATATTCAGCAAGTGTAATACCAGTATAAATTGATGCCTCACGAGCAGCAACAGGCATATTGGATGTGTTGGCAATAAGCACAGTTCTGTCTGTAAGAGCCTTGTTTGTACGAGGGTCGATAAGGTGTGAGAATTCCTCAAGTACCTGAGTCATTTCGTTCCCACGCTCACCGCAGCCAATATAAACAATGATATCAGCATCGCACCACTTTGCAAGCTGGTGCTGTGTCATAGTCTTGCCAGTACCAAATCCACCAGGAACAGCAGCAGTACCACCCTTTGCAATAGGCAAAATTGTATCGATAACACGCTGACCAGTGATAAGCGGCTTATTAATAGGCAAACGTGACTTAAACGGACGTGACCTTTTGATTGGCCACTTCTGTACCATTGTAAGCTCCTCAACGTCGCCGTTTTCTTTTTTCAGCTTAATGATAACATCATTGATAGTGTATTCACCATTTGGAGCAACCCATATAACTTCACCCGAAAGGTTAGGATGCACCATGCATCTATGCTCAATAACAGGAGTTTCAGGGCAGACAGCAAATATATCGCCGCCGTTCAATGTTTCACCCTCAAGAGCAGTAACAGTTACCATATATTTTTTTTCAGAATCAAGTGATGAAAGATCAAGACCCTGAGAAATAAAAGCACCGCTTAATTCTTCTATTGTTTTTAAAGGACGTTCAATACCGTCAAAAATATTTGAAAGTATACCAGGGCCTAAGGTTGCGGACATTGGCATTCCACTGCCGAAAACAGGCTCACCAGGTTTTAGTCCAGTTGTTGATTCATATACCTGAATAGTAGTTTCGAGTGAGTTTACGGAGATAACTTCACCGATAAGACGTGCAGTGCCGACGTAAACCATCTCGAGCATCATAAAGTCTTTTGTATCCCTGACCTTGACAACAGGTCCGTTGATTGAAAAAATAGTATTCAAGGATTACCCTCCTCTTAATTCATAATTCATAATCCATAATGCATAATTGAATTTATTATACATTATGAATTAAAGATTTAGAATTAAATATTATACATTATTAATTATGCATTTGCGAAAGCGTTACTGTTTGCAAAGCTGTGTCTTTGTTCTTCAAGAGCAATATCAAATGTTTTATCGATAATAGTACCCTTGGCTTTTCTGTAAACGAGCAAACCGCCAAGACGGATTTTATCATCTGTTGAGAACTGAACACTATCAGTCTTTAACGCCTTTTTCAAGGTATCAGCAAGCTTCATATCTTCAGGTGCAAGAAAGATTTCAACATCATCAGTAATATTCATCATTATCAAGGATTTTACAAGGTAATCCAAGTATTTTGGTGTTTTTCTGAATTCGGTTATTTGTGAAGATACACCTTCGAAAATTTTATCGGTAAGTGATTCTCTGTGTGCAAGAACTTCCTTTTTCATTTCAAGTGTAGCTCTTGAAATATCACGTACATACTGATTGCCATGCTTTTTCAAACCCTCTGCATAATGATTATCAGCTGCAATCTTTGCCTCTCTTTGTGCATTACTCAAAATCATTTCTTTTTCCTTTTGAGCATCACTTAATAGCTTTTCAACACGCTCATCAATCTGGCTGTCAACAGCAGACATAAAATTGTGTAGTTTTTCGTTATTGTTTATAGCGATATTTTCCATAATAATACCTCCCCGTCATTAGTGACGGTTAATCATACATATTCACAAATCATGGAATATGTATTATAATTTCAAACCGATAGCTGATTCAATATACTTTGATATATTTTCTGTAACACTTGAAGTACCGTGGCGGTCAGGTATTTCCACGATAAGCGGCTGCTTGCGGTTAAGCTTTAAGTCATAAACAAATTCTTCATTCATCCTTACAAGCTTTTCTGTCAGCAGAATAACAGCAATATTCTTGTTGTCCATAGCCTCATTCAAAGCTTTTTTAACTTCGTCAGACTCATGAACGATAACACCATCAACACCTGCAAGCCTCATACCAACGAGTGTATCACTGTTATCACTTATTAAAAAGAACTGCATTTCAATTCATTCCTTTAATTAAAGATTACCGATAATCATAAATGCGATAAGGAATCCATAAAGCGCAACACCTTCGCCAAGAGCAACGAAGATAAGTGCCTTTGAGAAAGCCTTTGGTTCTTCACTTACAGCACCGATTGCGGATGATGCTGCAGAAGCAACTGCGATACCACAGCCTATTGAGCCAAGACCAACTGCCAAAGCAGCACCTAAGTAACCAAGACCTGCACCAAGTCCTGTTGCAGCAGCAGCTGCAGTTTCAGCAGTTTCAGCAGCAGTTTCAGCGGATACGAACTGCCCGATAGGCAAAATTGTGCAAAGTACAAGCACACCAAAGAAAGTACATAGGTTAGCGATTAAAGCATTCTTAGCCTTTTTGCCATTAGCTTTTCTTACATAGTTTACAACAGGAAGTGAAAGTAGAACAACAACTAGTAGTGGTAATAAAAAGATATACATGATAAATTCCTCCAAAATTATAATTACAGCTTTAAATTTTTATGCTGTATATTAGTTAATTAATTATTTGTATGTCAGTCTTCGTTATCGTCAAAATTAATCTTGATAGGCTCAAACGCCTGACCATCGCCATCATAGAAACGTGAGAAGATTTCATAGAATTCAAGTCTTAGTACCTGAATACCAACAATCATACCCTCCATACCCATAACAAATATATTACCAATAATTACTACAACTGGTGATGCACCGGCAGAAACCATATTAGCAAGAGCCATAACAACGGACATCATACCAGCATGGGAAAGAACGAAACCGCCGATTCTTACGAATGAAAGTGTATTTGTTGCATATCCAAGCAGGAATTCAAAGACCTCAAAGAAGTTTGATGCGATAAAATCAACAGGTCCATCCTCCATGTGGAATTTTTCACCCTTAACCCAGTGTGAAAGCGGCTCACGCATAAACATAACAAGTACAGGGAGTATAATCAGTCCGATAATGTAGAGCGGAGTGAAAACGTTAGTACCCAGAATGTTTAATACAAGACCAGCAAGCAATGCGCCAAAGAAAACAAATCCTGCAAGACCATTGTTACCAAACAGCGCTTTAACCATATCCTTGTTTTTAAAACCAACTATAATATTCAGCACAATTGAGATGAACATAATAACAACACCAAGCACAATCGCACCATACAAAACAGCATTGATATTATGCATTGCATGGAATGGCAGGAATGTTATGCCAATCTTTTCATAGATTGGGTCAAGCAGCTCCTCAAAACCGAATACACTGCCAAAAAGCAGCCCGAAAACCGCACTTGATATACCGACACGTGACATAATTCGTCCAAGTGAAAATTGTTTCCATTTCCATAAAATCGCACCTAAGATTGCAACCACTATTCCTTGTCCGAAGTCACCGAACATTATACCGAAAAGCAATGTATAGGTGATTGCAACAAGGTTTGTAGGGTTAATGCCATTATATGACGGAAGTCCATACATATTGACAAACATTGAGAACGGCTCAGCAAACTTATTATTTCTAAGCTTAATAGGCGGTGCTAGCTTGCCGTTTACATCAGCAGGCTGCATAACAACCGAGATACCAGGCATATCATCAAACATCTTGAGAAATTTGTCTGACTCACGTCTTGGAACAAATCCAACAATATAGAACTTGTCGCTTACAACAGCAGCCTTGTTTCTGAATGTGAAATTGTCATGCTGTGACTTAATTCTCGAATAAAGCATATCAAGACGTTCTTTTTCCTGCTCATATGCCTCATTTAGCTTTGCTTCAGCATCAGCAAGATGTTCTTTATCATCAGCAATCATAGCAGAAACTCGTTCAACAGCATCCTCTGTGTTGCCATAAACGAAGTTAGGAATTCTAATTCTTTCGAAGTATAAGTGTTCGAAAATTTCATCGATTTCCTCAACACAAACAGCAGGTGTGAAATAAAGTCCCCAGTAATATTCCTTTTCGGCACTTAATTCGATGAAATAGAACAGCTTGTTGTCGTAAACAGGAAGCTTGTCAAAGCTGTCTTTCGGAAGATGTCCAAATCTAACCTTGATATATTCACAGGCAAATATTGACTGGAAATCAACCTCCAAGCCTTTAAGATGCTTAAGCTGATTTAGTGCCTGCTCATGAATGGCAAGACTTTCCTGATAAGCTTTCTGCTTAATTTTAAATCTGTCAACCTTTTCATGAACGACCTTGAGATAATCATTAATTTTCTTCAAGGATTCATGCTTAACAGCATCAAAATCTACGCTTTCAAACTTAACACCGAGTTTCACAGCCAGTTCCCGCAAAAGTTTTAACGAATTGACATATGGGTTTTCTTCCTTGAGAACCTTAAACCCTTTTTCATTACCAGCAAGCTTTGTAGCGGACTCCATATGAAAACATCCACATTGGCTTAATCTAACCAGTACAGTATCAAGTTCCTGTGTCAGACCCGTGATATTTACCAGTTCCATTTTTTCAATTGAAGACATGATAGAGTAAAGTCACCTCTTTTTCTATTTTTAGTTTAATAGTTAAATAATGCGTACTGAACGATGTCTGCTTACAAAATAATTTTCTGCGAAAATCATTTTGTAGACATTAAATAACTATAAGTGATTCAATCTGATTAGCAGGCAATTTATATCTTATTGCCTCAATAATTGTTATCAGATTATGCACTTCAATACCACGCAGCGTCATAAACGCATATACGCTTAAGGGCGCAGACTCCGACTTGCTGAATGCACGTTTTGTCTGGATATATCGAAGCTTTTGTATGCAGTACTCCAAATCCTTTACATCTAGTCCAAGTTCAGTCATCTGACGTCCATAATATGTTTTCGCAAAACGCAGCATAAATTCCTCAGTACTTGTTGCACTGTAAATTTCTTTTAGTTTCGCAGGTGAAAGTCGTCCCGAAAATGGAAGCATATCATTTTTTATGGTATTTTCATCTTCATTAAAATATGCAGTCAATCTGTATGAGTTGATAACATTTATAAGGTCAGTATCAGCATTGATAAGGAATTTCAAGGTTTCATCTTCCTTGCCAAACTTGATTGACTCAAGCAGTCGGGTGAGAAAATAGGTTCTCATCTTATATTCACACCTTGAAAAATCAACTCGCCCCTCTGCATCAGGGGTAATACCAAAAAGAACATGATAATAAGGCGTTTTCCTTAATAACTCCATCATCTCAGGGAAACTCTTAACCTTTGCAAGTTCAACATAATCAACAGGTGTATATGGATTATAGTAAATCTCCACCTTATCGATAAACTGATTAGAGCCAGAATTAATACTTCTTATACAGTTTAAAATTTCAGTAACCTCTGAACGCAGGAACATATAGTTATAAAACTCCTGTGTTGCAAGTCCCTCAAATTTTGTTATCCTCAGGTATGTTTCAAACATATCCTTTCGAAGAAAATCCTCAAGCATTCCACGGTGTACAGCATTAATATCAACATTCGATAAAATTCCGCTGTAATGAGTATGTTGTTTCAGATACTCTCCAACTTCATTAACAGAAGTCATGTTAATAAGCTCCTGATAGTCCTTATCGGAAATACGTCTGCCGTGTATAGTTCTTATTTTTGCAACTGTTGCATTATATTTGACCGCCAAAGCGTTCACCACCTAACACCTAAATTATGAAGCAAAAAGCTTAGCTGTTAACAATAGCATTAAAAATGTTTTCCTGCCATTCTCTGTTATGCGCTGCAAAGGCATCGTCCAAACGCTTTGTTTCTGATTTAAGCTCTGTATCTATTTCAGCAAGCTTTGCCTCAGCCTTATACTTTTCATCAGCGATTAAATCTTCAAGCTTTCTGTCAGCCTCTCTGATTTTATTAAAAGCAATCTGTTCTTCTTCAAGCTTTGCCTCTGCAATTATTCTGTTTCTTTCAGATTCCGCTTTATAAATTTTGTCCTTAGCCATCTGATCAATTTCAAGTATACTTTTAATTATATTTTCCATTTGGTTACCCTTCCTTCACAATAAAATTTATTTTAACTAGTGTAAAATCTATGTTAAATATTGTTAAGACTCCTTAGCATTCATCTTGACGTGGCGAATGCCTATAATTCCATTTGTGGAATCATAGGCATTCACAGCGCTGTGATATTATTAAGTTCAAATTAATTCTTTAAGCGCAGGCTTAATTCTTAAGACTGTGCAGTGGTGCAGGAATTTGTCCGCCACGGTTAATAAACTTAGATGGCGAGTACTTGTTAATTGGCATTACAGGACCTCTGCCAAATAGTCCGCCCCAGTCAAGAACATCGCCCTCTTTCATTCCAATTGCAGGAATGATACGAACAGCAGTAGTCTTTGTATTAACCATACCAATCGCAGCTTCATCAGCAATGATACCGGATATAACATCCTCGTGAGTATCTCCTGGAACAACAATCATGTCAAGACCAACAGAACATACAGCAGTCATAGCCTCAAGCTTTTCTATTGTTAATGCGCCACATTCAGCAGCAGCAATCATACCAGCATCCTCAGAAACAGGAATGAACGCACCCGAAAGACCGCCAATTCTTGAACAAGCCATAACTCCGCCTTTTTTAACTGCGTCATTAAGCAAAGCAAGTGTTGCAGTAGTTCCGCAGGCACCGCATTTTTCAAGACCAATCTCCTCGAGTATGTATGCAACAGAGTCGCCAACAGCAGGAGTAGGTGCAAGTGAAAGGTCAACGATACCAAATGGTACGCCAAGTCTTTCCGATGCTGTAACACCAACAAGCTGTCCAACTCTTGTTATTTTATATGATGTTTTCTTTATAATATCGGAAATCTGTGTAATATCAGCATCAGGATACTTGCTTAATGCACTTCTTACAACACCAGGACCTGATACACCAACATTAATAATACAGTCAGGCTCACCAACACCATGGAAAGCACCAGCCATAAACGGATTATCATCAACAGCATTACAGAACACAACAAGCTTTGCAGCACCAAAGCACTGATTATCAACAGTAGCCTCAGCACACTGTTTAACAATGCTGCCCATAAGCTTACAAGCATCAAGGTTAATACCAGTCTTAGTTGAACCGATATTTACAGAGGAGCAAACTCGTGTGGTAGTTGCCAATGCTTCTGGAATAGAACGAATCAGTCTTTCATCACCAGCAGAAAAACCCTTTTGAACAAGTGCGGAATACCCACCAATCAGGTTAACTCCACAAGCAACAGCAGCTTTTTCCATAGCAATTGCAAATTTAACAGGGCTTGCATCACAAGCAGCGGAAATCATTGCAATTGGTGTAACGGAAAGACGCTTGTTTATAATCGGAATACCATATTCCTTTTCTATATCCTCACCAACACGTACCAAATCCTTGGCACATCTTGTGATTTTATCATAAACCTTAACACAAGCCTTATCGATATCACTGTCAATACAATCAAGCAGCGAGATACCCATAGTGATTGTTCTGATATCAAGACATTCGTCCTGAATCATTTTTATGGTTTCTAGTATATCATGAACATTAAGCATTAAATTAAACTCCTAAGCAATAAAAAATTAAATTTTGTGCATTACATTGAAAATATCTTCATGCATAGTATGAATATTAAGTCCAAGCTCAGTTCCAAGGTCAGTCATTCTGTCAGCAAGCTCAGTATAATTCTTATTAAGCTTTGAAATATCAACAAGCATAATCATAGCGAACATATCCTGCAAAACACTCTGTGTAACCTCAATAACATTCGCATTATATTCAGAACAAATCCCGCTTACTTTAGCAAGAATTCCAACAGTATCTTTTCCTATAACAGTAATAACAGCTCTCATTAAAAAACCTCCAGCTCACACATCCGAATTCATCATATGCATGGCAATTTATATTGATACAAGCAACATATTTCATATACCTATTTAATATATAGCTTTAGTTAAATCATAAGTCTTGTTTATGATAACATAATTTTATAAAACCCACAAGCCATAAAACTCACAAATTTATATCACCTTTTCATCAATATTCTGTCACTTAGATAGAAAAACGCCGATTTGTAGAACATTTAACATTAAATTTATAAATATTATATAAACATATGTTAATATATAGTGTGTAATAAATAAAAAATTAACTATTTAACCCATTCCATTCTTGAAAGGACTTGGCACAAATGAATTTAATTGACTGTCATACCCACACAACAAATTCACCTGACGGATTTAATACTGCTCACCAAATGGCTGAAACTGCACTTACAAAAGGACTAAGTGCATATGCAATAACAGACCATTGTGAAGTAAACCGTTTTTTTTCAATTGAGCATTATGGCATTGAGAAAAACGGATATGAATATGATACATATGATTTTGGACGTGATTTTGAAAAATCCATGCAGGATAACACTCGTATAAAAGAGATGTTTCGTGGAAAGCTGAATATTTTATGCGGCATTGAGTTAGGACAAGCAACACATGACTTTGGAATTGCTGATGCAATTATTAAGGACAAGCGTCTTGACTTTATAATAGGTTCAATGCACCAGTTACCAGAAAACGATGACTTTGCATTTATGGATTTCACAAAGGTTGATATACCTACTGTTTTAGAGGCATATTATAAAGAAGTATATAAGCTTTGTAAATGGGGTAAATTTGATGTTTTAGGGCACTTGACATATACACTTCGCTATATTGAGGGTGAAAATGGTATTAAGGTTGATATGTCCCCATATGAAGAATTTATTCGTGAAAGTTTCAAATTGCTCATTCAAAATGGCAAGGGTATTGAAATAAACACAAGCGGTTTAAGACAAAAATACGGACAGGCATTTCCTAATTTATATTGGGTAAAAATGTTCTGTGAAATGGGTGGAGAGGTTATCTCTATTGGTTCAGATGCGCATAAAACTGAGGATTTGGGCAAGGGTATTCAAGAGGGATGTGAAATTGCCAAAGCGGCAGGCTTTAAAAATCTCTGCTATTTCAAAGAAAGAAAGCCTAATTTTATTGCTATCGATTAAATATAAATTCTCACACATATTGCAAGTCAGTTAATTGCTGACTTGCAATTTTTTATGCTTAATCTGCTTTCTATTGAAAACCAAGTTTAAAATAGTTCTGACAAACGGTCCAATATAAAATATCTGCAGGCATAATGCCATAGGGAACATTTTTACAATCATTTCAAGCCATATGCATATACATTCGGAAGTAAAACCATTTTGTAAAAATGTTACTATAAGTGTTATTGTTGGAACAGTTATTATTACTGTAAAAATTTGAATAGCTATTATCACTACAATTTCCCTATCTTTTTTAGGGTTAACAAAACGAAATGCTAGTTTTAGGGCAAGCTTGCTTATTACGAAGTACATCAAAAAGAAAAGTATCACAAACTCAATCCACATTTCTTTTATTGCAAGCGAAAACACCTTATAGCTAAGTCCACCCATCTCACAGGAAATTGCATATACAGTCATGCTGAAAACCATACAGAATACCATTAATAATGTAAATACAACGCTTTGAAATTTAGTTTTTGGCATATAAAAAACCTCCATAAATTTATAAAATGACAAAAAATAACGCCTGCCAAGCCATCGGACATAGGCTTAGCGACGTTTAATGTCATAAAATATTATACTAATATAGTGCGTTAAACGCTTTACTGTATGCACTACATGCAAATTTAAAACACTTGAGTGTTTTAAATTTAATCAACTATATTGTAACATATTCAATAAAATATTTCAATTGACATTTTTCATGAAATATATATATTTATATAAACTATATATTTTAGCATTTTAAACAAATACCATATTTGCATTTTTAATTGAATATAATACAATTTATGAAAAAACACTTGCAAAACAAAGAATTATATTATATAATATAATGTATAAATATCATTTTATTTTTGAAAGGAAGAATTTATATAATGGACGATTTTAATAAAAACCCATTTGAAGAAGAAAATTACTCTGACACGCCTGCTCAAGCACCTGACACTGCACCAATAATTCCAGAGCAGCCTGTTCCACAGCAAAACCCATATAATATGCCAGCAAGTCAAAATGCATATCAGGAAAGCAACCCATATAATCAGACAAGCAGCAACCCATTTACACAGCAAGCAGCTGCTTATGAGGGTCCTAAGCCAACATCAGGACTTGCAACAGCATCTATGGTGCTTGGTATTATTTCTATTGTATTGTGGCTTTTCCTTATGATGTTCCCACCACTTTTGCTGCTACCTATTATCAGTATTATACTCGGTATTGTTCATAAAACTAAGCACTTGCCTGTTGGCAAGGGTTCATCCACTGCAGGAATTGTTACAAGTACAATTTCTCTTGTATTATGTATAGCTTTAATTGTTATTGCTGTTGTTATTGTTATGAACAGTGGTGATTTAATGTATAATTCACTTCAGACTATTAAAGAGGCAATGCCTGACTTATATGAACAGTATTACGATATGTTTTACGATATGTACCCTGAGTGGTTTGATGGCGCTATTAAAATGCTTGGCTGTTTATTTTTACATTAAAAATTTATTTAGTTGTTTGACTTAAAGCACTATATCCCACTTGTTTGAAAATAACAAGTGGGGTATTTTTTCACCTCAAAGCATCTTTTAATGATTTTGTAAAAAAGCCAACATTTTCAGCTGAAATTTCACCATATTCAGAAATTATTTTTACAATAGCACTGCCGACTATAACTCCATCACAATATTTGCTCATTTCTTCAGCCTGTTTTGGTGATGAAATTCCAAAGCCAACCATTGCAGGAATTTTTGCATACTTTTTTATATCATCAAAAAACTTGTTAAAATCAGTATTAAAGCTGTTTCGTGTCCCTGTGACACCAGTTGATGACACACAATATAAAAAGCCATTATTGCAGCTACCAGCAATTTCTTTAATGCGTTCATGCGATGTAGGTGATACAAGATTAATATTTATTATGCCATTTGCATTCGCATATTCAGATATCTCCTCACGTTCTTCATATGGCAAATCAGGAACGATAACTCCGTCAATTCCTGTGTCCTTGCACATTGTAAAAAACCTTTCTGTTCCGAACTTAAATATAGTATTAATATACATCATCAGCACAAGTGGTTTATCAGTTTTAATACGGATATTTTTAACCATATCGAAAATTTTCAGAAGATTAATTCCACCGCTTAAAGCACGTAAACTGGATGCTTGAATAACCTTACCCTCTGCCATTGGGTCAGAAAAAGGGACGCCGATTTCTATGATATCCGCACCGTTATCAAACATCTTATAAATAAGCTTTTCGGTGGTTTCTATATTTGGGTCACCCGCTGTTATAAATGTAATTAATGCCTTTTCATTTTTATTTTTTAATTCCTGTAATGTACTGTCAATTCTATTCATGTTAACACCCTCCCATTAAGATTCTGCAATTTCAATGCCACGATATTTTGCAATGGAGTAAACATCCTTGTCACCACGTCCGGAAAGGTTTATTACCATTATTTCATCCTTTGACATAGTTGGTGCAATTTTCATTGCGGCGGCAACAGCGTGTGATGATTCAATTGCAGGGATTATACCCTCGGTTTTTGATAAATATTCGAACGCACTTACAGCCTCATCATCGGTTATATCAACATATTCTGCACGCTTTGTATCATTTAACATTGCGTGTTCAGGGCCAATTCCTGGGTAATCAAGTCCTGCTGAAATTGAATATACTGGGTCAATTTGTCCAAATTCATTTTGTAAAAAAAGCGACTTCATTCCATGAAAAATTCCTGTTGTGCCTTTTGTCATTGTTGCTGCATGAAGTGCAGTATCGACACCTTTTCCTGCTGCTTCCGCACCAATTAAACGTACCGATTTATCCTCAATAAATCCATAAAATGCACCCATCGCATTTGAGCCGCCGCCAACACAGGCAACGATACAATCAGGCAGTCTGTTTTCTTTTTTCATAAGTTCTGACTTAATTTCATCGGATATAATTCTTTGAAAATCACGCACCATTGCAGGATATGGATGCGGTCCCATTACAGAGCCAATGCAATAAAATGTCGTTTCAATATTTGTTGCCCAGTCACGCATTGCTTCATTTATTGCATCCTTTAAAGTTGCCGTACCGTCTTTAACGCTAAAAACCTTTGCCCCTAAAAGTTCCATGCGATATACATTCAGTGACTGGCGTCTGACATCCTCCTCACCCATATAAATCTGACATTCAAGTCCCATCAAAGCGCATACCGTCGCAGTCGCAACGCCATGCTGACCTGCACCAGTTTCTGCTATAACACGCTTTTTCCCCATACGCTTTGCAAGCAAAATCTGACCTAAAACGTTATTAATTTTATGTGAGCCAGTATGGTTTAAATCCTCACGTTTCAAGTATATCTTTGCACCACCCAAGTCCTTTGTAATTTTTTTTGCATGATAGAGCATTGACGGACGTCCTGCATAATCATGGAATAGGTCTGTAAGTTCTTTCACAAATTCTGCATCATTTTTATATTTTTCATAAGCCATATCAAGCTCATTAACAGCATTCATAACTGTTTCAGGGACATACTGTCCGCCATAAATTCCATATCTACCTTTAGTTTGCATAACAATTATTCTCCTTTAAAACAGATATAATTTCTCTCATTTTCTTCAAGTCATTAATCCCGTTTATTTCAATTCCGCTGCTTATATCAATACCATGCGGATTTAGTTTTGTAATCACATCTATGATATTTTCTGCATCAAGTCCGCCAGCAAGAAAATACGGACGTGATTTTAATTCATGTGAGTTAATTAGTATATCCATATTTATATTTTTTCCTGTGCCGCCAAACGAATTTCTGCTAAAGCTATCAAGCAAAATCATATCCGCTGATGATTTAACTGCACTATATAAATTATCTTCATCCTTAATACGAAAAGCTTTCCATACTTCCTTATTATGAGGAAGTATCTTTTTTAGCTTTCTGATATAATCATCATTTTCATAGCCATGCAATTGAAAAATATCAATTATACCAGCATATTTTATTATATCATCAATTGATGTATTAACAAAAACTCCAACCTTTTTGATTTCAGGTATAAGCTGTTCGGAGAGTGCTTTTGCCTCATTAAAAGTAACCTGCCGCTTGCTTTTTGCAAACACAAAACCTGCATAATCAGGTACAGTTATATTGGCATATCCGATATCAGCAAAACGTTTTAAACCGCAAAATTTTATATATGGCTTATTCAGAACACACACCTCCTGATGTCAGTAAGTGTCTCATTTACATCCTTGCTCCTCATTAATGCTTCACCGATAAGGACAGCATTAACACAGCACCCACGAACAAATCTCATGTCACTATTTGATAAAATACCACTTTCAGAAACCACAGTAATATCCTTGTTTTTCGGAATTAATGCCGCTAAATCCTCCGTGTTTTTTAGTGTCACATGGAATGTTTTTAAGTTTCGGTTATTTATTCCGATTATATCAGCATTGCAAAAGAGTGCATCCTCAAGCTCTTTCACATCATGAATTTCAGTCAGCACATGAAGTCCAAGTGATGCTGCAAGCTCACTTAGCTTTTTATAAGTATCAATGTCAAGCATTGACATTATAAGAAGTATCGCATCTGCACCAATTACTCTGGCTTCATATACCTGATACTCATGAAAAATAAAATCTTTTCTGAGCATTGGTAAACTTACAGCCTTTCGCACTGCTTTAAAAATTTCCGATGAGCCATTAAAATAATGTTCCTCTGTCAAACATGATATTGCGTTTGCACCATTTTCTTCATATTCCTTTGCTATTTTCACAGGGTTAAAATCATTGCAGATAACCCCTTTGGACGGCGAGGATTTTTTCACCTCTGCAATAATTCCCAATCCATAAAAGACCGAGATTGCTGATTTAAAATCAAGACATTTTCTTGTTGTCATCATTGCCTGACTTTTTATTTCTTCCAAACTTATTTCATTCATTTCACGTTCAAGCTGAATTCGCCTGAACCCTATTATATCATCAAGTATCATACTTTTATACCTCACACATTTGTAAATTCACGCAGCATATTAAGTTTTTCAAGTGCGTAACCATTATCAATTGATTGTCTTGCAAGAGTTATACCATCTTCAATTGTATCAGCTTTTCCTGCACAATAAATTGCACATCCTGCATTAAGCAAAACAATGTCTCGTTTTGCACCCTGCTCTTTTCCTGATAAAATATCCAATGTTATCTGTGCATTTTGAAGTGGTGTACCACCTACAATTTCAGATTTTGGTGCAAGCTTAATACCATAATCGGATGGGTTTATATAATACTTTATTATCTTGTTGTCACGAAGTTCGCATACAGAGGTAAGTCCTGAAACAGACACTTCATCAAGTCCGTCACCATAAACAATCATTGCACCCTTAACCCCTAAATTCATAAGCACCCTAGCCATAACCTCGAGAAGTTCTTCGTCATAAACACCAAGCAGAATATAATCGGACAGCGCAGGGTTTGAGAGCGGACCTAGGATATTAAACACCGTGCGAAGTCCCATTTCACGCCTTGCAGGCCCTACAAAACGCATTGATGAATGAAAGCTTTGTGCAAATAAAAACGCTATGCCGTTTTCATTCATGCATTCAGAAGCACGAGTTGGCGTAAGTCCGATTTTTACTCCAAGTGCTTCAAGAACATCAGCGGCACCGCTTTTGCTTGATACACTTCTGTTGCCATGCTTTGCAACATTCAGTCCAGCTCCTGCAATAACAAATGATGCTGTTGTTGAAATATTGAATGTGCTTGCTAAATCTCCGCCAGTTCCAACAATATCAACAGCAGATTTCGCTGACTGTACAACAGATGCTTTTTTTCGCATTACCCTTGCAAAGCCTGTGATTTCCTCTATCGTTTCACCCTTACAGCGCAAAGCGGTTAAAAACGATGATATCTGTGCATCAGTTGCAGAGTCGGACATGATAATATTCATTGCGTCCTCTGCTTCCTGCTCGGTTAAATTAATGCCGTCAACAACTTTAGCAAGATATTTTTTTAAAGCAGTTCGGTTTTCCTTTGATAAATTTGCATTAATACGCTCAATATTTTTTATATTTGCGCAGTCTGCTAAAAATGCAGAAATAATACTGTTTCCATATTCGGTAAGTACCGATTCAGGATGAAACTGCACACCATATGTTGAATGTGTTTTATGCTTTACAGCCATTATTTGTCCGTCACTGTCAGATGCTATTACATCTAAGCAAGATGGCAAACTTTCTTTTTCAATAATGAGTGAATGATATCTTGCAACGACAAGTTTTTGAGGTAATCCATTAAAAATCTCGCAGGAATTTTCAATGGATATTTCAGTTCCCTTGCCGTGCATTGGCTTATTTGCACGAATTATTTTTCCACCAAAAGCTTCGCCGATAGCTTGATGACCCAAACAAATTCCAAGTATCGGAATAATACCACTAAATTTTTTTATTGCATCCACAGATATTCCTGCATCCTTTGGATAGCTAGGGCCTGGTGAAATAATCAATGCCTCCGGAGATAATTTTTCAATCTCATCTATCGTGATTTCATCGTTTCGAACGACTTTAATCTCAGGATATATCGAGCCGATTTGCTGATATAAATTATAAGTAAAACTATCATAATTATCAATTAAAAGTATCATGTCTTTCTCCTATTAAAGTTAAATTTTAGCCGCTTCGGTAATTGCATTTATAACTGCTTGTGCTTTCTTTTTTGTTTCCTCATATTCATTTTCGGGAACACTGTCATAAACAATTCCTGCACCTGCCTGAACATATGCCTTGTCGTTCTTAAACAGCACTGTGCGTATTGCAATGCAAGTATCAATATTCCCTGTGAATGTTAAATATCCAACCATACCGCCATATAAACCACGCTTATGCTTTTCCAATGTGTCAATGATTTCCATTGCCTTAACCTTTGGTGCTCCGGAAAGAGTTCCCGCAGGAAGTACCGACATCAACGCATCAAGTGCAGTTTTATCGTCATCAAGAATGCCCTCAACATCCGAAACCAAATGCATAACCTTTGAATAGCGTTCAACACGCATAAAATCTGTTACACTAACACTTCCAAATTTGCATACCTTACCGATATCATTTCGTCCTAAATCTACAAGCATGGTATGTTCAGCACGTTCTTTTTCATCATTAAGCAACTGATTTTCCAAGCTTTTATCTTCCTGCTCGGTTAGTCCTCTGCCAATAGTTCCTGCAATCGGACGAGTACATACCTGCTTTTTTGTAACACTTACAAGCTTTTCTGGGGATGCTCCTGCAACACAATAATCATTATTTTCAAAATAATATAAATATGGCGATGGATTAGTTGAGCGCAGCATTCGATACACATTAAAAGGTGACGGCGGATTGTCAATTTCAAACCGCTGCGAAAGCACAACCTGTGATATATCACCATTCACGATATGCTCCTTTGCGGCGTTTACCATTCCAATGAATTCATCCTTTGTTGACGACGAATTAACTATCATCTCCCCACTTGAATTTGTATCGGATTTATCAAGCAAAGGCAATGTATTAAGCACCTTAGCTATTTCTCGAGTTTTATGTATACACTTGTCATACATTTCATCAATATCATCATATTTATGAATGTTCAATATAATTATCGCCTTGTTTGTAAGGTGGTCATATGCGATAATTTCATCATACAAAAACATATTTGCATCAGGCATTTTCAGGTCATCACCTGGTATATTTGTCAGTTTTTTTTCAATGGAACGGATTGTATCATATCCAAAATAACCCATCAGACCGCCTGTCAGCTTTGGCTTATCAGAGAATACAGGTGATTTATACTTTTTCAGTATCCCATTAAAAAGCTCCACAGGATTTTTATAATCTAAAACTTCTGTGCCATTTTCATCAATAATATATGACTTATCCCCAATCACTTTTATTTCGGTTTTGGGGTTAATGCCGATGAATGAATATCTTCCCCATTGCTCTGCATTATCAACACTTTCAAGTATAAAACAATTTTTATACTTACCTTTTAGCGATGCGAACAGTCTGACAGGAGTTGAACTATCAATCAGCATTTCATAAAATACCGGTACAATTGTATAGTCATTCAACAATTCTTTTACTTCTTCTTTATTTGGATATAACATAATTTATCCGCCTTTCAAAAATAATATACAAAACAAAAAGAGGTTTACCGTTCCAATCATTATAGAAAATTTCTACAATGATTGGGACGATAAACCTCGTGGTGCCACCCAATTTTATGGACGCAAAAAAATAAATGCAATCCACCTCTTTCAAGTACAAACCACTAAAGCTATACTAAAATAAAGCAAATCACACATCAGATTTACATAAATCAAGTACGCCGCAATAACGGTTATACCCTATCCAATTAACGCAGGAAACACGTCGCAGACTACTCAAGTACATTATACTTTTTTGCCCTTGCTTCTCACAAATCCATTCACAATTACCGTTATGACCCAACTCACACCAAATGTCAGGCTCTCTGATTCATCGATATAACTGCTACTTACCTTTGCTCAACGAATTTATCAATATTAAATTATTTATATTATATTCCCATTTATTGTTTTTGTCAAGCTACATTTGTATTTTTGTAGCATATTACAATTTAAACTTACCATACACATTAAATAAGTAACACATTAACCAAATTTGCATCTCACCTAAACAAATACAACCCATAATTATTTGCCTGTATTAGACTTATTTTCATGTTATTACATACCATGAAGTTCATACATAAAGTCGTCACTGACATAGGTGACGGCATAAAATTATGCCATATGATTTTATTGATGAGGTTGTTTTCGCTGTTACCAACGTAAATATAAGATTCGAGGGGGTATGTTTTGTATTAATTCCGTGGCATATTTCGTGTCATATAGGTTAAAAAGCAGGTGCTAAAATGGTTATTTTTAGTATTTATTAAACATTTATTTTTGTGTTTTGACATAAAAAAACGCTTACCTACGTGTTTCACGTATATAAGCGGTTTTTATTTTGGCTATGAACTTGATTGTTGATACAATTTCATAGCGTAGACTTTTCGTATCGTAATACAGTTCAAGCCCTGATAAAATCAGACTATTTTTGATTATTTTGGTATTTAATATATTTAACTCCCCAGTCACAAATACTGTCTAAAACTGGTTGAAATTCTTTGCCAATCTCACTCAAAGTATATTCAACCTTTGGTGGAATTTGCATATATTCAGTTCTGATAATCATTCCTTCAGCCTCAAGTATTTTAAGTTGATTTGACAAGGTTGCATGTGTCATTTTAGGCATTTTTCTTTGAAGCTCATTAAATCGAAGTGTGTTTTCACTTAAAAAGTGCATGATAAGAATAGCCCATTTCCCTTGAATTATTCTTTGTGCAGTTGTAAACGGACATATATTTTCTTTTGCGTTTTCCATGTAAATCTTACTCCTTATGGTATGTTTCATGATACTTAGTATATTTAATAATCGTACTTGACTATTTCAATTACGGTATATATAATTGAACTATGATAATTTAATTACTATTATATCATACCTAGAGAGAATAATCAATATATTTATTAAGGAGAAGTTTTTTATGAAGGCAATTGCTATTAACGGAAGTCCAAGAAAAAACTGGAACACTGAAATATTACTTAAAGAGGCACTTCGTGGTGCAGAATCAGTAGGTGCTGAAACAAAATTAATTCAGTTATATGATCTCAATTACACTGGCTGTAAAAGTTGTTTTGGGTGCAAAAGAAAAGGTATGGCATCATGTCATTGCATAGTAAAGGATGAGTTATCACCTATCCTAGACGAAATTTTAGAAGCAGATGCTGTATTTCTTGGCTCTCCAATTTATTTTGGAAGTGTAACAGGTCAGATGGTTAGTTTCCTTGAAAGACTTCAGTTCCCACTGTTTACATATGATGATTACAAAAGTATTTTTGACGGCAAAGTTAATGCAGCGTTCTTCTACACAATGAATGCTCCAGATGAATATTATAAGGGTGGCATGGAAGCTGCTTTAAAGGTTAATATCGGCACGCTAAACTTTTTAGGTGGTGAAGTTTTAACATATAGCAGCTGCGACACATATCAGTTTGATGATTATTCAAAATATCATGCTGCTGTTTTTGATGAGGTACATAAACGCAAAGTTAAAGATGAGCAATTTCCTAAGGATATGCAGGCTGCATTTGAAATTGGTGCCAGACTTGTGAGGGAATAAGATAAATGAAGAATATATTAATTCTAAATGGTGCAGCAAGAAAAAACGGCAGCACTGCAAAGCTGATTGATGCATTTACAGAGGGTGCGAAAAGCAAAGGACACAGCATGGAATCCTTTTATCTGCAAACTATGAATATCAATGGATGTCTTGGCTGCAACGGATGTCATAATTCATCTAAGGGATGTGAAAATCCATGTGTGCAGAATGATGACATGGAGCAGATTTACAAAGCTATTAACAAAGCTGATGTAGTTGTATTTGCATCACCTGTGTATTTCTGGAACATAACTGGTGCGCTGAAAACTGCAACCGACCGTTTATATGCGAGCTGCAGCAATCTTGGGCTAAAGGATTTCCGAAAGGAAAGTGTTTTAATAATGACAGCAGGTTCAATTGATTACAGCAGTGCATTAAACTGGTATAAAGGTTTTGAAACTAACTTAGGTTGGAAAAACCTTGGTACTGTATTGGGGCATGAAAAAATACAAGAAGCAAAAAAACTTGGAATGAATATATAAAAAATAATCTTACAATTATGTCTCCCCCTCAACCTCCATCCCATCCCTAAATCTAAACACCAACCTCCCACCATCATAAACCGTAACCGACTCAACCAAAGCACACCAAAGTTCCTCATCAAACTCAGTCAAAAGTTCATCACGTGACTTAAGCTCTGAAATAAAATTCTCAATCAACCCACGCTTAGTCCTGCGTTCGAGAAGTTCGGTATCAAGTACAGCAAGTCTGTTCTTAGCATTTTCAAACCGAGAGGCTAAGCTGTTGTATCGGAGCTCATATTCATGCTGATCAAGAGCAGTACTTGCGTTTTCAAGGATACATTTATTGATGAGTTCAAGTGAAATATCACGCTCATTTTCAAGTTCAGCATATTCAATTTCAAGAGCTGATGTATCAGTAACCGTTGAAATAATTTCTGTAAGGTTTGAAATAATTTCATCTTTATCCTCAATTAACTTGTTGAACACCTTGATAAACGGAGCTTTCAAGTCACCATCATAAATATGAGGGGTAGTGCATTTCTTGTCACCTGAATATTTAGCATTGCACCTCCAAATAATTTTACGATATATGCTGTTAGAGTGCCAAACTTTGCTTCCATAAAAACTACCACACTCGCCACACTTTATTTTACCAGTAAAGCAATCCTTACCACTTATATATCCATTCAAACCCTGCCTGCGTTTAAATTCAGTTTGAGCAAGCTCAAAAATCTCAGTAGTAATTATTGCAGGATGACTGTTCTCAACAAAATATTGAGGAACTTCTCCCTCATTAACTTTCTGCTTCTTCGTTAAAAAGTCTACTGTAAATGTTTTTTGCAATATTGCCGAGCCAGTATATTTCTCATTTTTAAGCATACTAGCAACTGTTGATGTCTGCCATACTTTCATTTGTCGAGGTGTCGGAATACCTTGTTCAGTCAAATACTTTGCTATGTATGACGGTGTTTTCCCATCAAGAAACATTTTGAAAATGAGCCTAACAATTTCAGCTTCTTTTTCTACAATCTTAGGCTGACCATCATCACCTTTCTCATATCCAAGAAAATTCTTGTATGGCATACTGACTTTACCGTCAGCAAATCGCTTGCGTTGACCCCACGTCACGTTTTCAGAAATACTGCGACTTTCTTCTTGAGCAAGTGATGACATAATCGTAATAAGTAGTTCACCCTTAGAATCCATGGTGTAGATATTTTCTTTCTCAAAGAATACTTCTACACCTTTTTCTTTTAGCTGACGGACAGTCGTAAGCGTATCAACCGTATTCCTTGCAAACCTGCTTACAGACTTAGTAATAATCAAATCAATCTTACCACTCAAAGCGTCCGAAATCATTCGGTTAAAACCATCACGATGCTTGGTTGTAGTTGCCGAAATACCCTCATCAGCATAAACTTCAACGAAGTTCCAAGCAGGGTTTGACTTGATATGCCGAGTATAATAATCCACCTGAGCTTCATAGCTCGTAAGCTGTTCCTCGCTGTCGGTTGAAACTCTAGCGTATGCTGCAACCCTTTTGTTTTCTGTACGCTCCACATGTTTTGACGCAAGCCTCCCAATCGAAGCTGGAATAACCGTTACTGCTCTTGCTGTCTGCATAAATTTTACTCCTCTCAAAATATTCAAGCTGTTGCTTACGAGCCTTATCTCGCATATCATCCGTCCAACTATCTCTGCGTGATTTATCCTGCCATTCTCTTGCGATTTTACTACCATCACTTAAATGGAATACCAGCTTATTAAACTCAGGCACATAAATATCTGTAACCTCACCATTAATTTTATCAATAAAATCAAGTATAACTTTTTCAGGTATCTGCTTTGTATGGCAAGCTGATTTACCTTTTTCTAGATATGTTGAACAGTTCCAAGCAACCTCAGTTTTAGAAACTTTTCGCTTGTAGTTCTTGCCACAAAGCGAACAATGTATCTTGCCAGTCAAGGTGTATGGCTCTAAAACAATTGCTCCCTCATTCATATCACGCATAACACGAAGTCGTTCTTGAACTTTATTGTATGTATCAATATCAATAATAGCAGGATGTGTATTTTCAGCATAATATTGTGGTAATTCACCTCTGTTCCGAGCAACCTTTTTCGTAAGATGGTCAACAGAATAGTCTTTCTGAAGTAATGCATTTCCAGTATACTTTTCATTATGAAGCATATTAGAAACACGCCCATGCGTCCATTTGCACTTGAAATATGTTTTAACTCCCATATTATTGAGCTTTTCAGCAATCTGATTAGTACCCATCCCATCAAGATAATCGGTAAAAACCATTCTAACAATTTCGGCTTGCTTCGGATTAATAACAATACCTTTTTTACTGATATTGTACCCATAAAGCATACGCAGATTAACAAGTTCACCATTTTGAAAACGCTTGCGAATTCGCCACTTGCAGTTTTCACTTACAGACAAGCTTTCCTCTTGAGCAAATGAAGCGAGAATTGTAAGCATAAGCTCACCATCACCACTCATCGAATGAATATGTTCACGCTCAAAATATACGTCAATACCAAGCTCTTTAAGTTCACGAACTGTTTCAAGAAGAATAACTGTATTTCTAGCAAATCTTGAAATTGACTTCGTAAGAACAATATCAATTTTTCCAGCATGGCAATCTTCAATCAAACGCTTGAATTCAGCACGAGTATCCTTTGTACCAGTTATGCCCTCATCAGCATAAACGCCAACATATTCCCAGCCACTATTCTTTTGTATCAAATCGCTGTAGTAGCTAACTTGAGCAGAAAGTGAATGGTGCATTGCGTCCTTATCTGATGAAACTCGAGCGTAAGCACAAACACGCTTTTTAGTCGGAAGCTTTGGAATACTCGGTATAATTTTAACGCTTTTCTGCATTTACTGACCTCCTTTTTCATGTACAGTATACCTCTGAAAAAGGCTGTCAGCAAGCGATTTTTCAAAGTTATACTTAAACTTTTTTCGCTTAAAATTTGTCGTTCTAACTCCATCGCTAATCGTTCTCCAGAGAACTGCTCAGTCGTGATAACGACAATTTTAATGCTTCAAAACGTTCGCCAAAATTGGTTGATATTTTTGCTTTAGAATTGTATCAATTGTGTGGTACTCTTTCTCGGAAATTATATTGTTATCAAGCATATTTTTAACGATAGAAACCGAAATCCTATACCGTTTTTCATTCTCAAACTGCAGCTTTGTCATGACTATCCCCACCCTTAAATCTATAATTTATGTAACACTCATGCGTACAAAACTTACGATGTTCATTGCCATACACATCAAATTCCTTGCCACAGCCAGTACAGATAATTGAATAATATGCTCTTTTATTCATCTCGTCATGATGATTTTTCCACCATGTAAGTCTGCATAAATCCGAACAAAACCTGCGTGGCTTATGACTAACATTTTCATTGATCTGCTTCCCACAATGCAGACAAGTAGTAAGCTTCTCGTACTTAACTTTAGGTTTGTTACCAAGATTATTACGCTGACAAAAGGATTTGATGGTATTCTGTGAAATGCCAATTTCTCTACTAATTTGCAAATAGCTCATGCCATCTCGTCTTTTTCTACGGATCGAGTTCTTAATTTCAGCAGTCATATTAGGACACCTCACTTTTGAGTTTTCCTAAAAAGCTCATTAACTTCTTTGGAAATGGAACACCAAGAAAACTCATATTTTCGATAACACTTACAACCTCGTAAGCAAGATAAAAAAATGTGACTGCTGTCATGAAAACAGAGCCACATCCAAATAAAACGGTGTCATACATACAAGCAATTCCGACAAATCCCAAAGTGAAAACCTTTTTTGTGATGCCATGAAAACCAACCTCACTTGAAAGCTCACCTTTGACAATTGCAGCCAAAACACCAGTTATGTAATCGGCACTCATAAAGCCAACCAGCACATAAACAAAACCATTAAATCCAGCCAAGAAAAATCCTAAAGCTCCACCGAGAACAATGCAAACCATTTCAAATATATTTTTCATAATCATAATTCCTTTCATTATTACCAAGAACCTTTCAGCTGTATATTAACCGACAAACTCTCACCAGACTGATTACTCTTACCAGTCAAAATCATCAAACTATCTAAATATTTCGCCTTATTCTGAATTTTCACCGTATAAGCATTAACAACGGTATACACATAATTCGCAGTAGGAACACCATTCCTGTTCAATGTATATGTGTAAGTATCATTGTCAGGAGCAAGCACCCCATCATAATACTTTTCAATGCCATACACATTTGTATCACCCTGCAAAATATTGAAATCAGAGTAGTCCTTGATTTCCTCACCGACAATGTATGTGTACATTCGATATGTCACAACAACAGGAACAACATCTGAAACTTCAAGTACGAACTCGCAATATACACTTGGATGTGCCTTGCAATATGCTGTAATCGTAGCTGTTCCAACATCAATACCAGTTGCAACACCATCAACAATCGTCACGATATTCTCGTCTGAAGAAATCCATATAACAGGCTCATCACACTCAACATTATCCTTGAAAACCTTACCAATAAAAGTGTACTCGCTGTCCTTATTAATTTTATCAGTCGGATTGAGAATTTGCACTGACCAAACAGGAAGTCTACCAGCGTCAGCAATTTCATTCACCATGTCATCATAAGCAGAAGTTTCGGTACACTCAGCATTAAGGACAATAAGTCCAGTATGTGTGGTATCAAGTCCAACGATTTTCCATGCACTGCAAGAAGCGATAAACCTTTGATTAATAACAATTTGACGTGACAATTCGTTATCTTGTAGCATACAATAAATGTTGCCTGAAACCGTCATAACTATACCATTTTCGAAAGATAAACTTTGCATTTGGAGTATAGAGTTAAACTCATAAACCCAGTCATTCAGAATGAATTTTGTGATGTGATTGCACTTGCGAATTTTCGCTTCATGGCTAATAGAAGTAGCTTTTACTTGGCTCATAACGAGCCACTTCACGTCTTGAAAATCAACTATACTTCCTGTGTTTACAGGACTTTTCAACCTGACATTCTTATCATCAATATAGTAATCTGTGTTTTTCTCTGCATCAGTTATGACAACACGCTCAGGTATGCTGTTTAACGTAATATCCGTACCCTTTTCAAACAGCAGGAAGTCAAGAAAATCATCAACCTTTACACTCATATAGCCATACCTCCAAATAGTCATCCCACGATTTTATGTGCATAATTTTGTATAACAAATCATTGATTACAAGATAATTCTCAAGCGTGATTTTATCGGATAAATCCATAAATACACGCTTTGAAACATCGATTTCAATACCATTATCGAACACAAAATTCTTCTCAAAAGCCTGTAAATCAACAAGAGCCTTGCCGATTTCGACAAAGCTCCCATTGAGAATTATAACTTTAGTTTTATAGAACATTTCCCATCACCCTAACTTTCGGTAACGGTAAAGCAGTTTTTATGCTGTTTGGAATATCAGCATTTTCGTAAGAAACAGAACGCTCACCCTGTTGTTTTGTAGTGTAACCTACATTGTCCCTATTCTGATAAAGAAACACAGCAAGGTCACAAATTGTACCATCATAGAGTTCAGACAGAGTATCAACATTGCAATATGTCAGAGCAGACAGCCTTGCTTGTTCCATGAAATGCTGGAGCAAGGTGTCTTTTTCTGTGTCGTCAAGTGGTATTCCGAGCAAAGTTTTCATAAGTTCAAGCAAAGTATATCCCTCCAATCCTTATCCTAACATTCTGCAAGCGAGCAAGCTATCAAGCGTTTTTACACCACAAAGCATATCGATAGAAACGATGTCTTTCTTGAATTGACTGTTGTAATCGTAGATTACACGCAATCCAAAACCATCATAATTTACGATTGCTTTCTGTCCGTCAGCAAGTCCCTTTGGAAGTGCAAGTGGGCGAGTAACAAGCGAAAATGCGTTCTTGTGGAATGCCAAGTTTGCTGTATGGCTTGCTGTCAAAGTTACTTCTGCATTAGCAGAAATATCAGATTTTACAGCAGGTGAAATCTTGATTGTTACTTCATTTGAAACAGCAGTCGCATTTTCAGTAACGGAAAAACTCTGCTTGCCGACAGTAATAACGTCACCGATAGACACCGTACCTGTCAATGAGGTTGCAGATAAAGTTAGCTCATTTGCTCCAGCAGAAACAGCAGCTTTCACCTTTGGCTTACCACTTCCGACTGCAAGAGTTCCAGCTGTGTGGGTTAGAACATTTTTGTCGGAATAAATATCAAAACCGAACTTTCTGCCGAGTGAAGCTTCACGAAGTGCAGTACCATTATCACCAAGTTTATCAGCCTCATGAAACGTTGGAATTTGCAAGAATTCATTCTCACAAGCAGGATCAATTACAAGCCTACGATTGCTTAGTGGAACAAGATTTTCACCGAGGATTTGACGTGCATTGGTGATGTCAGAAATGCTTGATGGAGTAGTACCAGCTGTGCCAGTATTATACGGAATGTCCTTGTAAAGTCCTAACAAATACAAGTCGATTTTCTGAGCAAAACTCTGCATAGCAGGCTGTAAAAGCTTTTGAACTAAATAGAGATGTTGATAATTTAATTAAAAAAGTTAATGATGTATTAGAAAAACAACGTCTAAAAGCTGAAAGTAATAAAATTCTAGAACGATACAATATATATAAAACTGGATTATCACAAATTACAAATATCGAACCTGATAAACAATATGGGGATGATTAATGCTTTTGCTTGAAATGAAAACAAATCATTTCAAGCAAAAATATTTAAATCGTATGTCTAACGTATTTTATTGTGTTATATAATTAAGATTTATAATTCTTAAATACTGATATATACGGTGTTATAATTACTGTATGTCTAACGTTTTTTATACTTGTAAAATTTATTTTTATGTGATATAATTAAATAAATTATTAGAAAGGATTTGTGAATTATGGCTTATTTTCGTAAATGTAAAACCATGGATATACTAAAAATATTACAACACTACAATCGTGAGGTTATTAGTGAAAATATTCATCGTATGGAAATTCACAATAAAGAGGGTGAAGTAGTTGATGAAGAAAACCAAATAGAATATATTAACTGTGATTGTACACAGCATAATTATACAATTGAATATAAAAATGATGGTACATTAAAACATCGTCCTGCTCCGACTAAAAGGGGTGCTGTTAAAGCTGAAAAGTTACATTCATTATTTGAAAAGCGAATTGTTGAATTACCACACAGACACACTAGTGCTACCGTTGGAATGTGTGTATGGGTGGTGGATTGTCCTGAAATTTTACGTGGTGATAAAAAGGAAATGAAACGCTTTTTTGAATTGATATATAAATATACTGTCGAAAGATATGGTGCAGACAATGTTTTTGTCGGTTTTGTGCATATGGATGAAAATGCACCTAATATAAAAATCCCTTTCGTTCCTGCTTATGCTGAAAAGAAAACCGATAATAATGATGAATTGGAACTTGAATATCGATTAAATGCAAGGTCACTTATTACTCGATTTGAGCTTAAAAATTATCAACAAGAGCTTGATAAATTATGTGCTAATAAAGATAATTTTGGTATTCCTCGTCTTATACTTACAAAGGTCAATAAAACAACTTGCTCAAAAAAACGTAAGCAAGAGCTTGATGAACAAAAGCGTATTCATGATAAAAAAATTCAAGAAGATAACGAATATAGTCTAACCATTCGTATGGCTTTAAAATTAATTGATGATATTATTGAGCAGACAATTTTAGATGAAATAGTAAAAGCTGAATACATATCAAAACGTAATGAAATAGAGGAAAGCCATCCAAAATATCGCAGAAAGCCTACAAAGGATGATATTCCTGACGATATTCCCCCAATACAAGAACACGATTGGTTAATTACAAGAGAACGATGGTTTTACGAAACGGGTAGTTGGTATAAAGCACCATCAAAATTTTCTGATATGATGTCTGATACTTCTAAATCAAATATCAAGGATGAACATATACAGGAACAGTTACAAATGAATTTGTATCAAGTATAATAATTAATAGCTATTTTATGCTTAAAATATCCTTATTTTAGACTTATTTACAGGTTTAATTAGCTATTTAATTATAAATAGTTAGCTTATTTTAAAGCTTTTATTATTCTTTTTATAACCTTATAAAAGTCTTAAAAAAGACTAAATAATTTTAGAAATTTTTTCGTTTAATTGCAATGATGTAATATTTAAAAATTTGTTCGTTTTATTATTCCACGAAATCCAAAAACTTTATGAAACTAAGGAGGGTCAGGAAGAATACAAAAATAAGGATAAAAGAACATGATAAAATTAGATTTTATAGTAAAAAAGGGTATATTAATATCCATACAAATCATTATGAGTGAATATTTTGATTTTCTTGTAAAAATATATTGTTTTTTCTGCATATTAATGTTATAATTTTTCTTGAGGTGATTGTTGTGGAAGTGGAATTCGTTTCAGGATGTATAAAATCAATATTAGAAAAATATGCTGACCCTATTATTGAAAAAATTAGTAATTTAACTAAGTCTGAATGGGAAAAGTTCAAAATTGATTCAGAAATTGTATTTATAAAATATTTAGAGAATTCTTACGATAAGTATAGCAAGGTTAAAACTATATTATATAGAACAGAGCCAAAACCTCTTTATAATTTCTTTGAATTTCCTAATTTAGAAAAAAGCTATGATGAATCAATTGATAGTTTAGATATTAACAATCTTTTAGATATTTCACAATTTTTAATTATTCAAGGCACTGGTGGAATAGGTAAATCAACATTTATGAAACATTTATTAATAAACGAGCTTTATAAAAAAGATTTAATTCCTATTTTTATTGAACTTAAAGATTTAAATGATATAGATAGTGATTATAATATTAGCGATTTTATTTTCAATAAGTTATATAACTTAGGTAGTGAAATAAATAACGAATATTTAGAACATGCTCTTAAATCAGGATGTTTCTTGTTTTTGCTTGATGGATATGATGAGATTTTAAGCGACCAAAAGAATGTTTTCCTAAAAAAAATAACTGATTTTTGTGACCGATATTCCAACAATTATTATATTATATCTTCTCGCCCATACAGTGAATTTGTTGAATTTCAAAGGTTTACTGTTTTAACGCTTTGTGAGTTTACAAAAGAGCAAGCTTTATCTTTAATAAATAAGATTGATTTTGACGAAAATATTAAATCTCAATTTATTAAAGCTTTAGATGACTCGTTATATGATAATCATACATCTTTCGCATCTAACCCATTGCTTTTAAACATAATGTTGTTGACTTACGACAATTATGCTGAGATACCTGAAAAATTACATTTATTCTATGCAAATGCATTTGATACATTATATTCAAAACACGATGCTACAAAAGGTGGTTACAAAAGAGAGCTCAAATCGAAATTACCATTTGATTCATTTAAAAAGGTGTTCTCAAATTTCTGCTTTATTACTTATTATCAAGGAAAAATGGAGTTTACTTATGATGATTTAATTTTATTTCTTAAAAAGTCAAAAAACAAAAGCCTTGAATTTAATATTGAAGCAATAGTTGATGATTTAATTAATTCAATATGTGTTCTATATAAAGATGGTTTAAATTATCGTTTTACTCATAGATCATTTCAGGAGTATTTTACAGCTATTTTTTTAAAGGAATTACCTGATGAATACCTTAATAAAATGGGAATTGAACTTATAAAAAAAGATACTCATCGAGCTATACATGATAGTGTGTTCAGCATGCTATATGACATGTCGGAAGAACGTACAGAACAAAATATTATTCTTCCTTTATTGGAAATAATTGAAGAAGATTGTAAAATTGATAAATTAGATTTTTATATTACTAAAATAAAACCGAAATTCGAATTTGATTATGTAGACGATTATGGCGAATTAGATGATTCACGTATTAGACTTATGTGGTATTCGTATACAGGTGATAAATACGTACAATTTATAAGAGATTTTGCATATAATTATAGAATAATTAAAAGAGATAATTCTGAAATTAATGAAAATATTCTGCTTGAATATCTTAAAAAACATATGAATTATACATTAGGAAGTGAAATTGCAATTATGGATTTTATAGGTAATCAGGAGCTATACCAACTCTTTAAAAATACTTGGATAGGTGATTCAATAAATTTAATTGCAAATCTAAAGGATACTTTATCCAATAAAAAAAAGGAATGCGATTTAGACCTCAAAGAATTACTCCTTATGAATTAACACATAATAAATTGGTTTGCTTTTTTAAGTTTATAATTTATCATTATGTCTAAAAAAATAACGCCCTCGATAAAAAATCGAGAGCGTTATTCTGTTTTTGTCTTATAAAAGCACCGTTATAGCATAACCACCGTTAAAATAAACAGGGTTCTTATAAGAACTGATTGGCGGAGAAAGAGGGATTTGAACCCTCGCGCCAGTTTCCCGACCTACTCCCTTAGCAGGGGAGCCCCTTCACCACTTGGGTATTTCTCCAAGGGAAAATGAATAAAAAAAATGGCGGAGAGGGAGGGATTCGAACCCTCGGTCCCTTACGAGATCACCAGTTTTCAAGACTGGCTCCTTAAACCACTCGGACACCTCTCCGTGTATTAAAATATTATATATCACTTACGACTTATATATTTTATCATAAACAAATACATTTGTCAATACCTTTTTCAAAAATAATTTTAAAAAATATATTCACATAAAAATACTGCCGATAATTAGTATATATCGGCAGTATAAAAATCATACCTTAACTTTCGTTATTAGTGTTATTATAGCCGTTTTTAGTCTGATAAGCTTCATTATCGAACCAATAATCAAGCACCTTAACTGAAATGGAATAACCACTGTCAGTCTTAACATATTCACTAATTTTGCCACTCTTTAGAAGCTCCTCAACCTTAGCGGAAGTAAGATTAAGATAAACAGCAGCTTCATCAACAGTCAAATATTTTTTATCTCCTAATATAAGCTCGGATGGTGCATTATATGTATTTGTAGATGCAAACTGCGTTTCGGTGATAGTCTTATTAAGCTTTTTGATACTGCCGCCAATGTTAAGACCAGCAATCAGTATACATAAACCAAGAACAAAACAACCAACGAATGTACCGCTGATTATTGAACGTCTGCCGCTTTTTGCGGATGATCTGTTATCTGCCATTTGAAAAATCCTCCTGTAAATAAAATTACTGTTTATTTTTTCAACTTAAATCAATCTGAACCTCTGTACTAAAACAAAATGAATACAAGTATGCTTCTTTAACAGGCATACCATAAATCTTTTCGATAGCCTTGCTATAAACTTTCAACTGTCTTTCGTGCCTTGAAACAAGCACCGCAGGACTATTAACATGATCAGTCTTATAATCAATAAGCACATAACCATCACCCTCACGAAAAAAGCAATCAATAATACCTTGAAGCATACTATCAGTATTATTATACTCCAAGCCAAGCTCATCGTCAAGACCTAATTCAGAAATTTCGACAAGAAATTTTCTTTCACGATACACTTCATCCGAATTTGTAATACGTTTATAAGTATCTGATGCAAAAAATCTCTCAAGTGCCTTAAAATCAAGGTTAGTATATTCAATTTGAGAAATTATACCATTATCACAAAGTCTTTTGCCCTCTTTGACAACATCATCTTGAGCAAAGCTAAAATTTGCAAACTGCATAAACGTATGCATAGCAGTACCCTTGTCAGCCGCTGAAAGCTGCATATTATCTGCAGCAAATTCAGGTATTCGCAAATAAATATCATCCTCCGCTTCCATCTTAGCAATTTCAGTAATAGTCAGCTTGGCTGCAGTTTCGGTATTTTCGCCATCGTATTTATAATTAAAATTGCGAGTTAAAACAGCCAATTCATCCTCATCAATATCATATGGCTTCAAGACATTATCATCAACCACAATAGCAGAAGTGTCAGACACGGTAACAGTTATCTCAGGAACAGTTTTTTCATCAAAACATTTTATATCAACGCATGATTCATACTTCTCCGATATAACCCTGTTAAATTCTTTATGTCTTAACAAAACAGCAAGCAGCCATTCCTGCATAGATTTTGAGGATGTCACAATATCCTCTGCAAAATCAGGGTTATACACAGCATTTTTAGCAATTGCCTCGATATGCTTACCTGTTTTCTCATCATTAACAATACTAATAAAAAGCCGTTCTTTAGCACGTGTAAGCGCAACATAAAGCAAACGCATTTCCTCGCTAAGCTGGTCTTTTATATATTGATTTTCAAGCACCGCATACTGCACTGACTGATATGACGACAGTTTTTCCCTATCCTTAATATTAAATCCAATACCATTTTCATAACTGAAATGAAAGGCTCTGCTGCTGAACAAATTTATCTTATTTAAAAGATTAAATCTTTTTGAAGTACTGCATAAAAAAACATAAGGAAATTCAAGTCCCTTTGAGCTATGTATAGTCTTAATTTCGACTGCATTTTCCGATGATGAAACCGTTGATGCCACGGAGAAATCAGAATCCCTGTCCGATACAGATGACAAAAACCGTAAAAATCCTGATAATCCGCCAGTCGAATTTTCCTCATAGCTTTGTGCATAATTAAACAGCAAATGCAAGTTTGCTCTTTTTTGCTTGCCATTTTTATAAATCTGAACTGCAGAAAGAAAATCAGTGTTATCATAAATAGTGCGTATAAGCTTTTCAAGACTCACTGATGCCGAAATGTATCTAAGCGTATTAAAGGTGCTTATAAACGCTGTTAGCTTCTGATATAATTCATCAGTATTTTCAAGAGATACCGTTTCATTTTCACCGTCTAAAGCTTTTAATATAGTTAGATAAACAGCATCCTTTGGTGTTTCTGCCATGCATTTAAGCCTTGCTAAATCATCGGGTGAAAACATAAACATAGGCGACATCAACACCGAAACAAGCGCAATATCCTGCATAGGATTATCAATAATATTTAGCATATTAATAAGCACACTAACCTCACGGGATTTCAAATACCCCTTTGGTTTACCTTGCTTAGTTTTAATATTAAGTTCCGAAAGCATATCAGCATACATAGCCTGAAGCTGATTATTTCTCGTCAGAATGCAAAAATCCTTGCACTCAGATGGTCTAAGTATACCGTCATCAAAAACCATTGTATTGCCCAGCATTGAATAAATCTTTTTCGCAACTGCTCTAGCTTCGGCAACATCAGCTTTTGTGATAGCTTTTTCGGTATTACCATCACCATCTTTTAAACTTTCGGTATCATCATTATCAGAATTCTCAGCAGTATTTTTAGATATCATATCAACTAAAATAATTTCAGTTCTGCGGTCAATTTCATTATTATCATTATCAGTTTCTGGATATGATGCACCTAAAACAAGCTTTTCATCATCACCATATTCAATGTCGCCAACATCAATTGACATAATATTTTCAAAGATAAAGTTAATAAAATCAACAGTCCCCTTGCTGCTTCGAAAATTCTGATTAAGCAGTACCTTTACAGCCTTTTTTTCATCAATCTGTATATCCTGGCAATATGTATTGGCATGGTTAAGCGCATTCAAAAACAGCTTAGGGTTGGCAAATCTGAAACGATAAATCGACTGCTTAACGTCACCAACGACAAAAACATTATCACCCATTTTGCTAGCAGAGCCATTATGCGAAAGCAGCTTAAAAATCAAATCCTGTGTGTTATTTGAGTCCTGAAATTCATCAATCATGATGATTTTATAATACTCGGAAAGCTCCATAGCAAGCGGTGTCTGTACTACTTTGCCGTCATCATCACGAGCAGCCAAAAGCTTAATTGCAAGCTGTTCACCATCAGAAAAGCTTAACGCATTTTTCTTAGATTTAATCGCCTTAATTTCACTTTCATAAATCCCAATCAGTTCAATTAAAGCACCCAGCATATTATAAACAATTTTGTTGTCATTTTCAATCGAAACGCTATCCACAAGCAGTGGTTTCATATCACCAAGTAAATCCTTATAACGACTGCGCAAAAACTTAATCTGCGGAATATTTTCCTTTAAATCATCATTTAAAGTTTTAGTAGAAAAATAAATTGTTGGCGTTGCAAACGAACTGCATAATCTAACGATATCATCCCAAGCTGCATCGTTTTCTATTTCGCATAAAATCTTTTTAAGAGTGTCCGATTCACTAGTTATAGCAGCAAGTGGCTTGTCATTAATTTTTGCGTTTATGTCAGCAATTTCAGCACATAAAGACTCTGCTTTTTCAGCGGATTTAATACACTTTTTTATAATAGATTTTATCTCATTTAAAGCAAGCTGTTCAAAAACACCATCCGAATTAAATCCACTGTTAATATTTTTAAGCTGAATATCAAGCCATTCATTATAAAACGGAATTGCAGTAAGCTTTTTATAAAGATCCATAATATTCGCTTCAAGCTCACTGTCATTACGTTTAGATGAACTATAAAAATCAATAAGCAGCGTCATTTTATCAGGACTATTTTTATAAAATTTCTCGAATGCATTTTCAATAGCATCTGATAAAACAACGTCATTTTCTGTTTCTTCAAGTATACGAAATCCAGCCGCAACATCAAGGTTTTCGATGTTTTCACGAATTAAATCAAAGCAAAAAGATGATATAGTTGAAATCTTTGCATTTTGCAAAAGTGACTGCTGTTTGCATAGCCAGATGTTCTGCGGATTTTTATCAATTGCATCAGATAAGGCTGCATTTAAACGCTGTTTCATTTGTGCAGCGGCATCATTGGTAAAGGTTACAATAACCATTTTATCAGCAGGAATTTTATTTTCGGTGTCAGAAATTCGCTTTATAATACGCTCAACCAAAACGGAGGTTTTTCCGCTGCCGGCAGCAGCAGAAACAAGAACAGCAGTGCCATCGGCACTTATAGCATCAAGTTGTTTTTCGGTCCAGTTATTGCCCATTTATATTAACCCTCCCTATTAAAATTACGGGATATTTATGTAGAGGCGATGCGCCGCAGCGTTGTGTTCGTCCGTTTGGGATAGATATTTAATTCAAATTATTCCGCATCCTTATCGCCCATCCCAAGTGACTCTTTCATCGTTATTTCAGCAGTATTCTTATCAATCTCACGAGCATTTTCAGGGAAGTCACTAATATTGCAAACAGCGGAATAATCACAATATTTGCAAGCCTTTGTTTCACCATTAACATAAGGTGAAACAGCTACTTCACCACTTTTAAGATTATCAGCCATCTGTGTAAGTAAGTTTTTGCAATGATCACGAAGTTTCATTAACTGCTCCGAGCCTAAAACACTGCCTCCAGCAGTAGATTTGCATGACCCATCCTTGTTGAATGATAACGATAAATACAAATTATTGCTGCTATCATTTTGAGGCATCATAGCATCAATAACATCCTTTGAATCAACAAGCATACACTTCATTTTATATGTGTCATTAATATGCTTTTTTAAAGATTCCTCACTGCTGTATCTGCTTTTCTTCGGTGAAACCTCTGTTGCAGGCATATATAAAACGCCAGCAGGCAGCATTGATTTATACTTGCCAGATTTCTTGATTTCATCAGCACTTTCTGTCAAAGCAAACAAGTATAAAAACATCTGCGTATTTATGCCATAAAGTAAATTAGCAAGTGTAAGCTCAACCGTACCAGTCTTATAATCGACCACACGAATATAAGTATCATCGCCATTTTGAAACGTATCAATCCTGTCAATTTTACCACGAAAAACAATTTGTGTACCATCAGAGGATGTAAGTGTTAACGGCGTTTCCTTATAGCTTTTACCAAACTCATATTCAAAATCAGCAGGCTTAAAGCTAACATTAGCAAACTCATCTTTCAAGCGCACAGCAACTTGTAAAATCGTATTTTTAAGCAGCTTATATGTGGTATTAAAGCGTTCAGTTTTACCATATTTACTCTTAACTTCATCACTCTCGTAATAAGCTTTCATAGATAGAGAAATCATGTCAGCAATCTCGTTATCATCAATATTTATGATATTTCTGCCAGTACTGTTTATCTTTGCAAACAAGTCATTTAAACAAAAATGAATAACATTTCCGTTAAAAGCAGGGTTGGTTTCAATCCTTTTTCGTGCATGGAGTTTAAGCCCATACTGACAAAAATATTTAAACGGACACTTCTGATATGTTTCAAATGAGGTATATGACAGCTCCAGCTTTTTACCAAAAAGGTTATCCCCAATTGCTTTATCAAGTGTATATTTTTTATTTTCCTTCAATCTGTCAAGATGCTTGATTTTTTTGTTATATTCATCAATCCCCGACAACGCTTTTCTAAGTGTTTCACTCTCCGAAGTCTTAATGTTAAAGCCTTGTACAAGCTGATAATATGCAGAATGAGGTGTCATACAAAACGATAGTAAACCTACATCCGAATACACGGTTTTAGTAATATTCGGCAGTATCGCCAAAGTTTGTTTTATAAGCATGGATGGATAACGTGATTTACCTGAAATATCCGAAATAGGATAGGAAATATAAAGCTTTTCGGATGGAGCAGAAAACGTGTTGTAAGCAACAAAACGCTCCTCCGCTACCTTATCGGAAATGTTTCCGCCAAGCAAAATGCCATTCTGATTAAGCGTTATCCTGTCACGCTCCGTTAAAATTCCTGACGCTTTTGATGCAAACGGAAGTATACCGTCATTAACACCAATTACAAACACAACTTTAGGATTTGCAGTACGTGCAGTGTGAGCTGCAACAAACGTCACGCTGTCCAAGGTCTGCGGCGGGGATGACAAGCTAACCTGCGATATAGCCGACTCAAAAAGCTTATAGAAATCAGCTAGCGACACATTCATATCAAGAATAACCGAGTGTATCGACTCAATAATTCCGCATAATAATTCCCATAATTGTTTCGCTTCACGAGCAGAAGTTAAAACATCAACATCTGCATTTTCACAGGCTTTTATTGACGATTTAATTCTCGCTGTAACTCCGACTTCGTTAAGAAAATCAAAAAAAGACTTACAGCAAACGCTTCCTTTATTTTCAGAACAAGCATCCCTGAATTTATGTATAGGTTCAAGAATTTCCATGCGTAAGCTTTCGGCATCTTCATCAATAAATTCACTTTCCCACATCTTCGGAGTAACATTCCATTTGTAACAATACTCCTCGATTGTATCAATCTGAGTTTCGGAAAAAGATGAATAAAACGACTTTATGTAACGAAGAAAATCTTCAGTATCAGCATTTTTATTACTCGCAATTCGGAGTGCAGACATAATATAAATAATCAGTGCTTTATTTTTTATCAGCGTTTTTTCGTCGGAATAATAAGGAATATCATAACGCTTGCAGGCACTTTCAATAATTGAGGTATACTCCTCTTTATTTCGTGAAATGACAGCAATATCACTGTATTTATAGTCATTTTCCATGACAAGACTGCGTATTTTTGTGCAGACAAAATCCACTTCGTTATATAAATCCTCTGCTTCAAATATATTAATATTTGAACATTCATCATTATATATTTTCATTGAATTACGCAAGATATTTTTACTCAGGAAACCGATTTCCTTTGCTTTAAAACGCACTCCACTTTCAAGAAAATCCATCTCAAATTTTTCGGAATGCTTATAGGCAATTTGCTTTAATTTTGATATAGTATCATTAACCGTTTCAAAAACGGAGAATGTTATATTCGTTTTATCCTCAGTCGTAAGACATATATTTACGCTATTAGCATCAGAAATTATCGTATCAAGAAAGCTTAATTCATCTGCAGTAAAGCTTTTGAACTCATCGATAAATACATCAGTATCTTTAAAATATTGATAAGTTTTAGCACGCCTTGCAGCTTCGGAAATATCACCGATATTATCCTTAAAGCCCTTTTCGTGCAAAAGTCGTGTGTATTCGGTATAAATATTCGTAATACCCTCAATTTTTTCTTTTAAACTACCTTTAAAAAGAATACTTTTATCAGTTAGCATTTCAGGTGAAATATTAGCAGTTACAAGCTCATTAATAATCTTCAAGCAGTTGTCAACAAAGCCGTTGCTGTTAGCTTGTCTTGTGAAAAAATCAAGCTTTTCCTGCTTGCGCATATTCTCAATAGCATAATATAAATAAACACTCTTGACGGTGTCATTTGCATACTTACCCTTGATTCCGCCATATTTTATGAAAATTTGCTCAGCTAAGCGTGTGAAAGATAAAATGGTAACCTTGTTAAAATCAACAATACCTAAATACTTGTAAAGCAGCCTGTCGTATTCAAACGAAAACTGGTCAGGTATAATAATATAAACATTTCTGCCATTTTTAACGGCGTCGGAAATGTTTTTCATCATAAGTGTTGATTTACCACATCCAGCACCGCCAGCGATTATATTTAACATCCCAAACACCTCATTATTTATATCACTTTTTCATTACAAACCGCCATGGAATATCTCTGTATTCAGGTGTAGCATAATCAATTCCAACACGTACCTTTGTTTCAATTTCGCATGAAAATCCGTCATCTTCAATCCAGATATCAGGGTTATCATACAAATTCATATTGTTGAAAGACTTATCAATCTGCAGTCTTTTTGTAAGCTTTGCAGGACCGTTATAAACCTCACCAGCACGAAAAAGCACCCCTTGCGGAGTACCGACTTCACCTGTGATAACATTCATCAGCCAATGCATACCATAGCAAAGATATACATAGATTTTTCCTGCCTCACCATACAAAATTTCGGTTCGTGGAGTGCGTCCTTTCGATGCATGGCAAGCTGTATCTTCCTCTCCACGATAGCTTTCAGTTTCAGTGATACGAACACGTATAACATCGCCATTTTCAAGCTTTCGTGCTAAAATCTTGCCGACCAAATCAGGTGCAACCAAAAGGCAGTCACGTTCGAAAAATTCTTTACCAAGTATAATCATTTTTCACCCATAAAATTCAATGTAGTGGCAAACTGTGTTCACCCGTTACGTAAATTATAATTATTCAAAATTCATTCATCCCCATCAGGATTTAAAGGAGTGACATAACAAGTGCGGTTATTCGTAAATATAACCATACCAGGCTTTGAGCCTGATGGCTTTTTCACAAACTTCACCTGTACGTAATCAACAGGTACCTGTGATGAATTTTTAGCCTTACTATGAAATGCTGCAAGACGAGCAGCATAAAGCACAGTTTCATCGGATGGCTCAGGATTCCCATTAGTCTGAATGATAACATGTGAGCCAGTAATATCCTTTGTATGCAGCCAAATATCAGTCTTTTCAGCTAATTTACAAGTCAGCATATCGTTTTGTTTATTGTTACGGCCAACAAGAATTCTCATGCCGTCAGGTGAAACAAATTCAAGTGGCGGACGTGACTTCGGCGGCTTTGATTTACTAAGCTTAGACGAACGAATATATCCCTGTTCAGCGAGTTCCAAGCGCAATTCATTAACCTCATCCTCGCTGTTTGTACGAGTAAGCGCATCGTAAACAGAGTCGATATAAGCAAGCTCCTCCTCACCCTGTGCAATCTGCTTTGTGAGGATTTTTTCAGCAGTATCAGCTTTCCTATACTCACCATAATATTTCTGCATATTCTGTGACGGATTAAGTCTTATATCAAGCGGAATAGTTATATCAGCATAGTTTTCATCATAAAAATTCTGAACAGTAATATTATCCATGCCCTTTTGGATATTATACATATTAGCAGAAATCAAATCACCAAAAAGCTTTAGTTTATCACGTTCAGCTGATACCTTTAATTCCTCTTTCTGTGCTTGCAAACGTCGTGAAATACGGTCAGTTGAGCTGATAAGCATTTTATAAAGGTCATTTGAACGCTGTTTCATTCGTGAAACATTATCACGCTCCGAATAAAAATAATCGAGCGTTTCACAAGCAGTATCAACATTTTTTGTAACCATCAAACTGCCATACTGATTGATAGGCATGAACGAAAAATCCTTGAAAGCACCGTCTTTTTCTTTAATAACAGTAAATGTGCAATTTTTATTTATGAGTTCGTCAGCACTCTTTTTTATATAGAAAACAAGTCTGTCAAAAACATCATCAGTCATATCGGATTTATTCAAATCCATTCCCCTGCTAGCATATGAAACCCATTCACGAGCAACAACTGGAGATAGTCCCTCGAAAATTTTTATAAGACATTTAGCCAAATTTCCATCAGGAATATTATCAAGTGCGGCATGAATTTGCATAGCATCAGCAGTACGAAAATCAAGTCGGTTATCACGAGGAGGGAAAGTATAAGTCATCCCAGGCAGTACCATTCTTTCTCGTGACATCTCGCTGTCAACACGCTTAATGCTGTCGATAATTTTATTATCAGAGTTGATTATAACAAGGTTTGAGCATCTGCCCATAATCTCCATAGCAAGTGTCACGGTAACCATATCGCCAAGCTCATTCATAGCTTCAAAATCAAAATAGAGTATACGCTCAAGCCCATCCTGTCTTATGTCCAGCAGCTTACCATTACCTAAATGCTTTCGCAAAAGCATACAAAACATAGGCGGAGTTTTAGGATTTTCAACACCCATTTTTGTTATATGAACACGAGCAGAATTAGCATTTGCAGAAAAAAGCAGCTTGCAGTTTGTGCCATGTGAGCGAAAAGCCATTACAACTTCTTCTCGTGATGGCTGATGTATTTTATCAATTCTTCCTCCGATGAGAAAGTCAAGTTCGTTTTTTACAGCACTTAAAAATGCACCGTCAAGAGCCATTTTTTATGCCCCCTTTTGTTAGATTGAAAAAACATACGTAGGGGCGATTATTAATCGCCCGCAAATGCGATTATGTTTCGGGCGATTAATAATCGCCCCTACAAGTTAAATCTGGTATTAGTATTATTTCTTTTTATACGTCAAAATTTCAAATGAAATCTCCGTATCAAGCGTTTCAAGTGCATCAAGCTTTGCTTGGTCGTCAGCACTAGTTTTATAATAATATGGCGTCATTGTAAATAAATTTTTGATATCCTCATTTGATGAAAGATTAATGGTATCCTTAATCTTTTCACAGTCCAAAAGTTCAAAGCCATCAATAGCATACTCCTTGACTTCATTTAAATATGGCTTGTCATAAACAGCCGCTTTCAGCTCATACAAATGACGTTCAGACGGAATAACAAGTATCATAATGCCATTATTTTTGAGTATACGAGTGAACTCATCATGAGAATACGGCGCAAAAACAGACATCATAATATCGCAGGAATTATCTGCAAGCGGTATATGAAAAACGCTTGCTGCCGCATAAAAAATATCCTTATTCCTTTTCGCAGCAGCATCCGCAGCAATCTTTGATATATCAATACCATAGAAATTTGTATCAATACTATTTTCACTAAGCGTACACTTAATATTATCAGTATAATACCCCTCACCACAGCCACAGTCAAGAATAACATCGCCATTATGAGCATTCTTAAGCATGGTATTACAAAGTGCTTTCATCAGCACAGAATAATAACCCTTGTCAAGAAAATCACGACGTGAATTAACCATCATTTTATTGTCCCCAGGGAGCTTTGAATTCATTTGCGATGACAAAAGCAAGTTAACATATCCACTTTTAGCAAGGTCGTATGTATGATTATTTTCACACTTTAAACTGCGGTTTTGAAGTTCAAGTGAATTCTTACATACAGGACAAATATAACAACTCATACTGAATACTCCACAGGGTCGCAATCATATTCAGCAACAGAAATATCAAGCTCTGGAAAATCCTCAAGAAAGCGTGATTTAATATATTCAAGCGCAATAACCTCGGTGTGATAATGCCCGCAGTCAAAAAGTGCAAGGTCAGTATTTTTCGCAGTTATCCACTGGTCATGCTTGACATCACCAGTTATATATGCATCAATCTGAAGTTCAGACGACCTGTGAATATTTGCACCACCTCCGCCTGAACAAAACGCAAGCTTTTTCAAAATTTTAGTGCTGTCTGTATATCTCACAACAGTGCAGCCAAAGATATTTTTAAGCATAGCAGCCATTTTCGGAGCATTAATATCAATTCCAATTTCACATATAATTCCATAACCACGTCCATCTGGATGAATTGACTCTAAAACATCAAGTTTTTTGGATAACATCAGTGGATTTTTCAGCATATCATAAATGATGTCATTAATACCACCATCAGCCATATCAAGCGGACTGTGAAAACACAAGCATGCTATGTTATTTTTATAGGCAAGACAAGCAGGACTGTCATCCGAAAGTGAATACAGCGGGTTAAAAATAACAGGATGATGTGAAATAATAACGTCACATTTTTTGTCAATAGCTTCTTTAACAACAGCCTTTGTTATATCAAGTGCTAAAAGAATTTTGGTAGCATTCTGATTAAATTTCCCAACTAAAAGTCCGCTGTTATCGCCCTTTTGAAGTATGCTCATAGGTGCAATTTTATTCATTTCTGTATAAATATCATTAACGCTAAGCATTGCATTCCCTCCGATTAATTTGTGTAGTTTAAAGCCGAGTGAAATATATGGTGCTGCCTCAATATACTTGCCCGTTTCACATAAAGCCTTGCCAATTCGTATAATGCGTTCAATTTGATTTTTAATGTATGCAACAGAATTTTCATCATTAATATCAAGCATACCGATATACTCGAAAACCTCTGTGCATTCCGTTTTTTCACCGCTATAAAAAGTATTTATTACGGTATAAAAATGTCTGCCGTCAATAACTGCTTTTTCAGTTTTTATATTAAAGCCATTTGAACACAGCCATTTTCTCAAAAACTGAGCCTGTGTCATTGGCTGTAAAATCAAGTTTATACCGCTTAGTTCGTCTGTTTTAACAGACAAAATATTTGCTATAAGTTCGCCGCCCATACCAGCAATAACTATATCAGTTACACCATCAAGCTCAATATTTTCAAGCCCATTGGAAAAAATAGTTTCCGCTTTGTTTTCAACACCATATTTTTGTAGTGTTAAGCGTGCAGACTCAAGTGGTTTTTCATTTATATCAGCTGCAATTGCAGATTTGCATTTGTTGTTTTTCAAAAGTTCGGCGACTAAATATGCATGGTCAGTGCCAATATCACATACTTTTTCGCCGTTAACCATATCGGCACACACAGAAAGTCGTTTATCTAGCATTAAAAAACCACCTATCATTAAGAATAAAACAATATCCGCAAGCATAAGACTTGCGGATATCAAGAACAGATGTGATTACTTAGCAGCAAAATGAGAGTTTAACTTTGCAACTAGGTCAGCAGGCTCAACACCATGAACTGCACAAGCCTCAGCAAGTGACTCGCCTCTTGATGCAGGACAACCTAAGCAATGCATTCCCATTTCAAGAAAGTATGGAGCAGTTTCGGTATCCATATCAAGAATATCACCGATAATCATATCTTCTGTAATTGTAGTACTCATAAAATTTTTCATTCCTTTCGATACCTTTACAGGATGCTTTTGTTAAACAACCTACCATATATTATAACCGATTTTTTCGTGAAATGCAAGAGAGTTATTGCTTTTTTAAACTTATTATGCTATAATGTTAATAATAATTGATACTGGTAATAATTACCAGTATAGAAGCAGAGGAATTAATATAAAGGAGTGGTCTTTTGAAAGGTCGTAATTTATTAAATAAAATGGAACTAAAGCTTGGTAAGTTTGCAATTCCGAACTTAATGCTTTATATTGTAATAGGTATGGGTGTTATGTTTGCTTTTGATTATCTTTTTCCGGATATGTATTTGATGCAATATATTTTATTTGACAGGGATTTGATTTTTAAGGGACAAGTCTGGAGAGCTATCAGCTTTATACTTATGCCTACAAATTCAGGTACATCTATGGTCGGTCCGTTTTTTATGGTTATTGCTATGTATTTTTACTGGATGTGCGGTACACAGCTTGAGCATCAGTGGGGAACATTCAAGTTTAATGTTTTTTACTTTTCAGGAATGTTAGGTGCAATGATAGGTGGATTTATAACTGGCTATACAACAAGCTATTATCTTAATTTGTCATTGTTTTTAGCGTTTGCTATTCTTTATCCGAATGTTGAGTTCAGGCTGTTTTTTATATTACCAATCAAAGCAAAATATATAGCATATGTTGATGCAGCATATATTCTGCTGTCACTTATTATTTTACCATTCCACTATAAGCTTATTATTCTGCTTGCATTAATAAATATAATTCTTTTCTTCGGCAAGGGTTTTTATGATAAAATCAAGTTCAAGATGAAATTCCGAAAAGCAAGACGTAATTTTAATAAGCAGATGACATATCGTGATGACGACGAGGATTAACCTATAATTCGACAGCAAATTCTAAAAACCACCTTAAAAACAGGTGGTTTTTTTGCATACATTGGTAAAACAGCAGAATTAATACGATAAAATTGTGTATATTGGTGATTGAAAAATATTCCAATATACTATATAATAAAATTATATGTGTTTAGGATAATAAATGAAGGGCGGTACAAGCTTATGCCACGGCAAAACAAGGCATGGGTATAAATATGGACTTTACAAGTAAACAGCTTTTGAAAATGATCGGGGTATTTATTTTAGTTATATCTGTTGTTATAGTTATAAAAAATAATACTATTGAAAACATAGCCACTGACGATATTTATAACAATTCACAGGTAACGGTTATTCCAATGAATAATTATGATGATTTTCAATTTGATGAGGATATCATAATAAATGAAAATATAGATGATAATATCGTTTCGTATAACGCATCATTCAGCGAGGAAAATCTGTACAATATTTCAGTTAATGCTTTACCAGAATTATTTATACCGAAAATAGCGGCATCTAGTGTTGTATCAGCCACAACACCAATTGAAACCGAAATTACAACACAAAAAACATATATAGTGAGCAGGGCAGCAAAAAAATATGATAAAAATTCAATTTATATTGATATAAGAACGATTTTGCAGCTGCCAGAGCTTCCTGTCGGGTGCGAGGCAACATCACTCACAATGGTGCTTAATTATTATGGATTTAAAGCTGAAAAAACTGATGTAGCTATGAACTACTTGCCGCAAAGCAAGTATTATTTGGAAAAGGACGGCAAGGTTTACATAAACAATTATAATAACTTTTTCTTTGGTGACCCATTCGGAAAGGGTTATGGCTGCTATTCAAAATGTATTGTAAATACTGCTAATAAATATATTTCTGCAAACGGCGGCGGATATAAAGCAAAGAATATTTCTGATTCAAGCATCAGTGATTTGCTTTCATATGTTGCTAAGGGAACTCCTGTTATTTGCTGGGGTACTGTTAATATGGAAGAACCTTTTTATACACAAAAGTTTTATGACATAAAGACAGACGAAGATATCACATGGACTGCAAGAGAGCATTGCTTTGTTTTGGTTGGATTTAATCTCAAAGACAGAACTGTTACTATAAATGACCCATTAGCAGGAATTGTTACTCATGACTTGGATTTGTTTGCCACTAGATATTCACAGCTGCAAAAAAATGCTGTAATTATTGAGAAAAACGATAAAAAAGCAAAGACTGCTGCCACTACTGAAAGCTTGACATCAAAAACTAAAAAGCAAACTACTTTAGTAACGGATGTCGATGCTGATACAACAACCACAAAGAAAAAATCAACTGCAACTTCTGCGGCTGATGATACAGCTGCTTCGAAATCTACTGTAAAATCATCAACAGTGAAAACAACAGCACAGGTTACTTCTGCACCTTAGTTGAGGATTAATTTTACATATTAACGGTCAATTCACATAGGGTCACCCAATTATTATATATTTCTTATTCAAAGATGGACTTATATGCTATTTTTGAATAAAATTACAGCTCAATTATAAAAATTGTGTGAAAACGCTTGCAACTTTCATAAATAATGGTATAATAGTATAGTTAGTTAAATTACGTGTGCAGATTTTGAAATAATTTGCATTAAAATTTGGGAGGATATTAATGTTTTATAGTTTTATTAATGTTGTTTTAGCTGCCGCTGATGCTGGTGAAGATGCAGCTGGTGTAAGTGGCTTTGGTATGGGTTATACCATTTTTATGTTTGTTTTGATGATTGTTTTACTATACTTTGTTATTTTGCGTCCACAGAAGAAAAAGGAAAAGGATCAGAAAAATCTTCGTGAAAATCTTCAGGTTGGTGATGTTGTTACAACTATTGGCGGTATCACAGGTATAGTTGTTAGAAAAACTGAGGATACTGTCGTTATCGAAACTGGGGGCGACAAGAGCAAAATCCGTGTAAAAATCTGGGCAATTTCCGAAAACGAAACTGTTCATGACGAAGTTGAAACTGTTAGCAAAAAGAAATAATTAATTTTATTGAATATTTCCCCCTCTTGCAGAATATGCTTTAATATTACTAAGCATATTCTGCAAGAGGGGGATTTTTTATGCGCAGAAGAACTGTCAATTCGGTACGTCATGATAAAATTATACTGGTACTATCAGGAGTGCTTTCCTGTGTAGGTGCAATTTGTCTTTCTACATTGTTTTTTTCACTTATTGCTGCAAACTTAGATTTATCGGACGGTATTATAAATGTAATGTCAAGTGTTTCGCTTTGTGCAGGATGCCTTGCAGGTGGATATACCGTTGCAAAACGCAGACGAAAAAACGGACTTCTCACAGGTGTCATCTGCGGTATTATTATTTTTTTCGCTGTACTCTTTGCAGGAATTGTATTTGTCAGAGTATTTACTTTAATGGGATTTATTACTAAATTTGTTATTATAATCGCCTGCGCTGCAATCGGAGGTGTGATTGGGGTTAATTCCACGCTAAGAATTCGTTAATTTGCCTATTGCTTTTTGTAAAAAAATGTGATATAATGATTTTAACAAATTATTTTATTGGAGGAGTTAGAGATGAAGCACATTAAGACTATCAATAAAGCTAATCTTAAGAAAACTGCTGAAAAGGGTGGCTGCGGCAAATGTCAGGCATCTTGTCAGTCTGCTTGCAAGACATCTTGTACTGTTGCTAACCAGAAGTGCGAAAAGTAAGATTTACTTATTTGCATAACATCCGTTTTTAAAGAGAAAAAAGAAGTGAATGGGACATTTAATGTCCCTTAAACACTTTTTTAGAAAAAGTCACACTTATTATCCCAAAGGTTGCCGTTACGACAAGCTTGGGATTTTCTTGTTTTATGACATATTATGACATTTTATGACTTTTCAAAATAATGACTTGTTTAATTCATTAAATGATATTATAATTATATATATGATTAAAAACACTGGAATTTAAAAGGAGATTTTTTATTATGATACATAAATATAAACTGAATGGTTTTAACATAGTGCTTGACGTCAACAGCGGCGGCGTTCATATTGTGGACGAGCTTACTTATGACTTGCTCGACAACGTTCAGCCGCCTTTTGAGAATAAATGTCCTGAACGTGTTATTGAAAAGCTAATGCGTTTTTATAGTGAGGAGGAAATAATTTCTTGCTATAATGAGGTTATCGAGCTTTATGGCGATGAAATTCTTTTTTCCAACGATGATTACGAGAAATTTGCAAAGTATTCCGTTGTTTCACCTGTAAAAGCTATGTGTCTGCTTGTTGAACAGGATTGCAACCTAAGATGTGAATATTGCTTTGCAGGTACTGGTGATTATGGCACAGGTCACAGAATGCATATGGATTTTGAAACTGGTAAAAAGGCACTTGATTTCCTGCTTGAAAATTCGGGTGACCGTCAAAATCTTGAGCTTGATTTTTTTGGCGGCGAGCCGTTGATGAACTTTGATGTTGTTAAACAGCTTGTTGAATATGGACGTTCAAAAGAAAAGGAATATAACAAAAAATTCCGTTTTACTATCACTACCAACGGCGTTTTGCTTGATGAAGCTAAAATGGATTTTATCAATAAGGAAATTTCTAATGTTGTGCTTTCTGTTGACGGACGCAAAGAGGTTAATGACCGTGTCAGAAAACGTGTTGACGGAAGTGGTTGTTATGATAGAATTATGCCTGCATTTAAGCAGCTTGCTAAGAAGCGTGGATATGAAAATTATTATGTCCGTGGCACATTTACTAAGTATAACCCTGATTTTGCCAATGATGTTTACCACCTTTATGATGAGGGTTTTGACCAGATTTCCGTTGAGCCTGTAATAGGTGATCCATCATCTCCATATGCATTGACACAGTGTGACTTACCTAAAATTTTTTCTGAGTATGAACTGCTTGCGAAAAAGATGCTTGTCAGCGAGAAAAAGGGTAAGAAATTTAACTTTTTCCACTTCATGCTTGATTTGGATCAAGGTCCTTGCGCTATAAAGCGTTTAAGAGGCTGCGGCAGCGGCAATGAATACGTTGCTGTAACTCCTGACGGTGATATTTATCCTTGTCACCAGTTTGTCGGAGTGAATGAATATCTCATGGGTAATCTAAATGATGGCACCTTCAACACTGATATGAAAAAAGAGTTTGCTGACGCACATATTTACACTAAAGAGGACTGCAGAAAGTGCTGGGCAAAGTTCTATTGCAGCGGCGGATGTAATGCAAACAACTATATTTACAATAAAGATATCAACTCCCCTCACAAGCTTTCCTGCGAAATTCAGAAAAAGCGTCTTGAATGCGCAATTATGATGAAAGCTGCAAAGGCTGAAGAAGAATTTGAATAAGTTTTCCATGTACTTTTATTTGAGGAATAATTTATGCGCTTAAAAGCAGATACCAAAGAAAAAAAATTAAAAATTAAACAGCTTAATCAAGAAATTGCCAATATGAAAAAGGATAACTACGAAATTTTTTATAAATCCGAGTTTGAAAATAAAAAAAGTAAGATAAACCTCAAAAACAAATTTAACGTTATTATATCTCTTTTTATCTTGAGCTTTTGTATTTTTTCAGTTTCTTTGTTAATGCTGTTTAGCTCAATAACATCCGGCGGTATGTTTATTGGTACTTATATCGTTCCAAACAGCGTTCTGACGATACCTTTCCTTGTCGGACTTTTGTTTATTTTCATTATGAAAGACAGAACTGTTCCTATAATTATAGCTGCATTCGGAATTGCTTTTATCGCATTTTCACTGGCACTCAGCAAAGAAGTATCATTTTTAACACGTCCTGTTCGGGAATATGTTTTAATTTCCTTGGGTATCTTTATTGGTGCTGTATCTTATGGTATTTTGTTGTTTTTTAAAATTCATCGGTTAAAAAAATAAATTAGGGTTGCTGTATGAGAATTCTCATGCATCAACCCTCAGTTTGTAGAAAAACCCCTAATTTCGCAAGAAATTGGGGGTTGATTTTGTAATCAAGTAAAAATCGCAAAGAAAACACCTAAAAAGTCAATAGGGTATGAGTTCCTACCCTATTGAATAGCGTATTTTTTGAGGTTCATGGCAACGAACTTAAGCCTAACCCAATTAGTAACTTGAGTTAAGTCTCTGTAAAGTGTGTAACGCATAGAATATTTTTCTTTAGCGTCAGCAAACACTCTTTCAATTGTTTCTTTACGTTTGGTCTTTTGTATGGCAAAACTGGTATTCTATTGTCGTCCATTACTCTTTTGCATATGTGCTTTATTATTACCATTTTGAATAATATCACTGGGGCGATACTTGGTCTTCCATTATCTTCACAGAACTCATATATCTTATCCAAATCTATTGCATTTTCTATTTTTCTTAGTAAATGCTCTGCTGGCACAAAGTCTTCTATGTTTAATAATTCGTATTGTTCTCTATCTTTTTTATTCTTTACTATAATCTTTATCTCCCTATATCATTATACCACATAAACGCAAAAAAGACCAGCGAAAGCTGGTCTTTTTTGACAGACTGACGGGCGATTAATAATCGCCCGCATTTCAAAATTATTTATTTTGTGAAATTATTTCAATAATTTTTATTATTCACGTTAGAACAATCCAGAAATATTGCCATCATTATCACAATCAATCTTAAGTGCCGCAGGAGCCTTTGGAAGTCCAGGCATAATCATGATATCGCCAGTTAATGCAACAACAAATCCAGCACCAGCAGAAAGCTTAACATCACGAACTGTAATGCTGAAATTTTCAGGTTTGCCAAGCTTAGTCATATCATCAGAAAGCGAATACTGTGTTTTAGCAACACAAACAGGAATATTACCATAGCCCAAGTCGTTGATTTCCTTTATAGCCGTTTGAGCCTGTGCAGTGAAAATCACGCCGTCAGCACGGTAAATCTCTTTCGCAATTGTATTAAGCTTATCCTCAATAGAAAGCTTTTCATCATAAATAGGCTTGAAATCAGCAGCTTTATTTTCAATGGTATGACATACCTTTTGTGCAAGGTCAGTACCACCCTCGCCGCCTTTTGCAAATATCTCTGCAAGTGAAACCTCTACACCCATATTTTCGCAGAATTCCTTAATAACAGCAATTTCAGCGTCACTGTCAGCATAGAAACGGTTAATCGCAACTACAACAGGCACACCAAACTTCTGCATATTTTCAATATGTGTCTGCAAGTTAATGATACCCTTTTTCAAAGCATCAACATTTTCATTAGAAAGATCAGCCTTTAAAACACCACCATTATATTTAAGCGCACGGATAGTCGCAACAAGCACAACACAAGATGGCTTAAGTCCTGCATAACGACACTTTATATCAAAGAACTTCTCTGCACCAAGGTCAGAACCGAAGCCTGCCTCAGTAATACAGTAATCACCAAGCTTTAACGCTAGCTTAGTAGCACGAACGGAGTTACATCCATGAGCAATATTAGCAAATGGACCACCATGCATGATAGCAGGAGTGTTTTCCAAGGTCTGAACGAGGTTTGGCTTTAGCGCATCCTTAAGAAGTGCCGTCATAGCACCCTCTGCCTGCAAATCACGAGCATAAACAGGCTTGTTGTCATAGGTATATGCAACAAGAATATTGCCAAGACGCTTTTTAAGGTCTGCAAGGTCAGCAGCAAGACAAAGAATAGCCATAACCTCAGTCGCAACAGTTATACGGAAACTATCCTGACGAGGAACGCCATTAATCTTGCCACCCATACCAACAACACAGTTACGCAAGGCTCTGTCGTTCATATCAAGGCATCTGTCAATCATAATGCGGCGCTGGTCAATATTAAGCTCATTCCCCTGCTGCATATGATTATCAATCAAAGCACAAAGCAAGTTGTTAGCAGCAGTAATAGCGTGCATATCTCCAGTGAAATGCAGGTTGATATCCTCCATAGGAACAACCTGAGCATAACCACCGCCTGCAGCACCACCCTTAACGCCAAATACTGGACCCAAAGATGGCTCACGCAAAGCAAGAACAGCGTTTTTGTTAATCTTCGCCATAGCCTCTGCAAGACCAACAGAAATAGTAGTTTTACCCTCACCAGCAGGTGTAGGATTTATAGCAGTAACAAGAATTAGCTTGCCATCTGGCTTTTCAGCAGTCTTAGCAAAAAGCTCCTCAGTAAGCTTAGCCTTATAATGACCATATGGTTCAATATCATCCTCGGAAATACCTAGATTTTTCGCAATCTCAGTGATTTTCAGCATTTTCGCCTGCTGTGCAATTTCAATATCAGATAACATTTCAATCATCCTCTCAAAAACAAAATATTACCTTTATTATACCATATATCAATCATAAATACCACTGCCAATTTTACTAAAAAATTACTGTATTTCGTCAAGATAACTTAAATCCATTACATATAAATAATCATCATACAGCGATTTAAGTATAATTTTATAACCATTAGTTAGTGGAACAGAAAGCCATCCAGTATTTTGGAAGGAAAATTCATCAACTACATCACCAGTATCAGAATTTACAACTAAAAATTTCATACCATTCATTCCATTGTCAGCACCAAAAAGCAAATACTTTCCATCAGCAAAGAAATAATTACTGCTATATTGATATCCGTCTGAAAGAGTGCTTTTATCAATAAAGGCTGTTGTTTCAAGAGTATCAGCATCAGTTGTATAAATTATACCTTCCTGCCAGCCCATATCATACATTTCTGAATATATTTTACCGTTATAATAACAAAAAGGCGTAACATTGTGGGTGTCATCAACATCCCTTGCTGTATTGGTTGTAAAATCATACACACCAAATCCCCATGTACATTCCCAACCACCAGTAGTATAAACAAAACGGTTTTCATCTATTTCAAATGTTACACTTTGATGTCTGTTGGTTTTATCGTAAGGTTCAGTGTACTTACCAGCAACAATTATTTCATCGCTATTAGCATCATAAATGCTGTATTCATTATAGTAATAATAATGATTTCCGCACGACTGCAAATACATTGCATTTTCATCATTCTGAATAATAGCACTGTCAAAATCCTTTGTTATTACCAACGTTTTATTAGGTACATATCGACTGTCGTCATAATCATAATTACAAATATCAAACTCGCAAAGAGTATTATCAGCAAGTGATGAATTACGCATAAAAATATATTGATTATATATATCATCAGCAGGCAAACTTAGATGATACATTAGAATTTTACTATTTCTATCATAAAATTTAAAGTTCCACTGCATTTCTTCTTCAAGGCAATTACTGTTTTCATATGTCAGATAGTAAAAACACATCGTATTGCTGTCAACATACATAAAATCCATATTAGGTATCCATTGTGGTCTGAATTCGCCATACATTTCTCTGATGTCATATTCATATGTACCCTTAGGCAAGACAACTTCGCTCTTTACTTCAACTTCTGTTTGAGAAGTTTCTGTTAGTTGAGTTAATTGTGGTGCAGTTGTATTTTGCGTTGTAGTAATTTGTTCAGTTTCAGTTTGCGTTATTGTTTCCGTTTCTGTTTGATTTATCTCATCATTTGATTTTGCGCACGAAGATAAAGTCAATGCCAATAATATTGCCGATAATGCCATTATAAATATTTTATTTTTCATGTTAATCACCCCAAAAAATCACAGTATTTCATCAAGATAACTTAAATCCATTACATATAAATAATTATTATCTCTTGATTTAAGTATAATCTTATAGCCATCAATTAACGAAATGCTAAGACATCCAGTATTTTCAAAGAAAAATTCATCAACAATTTCACCTGTATCAGAATTCACCGCCAAAAATTTCATGCCATCCATATCATTATCAGCACCAAAAAGCAAATACTTACCATCAGCAAATATATAATTATTGCTGTATTGATATCCGTCAGCAAGTTTATTTTTATACAAAAATGCTGTTGTTTCAAGGGTATTAATATCAGTAATATAAATTATATCTTCTTCCCAATCCATATTATATATTTCTGAATATATTTTACCATTATAATATCCAAAAGGGAAAGCATTATGAGTTCCAACAACATCCCTAGTTTCATTAGTTGTATAATCATAAATTCCAAATCCACAAGTCCATGCCCAGCCATCTGATTGGTACACAAAACGTTTTTCGTCTATCCCAAATTTAATATTTTGAATTCTATTACTCTTATGGTCAACTCCATAATATTCACCAGCAACAATAATTTCATCACTTTCAGCATCATATATGTTACAGTCGTTATAATAATAATTATAATCTCCGAACGAATGAATATGTTTTATCCCCTCGTCATGATGAATTATTTCATAAGTATAATCTTTATTAATTCTTATTGTGTTTTCAACAAAGAATGAATAACTGCCAAATGAATAATAACACATATAAAATTCACACAGAACATCATCTGGTAATGATGAATTGCGCATATCAATTAAATTATAGCTTTTTACTGTATCAGGCACAGTAATGTGCAAGTTTTGCGTTTTGCTTTCAATATCAAAAATTTTAAACTGCCAATGTGTTTCATTATCATTTTTATCACTATAACCTTTATAATGAAAACAAATAGTATCATCATCAATATATGTAAAACCCAAATTTGACGACAATTCTAGTTTCTTCTCACCATACAACTCATTCAAATCAACTGCATATGTGTTCTTTGGCAAAACAACTTCAGGCTTTACTTCAACTTCTGTTTGAGTAGTTTCCGTTAGTTCAGTTATTTGAGGAGCAGTTGTATTTTTTGTAGTAGTAACTTGTTCAGTTTTAGTTTGCGATATAGTTTCCGTATCGATTTGATTTACCTCGTCATTTGATTTTGTGCATGAAGATAACCCTGATACCAATAATATCGTCGATAATGCTATAATTAATAGTCTGTTTTTCATAATGTCAACACCCCAATTTTATACTTTAATAAGATTATACCATACCCTAAAAATATATCAATAGCTGTTCCAAACTGACATTGCAATGTTATCATATTGTAATATGTACAACGTAAAAAGGCAATACCACATAAATATAATACGGTATTGCCTTAATTTTTATATTACAAGAAATTTTTCATTGATAGTATTTTCCAGCACACTCTTTATATAATCATAGCTAAACTTACTGTTTGAACGCACCCCATGTGCACTTGCAAGCTCTGCGGTATAATCGGAAAATTTATATATCTTCACATTTGCATAACCATACTCATAATGGGTAACAATAGGCACAAGCTTAATATTGCTGAATACAGGCTGTTTGTCACGGGCAGGTGCATCATCAAGCAGCACCATAACATCAAACTGCAAGATACCTCCTATTAGATTTTGTCCGACACTTTGTGCGGAAATAAAATTACCAAGCGAGTATGCACATATTGCCTGCGAGCCATCCTCACGGTCAATAAGCTCAATATCACGCAGAACATGAGGATGATTGCCAATAATAATATCCGCACCAGCTTCAGCAAGCTTTTTCGCAGTTTCACGCTGATAATCAGAAATTATATCGGAATTTTCAACACCCCAGTGTAATGCGACAACACATACATCGGAAATTTCACTAGCTTTCTTTATCTCACTAACCATAAGGTCAATATTAAAAGCATCACCAATTATCATTTCGGAGTCAGACGGCAGGCTTAAACCATTCAAATGCTCTGTGTATGACAAATAGGAAAATGTAACGCCGTTTATTTCATTTGTGCGGATATTATCTCTGTCCTGCGCATTTCGGTATGCACCTGCCACTGTTGCGTTATCCTTTGTGTCCCAGTAATCAAGACAAGCCTTTAAGCCATCCTCGTTTTTATCAAGCGTATGATTATTTGCAATGGTGAAAACATCAAAGCCAATATCAAGCATATGATTTCCAAGTGCAATTGGCGAGTTAAATCTAGGATACGTTGATGGTGCATAAATATCATTGCAGATAAGTGTTTCCTGATTTATAACGGCAACATCAGCTTTGGATATTATATCCGCAACATTTTCATATGCAAAGGTAAAATCATAGCCATCATCATTGTCACGAGCTTGTGCCTGCTTATAAATACTTGAATGAATGAGATTGTCACCAACTGCAAGAAAACTTATATTTGCAAATTCCGGTGGTTTTTGCGTTATAACAGGAGGTTCTGTAACAGTAGTAGTCGGCGGTTCTGTAACAGACGGAGGTACTTCCGCATCTTTACCTGCCTCAAAGTCCTCGACAGTGATATTTACAGGAATTGCAGGCTCCTCTGAAACGCTTTTGCATCCGAACAGCATAACAGAAACGCATAACATTAAAGAAAGCAGTATTCTGTTTTTATTTTTTATCATAATATCCTACCGACACCTTTCATTTTATCTTAAAGAACATTATATACTATTTTTATTAATATTTCAACTCAAAAAATATATTATATGCCATAATTCTATTGCATTTGCATGGGTAATATTATATAATAATGATATAGTTCAATATACATTGCAATATACATTCTTTCCTTTTGTAATACCAATATTCAAATTAAATTTATAAGGAGGATTTTACATGAGAAAGTTTGATGAAAAAACCATTACAGGATGCGTGGATGCAATTGAGGGTCTTATTAATGAGATACAAAATCTGGAGAGTATTAACTTTTCTGATTTCAAACCAGACAATACAGCATTGATTGTTGTTGATGTTATTAATGGTTTTATCCGTGAGGGAGCAATGGCGTCATCGCAGATTGAAAGTGTTATCTCTCCAATTGAAAAGCTTATGAAAAGCTGCAATGCTGTTGATATACCTATTATTGCATTTGCTGACTGCCATAAAGACGGCTGTGCAGAATTTAATTCATTTCCGCCGCATTGTATAGATAAGACTAGCGAGAGTGAGCTTGTTGATGAACTTAAAAAAGTTGGCGGCTATTTCCTTATGAAGAAAAACTCCACTAATGGTTTCCATGAGAAAGATTTTTTACAGTGTTTAATTCAAAATCCAAATACAAATACTTTTATTGTAACTGGTGACTGCACCGATATTTGTGTTTTGCAGCTATGTCTTAGCTTACAGACTTGGTATAATCAGCAGAATAAAAAGGTGAAGATTATTGTTCCTGCTAATTGTGTTGAAACATATGATGCACCATATCATAACAGCTATTTGATGAATATTGCTTCCTATAAGCTTATGATAGACAGCGGTGTAAAATTCGTATCTGAAATTGTGTAAGATAGTTTTAAATTTATCAATGCTTGACATATAATCACAATGAGTATATAATTATTTATATGAAATAATTGTCAGAGAAAGGACACATCAAAATGTATAATAATCAAAGAAATCTCTCGATGCTTCTCGATTTTTACGAGCTTACAATGGCAAATGGATATATAAAGAACAACATTGGTGAAAAGACGTCATACTTCGAGATGTTTTTCAGAAGTGTTCCGGACAATGGCGGTTTTGCGATTATGGCTGGTCTTGATACCCTTATTGATTATCTTAAAAATCTTAAATTTACAGAGGATGATATTACCTATTTAAAGAGTAAGGAGATTTTCGATGAAGATTTTCTTGATTATCTTCGCAATTTTAAATTTGTATGCGATGTTTGGGCAGTTCCAGAGGGTACGCCGATTTTCCCAAACGAGCCGCTTATTATAGTAAAAGGTCCTGCTATTCAGGCGCAGATGATTGAAACTATGGTGCTTATTTGCATAAATCATCAGAGTATGATTGCAACAAAGGCTAACCGAATTGTGCGTGCTGCTGACGGACGTCCTGTTATGGAGTTTGGGTCTAGACGTGCGCAAGGGTTTGATGGTGCTGTTTATGGCGCAAGAGCTGCATATATTGGCGGCTGCAGCGGAACAGCCTGCGCAATCGCCGACAGAGATTTGCAGACTCCTGCTTTAGGCACAATGGCGCATTCATGGGTGCAGATGTTTGATACTGAGCTTGATGCTTTTCGTGCATATGCTGATTGTTATCCTAACAGCACGACCCTGCTTGTTGATACATACAACGTTTTAAAATCTGGTGTGCCTAATGCTATTACCGTTTTTAAGGAATTAAGAGAAAAAGGCGGCAGTAATTTTGGTATTCGTATTGATAGCGGAGATATAACTTACCTATCCAAAAAGGCTCGCAAAATGCTTGATGAGGCAGGACTTTCCGAGGTTAAAATTGTCGTTTCCAACTCACTTGATGAAATGATTATCCGTGATATTCTTTTGCAGGGAGCAAAGGTTGACAGCTTTGGTGTTGGTGAAAGGCTTATTGCATCAGCATCTGCACCTGTTTTCGGTGGTGTTTATAAGCTTGTTGCAACCGATGAAAATGGCGTTATTACACCTAAGATAAAACTTTCCGAAAATGTTACAAAAATCACAAACCCTCATTTTAAGGAGCTTTGGAGATTTTATGATAACCTCACAGGCAAGTCAATGGCTGATGTCATGACTGAATTTGGCGAGGAAATTGACCAGTCAAAGACTTATGAAATCTTCGACCCAGAGTTTACCTACAAGCGTAAAACCCTTGAAAATTATACTGCCGTTAAGCTTTTAAAGCCTATTTTTGAAAAAGGTGAATGTGTATATACCTGCCCTCCTGTGCATGAAATCCGTGATTATTGTGCAGCACAGGTTGATACTCTTTGGGATGAACTCAAGCGTTTTGAATATCCTCATAAATATTATGTTGACCTATCACAAAAGCTTTGGGACATCAAGGACGCTCTTCTTCGCAAGGTTTACGGAAATAAGTAGGATTTTCCTCCATCTTGTTATACATTTGAATTATTAAGCTTGCACCGCATATCATACCAATTTCCATGTATACTTCATCAGCGGTGCAGCTATAATTGATAAAATGCTTAAAGGCTTCATCGAATTCATCATCGTTAGGAAAATTTTCTCTGAGAAATTCTAATGCTTATTTTTGCGCATCATCAATTCTTTGCTGATATATTTGATTAGTATTCTCGTGGTTTTCCAAGCCACTCAATAAAAATCCTCTTATTTGTTCTATGCTGCTACGTTCAAATATTTCTGATATGTAACTCATGTTTTCGTATCCTCTCAATATACTTTATTATATTATATACCGTTTTATCGTATTTGTCAATATACAATACCCATTTATCGAACACAAGGAGATAATTTATGCAGTTTTCACAACGATTAACCTCATTAATTAATCAAACTAAACATACTCAAGCTGAATTAGCTCGTTTTGTTAATGTAAAACCAAATACAGTTAGTGATTGGATTAATAAAAATACAAGTCCTAAAATTGAACATCTATATCTAATTGCCGAATTTTTTAATGTATCTTTCAATTATCTTATGACAGGTATGGAAAAAGCTATACCTAATCTAACAAATGATGAACAGCAACTTCTCGAAGTTTACAATAACCTCGAACAAGATGATAAAATCAGGGTATATGAACGTGCATTGACGTTATTTGATATATCAAAAAATAATATTTTATGACAAATTTTGATATTGTCTACTTTCGTTACCACATTCGCTAAGAATTTGTTAAAATATTCACTTTTATGAATCGACAATCCATGATATAATGTATATGTACGTAATATGATATAATCGTTTTAACATATATTTTATCTTGGGGTGAGGTGAATTTTATGGGTGGCATTGCAGCTTTATCAATTAATATCTCGGGGCAGAGTTCAGCAAGTTATGGCTCTAATATGAAAATCCGTCAGCTTGAAGCACTTAAGAAGAACGCTGAGGAAGAACTTGAAAACAAGGATATTAAAGGGATTGACAAATCTAAGCTTAATGAAAAGATAAGCAGAGTTGAAAATCAAATTGAAAGGCTTGAAGTTAAGGAAGATAAGTCGGGTAATAAATCAACCGATGAGCTTTCCGATGCTGAAAAAAGGCGTCGTTTCGATTCTTTTGAATGCTCAGCCTGTGAAAATCGTCGCTATCAGGATGGCTCGGATGATTCTGGAGTATCTTTTCAAAATCCAACTAAGGTTAATCCTGCCGCTGCTGAGGGTGCTGTTCGTGCACATGAAAACCAGCATGTTACAAGAAATAAAGCAGAGGCTGACCGTGAGGGAAGAAAAATTATTTCACAGACGGTTACAATCAAACACGCAACTTGTCCGGAATGCGGAAAGAATTATGTTGCAGGCGGTGTAACTAGAACAACCACTGCACCTGATAACTCAAAACAGATTAATAGTTCCATCAGTAAAGCCGATAATTCTAATGAGAACAACGGCAATACTTTACAGGATGCTAATAAGCAAGGTAACGTAAATAAAGGATTTAAAAATCAAGATAATAACGACAATTCTATTTTCAAATTGTCAAAAGGTTTTGGCGTTGGTATGTTTGATGATACACACGCAAAAGGTAACGGTCTTGACACTGTTGCATAATAATAAAATTATAGCTGCTGTATGAATATTTTCTTACAGCAGCTTTTAAATTTTCTCTGTTTAAGGGGTGTCACGCATATGACGGAGTGGTTGTGAAACTCATGTAATATGGACGATTTCATATAACCACGCAAAATGAAAAGAAAAAGGCTACCATTAATAAAATGGCAGCCTTAAAACTTACTTCTTCAAAGTAAGAGCATATTTAACCTTTTCTGCGATATTCTCAGCAGATAAACCAAACTCCTTAAGAAGTTCAACAGCAGGACCTGAATGACCGAATACATCATTAACTCCAACCTTAACAACAGGACATGGGCAGCATTCGGTAACAGCATCAGCAACAGCAGAGCCAAGTCCGCCGATAATGCTGTGTTCCTCAGCAGTAACAATAACGCCAGTTTCACAAGCAGCCTTGCAAATTATATCCTTATCCAAAGGCTTGATAGTATGAATGTTGATAACACGAGCATTGATGCCATCCTTAGCCAAGTTTTCAGCAGCAGTCAAAGCCTCATTAACCAAAAGACCTGTCGCAACGATGGTAACATCAGTGCCGTCTTTCAGAGTAACACCCTTGCCAATTTCAAACTTGTAGTCTGCATTGTCGTTGATTACAGGAACAGCAAGACGACCAAAACGCAGGTAAACAGGACCATCAAATTCAATAGCAGCCTTAACAGCAGCCTTCGCTTCAACATCATCGGATGGATTGATAATTGTCATCCCAGGGATTGTTCTCATCAAAGCGATATCCTCATTACACTGATGTGTAGCACCATCCTCACCAACGGAAATACCCGCATGAGTAGCACCGATTTTAACGTTTATATGTGGGTAACCAATTGAGTTACGAACGATTTCATATGCACGACCAGCAGCAAACATAGCGAATGAGCTTGCGAAAACTTTTTTACCGCATGAAGCAAGACCAGCAGCAACACCCATCATGTTAGCCTCGGCAATACCGCAGTCAACAAATCTTTCAGGACAAGCCTTTTTGAATACACCAGTTTTTGTTGCAGCAGCAAGGTCTGCATCAAGAACAATTAAATCCTCATATTGTGAAGCAAGCTCAGCAAGAGCCTCGCCATAACTATCTCTGGTTGCTTTTTTAATTACATCTGCCATTTATTTATACCAACCTTTCTATAAGATTACTTTTGTAAAGCATCAAGCTTAGCTTTAAGTTCGTTCATAGCAATTTCGTACTGTTCAGCATTTGGAGCAGCACCATGCCAGTTAACATTATTCTCCATAAAGGATATATCCTTGCCTTTTGTACTAGTTTGAATAATAGCAACAGGCTTACCGTTAATCTTTTCAGCCTCGTCAAAAGCACGAGCAATATCATCAAAATCATGAGCATCCATAGTGATAACGTGCCAGCCGAAAGCCTCGAACTTATCAGTAATAGGCATTGGCGAACAAACCTCTGTGATTTTACCGTCAATCTGAAGTCCGTTGTTATCAATGATAGCAACAAGGTTATCAAGTTTGTTGTGAGCAGCAAACATAGCAGCTTCCCAAACCTGACCTTCTTCAATTTCACCGTCACCAAGGATAGCATAAACCTTATAAGCAGCAGCATCAAACTTGCCAGCCAAAGCCATACCACAAGCAGCAGAAATACCCTGTCCAAGTGAGCCAGTACTCATATCAACACCAGGAGTACCCTTCATATCAGGATGTCCCTGTAACATAGCACCGATGTGACGAAGCTTTTTAAGCTCGTCCTCTGCAAAGAACCCCCTCTGTGCAAGAACAGAATAAAGTGCAGGAGCGCAGTGTCCCTTTGAAAGAACAACCCTGTCCCTATCAGCCATTTTAGGATTTTTTACATCAACATTGAGCTTAGAAAAATACAAGTATGTCAGCAAATCAGTGATAGAAAGTGAGCCGCCCGGATGACCGGATTTAGCGTTATAAACGCCCTCAATAACTCCCATTCTAACCTTACACGCAGTTATTTCCAATTGTTTTTTAATAGATGCATCCATTTTAAATAACCTACCTTTCAAGAATATATCAAAACAAAATAAGGTTAATCCTTATATTTGTCCAATATGTAATTAATTATTTCAGCAATAAAACCATTACTGCAATCAGCTTTTGCTACATAATCGGAGACATTTTTAACACAGTCCAGCGCATTTGCGGGACAAGCAGCAATGTCAGCAGCCTCAAGCATAGTAACATCATTATCATAATCACCGCAAGCGACGATGCAATAATCATGCAGCTTATATTCATCAATTATCCACTTCAAAGCATCACCCTTTGATGTACCCTTTGGCAGCATTTCAAAGTAAGTTTTACTAGACGGAATAAAATCAACCTCGTTATAATTTTTTGTATCTATATACTTTTTTAGTTCAGCAATATTTGATGGCTCATCAGCAAAAAGAACTTTCATCCATTCCCCCATTGGAATTTTATCAAGTGAAACCCTTGCAAACTCACCATTTTTATAAGATAATTCGATATGCACTTCTTCGCTCGGGTTTGATTTTGGAACATAAGTAAAGTTCATTAAGTCAACCTCTGCCGCCATCTCAGGATATTTCTGAAATACATCATCAATAATATCAAATGCTGAATTTGGTAGATGTTTTTGCATAACAGACTTATCTTTTTGCAAGTCATAAACCAAACCGCCATTAAAAAGTATGACGGGTGCATTTATATCAATCTTATCAAAATATTGTGATGCTGACGACAATGACCTGCCAGTTGCAATAGAAAACATATTGTCATGTTTAATAAATTCATCGACAGCCATCTTGTCAACAGGATTTATAATCTTATTCACAGGCAGCAAAGTACCATCCATATCTGTAATAAGCAGGATTTTTTTCATTAAGTATAACCTACAATTTCTTGATTTTATCTAAAGCATTAACAAAATATTCAGGCAGCTCGCTATCAAAGAAAAGTTCCGCATTTGTAATTGGATGAACAAACCCAATCTTTTTAGCGTGCAGACATTGACCGTCACACAGCCTTGATGCCTTTCCATAAACATCATCACCCAAAACAGAATGACCAATATAAGCCATATGAACACGGATTTGATGTGTTCTGCCTGTATATAAATTAAGCTTAACAAGAGAATAACCGTTAAATTCTTCTATAACTGTATACTCTGTTTTCGCATATTTCGAATTTTGTTCGGTAACACACATCTTTTTTCTGTCAACATGATGACGTCCAATCGGTGCCTCAACGAAACCATTATGCTCCTTTAGGTGACCATGGACGATCGCCATATATTCACGGGAAAAGCTATGTTCTTTTATCTGCTCCGCAAGACCTAAGTGTGCCTTGTCAGTCTTAGCGACAATTAATAAACCACTTGTCATCTTATCAATACGATGAACAATTCCAGGGCGTATCACCCCATTTATCGAGGACAACTTTCCCTCACAATGATAAAGCAGCGCATTAACAAGTGTACCGCTGTAATTACTTGGTGCAGGATGAACAACCATACCTTTCGGCTTGTTGACAACAAGCAAATCATCATCCTGATAAACAATATCAACAGGGATATTTTCAGCAACAGCATCAAGCAAAACAGGTTCGGGAATAATAATTTTTATGGTATCACCATTTTTAAGCTTGTGATTTTTCGATATAGCCTTATCATTTACAGTAACAGCACCGTCAGTAATAAGCTTTTGAAGTGCCGACCGAGTTACATCAATATCGCACGACATTATCCATTTATCAACACGTATATCAGAATCAATTTCTGATACCGTAAAAATTAATTCATTCATCCGATTTAATCGCCTTTTTCTCTTTCACATCATTAATAACGGCATACAATAAAAACAAGCAAGCACCGATAACAACACACATATCAGCGAAATTAAAAATAGCAAAACTGAAAAATCTCACTTCGATATAATCAATAACATAGCCAAGTCTAATCCTGTCAATGATGTTGCCAAGACCGCCAGAAATTATGAGTGTTGCAGAAACAAGAATAAATTTATCTTTTTTACAAAACTTGATAACATAAAAAATCAAGCCGCTGATAAGAAGTATATTCAAAATGAGAAGAAAATATTTTGCACCACTAAAGCTGCTAAAAGCTGCACCATCATTTTCGGCATAACGAAAACCAATAAAATCAAAGTCACCAAACTTAATAAAGTCCATAACTCTAACTGGCATAAGAGTATTTACAGCCCAGTATTTAATAATTTGGTCAATAATAACCAAAGCTATACCTATAAGGAATAAAATAACAATCATAAAATACCCATGCCCTCCAGTAATAATTATTTATAAAAAATGTATGGCATGGGTTCACGCCAACTTTCTTCTTTTTAAAATATTTAATGTTCCCTCATAACCTAGATTAAGCTACCAAAAATGGTAGCTTAATTATTAAAAATAATTATCTATTTTCTCCAAACTTCAAATCAGAAAATCTGCTTCTGCTTTGTGAGCCTTCGCCAAATGGAGCGGAAGTACTCGCATCAAAAGCACGGGTTGAATCCAAATCAGCCGCAGCATTAACAGTCTGCTGGACTGGCTCAGCAACAGTTTCATTTGCAGCTTCCTGAACAGGAGCAGCAGCTTCAGTATACTCAGGAGCTGAATTAGTTTCATCCTCATCTTCATCGTCAAAATCAGGGATGGCAGTAATCTGCGCAAGGTGGCCCTTGTACATAGCAAGCAAGTTAGCCTTAAAATCAGTTACCTGCTGCTGCATTTTATTTAAATTATGTTTTTCTTTTTCAAGCTGAATTTTAGTGCCGCCGATAATTTCACCAGCTTTAACAGTAGCATCTGCCAAGATTTTATCAGCATTAGCCTGAGCTTCAGCGACAACCTGTCTGCCCTGCTTTTGTGCACCGATAAGAGCATCCTTAAGTGCCTCTTCATCTTTTTTATATTCACGAACGCTCTCAACTAGAACTTCGATTTTCTTCTCTGTTTCTTCTTTTTCCTTTTGATATCTTGTCATCTGAAGTGCAATTTCTCTTAGGAAATCATCAACCTCAGTTGGACTATAACCTGGCTTTGTCTGTTCAAATCTCTTGTTGTTAATTTCCTTAGCAGTTATCATTTTTCAAAACCATCCTTTATATTTATTATAACGTTTATGTATATTTTTTAACACAAATAAACAGCCTGTCTTTTTTAGTTTTATTCCCGACACTATCTAAAATAAACTTTCCATAGCCTCTTATTGAAAAGGTATCACCCTCATCAAGCAACGCAGACGGCTGAAGTTCATTCGAAAGCGGAATAAATTGATAATCATTATGCTTAACATTTCTGTATCTGATTGAAACACTTCCACACTTAATAAGCATAGCAGATTTTTCACGGCTAAGCCTTGTACAAAGCGATACTATGCAATCAAGACGCAGTGATGAAACTGTTCCTTTAATTTCAGAAAAGTTATCATTTTTAATAATTTCGGGATTATCAAGTGCAGTAATCTTTACTCCAACAGAACCAATTTTAACACACTCCGATGATATAATCTCAACAGCAGTTTTATAAACAAAAGCAACTGTACAGCCATCGTTAACGATAATATCCCCAACAAGACTTCGGTCGATTCTCTTTGACATAAACGAGCCTAAAAAGTCCCTGTGTGAAAGCTTATATTCAGGTTTATACCTAAAGCAAAGGGCTTGAATCGGAAACTCCTCATTCACATTATCCATCGGATAAAACTCAGGAAAAATACCGATTATATTTCTTGACGCATCCTCATATCCTCCCCAAAGAATATATGACACACCAATATGATTAGCAGCAGAAACAGCAAGTGAAATCTGCATATCATCAAGGAAAAAGGAAAACTTAGGCTGATGCTTTTTTTCTGCAATATCAGCCATATCGCCAATTCTGGCAACAATAACTTTATCCTCATCAGAAAGTTTCTTGAAAAATTCGCCCGAAAAATTCATTACAGGAATACGCCGTTGCTTTCAAGCTCACCAACCAAATCATCACCAACAAAGCCAACATTATAAGGTGTGATAATGAATGTGTTGTTAGCAACACCCTTAAAGCTACCGCCATTAGCATAAGCAACGCCAGCTAAAAAGTCAGAAATTCTAACTGAAACCTCTGGGTCGGTTGACTCAAGATTAAGTACAACAGTTTTCTTAGCATTCAAGTGGTCAGCAATCTGTTTTGAATCGGAGAAAACCTCAGGTTTAACAAGAATAACCTGTAACTGTGCAGTTGCATGGATATTCAAAACACGGTTTTTCTTATAATCTTCATTTTGAGTTGGATAGTCATTTGAGGAATCAAATCCCTCATTCACCATCTCGTCTTCTTCATCACCATTCAAACCCAAAATTTCATTTTTAATATAATCAATAATACTCATTGATATCTACCTCTCTCTTTTTTCCCCGATTTCATTCGTAAATGAAACCTGTTTTTATATTTTTGAGCCGACAAAGCGAACTCATAATTGCCATAAAATTTTGATGTCACAAATAATTTCTAGCACCAAATAACCCCGAGCCAATTCTGACTAAATTAGAACCATGCTTGACAGCTAATTCATAGTCGCCTGACATTCCCATCGAAAGAACAGGATTATCAAACTTTGATTTATAATTTGAAAACAGCTCCTGCATTTTATCAAAATAGCTTTCTGTATTATAAATCGGCGGTATCGCCATAAACCCACGGATTTTCACATTTTTAAGTTCAGATATTTCATGAAAAACCTCATCAAGCTGAATAGGTGTAACCCCGCTTTTTGACTCCTCCATGCCAATATTAACTTCAATCAGAATATCCATAACCTTATTAGCAGCCATTGAAAGCCTGTTAATCTCCATACCAAGCTTAACACTGTCCACAGAATGAATCATAGAAATGTCATCAATAATGTATTTAACCTTGTTAGTTTGAAGATGTCCAATAAAATGCACATCAGCGGATTTATCATAAAACTCACGCTTTTCAAGGTATTCCTGAACACGGTTTTCACCCAAAAGTGAAATCCCATTTGAAACAGCAATATTTATCCTTTCAGCTTGAACTGTTTTTGTAACAGCCATAACCTTTATGATATCACCGGAACTGCGATATTTTGCCTTTGCTTCTTCAATGTTATAATTGATTTTCTTGACATTTTCAGAAATAACATAGTCGTCAGTCAATTGCAAAACTCCCTTCAAAAGAATTATTCAAACAAAAAGTCCTCCATGCTGTTAACATCCGTATCACTATCCTCATCATCATTTTCTTCATCATCAGATTCGGTCAAATCCGTTTGAGTATCAGTAACACCCGAAATAACAGGATAGGTTTCTTCAGTGACAGCAGTAGTCACAGTAGTTTCAGCAAAATTTTTAATGCTCACATCACCTTGAATGATAATGTCATCATAAACGCTTAAAAAAGCAGAATCGGAGCTAACATCCGACAGTAAATATTCATCACATTCAAAGATAATATTAATCTTTTTAAAAGCGACCTTTTCACCCTGAAGTATGTAAACGCCTTTCTCATTATTCTGATTAAATCGAATGGCATCCCTTGGAACTTTAATACCCTCATATTCATTCAAAACAAGCTCAACACGCTCAACCCTGCGCTGAACAAAATTATAAGTAAGCTTATCACATGAAAGAACAACAATGCTTATATCGGGGTCGTCGGTCTTGAAAATATTAGTAATAACCGCTTCAACAATGTCAGGTGTTGAAGTAAATTTAAGCCTTACGATTTCAGTTTCCTTGACCGCATATTCCTTTGTGTTAACAAGTCCAATCATACTCCATTTATATCCGTTAACAACCTTGCCGACAGAATATTTATTTTTCTTCCTGTAATCAGTATCATCACTGACAATTTTCTGTATCAGTTCAGCATTAATGTTTGATATTTTATCAGGTGACAGCACATTTTCATATCCATCAATATAGCTGATAAAATACCCCGAATTATCGGAAGTAACAACATCAATAGGCATTTTTTGCTTTGCAGTGAACTTTTTAAGTTCTTTTTCAAGCTCATTTATACGAGAATTATAATCATACTCCTCTTTAATAACAATCTGATAAATTCCCATCAAAGTCTGCAATTGCTTACGTTCTGTAACAAGGGCTGCCAAATCATTTTTAGCAATAAGTGAAGTAATTATCTGGTATTTTTCTTCAATCAGCGAAGATATAAACTCCGGCTGTGCAACGTCAGTTGTACCGGGATTCTGCATATTTTCAAGCAGCTTAATTTCACTTTCAAGCTTTTCAATCTGCTGATTAATATAAATGCTGTTTTCATCCTTATAAATATATGCAATTTCAGCATCCTTCGCAATTTTACTGCCGTCAGGCCATGGATAACTCAAAACACCGCTGACAGTACTGTTAATAACAGTTTCATCACGAACATATACACCCTTGAAATCCACTTTTTCAGCAGACGAATACAAAAGTGCTGCTTCAGTTTTATAATCTTCATTAAAATGCAATGAAATCTGATGCACAAAGGTAATCAGAATTAGCATTGCAAGCAGAAAATAAATAAGATTTATTGTAAAATTATTCATTTAACCGTCCCGCAAACATAATTATGGCTGGTCATCAAGTATAGAAATTGGCTTGGCAGGCACAATTGTAGACATAGCGTGCTTGAAAACAAGCTGCTGCTTACCGTCACAATCTAAGATAACAGTATAGCTGTCAAAGCCTTTAACAATCCCCTTAAACTGGAAACCATTTGTCAAAAATATAGTAACTAGGATTTTATCTTTTCTTGCTTGATTAAGAAAAACATCCTGTAAATTCAAAGATTTATTCATATTCTGTTATACATCATTAACGATGTATGCCTCCTTTCAAAAAAGCAGTAATTTTAAACATTTAAAAACGAAGACAATTTATTAACAAAAAATAAAATAACATAAAATCTACGTAAAAAAATACTTACTTAGTATTATAACACATTATTTTAGATTTGGCTACTATTTTTTTCGCACTATCAATAATTTTTTCAAATAGTATAATATTGTCTAAATAAATCCAATTAATTCGTTCATCTCGACGAAACCACGTGAGTTGTCTTTTAGCATATCTGCGAGAATTTTGCTTTATTCTGGAAATACAGTACAATAATTCCTCATCACCCTCAAAATATGGCACTAATTCTTTATAACCAATAGCCTGACAAGCAGTGCTAAGCTGTTCATTTTCAAAAACCTCACGACATTCTTCGAGCATACCATTTTCCATCATAATGTCAACTCTTTGGTCAATTCTGTTATATAAAGCCTGTCTGTCCTCAAAGTTAAAACCAATCATACAAACATCATAAGGAGAGTTTTTACCCTTATTCTGCTCCTTATACTCACTGAATTTAAGTCCGGTAATCAAAAATATCTCTAACGCTCTGACAACTCGGATAACATTATTTGCCGAAACAGCAGCCGCAGTCAGTGGGTCAATATCCATCAAACGAGCGTGCATAGCCTCACAGCCAAATTCATCAACTTCAGCCATAAGCTTAGCACGAACAGCACCGTCTGTAACAGCATTATCGAAATTCACATTATCAATTAGTGAGTTGATATAAAGTCCTGTACCGCCTGCAATTATAGGCATTTTTCCACGTGATGCAACCTCATCAATCACTGCTCTTGCACACTCCACATAATCAGCAACACTAAAGCCTTTATCCATCGGCACAAAGCTAATTAAGTGATGCGGTATGCCTTGCATTTCTTCTGCAGTTGGCTTTGCAGTTGAAATATCAAGCCCTTGATAAATCTGCATTGAGTCAGCAGAAATAACCTCACCATTATAAACCTTTGCAAGCTCAATGGCAAGTGCGGTTTTACCAGATGCTGTTGGTCCGCAAACAACGATAACAGGTTGTTTTTTAATATCTGTCATAAGAACATATCCTTTTATTTTTTATACAATTCTCTTAAAATTCTTTTCGAGTTCACGCTTTGTAATCTTGAACATAACTGGGCGTCCATGCGGACAATACCTTATTGTTTCATCGATCAATAACGTCCTTACGATCTCTGCAAGCTCCTTTGTGGATGAAATATCATTAGCCTTAATAGCCGCTTTGCAAGCAATTGAATGATAAATATCATCAAGAATTTCAGGGCTTGGATTGTTTCGGTTTTCACAGATATTATGTGCCGTTTCAGCCATAATATAAGCAGGGTCACAGCCATCAAGAATAGTCGGTATACCGCAAACTGTAACGCTAGTTTTTGATGTAATCTCAAACGCAAAGCCTATATCTTCAGCAAGCTTTCGGTTATCATTTAAAGCCTCAACTTCCTCATATGTAAGCTCGATATCATCAGGACGTAATAGCAGCTGACATTCAAGTGTCTGATTACCAGACTTAAGACGTTCAAAAATAATACGTTCATGTGCGGCATGCTTATCGACAAAGATAATTTCATCGTCTATTTCGGCAATAATATAGTTCTTGAAAGCCTCACCTATTACTCGGAAAAATATCTCCTTTTGAACTTCGTCAGGTATATTTTCAAGTAAATCCAAAACTTCAGTCGGAGCAGCCACAGGCTCATTTTTGCTAACAAATGACTGGTTCGATATATACTTAAACTCTTTATTTTCTGCTACTGGTTTTAATTCATCAATAGTTACATCATCAACCGATTTTTCCACATTATCAACTGCTCTTTTAATAGGTATATCAGTCATTTTTTCGGTATATGATATTTCATTCACAGTTGATTTGGGTTCAATAATATTTTCCTTAACTGCAACACATTCCACAACTGGTTTATTCACAGGACGATTGGAAATTTCAGATATTATCGGTGTAGTTTTAATTGCTGTCTGCACATATTCAGGTGGATTTTCAAAAAATGGTTTTCTTGTATAATCTTCGACAGTTTTTTTGCGTTCAGGAAGTTTAATTTCAGCAGGCTTGCTATCCATAAGAATAGCATTTTTAACAGAAAAATAAACAGCATCACGTATAATATGCTCATCGGAAAAACGCACTTCAATTTTCGCAGGATGCACATTAACATCAAGGATATTTGGCGGTACAGTCATTCGCAGCACACAAGCCGGAAATTTACCCTCCATGATAGTATTTTTATATGCCTCCTCAAGTGCTGTCATGCAAGCAAAAGTCTTGACATATCTGCCGTTTATGAAAAAATACTGGAATGTTCGCTTTGGACGGCAAAATAACGGTTTGACAGTAAATCCATCAATTTTTATACCGTTCAAGTTATAATCAACAGGTATCATTGATGCAGCAAACTGCTTTCCCATAACGGCATACACGGACGAGTACAGCTCGTTATCTCCTGCTGTAACAAATTCCTGTCTGTTGTCACGAATAAATTTAAACGATATTTCAGGATGTGATATAGCTATTTTGTTTGCGATATCTGCAATTGCATTTCCTTCCGCAACATCTTTTTTAAGAAATTTCAACCGTGCAGGAACGTTATAAAAAATATCACGAACAATTATTGTTGTACCGTTTCGGCATCCGCACTGCTCAAGAGCAGTTTCCTCTGTACCCTCTATGACATATCGAATACCATAATCTGAATCAGCAGTTTTAGACATAACCTCAACTTTTGCTACTGCACATATTGATGCTAAAGCCTCACCTCTAAACCCAAGTGTAGAGATTTTATCAAGGTCATCCTTTTCACTGATTTTGCTTGTGGCATGACGAAGAAAGGCGGTCGGAACATCCTCTGGTGAAATTCCACAGCCATTGTCAGCAACACGGATATATGAAACACCGCCTTGCTTGATTTCAATTGTAATATTATCCGCACCGCTGTCGATTGCATTTTCGACAAGCTCTTTTATAATTGATGCAGGACGTTCGATAACCTCTCCTGCGGCAATTATTTCGGCGGTTTCTTTGTTTAAAACTTTAACTTTTGGCATATTGCTCCCTGTTGTAGTTTTTATGGTTTAAATACCATTCATTTTTATTAAATTTTATATAGTTATTTTGTGATGTTATTGCGATGTTTTATAATATAAATAAGTCATATGCGACGGAGCGACGAGGGCGTCGCTCCCTACAAACTTGTAAATGTTACATTAACCTTATTTCAACATCCTTGCAAGTTCTGATAAAAACAGTTTTGCCTCTGTTTCACTAAGTTCATCAACATTAGTTTTTCTAATTCTGTCAATAATTATATCATCACCGATAGAGCCAAATGAAATCTGTCCGTTTGTATCCTCAATTTTTTTATTTGTGCTGTTTTCCTGCTCCATCTTTACAAGCAGTGACTTAGCACGACTTAACACCTTGCTCGGCAGTCCTGCAAGCTTTGCAACCTCAATACCATAGCTGTCATCAACACCGCCACGAACAATTTTGTGTAAAAATCTTATACTGTCGCCATGCTTTTTAACTGCGACACTGAAATTTTTGATGCCGTCAATCTCACCCTCAAGCTTAATAAGCTCATGATAATGAGTAGCAAAAAGTGTCTTGCACCCAAGTGACCTAGCACCTGCTATATACTCCGCAACTGCTGTTGCAATACTGATACCATCAAAGGTTGATGTTCCTCTGCCGACTTCATCAAGTATAACTAAACTGTTCTGCGTTGCATTGTTCAGTATATCCGCAACCTCACTCATCTCAACCATAAATGTTGACTGCCCTGCTGTTAAATCATCCGATGCACCAACTCTAGTAAAAATCTTATCAGCGATAGAAATTTTTGCATATGATGCAGGGACAAAACAACCCATCTGCGCCATCAGTGTTATCAAGGCTACTTGTCGCATAAATGTTGATTTACCAGACATATTAGGTCCTGTGATAATAGACATTCGGTTTTGCTTTGTATCAAGATAAACATCATTCGGCACATACATCGTATCAGTCAGCATTAGCTCAACAACAGGATGACGACCATCCTTTATTTCAATGACACCATCAATGGCAATATCAGGCTTTACATACTCATTTTTCATTGATACATATGCAAATGAACAAAGGACATCAAGCTGTGCAATTGCTGACGCAGACTTCTGCACCTTAACAAGCTGTGTCGCAATAAAATCACGCACCTCGGTAAAAACCTCACCCTCAAGCGACAGCGCTTTGTCATTCGCACCAAGAATTTCATACTCGGCTTTCTTGAGGTCATCAGTGATAAATCGTTCGCAGTTTGCAAGTGTCTGTTTTCTTATATAATGGTCAGGCACAAGGTCATAATATGATTTTGTTACCTCAATATAATAGCCAAAAATTCTGTTATATCCAAGCTTTATATTTTTTATGCCAGTAGCCTCACGCTCTTTTGCCTCGATTTCATCAAGAATACCCTTGCCGTTTGCAATGATATCCCTTAGCCTGTCAAGCTCGTCTGTGAATCCATCCTTAATGACACCGCCATCCTTAACGGAAACAGGCGGCTCATCCACGATAGCATTTTCTATAAGGTTTGAGATTTCATCAAGGGTATCTATATCATCATTAAGCTCACACAAAAGCTTTGATGTAAACTGTGCAAGTACTTGCTTTATCGCAGGCAATTGCAATGCTGTTATAGATAAAGCTTTCAAGTCACGTGGGGTTGCAGTTTTATACATTACCCTTGTCATAAGACGTTCAATATCATAAACCTTTGAAAGCAAATCTGATAAATCCTGCTGCAAAACTGATTTTTTGCATAGCTGTTCAACCGCATCAAGACGATTAATTATCATCGCAGGCTTAATAAGCGGCTGCTCGATATAAGTTTTTAGCAGTCGCTTGCCCATCGATGTGCCTGTGTTATCAAGTACCCACATCAAGCTGCCTTTTTTCTCTTTATTACGCAAGGTTTCTGTTAGTTCAAGGTTGCGTCTTGCTGTCAAATCAAGCTCCATAAAACGCTTGTCTGTATATTGCTTTATATCTGTAAATCTGCCTATCAGCGCCTTTTGTGTATCGGAAATATAGTCAAAAAGTCCGCACGCACATGATGTTTCAGTTGTACCGTCCTTTAATCCTATTTCAGTTAATTCAGACACATTAAACTGCTTTAAAACTGTGTTCGCATTTAAAGAAGTGTCAAAGCATTCATCATCCAAAAGCTGTGATGAGGCGTTAAGCTTGTCACGTATAAAGTCATTCGCTTGCTTAAATTCCAAAAACTCACGGTTATATAAAATTTCAACTGGAGAAAACCTCGATATCTCATTTATAACGTCATGTTCAAGTGTTTTTCCTGATTTTGAAAATAAATGCACCTCGCCTGTTGAAATATCAGCAAAGCAAATTGAACATTCCTCACCATGCAAAAAAACAGAGCAAATATAGTTATTCTTTGATTCATCAAGCAAATTATTTTCTGTTAAAGTACCCGCAGTTACGATTCGAACAACATCACGCTCAACAATGCCTTTTGATTCCTTTGGATCTGTTAGCTGTTCACAAATTGCAACCCTATGTCCTAGATCAATTAAACGCTTTATGTACATTTCGGCACTATGATATGGAATGCCGCACATTGGTGCACGTTCGGAAAGTCCGCAGTCCCTGCCTGTTAAAGTTAGTTCAAGCTCTTTTGACACGACTAAAGCATCATCAAAAAACATCTCATAAAAATCACCCAGACGATAAAAAAGCACATAGTTTTCATATTTGCTTTTAACGCCGAAATATTGTTTCATCATAGGTGATAATGCGTTCATATCTATATCATTAGGCATCATTTTTTAGTCCTTTCAAATCTTTCATTCAATATAATATCATTTCCAAAAACAAGTTTTAATTTTGCTCTTGGAAATGGCATTATATAGTTGTTTACACCTTTGGTTCAAACAGGAGCACACTATACTGTTAAACAGAACATTCATACCACCCTTTAAAATCAAGGATGGTATGATAATTCTAAAATCAAATTAATTGCATCCGCTGCATGATGAACAGCTGCCGCCGCATGATGACTGTGGCTGAACAGATGGACAGGTTGCAGGGTCTTCACCGTTTGCAGAAAGGGTAATAATCATATTAACCTGTCCTAGCAAATCATCCATTGCATCCTTTGCATTGTTATATGCAGCCATATTTTCATTAGCCATGATATTGCCATACAAAGACTTGATTTCATTATCAAGTGCTGCAATATCCTCAGAACTCTTATCAGACTTGGAAACCTCTGTATTTAACTTAACTCTAAGCAAATTAAAGTCGCCTATCATCTTCTGTAAATCCTCGTCAGCATCGTTAGCTTCCTTTGCCTTGTAGTAGTTAGTATAACGGTCGTCCTGCTGTATTAGCTTGCCGACTTCTCTTGCCATTTCAATAGCGTCCATAGTTTTGTACTCCTTTATAAAAATTAAATTTATATATATTATAGAATCATGCAACCGCATAAATCCGTAATAATCATTATAGAATGTCACCCTTTAACGCCCATACACAAGTGTCATTAATCTTGACTTTTTTACGCTCACCGATAAGCGATAAATCATCTGATTTTACTTCAACTATGATAAATTCATCACACTTGCCACTAATAAAACCTTTAGTCTTGCTTTCTCCATCAAACAGCACTTCAACAGTTTTCCCAACAAATCTTTTATTGCGTATTGTTGCAATTTCACGCTGCTTTTCAAGTAAAATTCTTAGCCATTTTGTTTTATCCTCGTCAGAAGTTTTATCGTCAATCAAAGCAGCCTTTGTGCCTGTCCTTTTTGAATATATAAATGAAAAGACATTCTCATATTTAACATACTCAATAGCCTTTAGAGTTTCACAAAAGTCCTCATAGGTTTCATTCGGAAAGCCTACAATAATATCTGTACTAAATGAAAAATCAGGCATTATTTTTCTTGCATAATCAACCACTTCAAGATATTTTTCGATTGTATATTTTCTGTTCATTGCATCTAGTATACGGTTACTTCCTGACTGTAACGGCAAATGCAAATGCTTGCAAATTTTATCACATTCAGCAATTGTATCAATCAACTCGAAGTCCGCATCCTTTGGATGTGATGACATAAATCTTATTTTGAAATCACCATCAATATCATTTATCATGTGTAACAGCTTTGAAAAATTAATAGGGGTATCAAGTCCAAGTCCATATGAATTAACATTTTGCCCCAGCAGCATTATTTCTTTATACCCAAGCTTAGCAAGTGACTTAATTTCCGTAATTATAGCATCAGGCTCACGGCTTCGTTCACGTCCACGCACATATGGCACTATACAGTATGAGCAAAAGTTGTTGCAGCCATACATTATTGGTACGCTCGCTTTAACGTTATCCATTCTCTTAACTGGGATGTTTTCAGCAATTTTCAAGCCATATTCTTCAGTTGCACATACAAATTTTCTGCCATCAAGCACCTCAAATAAAAGCCTTGGAAGCTCATCAAGTGCAAATGTACCAAAAATTAAATCAACCTGCTTATATGTACTTTTAATCTTTTGGACAACGTGCTCCTCCTGCGCCATACAGCCACAAATACCAATAATCAAATTTGGATTTTTTTCTTTAAGGTGTTTAAGTTCGCCTATAAGTCCATACACCTTTAATTCGGCATTTTCCCTGACAGCACAAGTATTATAAATGATAATATCGGAACTTGAAATATCATTAGCAATTCCGCATCCTAGACTGCAAAGCGTTCCTGCGATTTTCTCACCGTCGCTGACATTCTGCATACAGCCAAAGCTATGCACATAACAAAGCATTGGGGTATCACGTTTTGAAAGAATTCCCTGCACCTTTTCTCTATATGAAAGCAATTTTTTATGCTCCTATCTGCAAAAATAAATACACTATATATTATAACATTTTTCTATAAAAATTGCAACCATCTTATCAGAAATTTTCAGATATCATCATTCATCATTCAATACTGTTAACGTTTTCCTCATTCATGTACATATATGGCAGTTCAATAATATTTGCACCGCCAACATATGAATCATGCCATGCGTTATATTCTGTGACATCGACAGGCTGTACATCACTTTTAAAATTTCCTTCTGTACAAATATAATATACAAATCCTGAATTGCTTACATCTATTTCGTCAGGATATATTTTATCGTCTGGAAAAAGATCACCCTCTGTCATTGATTTATCCCACGCATCAACAAAGCCTACTTCATTGTAAGAATTTGTTTCAGAATCATACTGGTGCATGGAATATGCCCAGAAGTCGCCTGCCAAGCCTTGATTGTGAGCTGCTTTTACCTTAATAATTCCATTATCAAAAAAAATAAACGATGGAAATGCTAAAAATTCTATCATTATACTGCCTGCGCTATCATAGCCATAAACGAATCCACGCTCTCCTGCTGTTGCTGTTTGCGTAAATAACACAACTAACTCATCATTGCCATCATTATCTACGTCATAAACAGCAAAAGTATTATTATTCATATCATAACCACTTAACCAATCAGCTTGTAATTTTTGAAAATCATAAAAATTATAATCGTAATATATATCCCTCAAAATCTCACCATAAGACTGTGGGATTTTTTCATTTACGATTTCTGCCGATGTTTCTGTTGTTTCTGATGTTACACTTGTACTTTGCGTGTTGGCTTTTGTTGTTGTAGTTTCGGATGTTGTGGTTTCGGATATTGTTTCTGTGGCTGATGTGTCAGTAGTTGTTTCTGTGACAGACGTTTCATTTGAACAGCCGCTTAATGATAGCATTAAAAATGCCAGTAAAAATGCAGATATTTGTTTTTTCATGAGTTTCTCCTTTGGTGTCTTGTTTTATATAAATATTATAACATATCATTTTATATTCGGCAACACAAGTGAGATATAAATTATCATTTTTATATTTGACAAGCTAGGTAAAAAAAGGTATAATGTATGTAAGTATTTCAAAATATTTTTGAGAGGAAGTAATAAAATGAACAGTGAAATTCGTGATATAAATTTATGGGAAAGCGGACAGCGCAAAATCGAATGGGTTAAGGCTAATATGCCGCTTTTGAGAAGTATCGAGGAGGAGTTTTCCGACACTAAGCCTTTTGCTAATCTAAAGGTTGCTTTGTCTGTGCATCTTGAGGCAAAAACCGCATACCTATGTAAAGTTTTGGCTGCAGGCGGTGCTGAAATGTACATCACCGGCAGTAATCCACTTTCAACACAGGATGATGTTGCCGCATCTCTTGTGCATGACGGTTTGAATGTCTATGCATGGTATGATGCAACAGAAGAAGAATATCATCAGCATATTTCTCGTGTTATCGAGATTTCGCCTAATATTATCATTGATGACGGCGGCGACCTTGTTAACCTTATTCATAATGAACATCCTGAAAAAATCAAGGATGTTATTGGTGGCTGTGAGGAAACGACTACTGGTATTATCCGTCTTATTGCTATGAATAAAGCCAATAAGCTCAAGTTCCCTATGGTGCTTGTTAACAATGCTGACTGTAAGCATCTTTTCGATAACCGTTATGGTACTGGTCAGTCTGTTTGGGATGGCATTAACCGTACAACTAACCTTATCGTTGCTGGTAAAAATGTTGTTGTTGCTGGTTATGGATGGTGCGGTAAGGGTGTTGCTATGCGTGCTAAGGGTCTTGGCGCTGAGGTTATTGTAACTGAAGTTGACCCTATTAAAGCTATGGAGGCTGTAATGGACGGCTTTAAGGTTATGAAAATGGAGGAGGCTGCTAAGTACGGCGACTTCTTTGTAACTGTTACTGGATGCAGTGATGTTATTACCGAAAAGAGCTTTAATGTTATGAAAAACGGCGCTATTTGCTGTAATGCAGGGCATTTTGACTGCGAGGTTGATGTAGCGAGGCTTAGAGAAATTTCTGTCGAAACAAAGCTTGCCCGCAACAACATTCAAGGCTACAAGCTCCCTAACGGCAACTGGATTTATGTTATCGCAGAGGGTCGTCTTGTAAACTTGGCAGCAGGTGATGGTCACCCTGCTGAAATTATGGATATGAGCTTTGCAATTCAGGCTCTTTCAGCACTTCATCTTGTTAAGAATAAGGATAATCTTAACGATATGATTATTGATGTCCCTAAGTATGTTGATAATGAAGTTGCAAGACGTAAGCTTTTGTTCTGGGGTATGGAAATTGATAAGCTTACTCCTGAACAGGAAGTTTACTTATTTGGTGAGGCAGAATAAATTATTTTTAAGGCATTACATTTTTACGTGTAATGCCTTATTTTTATTACTGCAAAGAGAATGCGTACTGTGACATAAATTCACAGTACGCATATTTTAGCTAAAATTATCTGCTTTCGTTAATGTAAACAGATACACGATTCTGAATAATATCAGCAACCTCAGCAGCAGACTTCTGACCTGAGAAGAAGCTTGAAGTTTCCTCGGTAATAATCTTCTCCAAATCACTGTCATAGCTTACCATATACTTGACGGACTTAACAAAGTTAAGTATCTTCTGGTTATCAGCATCATCATTAACACCAATATCAATAGATGATTCACCAAGCCAGTAAGTGTTCTCATATTCAACTTTCTTATCGCCATCCATGTAAAATGGCTTTTCCTTAGCTTTTTCCATCTGAATTTCCAACGCTGAATTCTTTATTGGGAAAGCATATTCGCATTTATCCTGATAATCGCTTTGTAAAAATGTTCTTACAAACTGCCATGCGCCATCAGTATTTTTACCCTTTGCCATAATAGCAAGATTTAGGTTTGCATATGCAGCAGAGCCAGTGCTGTCAGATGTTGGATATCCCTTAAAAGTAATCGGCTCACCAAATGCACCCTTTTCAAGCTCTCTGATAGTTGTAAATCTGTTTAAATACTGGTCGGAAAGCAATACCTTGTCTGTACGGTATGCAGACTGTTGGTCGGTATACCAGTTAGGGTCATTATATAATGTTTCATAATCAATTTCCTCAGGGAATGTATTTGCAAATTCAAGTAATTTTATAAATTCAGGAGTGTTGAAATTACATACGCCTGTCTGATAATTGATATAATCATTTATTGTCTGATATAGTAAATTTGAAATAAACTGGGACTTAGTAGTTTCACGAAAAACCTGCTTATCAGGGTTTGCATTAACAAAGTCAATGAATTCATCAACTGTCCAGCCCTGCTTTTCTCCGACAAGAGAAGTCTTGCCTGCTAAAGTCTGAATGCTGAAGCTTGGTACAATTGAGTAAAGCTTACCATCTGTTTCGCAAGCCTCAAAGATATTCTGCAAGTAATCTTCCTTATTGATTTCTTCATCTGCATCCATAAATTTATAGATATCTGCAAACATACCCTTTGAAATGTAACTGCTTACAGGCATTGAGTTTGCTACAATCAAAACATCAGGGATATTGCCTGCAATCAAGTCATTGTTTAAATTTGTGATAGCGTCATTCCAGTCGCTTTCATCCATATAAGATTTAATTTCAATCTGATATTCTGCATTATTCTTATTAAATTCAAGCGCCTTGTTTCTCAAGTCATAATCCAAATACCAGCAAGCAATTGTTATAAGTTTTTTGTCAGGAACATCTTCCGGAGCTACTCTTGTAAGGAGTGTAATTCTCATACCATCGCCGCCATATGAATATCCGCCGCCGCTCATTTCATACACATATGTTGCACATAAAATTCTGCCGTCACTAAGTACTGTTGAACACTGCATTGTTGTTGTATCAAAACCTGATCTCATCCAGTCAATGATTGGTGTTGCTGTGTCTGTTTCAATATTATATCCGCTCATACCTGATGAAGTTACAAGTATGCTGTCATATTCTCCTGCACCGTCAGTTACTCCGTCTAAAGACCTCTTTGACTCAACTGTTCTTGAGAATGACTGTGTAGCAACATCAATTTCTTTAAGCATTGACTTGCTGCTGTATTCATTATTCGCATAGGAATACTGGCTTTCATAGATAAACATTTTACCAGTACTTGTTCTGATTACATTACCGAGCCAAGAGCCTGAATTATCAGTTCTCTTAACATCACTTTCAAGCTTGAATAACAACTTACCTGTGCTATCAAGTACGAAAAGTGTGCTTTGACAAGTGACATAAATATTTCCATCATTATCAATATTAAAGTTGCCAATATAGAAATAATCATCACCGTTTACCTGATCTTTAAGTGCGGACAGATCAATCGGAGCACTGGCAACACCATCCTTGCCATATTTCACAAGGTTAAAGCTTTCTGTACTTTCACCACTTTCATAAACATATTTATAGTGATTTTCAAGTGCCCAGAAGTTGCCGTCTTTATCAAGTGCAGCATTATTTATGTTTGTATTTTCACTGTAACCCTTTTCGTTGTTTGCCTGTTCATCATCACTGCTTGACTTTGCTAGTACAGATTCACTTATAAGGTTACCCTCAATGTCCATGACAACAAACTTTGTTTCACTTGACCAGTACCAGTTACCATCCTCAAGCTCTTTTGAATCATCATTCGAGCCGTATAGATATACGTATTCGCCGTCACTTTTAACCATTGAAATATTTTTAAGCTCAGTAGGAATTTCAATCTCCTGTGCTGTAAAAACATTTTCCTTTGATGCAAGAGGAACTTCACCTTTTCCTCCGCAGGCGGATAGCGACAGCATCATGCCGGCAGCTAAAATTCCGCACGTCAGCCTCTTAACGAGTGCTTTTTTATTCATATTCATATCCTCCATAACTAAGTTTGTGTATGTATAAACGCAATGTCATGCGAATAAACCTATTTTCCTTTTTTAAATTTCCCCTTAATTTTTGAAAACACTTTTTGTCTGTTCTTAATGAGTATACCGAATAAAACAATAACAGTCAATAAAGGCAATACAAGAGATATCATCATAATAAGCAAAGCGACAGCCGCTTTGTTTTCTAATATTCTCGCCGCATTTTCCCAGTATGGATAAATGACTGCACTGTCACTAATACGTGAAATATTATACTTTGATATAACATTAATCAAATTTTTATATGAGTATCTTGTTTTATTTTCAACAACAATTGTTTTGGTTTCATCAGGAGATAATGCTTCTTTATAAAGCTTAATTCCAAGTCCTTTTAATGTTTCGGGAATACAAACCTCATAACTAGTAATCGGAGCAATGCTATTAAGCTTAACAGCAGCCTCATATGACATATACAGCATTGGTTTGTCACCGTATGTAAGCTTTGATGCACTGTCGTTATCTCTTTCGATTACACCTGCGACAACAAAATCATATCCATTAATTTTAACATTCTTTCCGTTAACATTTGATGAGCCAAAAAGCTGCCATGCTAAATTTTCATCAATAACAATTCTGTCTTTCATAAGCTCATCTTCACTATAATAACTACCTGAAAGAAGTCTTAACGGATGAAACAAGAAGAAGTCCCCACCAGTAAAAATAACATCAGCATCAGCAGATTTGCTATCATTAATCACAGTCAAATTACCAGCACTGCCTGAATATGCATCAGCCCAAAGTCTGCCGTTATCAACAGTTGTGCCATCCGGAAGTGTAATCACTTTTTTAGCAATTGAGTTTTTTGACATTTCCTGTTCAAGATTATATCTATTCATATAAATGCCATTTAAGTCAAGTGCATTTACTGTACTTGTAAATAGTGAAATTTGTGTATAATTTCCGCCATCCGCCGCCCATCTTTTGTAAAACGACTGTGAAGTCAGCTTAGATGAAACAGAGTTTAATACACATACCATCACGATAAATAAAATTAAACAGGCTAAATTCAAAGCAGAAACAACAATGTATCGTTTCTTCATGCAAGTCTACTCCTTTCCGAGTAATGTGTTGGCGTTTATTATGATGCCATTCTGACCTGCATACCAGCCTCAATAGGCTTATTAGCAGATGTAATAACAAATTCGCCGTCTGAAACAGCACCGGAAATAGCAGAATATGTACCGTCATTTGCAAGCACTTCAATATCAACCCTTTGTGCATAGAAACGATTGCCAAGTGGGGTATTTTTTGCCTGAACGGTAAGAATAAATTTACCATTATTATCTTCCCTTATAGCACTGTTTGGAATAACGCATTCATAATTCTGACCCTTACCGCCAATAACAAGCTGGAGATTAGTTCCTGGCGAAACATCTCCTGTTACGGAGAATGTAACCGTTTTATTCTTAGTTGGGTCAACGCTGTCAGGCTTTATAGACTGAATTTTTGCCTCGGCATTACCACCCCAGAAATATTGAATTTCAGCAGTGTCACCAACTTTTATTTTCTTTGCCTGATCATTTGTAACATTAAAGCTTAAAGTATATCCAAGCTCTGTAAGCTCAACGAAAGCAACCGTTGAATCAGCAGTGATTGTAGCACCGGAAACATAACTTAGCTGGCTGATTGTACCTGCAACAGGTGAAGTAATTTCATCCTTTGCATTTTTTCTTTTTTCGGCAGCTTCAGAAATCTTCTTTTTAGCCTTTTCCACAGCTTCCTGTGCCTTTGTTATTTCATCACGCTTTGCTTGCAGCTCAAGGGAATTGGTCTTTGAATCGTTAATCTCTTTTTGCTGTTTCTGCTCAAGCGCAACCTTTTTCGACTCAAGTTCACGTTTCATAGTACGAATATTCTCGTCAGCTTTTTCTACTGTTAAGTCTGCTTTACCCTTTGCAGTTTCCTCAGCAGCAGTTGCTTCAACTACTTCTGCTTCCGCATCGAAAATTTTATCATTTACCGCATCAATCTGTACCTTGAATTTCTTTCTGATACTTCCTTTTACAGTAACAAGATTTTGCTTAGCTTCATCAACTTTATCGGCAGCATTATTCTTATTTTGTATTGCAGTTTTCAGGTATGATGCATTAATACTGGAATCAATCTGACTTGATACAAGATTGCTGTATTCTTCATTCAAATAACTAAGTTCAACATTCTTTTTATTAATCTGTGCTACAAAATCATCAGGGGCATTTCCAGCAACTGCATCAGCATATAAAGCATCAATTTCTGCTTGTTTCTCATCAATTGATTTTTTTATGGAAGTAATTTCAGAGCTGCTTGCTCCTGAACCCTTTTTCTCATATTCAGCAACCTGATCAGCATAATACTTTTCATTTTTTTCCGCTTCTTTAATTCTCTTTTCAGCTGCAGTTATTAATTTTTTATTTTCATCATCAAGAAAAACAAAGTCTTCAGAGGAAGTGGATGAAACATAACCCATCTGTTCTTCTAAGTCTGATTTTTCATTTTTAAGCGCAAGAACCAAAGCATTTTTTTCTGCAAGGATTTTTTTAGCCTTTTCATATTCAGCCGCAAAAACAGCTATATTATTCTTATCCTTTTCAGCTTTGCTGATATCTTCCTCAAGGTGTTTAATATCAAGATAGTCAACAGAATAATCAACACCTAATTCACCTAACAAAGCCTTTTGATAATCAAGATTTAATGCATCAAGCGCATCCTCAGCTGTTTGCAGGTCAGCTTCAAGTTTTTCATTTTCTGTTTTAACCTTTTCACTGTCATCAATAGGTTCAAGCGTCATAATAACCTGACCTTTTTCAATTAGGTCACCCTTTTTTACATTAACAGAAAGAATCATTCTTTCTTCCTTTGCCTTGATTTCAAAGACATCGCTTGCCTCAACAGTACCGCTGCCTCTTATCTGTTCGGAAACAGTGCTGTTTTTTGAATACTGAGCCGAAACCTCGGGCAGTGAATAGTTCATAATAGTGTTTGAAAAAAAGGTAAGCAGCAGCATAATCACGAGAAAGATTATAATTGCATTTTTGACCCATTCTCTTTTCTTAGAATTCATTGTACACTCCATTTCTTCGTATAACACATACGAAAGCTATATTTATATTATGCAATATTATTTATTAACCTTTTAAACCGCCTGAATAAGCAATACCTTCAACGAGATATTCTTCTCCATATAAAAACATGAGCAAAGTAGGTATCATATAAATTGAGGCAACCGCAAAAGCAAGTCCGATTTCACCTGAGTTAATCTGTGACAGGAAAACCGACAGCGGATATTTTGACTGGTCATCAAGCAAAATAAGAGGCTGCTCAACCATATTCCAGTAATCGATAAACACAAGCATAGCAACAGAATAAAGAACACTTTTACACAGCGGCATAGCGATTTTTGTGAAAATCTGAACTTCTCCAGCACCATCAAGTTTTGCAGCCTCGATGAGCGAAACAGGAATTCTGCGCATGATTTTTGTCAGCAGGAATACAGAAAAAGGTGTAAAAATACCAGGCAGAATAATTGCCCACCGTGTATTTAAAATATTCAGCCAGTCAGAAATTAAGTAGTTTGGTACAAGCGTTACCTGATATGGCATCAGCATAACAATTATATAGATAAAGAAAATTATTTCTTTTAATCTGCCTTTTAATCTTGCAAATGCATATGCTGCAATTGAGGCAGTAGCAAGCTGAAAAATCACGATAGGAACAACCAGTATAACAGAGTTCCAAAACTTAAAAAGATAATCAGGACTTTTAAAAAGCACCGTTATATACTGTGAAAAAGAAACCATATCAGGTATCAGCTTAAGGTTTATTTTCTCAGAAATAAACACCTTTCCCCCCTGTTCTGTTGTCGCAAATACAGCACCATAATTCGTCGAAATTTCCTGTGTGCTCATAAATGAATTTGCAATGGTTAGTATTGTTGGCAAAAGAAATATAAGTGCAGCAATTCCTGCAAAGGCAGTCATAAATCCGATTAAAATTTTATGCCGAAGCTTTATAAACGACATCTTTTTCTTAGCTTTAATCGGTTCAGATACAGATTTATCAATCATCCTTCAACATCCTCCCCGAATTTATTTTCAGCAATAAACAACGCTCCGATAATAATTATCATTACAATTGACATTACAATCGCAGCAGATGATAGCTTTTGATAATCAAGCGACTGGAACGTATTATTCATAAAATGCTGGAGCATATAAATCGAATCATATGGTCTGTTTCCTGTCAGCAGGAATATTTCTCTGAACACCTTAAATGAGTTAATGAGGGATAAAACTGTGACAAAAAGTATTGTCGGTGATAGATATTTTATTTTTATTCTAAAAAACTTATAGAACTCCCCTGCACCCTCAAGCGTTGCAACCTCCATCAAATCCTGAGGTATATTATTGAGTGCTGATAGGAACAAAATCATGTTATAGCCAAGGTTTTTCCATAAAAAAAGCAGTATTATAACAACTTGTGCATAGCTTGATTTAAACCAGTCAATCTTATCAACTCCAAAAACCGCAAGCACATGATTGACTGTACCATTGTAATGAAAAACAACCTGCCAGATGAGTACAACCGAGGCAACAGGAACCATCATCGGACACAGAAAACTTGTCCTGAAATGGCTTACATATGGTATCTTGCTGTCAAGCAGCATCGCAAGCAGCATCGATAGAACAACAGCTAACGGAACAGCAATAAGTGAAAACGAAAATGTATTCATTGATGCCGTTTTAAATGCTGAGTTCTTAAAAAGTCTTATGTAATTTTCAAAAAAAACGAATTCCTTGTTAATTGGGTTATCAACAAAGGAATAAAATATTACAACGCAAAAAGGCAGCAGAAAGAATATAATAACACCTAACAAGCTTGGCATTAAACAAAGCACAGGAAATATTTTATCTTTCAGCAGTACATCCTTTAAATTTTTCAGTTTTTTAGTTTTTTTCATAATCAGCCTCATATTTAAGATATTAAAACAATTGTTAATCGATATGTACACATTTAGCAAGATATACCATTCGATAAACGATTACTTATTCATTATAGCATGTTTTTTATAACATTTCTACAAAGCTTTAAAACTGTAATCGTTTTTTAATCTTTATAAAAAGGTATAACAAAACTTGTAACCAAAATGAAACATTTGAGATTAAAATTTTACATTCGCCAAATAAAAAGGGCTGTCACATGAAGCTTTCCATGCAACAGTCCTTAAAAGTTTAGTTAAATATAGCATTGATAACCATATCTGAAGTTACATTTGTATACGCTTTATCCCAGTATGCAAACAATTTGCCGTCACCGTTCATTACAGGAGTATATGGAGGGTATGCAGTTTCACCCCTCTTTACAGTGACAGGGTATGCATAACCGTCAATAACGAAAGTTACAGTATACTTAGTTTGGTCTGAAAATACGGCATTAACTATCATGTTTGATGTAACATTAGTAAGGTCTTTATCCCATTTTACAAATAAATTTCCATTCGAATCATAGGTAGGGAACATTGGCGGTACAGCGGTCTGTCCATGCTTAACTGTTGTAGGATAGTAATATCCGTCAATAACAAATGATACTATATATTCATTTGGCTGAAGAAGTGCAGTAACGGTAATATCCGATGTGACATTATTGAAATCAGTATCCCATCCAAGAAATTTATAGCCGTCAACAGTGACTGTCGCAGGAATATTAGCTGCCTCACCATGATTAACATTCAATGTTGTTGTCTTGTCAGCGATAACCAATGTGACAGTATGTGTATTTGTAGTACCATCTGATTCAAATATTGCATTGATAACCATGTCCCTTGTGATGTTATTGAATGAGCCATCCCATCTTACAAATCTCATGCCTTCAATTTCTGGAATATCAGGAATTTCTGCATTTTCACCGTGTCTTACTTCCTGAATAGTTTCATCACCGTTTACAATTACAGTTACATAATAAATACTATTATTTGTGTTTGCTGACTTGGTTGTTGTTTCTGATTTTGTTGTATTCGGTTTTGTAGTTGTCACAGTTGTTGTAGTTTGAGTTTTTGTTGTTGTTTCAGGTGCTCTTGTCGTTGTAGCGACCGGATCCTGTGTAATAACATGAACGCTTTCAGATTCAGTCGTTGTTGTAACCACTGGGTCAGCAGTCTGAACAACATCAGATGAATCGTCAGGAACAATATCATCAATATCAATATCAAATTCAATATCATCTTCAGGATTTTTGTTTGGATCATCAGAATTGTCATATGCAGTCTTGATTTCTTGAATTGTATATGGAAAATCTGTAACAATTTGTGCGATATTCAAAAGTGCTTTTAAATCGTAAGATGTAAGCTGATCAAGTGAAAAATCAACATTAAGATATGCAAACATAGGTCCGTCTGTTGCCTCACCGGCAGTTACACGTCCTGCAAGCTTTGAAACAAGCATTTCAGCTTCATTAACCTTTTCCCCTAAAGTATCATACATTTGTATTTTTGAATTACCCATAAAGGTATATACATCAGTGTTTGACACAAATTCTTCAGTTGAATATACAATCTTTGAAACTGTATTTGCTGCATATACTAAAGCATCCGCAGTTCTTACTTCAATCTGCGCTTTGTCCTTATCCTTTAAATTACAAATAACAGAACCCATATTTAAAAGAATCTGACCATTGTTTTTTCCATCAAATTCACTGTTAACTACAACCTGTGAATTACGATTTATAAGAACATAATTATTTTCGGAATTTTTTGAGCTGCTATATGTAATGATACAGCTTGCACTGTCACCAACAGTGATAATATCGCCCTCTTTAAGCAGTGTTCCGCTTGAAATACTGTCTTTATTGCCTGTTGCTGATAGAACGCTGACAGCACCCTTAACATCTGTTATATATAACCCTGTTTCTGTTTTACCGCCAAAAAGAATTAGAACAGTAACAACAACTGCAACAATTGCAACAGAGCCAAAAATAATCGGCAGTTTAAAATCCTTTAATATTTTTAACATAATACCTCTTTTCTTGTAAAACATTTCGTTTTACATACATAAACCATATAACTAATCATTTAAATACATAATATCATCGTCGGGGATTGTAATGGTATAAGTCACAGGGTCAGTTTCAAGCTGCGCAGGAGCTTCTGTTGTAACAGATGATGTCCCATTAAAAACACCGCCGTCATCAAAATTATCATCATTTGAAATATTTGCACCGGAATTGCTGATTTCCCACCATCGCTCACCGGAATATGTTGTGTAAACATGGGTTTCACGAGTGGTAGCAAGTGTATCCGGAGTAGAGCCTTGTGTCAGAACATCACGTTCTGCTGTGGTTGCAGCCTCAGTTACCTTTGATGTCGTCACACTACTCTTTTGGGTAATACTTTCCGAAATCTCAGCTTCGGTTTCAGTGGCAGCAGATTCATTTTTATTAATTCTCATAACAGCTTTATAAGCAGTGTTAAGCTCATCTGTCACATATGCAATAGTTCTGTCAATACTCATTCGCAAAAGTTCAACAAGTGTACGTTCAGGAAGTGAGTACATATCAGTGTCATGATTTAAGAAAATATACTGGCTGATATCAGCAGCAGTAATCATCTTTGCTGATGTCCGTTCAATTAACAGCATTGGCAAATCAACTTCATTGCCTTTATAATCAAAAAGCTGAATATTAACCGTACCGTCAAAATTCTGAACTTCTGTTATATAAACCTCATCATAATTCAAATATTTGCCTTCATACCGAAAGCTTGTACGGAAAACTGTTCCTTTAACATTAACAACCGCATTCGGCGTCCTAACCTTAAACACAGCCTTTTTCCCAAGTTCTTTATCAAGCCTGCATAAAACAGAACCCTCTGAAATGCTGACATCAACAGTACCCTTATCAGCAACCTCAGTATAATAAACAGTTACAGAGCTGTTACCCTCAACAATTATGTATTTATCTGAATCTGTCATAATAGTGACAGAGCTGTCATCACCAGTGTAAATAACATCACCGCTCATAACCCTGTGCTTTTTATTTGCACTCAGTTTAGTGTTTCCACGGTAAATATATACTTCACCTCTTATTTCGGATATAACAGGCTGTCTGACAACATCTCCTCCAAATGATATACTCAGAAGAATTGCAATCATTAGAACTAAGATAATTGAAATAAGAGCTATGATTATAAGCTTTAAATTTTCTGAAAGCAGTTTTAACAAGCTCATATCACCTCATTAATCCCTAAAAAAATTATAAAAGAACATATTTTTATGCATTGATGAGATATATTATAACATATTAATGCTATTTTGTCAAAAATATTTTTATTACAGTTATTGTAACAAATACAAAAAATACAAAAATGCCCTCATATGACAACAATGTCCATATGAGGGCATGATTTTTGTAAAACAAGATATATTAATTCAAAGTAATATCAAAACCTTTAGCCTTACACTGACTGATAATAACATCGCAAATACCAATACTATCATCAAGCAGTCTGCCAAGACCATCACAAATCATAGTATTGGATTTATCATTTTTCTTTTTATTAAGTGCAATTAAGTATGATAATGAAAGTATAGTTGTACTTAAATAAACATCCTTTTTGATATCATTTTCTATATAATCATCCTTGCCGACAAAGTTTTTTTCTATACCGTCACAAATATAGCAAAAAAGTGAACTCATTTCATTATTTCTGCCATTATTATAATCATAGTCGCCGATGTAAACAAGTCTTTTTTTATCTGGTTCAGAATTAACAAGCTCATCCGAATTATTATACATTAGCAATTCTTCGGATAATTCACGCAATGCTTGTTTTTCGGCTGTACTATATAAAATAGCACTTGATTTTTTATCGTCATCCGTTAAATCGTCTTCTGTAATATGACCGCCAAAAACATCATGTCGTTTTGTTTTTTCATCATCAAATTTTGCACCACGTAGTTTTGTTTTAATTTTATCTTTCTCATATTTATTAACAGTGAGAATATCATATCCGCTGTTTACAGAAGGAATTAGCGGCATAATAAGTGTTGTCAGATGCCTTTTACCAACATCATGCATATGAATACGTTCATCTATTTCATCATAAAAGTAGGGATATGATGACTGTCCATCTATAATTTTAGGTAATCTTTCGCTCATTTTATCTAGCTCCTGTCATACAAATCTATACATACATTATACAACTGAAATAAATACTTGTCAACTAATTCATGATTTTCCATAAACACAAAAAATTACCACAAATATTCTAAGAACGACTGAATATAATACTAAGGCAACCCCAATTCAAACAGATATTTAATCTGTACAAAAAATTATATTTTAAGGAGAATACTAAAATGAAAGATATTACAACACAGCAGGGTAGAGATACTCTTGAAAGATTTAAGATGGAAGCTGCTAACGAAGTTGGCGTAAACCTAAAGAGCGGTTACAATGGTGACCTTACAGCTCGTGAAGTTGGTTCTGTAGGCGGACAGATGGTTAAGAAAATGATCAACGCTTACAAGCAGGGTTTAACATCATAAGTACCCTTTAAGCTTTAAAATTTAATCCTTATTTATATGTGTATATATTATACCATATAAATTTGAATTAACAAAAAACGCTTTGCGAAATTAGTTTTTCGCAAAGCGTTACTTTTTATACTTATATTTTATATGCAATTTCAGCTAGCGCTCTGAACACAACCACACATAAGACTCATATTATCATTCATGATGATATTTAAATACTCATCCTTTGATATATTACCCATCAAAAATTCATTGCATATCTGCTTTTGTGTATCTGTCAAATGATATCCGTCAATTTCAAAAAAAGAAAAAATAACATTTTTATCGGTATTCATACAATCATCCTCCAGACATCTAATTTCATTTATTTGCATTGAGCTTTCATAATTTAAACGTTTTTATTTTGGACAAGCATAAAATATGTTTATATTATATTGCACAAACAAGCACATGTCAATATTTTTTTATCTAAAATAGCACTTAGCACAAACAATGTTAAGTTTTCTTAGCGACATTTGACATCTTAACATTTTCTTAACTTTAGTTACATATCATCATGTGTGCTTTTTAATGTTAAGTTGTCAAATTTCATTTTATACTAATCCTAAATTAAAAAGATTTAAAAAACAATATAAATATGGTATAATAAAGGTATCAAAAGAAGAGGATGAAAATGATGCCGAAAAGAAACCATATAAACGAAAGTGAAATAAACAAAATAACATAAATGCGAAATAAAAATAAAGATAAGGATATCGACAAAAGATTATATGCATTAATTTATACAACATTAAATCATATATTGATAAAGTAAATGATATGGTTGGACTTGATACAAATGAAACTGCAATATATGGTGTGCTTATTAGAAAAATTGTCGTTCAGGAAAATTGTATTACTGACTTCTATTTGAGCTGTGTTCAATTTGGTTTTAGAATTTCCTATCACGTTAAGAAATTTAATCAACAACATAAATACGCTGTAACAATAAAGATACTTCCATCTTTTCCTCCAAATCCGCAAACGGTGCAGATTTGGAGGTTTTCTATTCATATAATCAAGCAGCTAGCATAGTTGTATTCACAATACCAACAAAGTTGTAACAAATTTCAACCTTAACAATACGCACTCCGCTTGATGTATCAGGTGCATGAATGATGATTTTATCAATAAATTCATGCAATATTTCAGTAGTTAGCTCAGTTATTGCAATATACTTTTTCACGATAGATATAAACCTATTAGCGTTATCACTTTTCTCTTTCTGGTTATGTATAACAGAAGTGAGAAAGGTTATTTTTGTTTTAAGTTCAGCTTGTTCAGTTTCATATCCACATGACATCTTTTCAAAGCGTTCATCAGAAAGCTTACCAGTTACATTATCTTCATAAAGCTTGTTGAATAACCTATCAATTTCATCATAACGTTTCTGAGAGGTAATCAGTTCTTTTTTCTGCTTAGCCAAGGATTTCAGCATATCATTCTCAAAATGCTCTGAAACAAGATTAATTAAATGCTTTTCATCAATTTGTGATACTCTGATAAGCTTATTCAATTCATTAAGTACAATTTCTTCAATAACTGTTTCACGAATGTAATGTGTAGAACAATCATCTTTAGAAACGTGATAAGAATATGTACCACATTGGAAATACGAGTTATTAGGATTACGATGATAATGTAACCTTGAACCACAGTCTGCACAATATAATAAACCTGTAAACTTGTTGATTTCACCAGATAAGTTACGTCTGCGTTTTACTTCTCGTATTTTCTGAACTGCATCCCAATCTTCTTGTGAAATAATCGCTTCATGAGTATTTTCAAAAATCATTTGCTCATCTTCAGGAAGATTAATTATTTTATCACTTTTATAGGACTTTCTACGATATTTGAAGTTGGTAGTATGACCAAGATAATCTCTACGCTCAAGAATTTTAGCAACTGAGGTACAAGTCCAACCATATTGATTTTTACTCAAATCAGTCCGATTACTCATGCCAATATTCTTAATATGATGTGATGGTACAAGCACCTTTTCGCTTGATAATTTCTGAGCAATCTGATGAGGCCCCATTCCAGATAAACACATTGCGAAAATACGCTGAACAATTGGAGTAGCTTCTTCATCAACAATTAAATGCTTGCTGTCATTAGGATCTTTCTTGTATCCGTAAACAGGTACAGAGGCTATTCGTTCTCCTGCTGTTCCTTTGGATTTCCACACAGCACGTATTTTCTTGCTAGTATCCTTAGCATAAAACTCATTGAACAAGTTTCTAATCGGAGTAAAATCATTGTCCTCTCGTTCACTGTCAACTCCATCATTAACAGCTATAAAGTGAATATCATGTTCAGCGAACATTACTTCGGTGTAATATCCAACCTTGAGATAATCACGTCCAAAACGTGACATATCCTTTACAATGACTGTTCCAATTTTACCACTCTCAATATCAGCAATCATATTTTGAAAGCCTTCTCTATCAAATGTTGTACCAGAGATACCATCATCAACATAGAACTTATATTTATTAAGTCCATGCTTTTCAGCATAATCCGAAAGTATCTGCTTTTGATTTATTATACTGTTAGAATCGCCACTCAACTCGTCGTCGTGGCTTAACCTGCAATAAAGAGCCGCTATTTTATTTAGGGTATTTGTTGACTGTCTTTTCATAATATACCTTACCTTTCCGACAGTCAGAACGTTAATGATATTATACCATAAACATTCTGACTTGTCATTATATTTTAAAAATTTAAGCGGCTGATTTATCGTTTTTAACTTCCTTTATTACAAGACGCTCGATTACCTTATTTATGTCTTTTTTATTAGTATCATTAAATACAGATGAAACCACATATGTAGTTTTACCAATCTTGTATTCTGTTTCATGTGCCGTATAAGCTACGGCGGTATTTGTAAGTAGTACATTTCTATTCAAATGTTATCCTCCGTTTTTGTCTATTTCTTTGTTTTATACATGTAATGCAGTCCAACAAAAGTTGTCTACATTTTCTATTATTTAGCCGTAGTTTTTACATCATTAGCTTGCTTTTTATTATTCATATTCTTCGTAATAATAGCACCACAAATCATGATTATGATACCAAACTTATTACCTTGCAAAATCATTTTAATAACATGCTCTGCAAGTGGCAGCACAATCAGTACCAATATCGTGATAATCAGTATTAACCGCATCCATGAATGTAACTGATTAATCTGCTGTTCAAACTTCTTGTCATAATCAGCATGGATTTTTGCAATAGATAATTCAACTTGCTCACGAACAAGTGGCATTAGTGTTTCCTTAAGTAATCTGTAGAACTCCGTTATATTACCGTTGATTTCTTGAGCAAATCTCTCATATTCCTTTGGAAAATCATCAACGTCCTCTCGAATGCTTTTTACGTCTTTGGTTAGCTTTTTCTGCAAGTCGAGTATCTGTTTCTGTTGATTTTCTGATGTCTGTTTCATCTCTAGTTGGAGTGCTTGAAACACTTGTGTGTACTCTGCCAGTTGTTGCTTGAGGAGTGAGTTCTCGTACTGGCTGCTCCTCATTTCTGACAGCACCTGTAACTGCTCCACTGGTGGTTTCTGTGATAATTCCTGTGGAGTAAGTCCTGCTATAGTTTTTAGTGACTGCATATAAAATCGCACCTTTCGTATAAATCTGTCCTAGCTTTTCACCTCTGATTGCCTTGCTTTTTTTAGGATGGAGAAAGCTTATTGTTTTAGCTGTATTACGTGATAATTGAACATTAAATTGCTTTAGGAAATCCTCAAATTCATCCATAGTACAACATATTTTCAAAGCTTCATTAATTACTTCACGAAGTTGCTCTTTCCAACTCGTACCACCATTAATAATAATGTTATGCTCTGCTGTGGTTTCACGTTTGTCAGTTGGCTTTCTCCAATCAAGTGTAGAGTAACCATGCTCCAAAGCAATCTCATTTGACATATCTTTTAATCTAGCATATTCCTGATTATTTAGATGAATTTTTCTACCATCGACGAATGAAACAGCATTCAAAACTACATGACAATGTACAACATCAGTATCATTATGAGTAGCAATAATCACCTCATTTTCAGGAAAAGCTCTGCGTATTAACTCCTCTGTCATACGGTGTGCATCTGCATATGAAACATTATCATCAGGGTTAAAGCTGTGGATAAAATGATAATATTTTCTCTCGCCAAAACCTTTACCCTTATGGAACAAATCAGCTGTTTCCTTGAACTGTTCAGCATAGTTTCTGTTGTCATCAAGGTAGAATGATGATACTATACCAGTCTTGTCTGAACGAGTTATATAGGCAATAATTGAGTGTGGTTTTGCTTTGCACCCCTTACCCGTAAGCAGCGGCATTATCATCCTCCAGTCTATGTATTTTTTCAGGAATATCATCACATAGCTTAATAATTTTCAAATATGCCATATTGCAGTTTTCTAAGTAAGAAATTACATTTTCATCAAAAGCATAGCTATCATGAACGTATCTTGTAAGCTGATTAAGGTTGTTGCCTTGACGTTTCAGCTCAACAAGAACATCCTTAAAATCATCAATTATTACGATAGGTTTCTTCCCCAAAAACGACATGATAAACTCGGATTGGCTCTTAAATTTATCTGCGCATTTCTGATATGCAGCAGTAAATTTATCGTACTCATTATCGGTCATACGAATAGTTATTGACCGATTTCGTTTCCTATTTGGCATGAGATTCACTCTCCTTTGCATGACAAATATTACTTGCGACAGCAAGCTTAAAAGGGTGGCTTGGAGGGATTTTCCCCTCCAACGAGGTAATTATATACGAAGTATATAATTTGTAGATGGCTTGCCATTTGCGTACCTCGCCATTACTATGCCGCCAACATTTTTGATGTAACAAATGTGATGAGTGTAGGTGGCATAAACCCGACGGCACAAGCCGTCGTGATATGTGGCAGAAGCCACATCAACGGATGCAAATCCGTTGTGCAGTTGAAGTAACAGCAGCGACGATATGCTGTTACTTCAAGCTGCAATGCTTGTCCGAAGATAAGCATTGAATCAACGCTCCCATTTCCGCTTAGCTAGATAATTGCACAAGTACGGAATATTTCCACTTAACCATTCATCTGATGTCTTGCGAATTTCTACATCTGTGATAATTTTATCAAGTAAATCTGCATTAGGTGATAACTCCAAAAACGCAATTTCTGCACGCTCACGCTCTGATTGATTGGGATATATTGACCATAATCTTTCAAAATTAGATTGATTTGATTGAAGTGATGTAGCGTTACCATGTGGAACTTCAAAAGCATATACATTATCATTTTCAACAGATACAGTTATGATTCGTTCGAGTGGTAATATCCGTATTTCACGATAATTACCTTTACTTTTGCTAATAGAGACATCAATGCAACCATTCTGTTTCAAGGAAGTCAAGCTGTTCGACACCCATTTTGTAGACTTATCGAATGCATGTGAAAAGTGCTCGTTTGTTGCAGTACATACACCGTTTTCATCAGCACAAGCTGTTATCTCGGCATACATTACTTTCTCACCAAAGTTGAAATTTGGATTATATCTAATCTCGGCAGGAAGTATGGAATATTTGTTTGGCATGTTGTTGTCCTCGTTTTTCTTTATATTCAGAAATTTTAGCGCTGTCTTTCTGTGTTTATCATTATACATAATTCCCATACCTTTAGCAAATTTGGATATGCAAAAAATCCCGTAAGTTTCCTATGCGTAACTTATCGGGATTTTGTGTATGTTTTTCTAACTTTTAAGCAAGATTAACAGGGTGTGAACGGAATTGTGGAGGTTGTACAAGAGTTGTTCTAATTTGATGTGCAAGGTGCAAGAACTTTTGTGATAATTACAAAAGATACGCAAAACATCATTATTTCCACAGCTATATAACCGTGTATTGGGGTTTACATACAAAAAGGCAAACGGTATAACACATTCAAGGAGAGTGAATGTATTATACCGTTTTTATTTTGGGAATATCTAAGAAAGATGAAAGCTTAATAATCTTATTTATGTACAATCATATATCATTCCGTATCAAAATAAAACTCATCACCCTCTACAGTTATATAAACTGCATCAGAATAAGCAGAATTATTTCTAACGTCAACCATCTGGAACATGAGTACATAAGTGCCATCAGGTAAATCCACCTCGTCAAACGACGTTTTCTTTGTTACAGTAAATGTATCACCCTCATATGAATATTTCTCCTCATCATCATAGGAATACACATAATGCAGTGTAGTGATAGTATCGCCAACCTCAAGCTTGATAAGGTTTCTGTCGGACATACCGTTGTCGCTTAGCCCAAGTCTAGCACCAAGAATTTCATACTTTTCTGTGTTATAATCATAGCTAACACGCAGATAACATTCCTTGCCATTCAATAGAATTGGGATTGAATAAAGGTTATAATCATCACCCTCATATGTGATTTCCATATACACGAGATTACCGTCAATCGCACCCCAAACACCTCGGAAATTATCCTTAAATACACCATTATCCCAGTCCATATCAATGTCATTATCAGTACCAAGGAAAATGATACTATCATCTTCTTCATCATAATAACAAAGCTCAAAATATACACCTGAAAGCATATCAGCATTAGCAGAGCCAATGTCAAGAACTGCATATCCATCGTCATCAATATACAGTGGGAAATCCTCAAGATTAACGTCACTTATTTCTGTTACAGACGGCAAATTTGATTCTGAAACTGATACAATTGGCGTATCAGGAATTGTGTATGCTTCGACATCTTCATACTTCATATCCTTAACATATTTAGCACCCTCTTTGGATAGCTTGCCGTTAATCATGTAACCATAAAGATAATCATATGCAGGACTATATGAGAATTTTACATACTTATCATAATCACCTTTATCCATATCATATGGATAATAACAGGAAAGTCCGCTTGCTTGTTTTCTGTATGTACCATTGATTTTATATACCACACATTCATTCAAAGCCTTGTTGATTTGTGCGGACGAATCAGGTAACTGGCTTGATGCTGACTTAACTAAATCCCCAATATCAACAAGGTTTGTATATCCCTCGTTTTTATCATTTGGACCATATTTTTCAGCACTGTCAGCAGCACGACCAAATGTGCTTAAATAGTTCGGGTTTTCACAAGCAGCAGCCAAAGCCTCAACACCAATGTTATGGTATGTTGACATAAGTGCACTAATTTTTGTAAGGTCAATAACAGACAGCGTAATCTCATCAGCCTGCCAAATGTCCTTGCAGCCCTGCACATAAGTATCGCATATCGCCTTGCCGATAACAGCACCATTAAGACTTTTTTCCTTATTGAAAATATCAAGCCATCCGCTGTATTCCCAGCCACAGCCTGGCTCTGTTTCTTCTGATGCAACCAAGTATTTTGCTATATCACGAAAAGTATATGCAGTGTCAATTGTTGCCATTAAGCATGCATCAAAGCCTATCATCTCAATCGGAGGATTTCCCTCTGACAATGAATATACCGAGTCAAAAGCCTCACGCAAGTCAAGAAGTGATAATCCCTCATAATCATAGACCTCGTCAAAGCAAATACCAGACATACTTCCTCCACCATGATCCCACATTACAACGGCAACATGGTCGGCAGGGTAGTTTGTGTTGCAGAATTTTAGAAATCTTTCAAATGTAGCCTTATTACCCATACTGCTCATTGCAGCAGTTTCAATAAGTTCAAGCTCATTTCCACTGTATACATATCGTGCTAGAGAATCGTTCGGCACAAAATCATTCTGCCATGAATATGTACCACCTGTTTCGATAATAACCTTAACATTATCAGGAAGTGTCACCTTGAACATTTCCTCAAGGTCAGAAGTAGCACTGCCATAATTTGTTTCAAGGTCAGTTCCACATAAGTACCAGTAAATTGCCCATGTATCATTTTCATTGTATGTAGTTATGGATTTCATCAGACTGTCATTTGCAAAGGTTTCAATGTCAGGTTCTTCATATTCCTCAAAGCATCCACTTAACGTTGTCATTATCAACATCAGCATTAAAGCCAATGCAGTTAGTTTTTTGAATTTAATTAAATTTTTAATCATGCTGTACATCACCTTATAAAATTATTGATTTTCATTAACAAGTCTTTCAACTTCTTCTGCTATTGCCTGTAAAACAGGTGCATTTTGTCCACCCTCAATATTAAGCAATGAGCCGATACCATCAGTTACAGCATCAATAGCAAGACTTTTCAAAACGCCCAGTTTTGAGCTTTTGAACTGTGAAATTGTTATCTGTTTTTTTGAAACCTGAATAGAATTGTAATATCCACCTGCACCAGCAAGATTTATCAGTTTAATGCCAAGTGTCTTTTTCATTTCAATTTCAATACCACCGAAATTGCCTTTGCTTTTCATGAGTTCAAGTACCTCATCCACTGTGAATGCTCTTGATGTAGAGATAGTCCATGCTTCGCCATTAAAATTTGCTTTCATAATAAAACCCTCCATAAAATATATTTGTTATAAAAACATCTCAAAGCATAAAAGTCGGTATAACCACACCTTATTTTAATATGGTTATACCACTTTTATTTAGGAGAAATTTAAGAAAGAGGAAAGCTTAGAATTAGATTGAAATTAGTTTAGTGATTGAAAAATGATTATACCGTATTTCCCTAAGTTTAACTTGATTGTAGTCTTTATCCTATGGTAATTTGTATTATATACTCTTTAACAATACGTGTATCCTCTGCAGTAACTGTCACTTTGATTGTTCTATCAGTTTGTGATAATATCTCAATACTTGCTGTTGCTTTTGAATCTGTTAGCGTATACAGAACATACTTAGATTCTATATTATCAAAATTATATGTTTCATCAGCACTAGTAAAAGGATTTGTAGGGTATTTTACTATATAGACATCTAGCAGTGAATCATGCACAGCTACTTTTGCACCGTATATAAAGACTTGTACTCCCACATCTTTACTTGAAGGAGTCAGCTTAGATATCGCATCATTTATAGCAGTAGTCTTAGCTACTATTTCTGCGTTGTTTGTCTCTGGCATTGCTAATGCGGTGGTTAATTTATTCCAACTGACTACAGAATAATCAGCTTTAGTCAAGTTTCCAGCAGTTGCTTTTGCTGTTTCCAAGTCGGTTAACCCAGCAAATACAAGACCAGCTATTGCATTGTTAATTGCTGTTGTTTTTGCAACAACTTCTGCGTTGGTAATTTCTGGCACTCCTAATGCAGTAGTTAAATTTGCCCAACTAGCTGATGTATAATCAGTTGATGTCAAGATTCCTGCATTTGATTTTGCTGTTGCCAAGTTTGCTGTTCCAGCAAATACAAGACCAGCTATTGCAGTATTTATAGCAGTGGTCTTAGCTGTTATTTCTGTGTTATTTGTCTCAGGCATTGCTAATGCAGTAGTTAAATCTCCCCAAC
>JAVBOH010000027.1:0-45801 GCA_031550725.1 Oscillospiraceae bacterium
TTTGGGGACTTTGACCCGTTAACGGGTAGCAAGTAACAGCCTTTGCACGGGCCAGACCGTAAAAAACGCCTTTAGGCGTGGCCAGTAGTACAGGGCTATGCCCGCTAGAGAAAAACCCCCGGCTACGCCGGGGGATATTTATTGATTTTTTGGTGATTTATAAGAAAAAGAATATGTATTAACCAACCCAGTTTAAGACATACGCACACTGTCCAGCATCTAAAATAATCATTTTTTTATTCTGCGGAACAGTATCAACAGTAATAGCATTGTCAATTTTAGTGGATGCATAAACAATAACAGCTATGCAAGCAAAGAAAGTGAGTGCCACAAATGCAACATTCCATTTTATTTTAAACTGTCTTTTACTCATATAAATCGCCCTCCTAATGTCAAAAATATATTTTGACAGCTTGTATTTATTTAATAAATATGTTGAGGACAATCATTTTATGCTTGATTTATTATTATATATAATATGTTAGTTTTGATATGAAGTAATCATGATACATGAAAATGTCAAGTCATAATGTTGTTTTATAAAAATCAAAATAATCGCTTTCCATCCGAAATATCAATACCAAGTTCCTTTGCAATAGTACCCTGTTTAAATGGATTTATTTTTTCTATTATACCATCTTTCTCGAAAAATGTACCAGTGCTTTTAAACCAAAATGTTATACCAGCTTTTTTACACTGCTCACGAATATTAAGCACCCACTCATAGTTGCAACCACGAGCATTACGTCCGTTTTCACCACTTACAGTGACATGACTGACTCCATGAAGCTATGGTGTTAAATCAACACTTTCAAGAATTGGAGAAATTGCAATAAATCTTCGTTTGATAGGGTATGACAAAAAGAGCGGAAGTCGGTAGTCAGCCATTTCTTGATTTTCAACTGTACAGCCAATATTAATATTATCATATCCATCTCCCCAGTCATCAGGAAGTGATACCATAAAGCGATCAATTCGTTTGGTAAGTATTAAGAAATCAATATCCTGCCGCTGTTTTATCATTGCCCAAGCTTCTTTTCGCCATTCATCAGCTTCAGGAAGGAAAAAGTCTGTTGCAAAGCAGGTAGCAAGTATTTTATCACCTTTGATATTATACTCACCATTTGGCTTAGTTCTTATTGGCCAGTCAAATTTATCGGTTTTTTCTATAGTATTCTGACCATATCGTTTTGCGTTCGGTCCATAAAAATAGCAATTATTACACCCCTCGCTAATCTGATGACATCCTGTCCATGGTTCCCAATTCATATTTTCCTCCTATATTCTAGCAAATGACCGACTTCCATGCAAACGGAAGCAGGTCACTTGCTTTGATTTTAACTAAATTTCCATTTTCGCCGTTTACAATTACTTTTATATCAGGACAATATTCAAAGAGCATTTGACGGCAATTCCCACAAGGTGGAATAACACAATTTAGATGTTTATCATGAACAGCAACAATTGTGTCAAATTCTCTTTCACCTTTAGAAATTGCTATCCCCATTGTTATATATTCAGCACATGAGCCATGAATACCGTCACAATTTACACCTTTATATATGTTTCCATTACAACATAAAATTGCACATCCAACAGTATGATTATATACTCCATCATCAAAGTTTTCTTTCAAAACTTCTAATCCTATTGTGATAAGTTCCTTATCTTTTTCAGTTAATTCATATTTTGTCATAAATGCACCTCTAAATTCTGATTTAATCCCTAATCTGATTTATGATAAAATCTACATTTTCATTAATAGGCAATGTCCCATCAATTCGTATTACAGGACAACTTAACGATTTTATCCAATCTTCAACAGTATTTTCTGAACGAGATTTTACGAAATCAATGAACCCGTTTTCTTGCTCATATAAATCCCCACCAACAAGCATTCTTTCTCCAAATTTCTCAAATGAGCGGTTTTTAACTCGCTTAATACGTATTTCTTTAGGTGCAGAAATCAATACAACATAATTAAAATAAGAGCAAATAGTTTCTCCAAAATCACCTTTTACAGATGCAAGAACAAAATTTTCATGTTCTTTAATTTGACTTAACAATAGCGTTTCGGCTTCTTCCTGTGTACGAGGTGAAGCATATATATAATAAGGGTCAGTTTTAGGAAAATACAGGTCTTCACTGTCAATAAAATGAAAATGAAGTTTTTCTGCAAGTACTTTTCCGAGTGTGCTTTTACCTACACCATTTAATCCGCATACTATAATTCCAGTTCCCATATTACCTCCAATACCAATTACACCTTAACATACATCTGATTTTTACTCTTAGGCTTATCAGGTATAGCAAGCTTTAATACTCCACTTTTAAGCATAGGATGAATATATTTTGTCATAACATATGCAATAGTCATACGTCCATCAAACAGCTTTTCAAGTTCATTACGACTTCTTGGTATTGTGCAAAATTCCAGAATTTCTTTTTCATCGCTATGGGCGTCATATTGAACATAATTTGAATTGAAAAGAGTTGCTTTGAAAACACCTCTGTCATTTTCAAATTTAGGTGCAGGTAAACCATACTCCTCCATAGCATTAATAATTGTAGGAATACCACTGTACCTATTTTCAGTTTCACCCATAATTTCAAGTGCATTTGACAGAAAAGGGTTTCTTGTATCAGCAGAAACTTTTCCAAGCTGATCGAGTGTCATGCGTCCATATAGACCACCTGGATTTTCAATTTCTAACCTGTCGCTATACATTCTAATGGTAATCGGTGCCTGATCTGTATGAATACTATAATCTCGATGTATAAGTGCATTCAAAATTAATTCTCTAACAGCAATAACAGGGTATTCGGTTTTGTCGGTACGTTTTCCTGTTTCACTGCTTATAATGGTCATGTTTTTCATATTTCTACGAACAAATAACAATGCATTATCAAGCATTTGCACCATTGTTCCCTCAATTTTTGCATTATCAATAAAACGCTCGCCAACACTTCCAGTCATGCTAATTTCAGTTCCAGGAATTGATACAGCAGTTATGCAAAGCTGAGGATAAAAAGCTTGCGGGTATAGTGAAAACAGCAATACTCCTGCAAGAGTAGGCTTATCATTATCCGTAAAGCCTTGCAAATTACAAAGCTTTTCTAATGATACCCTTGACAAATTCGGCTTGCTTTGTTTTGTTCGTATAATAAACCCAGTAAGCAAATCAGTATTAATATCATCAAAATTAGCACGTTCAGTAATACGAAGTTCATCATGAATTTTCTTTTTGAATGCTTCATAGCTATATACTTCATATTCTGTCATAAGTCTGTCACCATCAGCAACACGTACATATGAACCCTTTAATCTGCCAGTACCTTTATAGAAACATGGCTTTGAAAAATTATCAATTTCTTGAATTTCAGCACATACAACAGTTTTATCATCAATTGATGTTACAGTGCATAATAACTGTACTGTCGGCTCCATTTGTAAGCTTTGCTCCATGATTTTCTTTTGTAAATCAGCATCATCATATACACCACAAACCTCATAATTGTTATTCTCATCTATTCCAAAAACTATTTTTCCACCATTGCTCTGATTAGAAAATGATGACAATGTATCGAATATTTTAGGACATCCTTTATTTGCAGACTTTACTTCAATATAGTTACTCTCACATTTATGTTTTTTTATTACTTCTACAAGTTCAATTAATTCGTTTTCAAGCATTAAGATCGCCTCCATAATATGATTATACGAATTTTTTACGAAAATGTCAATAGTATTTTCTTATAAAATGTCGAATAATTCTTATAAATTGATTTTATTAGAATGATTATTAGTAATGAGAAGTATTAAATTCTGCTGTTATTATGTTTTTATATGAGAAAAATAAATTGAAAATAAAAAATCCTCTCGTCGTTGAGAGGGCTTTTTATACACTTATTTCTTTTTAATAGGAATCCAAATTTCAGAGTAGTAATTTTCATCCTGCACGCCATTTGCATATTTAGCAGGATCTTCATACATTTCAATGCAATACCCAGCAGCAATATCATAATCCTTGCAGTTTGGAAGCCACTCTGAAAAAATCTTGTTGTTTGTTTCCTGCATTGTCTGTGGCATTGCACCCTTGCAGGTAAATACTGCCCATGTGAATTTAGGGATTATCTTGGTTTCAAATCCATCAGGGATTTTCATATCTTGGGTATAATTATCTGCAATCAGATACTCAAACTCGTTGCCCTGCATTGATTCATCATTGTTAATTCCATACATAGAACAAATTTCTGTGCTTTCTGCCATAGTCTGAAATTCTTCCCATAGCTTAGGAATTTCTTTGTGTGCATCAGCATATTTGTATGTTCTTTTTAATCCGACTACTGTAAATTCTTCTTTTTCCAATATCTTGTAATCCATAGTATAGCCACCTTCCAATGTAAATTTGATTTTCAAAGAGGCAAAGGATTTTATTACTGCACCCTCTTTGCGTGCTGCAGCAGGTGTGATTCCATGAAAACGAGTGAAAGCTTTCGTAAAACTGTCAGGTGATTCATAGCCATACTTTAGTGCAATATCAATAATCTTCTCGTCAGAAGAAATGAGCTCTGCACCAGCGAGTGCAATTTTTCGCTTTCTGATATATTCACCAACCGTAAATCCACACAACATGGCAAATCCTTTTTGAAAATAAAACGGCGAAATATACGCTTGCTTTGCTATCTCCTCGATAGAAAGTTCCTCGGTAATATGCTCCTCAATATATTGTAATGCATGGTCTATTCCCACAATCCAGTTTATAATAATCACAACCTTTCCTATGGTCTTATTCTATCACTTTTCATTGAAGTTTACTCGATTTTTTATGCACAGATTTGTCGGTTTATCAGTATTCAGACGAAAGAAGAAAATTAACAACATGCATTGTTTAATATACATGTAATAAATGTTTAAAAATATGGTGAGTATATTTTATTCGTAAAAATCATTATTTTGGATAAATTCATCAATATGTTTAACTACTTCATCATAGTTTGTCCAATGAAGATAGTGTTTTGCGTTTTTTATTGTGAATTGTTGATTTATATTAGACCATACCGACAATTGATTTTGCACTTGTTCCCATTCATCGCCGTTATCTGATGATAATATTAAAATAGGAATATCACCCAACCTATTACCTTGTAAAATAGTTTCAGCATTTTCATTTATATAACCTATATTTTTATAATTTGAATAGCTGCCACTATGTCGATAATACAGGGATTTATCAAGAGCTCGTAAATCATTTGGTATGTTTTCATATCGATCGTTTTCACCATACATAGGAAGAATTAAACCTAATTCTCCTAAAAATCGGTTAATTCCAACGAAATTTAAAAACGATAGTGAACGATTTAATACTTTAGAAGAAAGCTCAGAATCAGTATTGTAAAACTCAGGACTTCCACCATCAAGAAAAATTATTCCCTTAACTTTATCGGTATGATTTTGTGAATATCCAATAGCTTCTAAAGAGCCAAGAGAGTGACAAATAAGCACAACATTTTCCATAGAAACAGTATCAATTAAAATAGATAATTCATTTGTTAAATTTTCGATATTTCGAGGCACATCAGTCTTAGAACTCCAGCCAAGACCAGCATGATCAAATGTTATTGTTTGTCCATAATCGCTCAAATGGTTTTGTAATAAATAAAAGTCTGTGTATGATGATGGTGTTCCGGCTCCAGAAATAAAAATATACGATATATTACCGAAACCTTTAGAATAGTAGTGTGCTTTATATGTTCCTAAGTCAATAAAATCACCTACGGCTATATTAATACGTTTTTCATTATTAACCATAATTAATTGCCAAATTACACCTGCAATGAGGAGTATTAATATTATTAGCAATATAAAAAAACGTTTTGATTTTAATATTTTTTTTATTATAAAATCTCCCCCAATAGTCTTTATTTATAATGGATGATCATTTTGAGTGTCACAATACTTGTTGAAGTTAATACTCAGACGAAATCAGAAAATTACAAACATTTTATCCCAATCCTCATTCGATAACAAAACATTATTTCACGTTCAATATTTCCATAACTATTTTTAACTGTATTCTGAAATTCGATAATATCATCTTCAATTAAACTTGGTTTGATTTTCAGAATAGTTTGCAATCCACCTTGACTTAAAGCAATTCCGATAAATCTATCAGCATCTGATTTTTCTATATTATGGAAAACAATTTCTCGTGCATAACCAAAGTAACCACTATCCCATATATTTTGTAAATGACGGTCTTTGTTCCAACGATTGAATGTGCTTTTTATATTTGGATTATCACGTTCAATTGCATGAACTTTGTTAATCAGCTTGTTATATGCCATTTCAAGTTCTAGATTTAATACAGGTGGCCAATCACAGTCAACTGTTGCAAAACACCATTTTCACGAAGAATTCTATTAACCTCGCATAATGTATCCTGTGGGTTCATCCAATGAAAAGATTGTGAGCAAATAGCAACGTCAGCAGAATTATCAGGCAGTGAAGTTTCAAGTAAAATTCATTCCATTCCATTATATTTTATTAAATTCATATAAAAATAACCTGAATCCTTGATAGTTCTCTGCATAGTTTGATAATTAACATGAACTAAGCCAAAGCGTTCTTTATAACCATGTGCCCACTCGAAATTATCAAGGAGTGACCATGCATAATATCCATTAATTTCAACACCATCTTTTGCAGCATTGTTAAGTTCAAGCAAATAGCGATGCATATAATCAATTCTGTTTTCATCATGAACTTTTCCATCAATTGAAACAGTATCATGACAAGCCATGCCGTTTTCAGTGATGATAATAGGCTTTTTGTATCTCTCATAGAAGAAATATGGTCCCCAATACAAAGCTTCAGGAGTAACAGACCAACCAATTGATGTTCTAGGGATACCTTGCTCATTTGGAAGAACACCATTTAGTGAATTTGTGTATTTTCCATTGTATATATTAAGTCCAATAAAATCAATAGGCTGGCTGATTAACTGCATATCTTCATCAGAAATATTAAGCTTGTTAATTGGACTATATTCATAAACCCATTCTGGATATTTACCAAAAAATATTGGATCGAACCAAAATGCATCAGAAAATGCAAAGTTATCATGACTGCTCGTGAAATATAAATTTTTCGCAGTATCAACATCATCCTTTGATTTTGAAACAGGTATGTTAGGGCATGATGCACCTGTAAATCCTATTTTGCATTTTTCACCATTACGCAAAGCTTTAACAGCCATACCATGAGATTTCAAAACATTATGACCAATTCGCAACAATTCAGGTGGAGACAGCTTATATCCTGGGGCATGGTCACCAGTTAAATATCCACATCCAACGAAAACCTGTGGTTCGTTAAATGTGATAAAATCATGCACTCTGTCGCCAAATCTTTCTTTAATTAATTTCGCATATTCACCGAAATATTTCGGCATATCATCATTAAGCCATCCACCTTTTAAATGAAGTGAATATGGTAAATCCCAATGATATAATGTCATGCAAGGAGTAATGCCACGCTCAATCAAACCATCGATAAGCTTGTTGTAAAAATTAATACCAGCTTCGTTTATATCACCAAATCCATCAGGAATAATTCGTGGCCAGCTAACAGAAAAACGATAGCTTTTTAGTCCTAAGCTTTGCATAATATCCAAATCAGTTTCAAGCATATGATAATGGTCGCAAGCAATATCACCGTTATGACCCTCATAAACCTTGCCATCTTCATGGGAATAAGTATCCCAAATATTTAAACCTTTTCCATCCTCAAAAGCAGCACCTTCAATTTGATATGATGCTGTTGCAGCACCCCAGACAAAATCTTTCTTGAATTCCATATTAAATTTTCTCCTTTTCAATTTTTCTGTACTCGGTTGGAGTCATGTTCATTCTTGATTTGAACTGACGCATAAAATGTATGTCACTTTTATATCCACACATTTCAGAAATCTGATTTACAGGTATATCTGTTGTTGAAAGCATAAATTTTGCATATTCAATACGGCTGTTAATAACCTCATTCATAACGCTAATACCAAAAATTTGTTTATACATATGCTCAAAATGTGATTTGCTCATTGTAAGTTCATGAGAAAGTCCTTCAATATTCCATTCATGCTGTGGCATACTGTAAATTTTACTGCGTACTATTGACATTTTATCATAATGAGTTGAAATTAAAAGCTCATGATTTGTGTGGAGCTTTTCACTAAGTTTTATAAAAAATAATTGCAAATATAATTCAATTGAATCTGTGCGGAACATATTTGATGAGTAATTTTCATAACTCATGTTCTTTATAAGCATTGAAAGATTACTCATATCTCCAATATAAGTTATTGTATCAAAAGGAATTTCAAGTGCTTTGAAAATTTTTTCTTCGTTAGGAGTGTATGTGAAATGAAACCAATCGTTTACAAATTCTGCACCTTTGGAATGATATAATTGCGGAGTATCTTTTTTAAAGAGTATAAATGAATTTTTGCTTGCTTCAACATTTTCCCCATTAAGATTAAAAATAGCAGGCGTTTTTAATAGCAGCAACAAGTTATCCCCTGAGCCATTTGGTCGTGACACAAAAAAGTCTGCATCATGTCTATGGCTGTATCCTATATTAGTTATAATCATGTAAATCACACCCCTTATAGCTTAGCAATTTTTAATAGCTTGCAGAAAACGGCACAGTGTTATCTGTGCCGTTTTCTGCATTTTTTGGAGATTTATTTTAGGAAGAATTTTGAAGAAACAGTTAATTAGGATAGTTCTTTAAGTTTTGCATTTATCTCATCAATATTTGTCTGTACAGCAGCGTTGACAGATTCTCTTGTCTGATACCAGTCAGTACCATTATAGCTGGAATCCTTTATATTATTATGAAGCATATTGTATACATCGCTGTTTATTGCTCCATAGAAATCAATAACAGGATGTTTATTAGTTAGATCTGAAATGTAATTATCCATTTTTATCATCTCGTCAGTCCAATGGTAATCTTCACGAAGTTCCTGCATATTAACTTCTTGAACGCTTTCATCGCTGACTTCAATAAGCTTGCATTTTATATATGCGGCAACAGCTTCAGGGTTAGGTGCACCTTTACACATTGCATATGCATCAACACCTCCACTTGCAGTTAAATACCAATTGTCAGCATTTTCATCTCTTGGTGTAGGAACAAACATTATTTCATCATTAGTTCCGTATACAGAAAGATCAGGTTCTAAAAGCCCCCATCTTCCGATTGGATAAAATAAGGTTTTTCCATCACTTACTCTTTCAGGAAATACATTCCAATCATATTCAGCATGTGGAAACATAACATCAGCCTTTTTCATCTCTAGGAATAAATCCTGTACCCTTGCAACCTCGTTACTCATAACATTGTTTACAACAACACCGTTTTCCATTCCTATTACCGGAACTCCTGTAGTAAGAATCATGGCAAGCTCGTACCACCAGCCATCTATTGCAAATTTATCATTTCCTCGGTCTGAAAAATCATAGCACATTTCTTTAAACTTTGTCCATGTCCACTCATTATTATATGCTAATTCTGCTGGATCGTCAAGTCCATTTTCTTCAATAACACGTTTATTATAAATCATAACAAGACCAGTTGCTGTAGAAATACAAGCAACATAATGTTTTCCGCCAACTGAATGTAGTTCATTGATTTGTTTTGCACCATCTGTCCAAAGATCAGAATTAAAGTCAATATAATCATCCATTGGCTCAAACATACCTGATATTGTTTTTCCAGGAAAAACATCAAGATCTGCTGCTGAAAACATATCAGGTGAATTTCCTGCTATAACAAGAGTAGCAAGGTCATCATATTTTGTATCCCATGTTGTTGGTAAGTATTCAATAGTACCACCATATTTAGTTTGAAACAACTGTAAACCAACTGGTACGGGTTTACCTTCTGTAGGATTAATATCCCAGAATGATAAAAATTTAAGAGCACCATTTTCTAGAACATCAGCATCTATTTCAACCTGTTCAACGACTTTAGCGTGTTCTTCTTTCATAGTTGCTGTTGTAATCGCAGAAGTTGCTGTTGTTTTAATATTTGAGTCAGCACATCCTGCAAGTGAAAGTATAATAGAAACGGCACTAGTTAATGCAATTGCTTTTTTATGATTTCTCATTTAACATTCTCCATTCATAATTATATTGGTAACAATCTTTCTAGCCCTGCAGGAGCTTTACTTCATGCTTTAATTATATAATGCAAAAAATATATTTTCAATAACATATTCTGCATTTTCACTAACATATCGTGCAATGATAGAAGTTTGACTTTTGCAGCAAATATTAATTGCAGGATATGTTAGTTTTTTTGCATGATATTATATTGAAAATAAATAATATATCTATATAATTAAAAGTACCTAACATTGAAAGGAAGTTGTAAAGATATGAAATCCATATTATCACTTAATATCAATAATACGAAGTCTGAAATTGACAGACGTATTTTGGGTTCATTTATTGAACATCTAGGCAGAGCAGTTTATGGAGGAATTTATGAACCAACACATAGTACTGCTGATAAAAACGGTTTTAGAGGAGATGTGCTTGAGCTTGTAAAGGAGCTTGATGTTCCTATAATAAGATACCCTGGTGGGAATTTCGTGTCAGGGTATAACTGGGAAGATGGAACAGGTGACAAATCGAAAAGACCACATAAAATGGAGCTTGCATGGAAGTCAATTGAAACCAATGAAGTTGGAATTGATGAATTTAGCGAGTGGATAAAGCTTGCTGGTTCTGATATTATGATGGCTGTAAACCTAGGAACTAGAGGTGCTGAGGAAGCAAGACAGCTTGCTGAATATTGTAATAGTGATACATCAACTTATTATGCTGATATGCGTAAAAATAATGGTTTTGATAAGCCATTTGGAATTAAGTTATGGTGTCTTGGAAATGAAATGGATGGACCATGGCAGATTTGTGCTCAAACACCTCAAGAATATGCACGAAAAGCTTGTGAAACTGCAAAGCTTATGAAATGGGTTGACGACAGCATTCAACTTGTTGCTTGTGGTAGTTCAAATAAGTATATGTCCACATTTGGAGAATGGGAAGAAACTGTTCTTCGTGAATGTTATGACCATATTGATTATATTTCACTGCATAATTATTATGGAAATCCTAATAATGATACACCATCATATTTGGCGTGTTCAATTGAAATGGATGAATTTATTAAGCAGGTTGCAGCAATATGTGACAAAATAAAAGCAGAAAAAAATAGTAGTAAGCAAATTAACCTTTCCTTTGATGAATGGAATGTATGGTTTCATTCATCGGAACAGGATAAAAATGTACCTTCATGGCAGATAGCACCTCCTTTACTTGAAGATATTTATAATTTGGAGGATGCGTTAGTAGTTGGATGCTTGCTTATTACACTTATTAAAAATGCTGACAGAGTAAAAATTGCGTGCCTTGCTCAGCTTGTAAATGTAATTGCACCAATCATGACAGAAAACGATGGTCGTGTTTGGAAACAAACTATATTTTATCCTTATCTTCATGCACTTAGATATGCAAAGGGAACAGTGCTTAATATTGACTTAATTTGCGATACATATAATACAGAAAATCATACAGATGTTCCATATGTTGAAGTGGCAGCAGTATATAATAGTAACATAAATGAGGTTACTGTATTTGCTGTAAACCGTTCGCTTGATGATACAAATTCGCTATCATATAATTTTAGTGAATATGGTGATGCCAAATTACTCGAACATATCGTTTTAACAGGCAATGATATTAAGGATGTCAATACTGCTGATTGTGAAAAAATTCATCCTGAAATTATTAAAGATGAAGATAATATCTCACTTCTACCACCACATTCTTGGAATGTTATTAGGCTTAAAATTTAGGAGGTTTAATATGAAGAAAATAATTTCATGTTTTTGTGTAATTGCTGTTGCTGTAAGCATTTTAACAAGCTGTGCTGCAGATATGAATAGCGACATTTCAAGCGAAATTACACTTACTATCAACAGAGGGGAAATGAGGGGTATCTCTGCAAATTCACTTGCAAATCAATTAAGGGTTGGATGGAATTTAGGCAACAGCATGGATGCTATAAGCAGTAAAACTACTTCAAGTGAAACTTCATGGGGGAACCCTATTGTTACATCTGAAATGGTGGATACAGTTGCAGCACAAGGCTTTAACACAATACGTATACCTTGCTCATGGGGAAATCATGTCATTGATGATATCTATACAATTGATCCTGAGTGGATTAATCGTGTTAAAGAAGTTTGTGATTATGCAGTTCAAAATGATATGTATATCATACTTAATATGCATCATGAAGATGACTGGCTAATTCCAGATAGCGAGCATATTGATAAAGTTATAGAACAATTTATCGCAATGTGGATACAAATAGCCGAAAGCTTTAATGAATATGGTGACCATCTTATTCTTGAGGGGATGAATGAGCCTAGAGTTAAAGGTGGTACAAATGAATGGAATGGTGGAACTGCTGAGGGCAGAGATTGCATCAACAAACTTAATCAACATTTTGTTGATACTGTAAGGTCAACTGGTGGCAATAATGAAAAACGACTACTCCTAATAACTACTTTTGCTGCACAGGTTTGTGATAATGGTTTTGAGGGCTTTGTTTTTCCTAATGATGATAATATAGGGGTGTCACTTCATGCGTATACTCCATATAGATTTACATATGACAGCAAAGGTGAGAGCTGGAATGCAAAATATTTTGATGATAGTATTGTAAATGATATTAATGGAGTTTTTGATAAAATTGAAGAATTTCGTAAAGATAGAGATATTCCTGTTATAATTACTGAATGTGGAAGTGTTGTAAAAGAGCTCGACAATGGCACGAAAAATACCGATGAAGTGTGTAAGTGGGCAGAGGCATATCTAACAATTGCAAAATCGCATAATATACCATGTGTTTTTTGGGATAATGGGTATTATTATAGTGGGAGTGAGCTTTTTGGTTTGCTTAATCGAAATGTTTATGAATGGTATTCAAAAGATATAGTTGATACGATAACTAAGGTTTATGAAGATAAAATTACCTCAGAATAAGAATAAAACAAAAATAACATCGTGGTTTTAAATCATGATGTTATTTTTATCTGCATATTAGTGGTCTATATGCCCAGCCCTATAACACATTCAACAAAATCCTCCATGGATGGTCTGTTTTCAGTAGTAAACCACAGATTGAAAACTCCAAGCATTGCAGACAGGTTATATTCAATCAAAACATCAAGCGAGAAATCATCTTTCATTTCTTTTGACATCAAGTCTTGCTTTAAAATTGGTTTGATGGATTTTTAATTTTTGCAAGAAAATTGGAAAGCAGGCTGGGGATAGTGTTAGGGTTACTATTAAAGAAAGAGAATAAAAACTTTAACCTCTTGCCGATGGTCGAATTTCTTTTTCATACCAGCAATATTTTGGTTTATTAATACGTCCAAATCCTGCCTCATCTTCAAACATTAAACGAACGATTATGCACTTTAAATCACGGAATTCGCTTGTAACTATCAACGTAGGTTGAAATGCATGACTCCAATTGAATACCACAATAATTTAGCAGCGTAAAATTGTCCCCCTGCTGCGCAGCAGGGGGACAATTCACTAAATGTCCTTTTGTTTTTTACTCTGTCTACTTGATTGTGGGTATATTAAAACCTTGACGTTTTCACGTTTATATAATGTGTACTGAACAAATGTAAAAACTTAGTTTTTGAATTGTTCAGTATACATTATATAGAATTTATGACATTAAAATTTCATCAATCCATAATTTTGTCTTTAAAACAGCATCATCAAAATCACTGTGTAGATAAAGAATATCACGAATGTCGGTAATTTTATTTGCAGTAGTTTTGTTCCATTGCTTTGTTTGGAGCAAATCTAAAGCATTTAAAGCAGTGGTATCATCATAATCCTCACAAGATTTATTAATTATTATGAGCTGTTCCTTTAAAAATGTTATATCTTCAATTATATCATTTTGGTTGGAATTTTCGCTATTATCGCAAGATGAAGCAGTCTCAGTAATTTCTTCAAGAGTGGTTATGAAACAAGAAATATTTTCTAAAATGAATTTCTTATCATTGTTATGACCAGCTTTTTCAAGTTCAAGAGCCATTTTGGATTTTTCATTTTCATTAATATTGGCAAGAGCTGATTTCATAGCATGAACTGTTGTAGTCAAAAGTTTAATATCCTTAGTATCCTTGAATTGATGCAAAACTTCCAATGCCTTTATAGCATCACGCTTGAACACTTCAAGTAATTCGGGTGTGGGAGTATTAATAACTTTGTTTTCAACAATTGAAATCGCTTCCTTCTTCGCTTCCTCAGGGTGTCTGTCACGAACGAATTTATTAAGAATAGCATTAAGTCTACGGACATTAATTGGTTTTGAGATAAAATCATCAAATCCATTCTGTCTGAACAAGGCATCATTTCCAACTAAAGCGTTAGCAGTAAGTGCAACAATTGGTCCTTTGTATCCATATTCGCGTAGAAGTTTTGTTGTTTCTATACCATCTAACTCAGGCATCATATGATCCATAAAGATAATATCATATTCATTACCACTCTTGATTTTACTTATGACGGAAAAACCATTATCCTCAGTTTCAATTTGTAATTTGTAATTTGCCATTAGTCCCTTTGCAACATACAGATTTGTTTCCACATCATCAACGATTAGTACCTTTCCATATGTCATAGGCTCACGTTTGAAATTAAGATCATCAATTACCTTATCATTAGAATATAAGAAATTACATAGATTTTTAGAAAGTTCCTTGCCTATAACATCACATGCGATACGCTTTTGCATAACTTTTACAGTAACCGTACTACCTTTACCATACACACTTTGTACATTGATTTCACCGTTCATCATTTCTACAAGCTGCTTTGTAATAGTTAAACCAAGGCCTGAACCCTCGGTAGTACGGTTAGCATCTGAATTAAAACGCATATATTCTGAAAATAGTTTATCTTTATCCTCGGGTTTCATACCTTGTCCACTATCTTCAACAATAAATTTGAATTGTATGTTATCGCCTGATACAGCATGGGAAACATTAAGTATTACATAACCTGTGTCGGTGTATTTAATTGCATTTGACAGTATATTATTTAAAATTTGTTTTATACGCAGTTCATCACCAAACATTTTTAATGGAATGTTTTCATCAACATTAAGCGTGAATTTAATTGGTTTTGAGCCGATACGCACTATATTTAACTGAACTGCATCATTGATAAGACTAGGTACATCATACTCAATTGGATTAATCTCCAGTTTACCTGTTTCTATTTTAGATAAGTCGAGTATATCATTAATTATACCTAAAAGTCCATGTCCTGAATTTTGAATTTTCTTTATTGCATCAACAGTTGTTGTATCCAGTTCATCACGCATAAGTTGAATTTCACTTATGCCAAGAATAGCATTCATTGGTGTACGTATTTCGTGTGACATTGTTGCAAGAAAGCGTGATTTTGATTCATTAGCGGCGTTAGCAACCTTAACCTGAAGGGCTAGTTCAGATGTACGCTCCTCAACGATTTCTTCAAGAAGTGAATTTTGATTTATGGTAAGCATTTTTGTACGAGTAACATCGTCATTAAGTGCGAATGACATACTAATAACAAATGAAAACATCATGATCAAAATATTCTGTGATATAGCAATACCATACAATGACATAATTACACCTATTATCATTGCAATAGCTGAAATAGTAAATCCTATAAGCATATTACCACAAAGAGTGTTATTAATAACATACAGCACAGACTTTATAAGTTTAAGTTCAATATGTTGTTCCCTATGCAGTTTTATTTGTGTAACAACATAACTGTACATAAAGTATGAGGCATAAATTATTGTAGATATAACAACAAACATCCCGACTTTTAACATATCGCCAGAAAATACTAAACCACCAAACATATAAGTCATTGAAATAGCAACTACTACAAAAATAATTCCCTTATCCATAACAGTGATTTTTCCTTTTGTGATATTTTTTACAAAGAGAATTACCGTAATTCCCATTGATGTAAAAATCATATACTCAATAATCTTGATAGGAAATGTATTATGAACTAAAAGTCCTATTACTTGAGATTTTGATGTTGTATAAATAGCTAACCATAATGTTACAAGAGAAAAGTACATATGGTATTTATCCTGCGGATTTCTCAGATAAATTAATATGTTATAAAATATAACAAAGACATATATCCCAATACACATAAACAGGACAAAACCATTGTTTGCTTTTTGTATAATCTGATAGTCATCTATATAAAAGCCTTTATCAGAAAGACCTAGGTCATGATAATCCGGTGTTGAAATAAATCTGAAAACCAATAAATTATCATTTTCTTTTAAGTATGAGCTTTCAAAAGGAACTGATAGATAAGTGCGTGTATGATGGGCAATAATTTCACCGTTTTCATCAATGTCCATCTCACGTTTTAAAAGATTGCCATTCAGATAAGCTTCCCAGTTATCTCCAATTCGTGGTAAAAACAAGGCAGGCATAATTGAATTACGTCGCATATAAGTGAGCACAGTGTTTTCAGTATTGAATTTAATAACATATGTAAATTCCTTAGGTTTTGCATCTATTAATGAAAATACTGGTTGTTCATACTGCTTTAAAAAACCAGCGTTATATGCAGAATATGTAGATTCATCAATAACAAACCAGCTTTCATCATTTAAATCAGGCATTAACAGGTCAGATGAAATAAACCCTTCGCGTATATAAGTTTTCGTTCCATCAAGATCAATATGCATAGGTGTGTAATCTGTTTTTGTTGAAAAATAGCCGATAGCAATTATAAAAACCAAAAACACAACCGACATTTGAATAAATAAATTGGATGATTTTAATTTATTCATTATACCCCTTCGTTCTCATTAGTTTTATTCTTATTCTTCAATATAATAAAAGCAGCTATTAAAATACAAACGATAATTACAGCAATTACTATACCTATTGTCATAAATGTTTTTTCTTCTTTAGTTTCTCCATCAGCAATAACAATTCTGCCTTCGAGTTTTGTATCAAGGTTGTTACCATGAATTTTTAAGTATTCAGCGAGAATATCAGTTATGTATCCCTTTGAAGTGTTTTCAGTAAAGTTATCTCTTAACATCGTATAGCCATCACCACCTTGTGCAATAAAATCAGGAATAGCAACATTATACATATTTTCATCATTTAGTGGTTCGCCATTTATAGTGATTTCACTTATTCTGGACATCTCAGGCAGCTTTGGATTAAACGTATATGATAACCCAGCAACCTGTAAAAAACCACCAGAATTCTCTGTTTCACGAAGTGCAACACCATGTTCAAGTGTTTCTCTTATAACAGAACCTTTCAAGTCGCCACATAGGATATAGTTTGAAAATGGGAGCATATTGTTAATATCCGACCATGTAACATCACCATATTCGAGTTGTGTTCGTATATTACCACTGTTTAGTAAAACAATTTCACAACCGGATTTTTCATGAATAGAATCTGCTATCAAGTTACCAAGAATAGTTTCCTCTGAACGAACTTTGTATTTATCATAAACAGCATCCCTTAAAGAATTAAATCCGATTACTTGTTTACCTAGTTCATCAGCATATTCCTGCCATTTATTAATAACTGCAGTAACTTCCTCGTCTGGTTGATAATCTTTAACATCTTCCACTGTAAGTATTTCTGTCTCAACAATAAAAGCATTCCCTTTTTTATTGAATTTTAGTAAACCAACGGATGATAAATTATTCGTATAGATAAGTGGAGTTATAGTGTTGGCTGTGAACGATTCAGCAGTTGTATGACCGTCTATTATAACATCAATGCCTAGAACATTGTCAGCTATATCCATAGCAGAACCATAATCATGTGCTAAGTTATCAGTCATGCCAATATGAGATAGACATATTACAATATCAACACCGTTCTCACGAAGATGTGTAGTAGCTTTTTTTGCATTCTCAATAAGTTGCGCAGGACCACCAAAGTCTTTTTCAAATGCATTGCTTATCTGTGTTGTGGCAGGCGTTGTTAAACCAAAAACACCAAGCTTAATACCATTGCGTTCGATGATAACAGTGTGTGATAATAGTTCATTTTCATCATAAACTGATGGCTGAGTTAAAAATGGAAAATTAGCAAGCTTTGCAAGAGCTAACAACCTATCATATCCATAATCAAACTCATGGTTACCAAGGGTCATTGCGTCATAATGTACAGCATTCATGACATCAATGGATGCTTCGCCTTGATTACTTGTGCTGAAAAAGTTGCCAAGCAGAGTATCGCCACAGTCAAGTGTAAATACTGCATTAGACTTGCTTTGCTGCTCTTTTACTATGGATGCAACTATGTCAAAGCCAATGATACTATCAGTGCTTGTAAAACTTCCGTTGTATTCACCTGTGAAAACAACAACAACTTCTGGTTCACTTTGTGCATAAACTTTTATTGGCATGACTGTGGAAATTATCGTAATTACAAAAACAAACAACAATAAAAAGGATGTTGATGTTTTTTCTCGTATTCTTACATTATGTTTATCAATAAACTGAAAAAACATACAACTTAATCTAAGCATTTTTTATTAATCCTTTCAATAACACTATCAAAATCACTGTGCAAGAACAACATATCATAGAAAAGCTCAAGTTCACTTTTAGTTTCAGAATTCCATGGGGTTTCCATAAGTAATTTTAATGAATCCAAGGCTGCTTGTTCATCATAATTTTGACAAGCCTCTCTTATGATTATAAGTTGTTCATTTAATAGAGTAAAATCTTTATCTGAATTTTCAATGATGTCAGAGTCTTTGTCATCTAATGAATTAAGTTTGTTCGCTAAAACTTCAAGTTTATTCGTAAAGATATCTGAATTATCAGCAATGTATATACTATTATTGTCTTTAGACGCTTTTTCAAGTTCATAAGCAAGATTTGACAGTTCATTTTCATTAATATTTGCAAGTGCTGATTTCATTGCATGGACAGTTGTTGTATATAGTTTCGCATCATCATTCCAAAGATTTGTTTTCAATAAATTTATTGCATTGATAGCATCACGCACAAAAACTCGTATTAATTTTTGATTAGAAATATTGTTATAATTACTGTCACCAATACTATCAGAATGCTTAATTTGTTCTGATTTTTGAGTTTTATATTTCATTGCTTCCTCAGGATATTTATCCTTTATGAACGTATTCAAAACAATATTAAGCTGTTTAACATCAATAGGCTTTGAGATAAAACCGTCAAAACCATTTTGGATGAAAAGTTCTTCGTTTCCTACGATAGCATTGGCAGTGAGAGCAACAATTGTACCACTGTATCCATATTCCCTAAGAAGCTTTGTTGTTTCAATACCATCAATCTTTGGCATCATATGATCCATGAATATTATATCATAAACTTCACCATTTTTAATTTTTTCAATCGTATTAAAACCACTGGTTGTTGTTTCAATCTGAAGTTTATAATTTGACATAAGACCTTCAGCAACATAAAGGTTTGTTTCAACATCATCAACTATTAATACTTTTCCATATGGCATAATTTCATGAGAAATTTGCATAAATGAATGTCTTTCCTCGCTTATATAAGTGAAATTGCGAAGCTTTTCAGCCACGTCTATGCCAATAGGAGCACAATCAATCTTCTTTTGTAATACTGTTACGGTAAAAATGCTTCCTTTACCATATTCACTTTGTACATCAAATTCTCCATCCATCATATCAACAAGACGTTTTGTGATGCTAAGTCCAAGACCTGTACCTTCAGTCGTACGGTTAGCTCCTGTATTAAAACGAATATACTCAGAAAACAATCTGCTCATATCCTGGGACCGCATGCCCTGACCAGTATCTTCGATAGAAAATCTAAGCTGTATATCATCATCATGGCAAGTGTGACTTACAGTAAGTTTAACATAACCTTTTTCAGAATACTTAATTGCATTTGACAGCAGGTTATTTAAGATTTGCTTTAATCTTAACTCATCGCCATACATTCTTGATGGTAAATCATCATCTACATCAACAATAAATTCAATTGGTTTGGATGCAATACGTACAATATTTAACTGCACAGCATCATTTATCAAACTAGGAGTATTATAATCAAGAGGATTAAGATCAAGTTTACCTGTTTCAATTTTTGACATATCAAGTATATCATTAATGATACCTAGCAGATTAATAGCTGAAACATGAATTTTATCAAGTGCTGTTTTAAAATCATTTGATATCTCATTTCTTTGAAGTTGAATTTCAGCAATACCTATAATAGCGTTCATCGGAGTACGAATTTCATGTGAAATTGTGGCAAGAAAACTTGTTTTACTCCTATTAGCTTCTTCAGCTTCATTTTTTGCTATTTCAAGATCAGACATTGTCTGTTTTAAAGGCCGATGAAGTCCAGCCATGATTATGTTAAAGAATATAATTGTTACTCCAATAACAATAATAACAACCATAAAAAATATTGTCAAAGGACTGTCATAATCAGCTAAACTATCAGACCATACTGCAACAGTATACCAATCAAGAGAAGGGACTTTGCCAATGATAATATTTCCGTCATTCATATCAATTGATATTGTTTCACGACCTTTTAGTCTTTTAGCGTTTTCGATGATATCTATATTATGTTCAGAAAGTTGATCATTAATATTGATTTTTTGTGTAACTAAATTAATATCCATTGCACCAGTAACTTCGCCAGCAGTGTTAAAGAAATATAAATCAACAGGTCCTGAACGGTCAGCATATATTGATGTAATAAACGTTGTAACATCAATACTGGTTCCAACCATACCAAGCGGGTTGTGCTGTTCGTTGAATACAGGTACATTTATCCACAAATTCGTTTCATTGATGTCAGGATTATAATTAATGTTGAAATTATAAACTTCTGTTTCATAAAGTGTCATATTGTACCAGTAATTTTCAGGCAGTTCAGGATCCATGTAGTATGATTGGTCGTCATTATAAAAAAACATACGGTCAATGTCATTAACCCAGAAAATTGAATTGCTTAAAAAAGCGTTTCGATAAGCTAATATTTCCTTATTTGCACGCTGAGATAAACTTATATCATCAGGTGTTTTAAAATAGCTTTGAATAAGAGGCGAACTGCCTAGAGTTAAAACAAGTGAAATTTCATTATTAACCGATGCTTCTAGCTTATTGCGTTCGATTTCAACCATTTGTGATAAATCATTTCTCTTAGTATCTCTAATGATATCACGCATTGAAAGGAAAAATGCCATACTTCCGCCAATCAATAAAATAATAAAAAGGCATATAGAAAAAGTTGAGAATCTGTGCATAGTTGATGTTAATCGAGAGTTTGACAAAACAGTGTTTTCATCAATATTTTTTTCATTTGATTTTGGTATGTAATTATTATATTTATGACAGCATAAAAATGCAGAATTAAATCTACGCATTACCCCTTATCCTTTCAGAATGCCCTCTTTTTGAATGAGAAGGAATTAATAAAAAGTACTTCATGTTTATGTTAATTTCTTTCGTGTTTAAGTAATGCATACTGAATAATTCCGTTTTCAACGGAATTATTCGTAAAATCAAGTTTTGCTTGATTTTACCTTCGAAAAAACATCGTCTTTTCGAAGTACTACTTGATTGACGTCTGCTTACAAGATAATTTTCTGTGAAAATCATTTTGTAAGACATTAAGTAAATAATTTAAAGATGACAAGATTTTAACTATTATTTTAGATTAGTAGTGTTATTGACACTTATAAGTTCAACCCAAAAATCGTCTGCTACATTTAAAAATACTTCAACAATTGAAGGATCAAAATGAGTACCACTGTCTTTTTTAATAATATCAACAGCCTGCTCATGTGAAAATGCTTTCTTATATGGACGTTCAGATACAAGTGCATCATAAACGTCTGCAACTGCCATTATACGTCCCTCAAGTGGAATTTCATCACCCTTTTTTCCTCTTGGATAACCAGTACCATTCCATTTTTCATGGTGATAGCCTGCAAACCTTTTGGCATGTCGCAAGAAACCGTCATCATTTGATTTACTAATAATTTGATCTATAATTTTTTCTCCCTCACTGCAATGAAGTTTAATTTGTGCAAATTCTTCATCAGTAAGCTTTCCAGGTTTATTTAGTATAAGATCGCTTATAACAATTTTTCCAACATCATGAAGCTGTGCAGACGGCAAAAGCATGCTAAGATCCCATGATGACATTTCTTCAGCATAGCATCCTGTTTTCAACATCTCATTTATTAATATCTCAAGGTATCTCTGTGTACGTTCAATATGTCCTCCTGTAACCTCGTCACGACTTTCAACCATATCAGCAATAACACTAATTGTTGCATTATGCATATCTCTTACAGCTTTCTGACTTTCTTTAATTAATCGGTCTGTTTCTATATGAGTTTCAATACGTTTAATTAAAACAGGTGCCGAAAATGGCTTATTGATAAAATCAAGAGCTCCCATTTCAAAACCTTTTATTTCAACCTCAGGGTCAAGCATGGCTGTTAAGAAAATTACAGGAATTGATTTTAGCTTTTCGTCAGACTTAAGCAGTCCCATTGCCTCAAAGCCATCCATTTCAGGCATGTTAACATCCAGCAAAATCAAATCAGGAAATATTTTCTCAGCAAGCTTAAACATTCTTGCAGCAGATGGCAGTGTGAATGTTCTGTATGTATCTTTAAGTGCCATTTTTGCTATTAAGAGGTTAGTATCATTATCATCTACAATAAAGATGGTTTTCATATTCGTAATAATCCCTTTCTCTATCAAATTTAATATATTATAATTAATTATCTACAATGATCAAACGACTAGAACTTTGGTTTTTGTTGCAATATTCTGATTTCTTTTGAAAATACATAAATTTATACTCTATTTTGAATACATATGTCATAATTTTACCATAAAAAATTTCAAAAATCAATTATAAAAGAAAAATACTTTGAAGAATATTGTAGAAATTCGAAAGTGTTGTTAATTAAGTGTACTAATGAAAAGCTTAAAAATAAAAAAATGGAGAAAAATGCACTGCTGATTAGACATATTTAGTTAATTAATAAGGAATTCTACTTGATTTAAGTTGTGCTTTTGATATAAGATAATTAAGGTGTATTGAGAACTTTAGTGGAGTACAACTTTATTTATTAATAAAATTTACATATAAAAATAACGTCAAGGCTAAAAAACCTTGACGTTTTCACGTTTATATATAAAAGCCATATGTATTAACCAACCCAGTTTAAGACATACGCACACTGTCCAGCATCCAAAATAATCATTTTTTTATTCTGCGGAACAGTATCAACAGTAATAGCATTGTCAATTTTTGTGGATGCGTAAATTATTACTGCTATGCAGGCAAAGAAAGTGAGTGCCACAAATGCAACATTCCATTTTATTTTAAACGGTCTTTTACTCATATGATTTCCCTCCTAATGTCAAAATTTATATTTTGACAGCTTGTATTTATTCAATAAATATGTGGAGGACAATCATTTTATGCTTGATTTTGTACGATAAATTAACTTTAATAATCGTGGTCGATTATATCGCTGTACCAAAATAAAAGGAATTTGAGCAAAATTCATAACAATGGCTATCACAATGAAAGTAAAAAATGGCTCAACCTTACAGATCACAAACACTACTGAGGAAAAGCCTAATATTCCAATTAAGAGATGAACTAATTCTGCTTTACAGGTATCAATTACAAACTGTTCAAGATGATCTATGCTTAGATTTTCAGGAATATGTTTCCTATCTAAAGCTCCTTTTTTCTGATATATGGGCAGCTTACCCTTCCACTTACTAACTTTAATTACATTATACAAATTCTTTTCAAATGCTCTTTCTTTGAAAAGTAAATTTGACGGTTCATAAATCTTTTTTGGAACAAACGAGGTAATAAAAGCTGCTCCCAAAATATGCAATGCTGTCCAAAAAGCTATATTAATAACGGTGATGATAAATGCGTTATACATTTTTTCTCCTGTTCAAAAATACAAATAATTTGTACTACTATTGGTAGTCAAATTCTGATTTAATTTTTATTTGATTTATAATAAAATTTACATTATCATTAATAGGCAATGTTTCATCAATTCGTATTACCGGACAGCTTAATGGCTTTATCCAATCTTCAACAGTACTTTCTGTGACTTTTGTAGTCTTCATGATTTCCTCCGAATGTTAAGTGTTTTCTACTCGTGTTATATTGATTTATAATACGGCAAAGCAATATCATTATAATAATCTTCACCTTTTGGATTAAGTGTTTCCCATGCATATATATACGAATCAGGTAAATCAGGAATCCAAAATTTATTTGGGTATTCTTTCTTTTTACCATGAGAAAACTCTATATCTGAAATTAGTAAGCTTTCACCTTCATCAAAATACTTTCTTGCGATAATAACTCCATCTCTATTTATAAATTGTGCAGCTCCAACAAGCTGTCTTGTTTGTGTTATATCAGCATCAGGAAAACGAAGTGCTGTAACAGTTCCACAATGACAGGAATGCACAAGAGGAACACCAAGTAGCTTTGAAAAAGTGACAGGAGTTTCTATAGCAAGTGTTTGATTATATTGTCTTAACGCTTCACGTTCAGGTGATGCATCCAAAGGCAAATCCCACCAGCAAGAACAAGCGAGTACTAGCTGTACCTTACCTGATAAGCGTCGTAGAGTATCATAGCGTATCATTTCCCAACACATAGCAATACCAATATCACCAATTGGTGTATGCAGGATGTTATTTTCATCTCCATGTGTATAATAACAATTCTCAAACTGAGTAGGAATATCTTTTTTATGCTCAAAAACTTGTCCGTCAGGAAATACAAGTGAAAAAAGATTGTATGAGTGGTTGCCATCAAAAGTTATATATGAGCCACCAATGATAATATTGTATTGTCTTGACCATTGTTTTAACCAATTTAGGACATTCATATTTTCATTTGCTACATTAAGCATTTCATTAGAAAAGCCAATTGCAGAAGTGAAAAATTCAGGTAAGAGTATAAGCTCGGCATTGCTTTTTGCCGCTTGTTTTATTAAGGTTTCTGTTTTCTTTAAATTTGAATTAACGTTTGCAAAATCTGCATTCATAAGTGTGGTAGCGATTTTCATAATATCTAACCTCGTATAAACATTTTCATGTGTTAATATAGTATAATACATTGATTTGATAATGTCAAGGTGTGGATATTTATAACTATACATATTCACATAATAAAAAGTGAATGAATAAAAATCACCTCGGGCATTACCCGAGGTAATATAAAAAGCTAATCATTAACCCTAAAAGGATTTATTAAAAAAATCAATAATCTGCTCCGAAACATTGGTAGGATATGTTATATTCTTAGCTTTACAAATTTCCTCACTGTCAGACTTGAAAAGATATATCGCTGTTTTCATTGACTCAAAAATTTCATTAATATCAGATGAAATAAAATATGATTTCAAATGCTCCTGCTTTTCAATGGGAACACAATGCTTCACCTTGCTTTCCCATGACCCCCAATCGATGTTGTCATAAAAGGAGAGCAGTAAATCAACATGGGAATGGAATATAAAATCATCAATATTTTTCTTCAGCTTAAAAATATCATCACGCTTGAAATATTTTACAATCATCTGAACATGAAACCAGTATGTATCAATAGCACGAACTATATCAGGGATATAATTATCAGTCGTGTATCCTTTTTGCAAGAATTCTGATACCTCACCACTTCTGTCAAAAATGATGTTTTGGGTTGTACAACCCTTGCAATGCTGACGGCACATCCATGCTTCAGGAAAATCCTTATTTATAACAAAAAAGTCAAGCTGATGCAGAGTTCCGTTTTCTCTGATTATACTGCAGTAATTTTTGAAATAATCATCATTAAAGGACTCACCCCAGAAAATCAAAAGTTCATTACAAGAGTCAGATATTATTTTAGGTATATCCATGTCAAATTCTTTGAAGTCTTTATCCGAAACAAGAAAAACAGGGTCATAATCAGAGTATTCATCCTGTGTACCTCTGCTGACTGAACCATAATGCCATCCACCCTCACAACGTATATCGGATTTAAGCTGCTTTATCATTCTTTCAAATACAATTTCTAAGTTTTTATGCATATAATCAACACCTTTCGTAAACGATTACATATATTATACATCATAATAATTTCAATTTCAAGTGTTTTAAAGAATTATAAAGTGTTATCAATTAAGATATAACACGAAAATAAAACATATTTCATGAATAATTCCGTTAAAATTGCTTTTGTTTCTTATAGCTTATATGGTTGGATTGATGTATGTATGGTTTCAAAGAGGTATGCAGGAGTCAGCTGAAGAAATGGCAAACTGTTTAAAATGCAAGGCTTGTAAAATAAAAATGTACAGGGAGTTTTAGGCTCTTTGTACATTTTTATATTTATACATTATTATTACATCTATATTGCGTTGGAGTAACCCCAGTTCTCTGCTTAAATCTTCTCATAAAGCAAACATCATTTTTATATCCGCACAGTTCACTGATTACCTTAACACTCAGATTAGAGCTGCTAAGATAATACTGTGCCATCATAATTTTTGAGGTAAGTAAATCATCATAACAACTAATACCAAAATGTTCACTGTATAGCTGCTGAAAATATGACATACTAAGGTTAATACTTTTCGCAAGCTGTTCAACAGAATTATATTTTCCTGCGTTGCTATACATATCAGCACGAAGTTCTTTTAATTCATCAATATGATGACTTGCTTCAGGCATAAAACTGCTAGACACAGAGCAGTCATGTATTTTCATAAACAGCATTTTTATCAGCATTGATGTGTATTCATCTTTATGACGTGAATTTGACATTTGTTCTTTGTTTATATCTTTTAATAACCTTTCAGGTTCATCCGAGCCATTAAGCTTTATAAGTGTATCAAATTTCAAACCAGTTTCAGAAGTAAATGTATTTTCATTATCAATATCAAAATGAAAATAGTGATTTACATAGGTTTTACCACTAGTTTTGTATAACTGTTTTGAATTTTTGCGATATAAAATACAGCTTTCAGGTGGAGCAGTAATAATTTCAGAATTAACCTCGACAAGCGCATTAGTTTTGAAAATAATAAGCAGATTATCACCAGAGCCATCAGGACGATCAATTTTAAAGTCACCTATATGACGGATGTTTAGTCCCATTGAATGAAATCTCATCATTTTTAGTTACCTCATAATAATAGGAATTGTCAGTATAAAAATATTATATATCATTGTATTAATTTTGTAAAGGTGTATTATATATACAAAGAGAAAATTATAATGCATATAAATAATATTTAAACAAGAGAGGATAATTTTTATGAAGAAATTTTCTATGCTAATCAACACCAAGGATGTAATTGGGCACATCAACCCTGAAATTTACGGACATTTTTCTGAACATCTTGGAAGATGTATTTATAATGGTATTTACGTTGGTGAAAACTCGGATATACCAAATGTAAATGGTATCAGAACTGATATTGTCGAGGCATTCAAAAATATAAAGCTTCCTGTTCTGCGCTGGCCGGGTGGATGCTTTGCTGATGAATACCATTGGAAAGAGGGTATTGGTGAAAAATCAAAACGTGCTAAAAAAGTTAACACATACTGGGGTGGAGTTACAGAGGATAATTCTTTTGGTACACATGAGTTCATGGAACTTTGTGATCAGGTAGGGTGTGAGCCATATATACAGGGAAATGTTGGAAGCGGAACTGTTCAAGAGATGTCGGAATGGATTGAATATATGACATTTGATGGCGTTTCACCTATGACTGATTTGCGAAAAGCAAATGGCAGAGAAAAACCATGGAAACTAAAATACTTCGGTATAGGTAATGAAAACTGGGGCTGCGGCGGAAGTATGCGTCCTGAACATTATGCAGATGAGTATAGAAGATTTCAGAGTTATTGTCATAACTATTCAGGAAATACACTATATAAAATTGCGTGTGGAGCATCATCAGGTGATTTCAACTGGACAGAAAAAATCATGCAAAATCTTGATTCAAATATGGTTCATGCAATAGATCTGCATTATTATACAATGCCGATTTGGCCTGAAATGTATTCAGCAACAGAGTTTAACAATGATGAATACTACAACACAATTTCAGGTACAACGTATCTGAATGATATATTAAAAACTCATATTGCCATCATGGACAGATATGACCCAGACAATAAAATTGATTTGGTTGTGGGTGAATGGGGAAACTGGTTCAAGGTAGAGCCTGACACAAACCCAGGATTTCTGTATCAGCAGAACACAATGCGTGATGCTATCGTTGCAGCATATCACTTGAATACATTCAATCGTTACAGCAAGCGTATTTCAATGGCAAATTTAGCGCAGGTTGTGAATGTGCTTCAAGCAATTATTCTGACTGAGGGTGAAAAGATGATTAAAACACCAACATATCATGTTTTCGATCTTTATAAAGAACATCAGGGTGGCGATGCAGTTTATTGCTACACAGAAAACGAGAATGTTTATGACGGTAAAAATGTGCCAATGATTTCAAGTTCTGCATCTGTTAAGGATGGTGCTGTTACAATAACCCTTTCAAATTGTTCGCTCGATGACGAGGCTGAAATTGTATGTGATATCAATGGTTTTACTGCAAGCAGCTGCACAGCACGAATACTTACAAACAATGCTCATGCATACAACAATTTTGATACACCTGAAATTGTAAAAATTAATGATTATACAGCTTCACTTTCAAATGGTGTTTTAACTGTGAAACTGCCAGCTTGTTCGGTTGTTTCGGTTACATTAAAATAATAATAAAAAATACAGCGTAAATATCTGGATTGATATTCACGCTGTATTTTTGTGGTTTGACAGAAGTCTTAAACCTATTTTAATGTACTATTTTTATTATTTTATCTTTTTCACAGGACGTAAAAATTCATATCCAAGAACTTCAGGATAGTGTCTGTGGTAAATCTGACAAACATCTTCATTCCATTCATATCCCATAGTTTTAGGGTCAAAATTCCATGCAAGATTATCAACTTTACCCATTACCTCACAATTGTCCTTAAGGAAATCAAATGTCGGATGAACAAATTTGAGATAATAGCTTGCAGGAAATTCTCTGATTTCAAAACCATCAGGAACTTCACCATCATAATCATAAGGCACACCAAGTCCGTAGAAATATTTTGCCTTTCCATTGACATAAAAAAATCCTGCCATGTGTGGTCCAACAATTACATCACTAACATTACCCATGCTTTCAATTATTCCACATACCTTATCGCAGTCATGATAATCCCAAAACTCACCATAATGATTAGCACGTTCTTCCCAAATACCAATGTATTTATGTGCAGGAATATACTCGATAGTAATATGTGGCTCAGTTAAACAAGTCTTATTCATAGTAGCTCCTCCTTGATATAGTATTTCAAAATGATCAGGGTGAAAAACTGCCTTTGGCAACTGCAATGCCACAGGACAAGGTCTTTTGCGATAGACAGCCGGTGTACAGCCGAAAGCTGTCATAAAAGCTCTCGTCAGAGCCTCCTGTGACGAATAGCCATACTTAATTGCTATATCCAAAATTCGTTCGTCTGTATCACGTATAGCGAATACAGACTTGGCAAGCCGTCTTGCTGAAATATAGCTTTTGATTGTCATTCCGACGATTTCATGGAACTTGGTTGAACAATAATAAGGTGAATAACCAATGGCTTTTGACATTTCTAAAAGTGTTGGGTTATCCTCAAGATTATCTTCAATCCAGTAAATCATTTTCTGTATGGCTTGATTCCATTCGTACATGTTTCTCATCTCCTTACACTTATAATACCATATCTCATGGATTTATTCTTGATTTAAGTTGTGATTATTTATTGTATGAAAAGAGCATGGAGGGTTAGTCCATGCTCTTTTGTGATTATGATATTACCTCTAAAGCAACTCTAACCTCGTCCTATAACAATGCACCCATGCAGGTGAAAACCCAGCACGAACTGCAACACGAGCAGATAAAACATTGCTGCTTGATGTAAAATAGTATGGAATATATCCATGATTTAATACCTCGGCTGTCAGCCTATTTACAAGTGCAGAAGCAAGTCCCTTTCCTCTGTATGATGGTAAAACATCAACATTAATACCACGCATATTTTTGCTGTCAATATTTGCACCTGCCATTGCAACAACTTTGCCTTTATCTTTTGCTAATACAACAAGCATTTCTGTAAAAGGTGAATTTATATCATATTGTAAAACGTAATCGAAACCATCTAATTCATAAAGCTTATGAACATTTTCTTTTTCAATAAATTCATATTCAAAATCATTTGGTATATCAAGTTTTGGCATTTTTTCAATATCAGGTAAAAAATATTGATTAATACCATAAACAAATGGCATACTAAAAACTTCATCACGTGATTTACCATCAAGTTGTTTGCACACAGCAGGCGTGATATCACTTGATGCGTTTATCACTACACTATTTCCAAATGAAATCATTTCAAGTCGTGGAGTCATAAAAGGATAAGGTCGTCTGCCTTCAAGCTTTTTTGCTTTTGTAAAAATCAAGCCATTTTTCATAAAATCATCAGGTTCACAATTATAATCAATAGCAAGCTGCTTAAACACTTGGTCTAGCATATACTTTTTATTCATAATATCCTCCATAATAATATTTCATGAAAATTCATATATCAATTATACCAAAACATCCTACCAAAGTCAATCAAACTAATCAGAATAAATTTATATGATTGACGATTAGTAAATCTTATGGTATACTAATAAAACATCTCATGAAATACAGATACTCACGAGCTATATTTCATAAGATTTTTATTATATAAAGCAGGTAAAATTACAAGGAGAACTAAGCTTATGACTAATAATAAATCATCAAACTGGAAACGCAACGCAATATTTTTTATTGTCGGACAGTTCATATCCATGTTTGGCTCAATGCTTGTATCGTACGCAATCACATGGCACGTTACATTATCTGAACAGTCAGGAAGTCTGATAGCAATTTTTACTTGCGCATCAATGCTGCCAATGGTGTTTATTTCGCCAGTTGCTGGAGTATGGGCAGATCGATATAACCGAAAATATCTGATAAATATTTCAGATGGTGCAATTGCTTTAGTTACACTTATCATTGCAATTTTGTATATTTCAGGTGTAAAAAACATATGGCTGCTGTTTGTTGTGGTTATAGTAAGAAGTATCGGACAAGGTATTCAACAGCCGGCAGGAAATGCAATAATTCCACAAATAGTTCCAGAGGAACATCTGACACGCTTCAATGGTATTCAAGGCACAACGCAGTCACTCACAATGTTTGCAGCTCCAATGGTTGCTGGTGCACTGTTAACATTTGTACCTATTGAATATATCTTTTTCATTGATGTAATTACTGCCATAATAGGTATCGCAACAGTTTTCTTCTGTGTCAAGATTACTCATGACGTGAAAACAGAAGAGCATAAATCAGGAGCAAAAGCATACTTTGATGAAATGCGTGAGGGACTTGGGTTTATCCATTCAAACAAATGGCTTAAAACATTATTAGTTTTTATGGCATTATTCTGCATACTTGCATCCCCAGCATCAATGCTAACTCCACTTCAGGTTACAAGAAGCTTCGGCACGGATGTATGGCGGCTTACTGCAATAGAAATCACATTTTCTATTGGTATGATGGTTGGTGGTATCGTTATTTCTGTATGGGGTGGCTTAAAAAATAAGGTGCATACAATGATACTAGCATGGCTTTTATTTGGTTTAACGACAGTACTGTTTGGAATTATACCGAATTTCTGGGTATATCTTAGTGTAATGGTATTCTGTGGCTGTACAATGCCATTTTTCAACACACCAAGTATGACACTTATGCAGACAAAAATTCCACCAAACCTTATGGGACGAGTATTCAGTGTGCTTATGGTTATAAACGGAATTGCAATGCCAATTGGAATGGCTTTATTTGGACCACTTAGTGATGCTGTAAAAATTGAAACATTGCTTGTAGTAACAGGTGTTCTGCTGCTTGTTGGCGGAGTAGTATTGTTCCTGCAAAAAGAGCTTATTAAGATTGGCGAAATACAAGATATTCCTATATCTGAAGAAAATGTTGATATATAATAAAACATGAAAGAGAGAGTTTTTATGTGGACATGCCCAAAATGCAATAGAGAATTTAAAAATAAAGAACAAGACCATTTTTGCAGCGAAGCACCTAAAACAATAGATGAATATATAAACATTCAACCTCTTGAAACACAAGAAATTTTGCAGAAAGTGCGTGAAACAATACGTATAGCTGCACCTAATGCAACAGAGAAAATTTCATGGCAGATGCCAACATTCTGGCAGAGTGAAAACCTCATTCATTTTGCCTCATTTAAAAAGCACCTTGGTATTTATCCTGGTGAAATGACCGATTGTCCGTTTGAGGACAGACTTCAAGGTTACCATAGGACAAAGGGTGCTATTCAGTTTCCATATAACAAACCGATTGATTATGAACTGATACGTGATATTACGCTTTGGAGAGTGTCATGTGTTCAGGAGAAAAATGCAATTAATGATAAAATATATGAATTTGATGCAGTTATAAAACCTACCGAAAAAGGTGTATATGTCGAGTTCCCATATGATATTCGCACCGAATTTGGAAAAGGTCGTGTCAAGGTTCATGCAACCTTTGATGGCGAGCATTATGATGGAAGCATTGTGAATATGGGTGTGAAAAATCCTGACGGTACTGTTTGCTATATAATAGGAGTACTCAAGGATATACGTAAGAAAATTGGTAAGCAGGTTGGAGATAGTGTTAGAGTGACTATTAAGGAAAGGGAATAATATGAATAATCCCTTGCCAAATATTATTGTGGCAAGGGATTTTTTGATTTACAACCTACATTTATATCATTATAATTTAATAAATTTAATCTTTTTTAATAACTGATATAAGAATTTTGGCAAAGATTGCTTTATCTTCATTTTTGAAAACCCATAATTCATATTATAAAAATAGATCCAATTACCTTCTAACATTAATCCAACACAATCAGTATCTATTAACTGTTCTTTTCCAGTACCGTCAATACGAATTTTACATAATTTAAACCTATCTTCAAGAAAATAAATCCATTCACCTGATATATTTATTGAATAACTAGGCTCACTATTTAAAAGAATTCTTTCCGTACCATCTGTGCTCATTTTATAGAGATAGTGATTGTCACTCCAATTACAATAATAAATCCAATTATCTATTACAGTAAAAAAACCTGCTGAGTCACTTCCAATTTGTGTTTTTTCAGTACCGTCAGTACGTATTTTATAAATATTTTCACCGTTACCATAATAAATCCAATCACCAATTACATTAATGTAGTTGCTAATTTCATCATTTAACTTTATATTACACGAACCATCTGTGCGAATTTTATAAAGTTTTTTGTATCGATAGTAAATCCAATCACCTTGAATTGCAGCCTCACCACCTCTTGAAATATTTCCAGATGTGTTGCCGCGAGTATTAATAACTTTTGATATTTCGGTATCTATATTAGTATTTAAAGTGCTTTCAGTGAGAGAACTCAAAGTATGTAAATCAGTTCCATCAATTCTAATTCTGTAACTAACTACATTTAAATTTTTGTCAAAGTTCCAGAAATAAATCCAATCACCCACAACGTTAATATCGCTAACATCAACTTTACTTATTAGAGTTTTTTCAGTACCGTCTGTACGCATTTTATATAGGTAACGTTGATCTCTTTCGTTTGCATAATAAATCCAATCCCCACAGACGTTATATCTACAATCTTCATCAACTTCTATTTGTATTGTTTTAATAATATTTTTCATATTGTAAGTCTCCTTAATTTAACGCTGTTTAATTAAATTTTCTTTAAATAATTATACCAAATCGTCATATTAAAGTCAACAAAAAAATTATAATTGATTTTTAGTGAAGATTTATTGCATCACTTGACATTATACTCCTTTTGGGAGTACTATATAAATATAATTTCAACCTACATTTGAGTGCATACCAAACAACAAGTTAGTATAAAAATAACGTCATGGCTCTAAACCACGACGTTATTTTTATTAACCCACAGAAAAAGGACACCTAACCCCAATACACTGCTTATTATGTACAGCAAATTTACAAGCAGTTTTTTCATTACCTAGTGTAACACCATAATTATCCGAAATATAACAAATCGCTCTTTTTATAGCACTATAAGCATCACGCTTACAGCACCTCGGTCCACCAATCAAGCTTAAATCATGAAGTGCCATAGAGGTGTATTCCATATGACTACCCCAAGAGCTGTCGGTTGTAAGAGGACCAGTTTCATCAATAATCGAAAGTGCTGCACCAATCGAACTCACAGCACCACATACTCCCCATTTTCCACATATAGCTCCTGGCATTTGAAGTCCTCTTGACATTAGCTCGTTAAGTGAAGTATCTAAATCTATATTTCCTCCAGTATTGTAAAATGCAGTCAGAATAACAGCACCGTCTAAAATATGATGTTCAGGACCATGTATTCTGATAAAATCTTTACTTGCAATATCCTCAAATATCTGAATAGGATTTATACTGTTTGTTTTTTTACAACATTCAATTATCTTTATAGTTCGTTCTTGCAAAGTATATTCCACTAAAAAATCTCCTTAATTATCAAATCTATTTTTAAGCTTTTCATAATAATGCGTGACAGATTTATCCCCATCATTATCAGGAAACAGGCAGTATGGTAAGCTGTCAGTTTCTTTGTGTTTTATTACACACGAACAGCATTTACCATTGTTTGCACATGATTTTTTAGGACATAGGCAATTTGGGGCATTTGAGCAGCTCATTGTTTTTCACCTCTTAAAATATCATCTAAAATTTCAGCGGCATCATGAACAAAACCAGCACACTTTTTCAAAACCTGCTCTTTAGCAAATGCCATATCACCATATCGCAAATCCACACCTAAAAGTTCAGTGCAATTTGTTGTGCCATGTTTTAGTTTAAACTGCCTGTCAAATTCTTGTACTAATGCAAATGTTTTTTCTTTAGCTTCATTATCATTTGGCTGACATTTTCCGAAAGCTAATCCGATTACAAGGTATGCTCCAGTTACTGCACCACAAGTGCTGCCAAGCCTTGACATTCCGCCAGCCAAACCACATGACAGCTTTAAAGCAGTTTCGGTATCTAATCCATAATCCTCACACCAAGCAGATAAAATTGCCTGTGAACAATCAAATGTTCCAAAGCGTTCCATGACTTTTTCAATTTTGTTTTCCATTTCAATCATCCTCTCTGCTGTCCGTTATTAACTTAAGCAGTTCCTTTGCTTTTTCGCATCCACTTTCATTTAGTGAATAATGCGTCCATTTACCATCTTTACGAGCTGAAACAATGCCGCTCTCAACAAGTATTTTCATATGATGAGATAATGTAGGCTGTCCGACATTTACTTTTTCAAGCAGTACACATGCACATTTCTCACCACTTTGTAAAAGTGATAAAACCATAAGCCTTGTTTCATCACAAAAAGCTTTGAATACCTTTGCATACTCTGTATATTCATTTTGCATTTTTATTATTCCTCACATTGATTATATTCGATATGATGATATTATATACTATATATTCAAATTTGTCAATATGTAGTATCAAAAAAATTGTTATGTCTATTGCTTGACATAATACTCCTTTGGGAGCACTATATATAAAAATAATATGCGAGGAAATCATTATTCTATGTAAAAAATGTCATGCAGAGTGTACAGATGATTTCATCAGATATTCGTCGATACAATGCTTGTGCAATACTTATGCATCTATGGGTGAAATCGAATAAACTATGTTTTATGCGAAGAAAATACCTAATAAATATTTATCAAAGGAGTATTTGATTACTGAAACTCTCAGTGGTGCAAAAAAAATATGACCACATACAAAAAGGGATTGCGAATAGTGCATTTTATGATGTACACAATTCTATTTCACGTTTGATGAACATTCCACAATTCTTGTATAAACTGTGCTTTCAAATGGAATACTATTCATGTATAAAATTTGAAAGGTCAGCTTATTAAAATGTTTAAACATGAAAAATTATTATTTCATCCAGTTGGAGTGGAAAAACCAAATCCACAGTATGCAGCACTTCTGCAAGAGCAATTGGGAGGTGCGAATGGTGAATTAAAGGCTGCAATGCAGTATATGTCACAAAGTTTTAGGATAAAGGACCCTGAAATCAAGGATTTGTTTCTTGATATAGCAGCCGAAGAATTAGGTCATATGGAAATGGTTGCTCAAACAATTAATCTTCTAAACGGACATGATGTTGATTATCAGTCTGTGTCAGCTGGTGAAATACAATCCCATGTAGTATTAGGATTAAATCCTGGACTTATCAATGCATCAGGATATTCATGGACAGGAGATTATGTTACTGTAACTGGTGATTTATGTGCAGATTTGCTTTCAAATATTGCATCAGAACAGCGTGCAAAGGTTGTTTATGAATATCTGTATCGACAAATTGATGATAAAAAGGTTAAGGAAACAATTGATTTTCTTCTCAATCGTGAAGAGGCTCATAATGCAATGTTCAGGGAAGCTTTTAACAAGGTGCAGAATACTGGTTCTAATCGTGACTTTGGTACAACTCAGGCTGCAAAAATGTATTTCAGCATGTCTGAACCATCACCGAATGATAATCCTTTTTCAGAAACAAAGATTACACCACCATCCTTTAATTAGCTATAATCAGAAATGGAGTGCAGATAAACTGTGCTCCATTTTTCTGAATCATGATATTTTTTTGATGAAAATCGAAAATATCACAAAACACCTCTTGACAAAGTAAACCCGATTAACTATAATAAAAGTATCATCTAATTTGCAAAGGAGCATACTTATGAAAAATTTAGTAATATATTATTCCTACTCAGGAAAATCCCGCAAGATTGCACAGGAGATTGCAAGGAGCAAAAATGCAGATATTGTTGAGGTGAAAGAAATTAAAAAACGTTCAACCTTTAATGCTTATGTTTTCGGCTCGCTTGCATCAAGACGACAGAAAACAAGCGAAATTGAGAAACTAAAATGTGATATCTCTGCATATAAAAAAATCACAATCGTCATGCCAATCTGGGCAGGTTTTCCTGCAGCACCATTCAATAATATTGTGAAAGTTCTGCCAAGCGGCAAGGAAATCGCACTTGTTATGACATCGGGAAGTGGAAATTCTAACGGTTCGGCAGACAAAACCAAATCCTTGATTACGGAAAAAGGCTGTATGGTTGTAAGCTATCAGGATATCAAATCTTAACTGTGAGGAGTGAAAAAGTATGGAGCTTTTAGCAAGAGGTACAGAGGTGGTTTCACTTTTCTGCCGATTAAATGTTAATAATAAGAAAAATCTGCCGATTCGCTCCAGTGAAATGGGCTTGCTGATTTTACTATCCAAAAGTGACGTGCCAATTACTCCAGTTATGGCAGCGGAATTTTTTAAGGTGAAGAAACCGATGATTACCACAATGGTGAACTCGCTGACTAAGCAGGGATACATTGAAAAAATACCTTCTGAAACTGATAAACGAAGCTTTACCATGCAATCAACAAACCAAGCAGTTGAGCTTGTAAATGAAACCTATCAGGAATATTTTAATCTGATGAGCCTGCTTAAAAACAAAATGGGCGATGAATTTGAAACGATGATAAATCTGCTTGAAAAAGCAAACGAGATTTTATTGGAGGATAAAAATTATGGGTAAGGTGATGGTGACTGGTGCACTCGGAAATGTAGGCGGTTATGTAGTGAAATATCTCTTGCAGAATGGACAGGAGGTTGTTGCTGCCGACATAAATACTGATGCACTTAAAAGTAAATTTGGTGATACAGTAACAAGTGTATATTTTGATTTTACGGATTCAAAAACTTATGACACAGCTTTAGCAGAGATCGACCGTGTTTTTATTATGCGTCCTCCACATTTGGGAAAACCAGAGGATTTAAAACCTTTTGTGGAAACGCTGAAAGCAAAAGGTGGAATTAAGCTTGTGAGTTTCTTGTCACTGATTGGTGTTGAGAACAATCCAGTTCCACCGCATCATAAAATTGAAAAGTATATTGAGCAGGCTGGACTTCCATACTGCCACATTCGTCCAAGCTTTTTTATGCAAAATATCAGCGGTGTCCACGCTTTTGAAATCAAGCATTTTGATCGCATTGTTGTTCCAGTGAAGAAGGCTTTGACAAGTTTTATTGATGCGGAGGATATTGGAGAAATAACAGCAAAGGTACTGTCTGAGCCAGAAAAGCACAAAAACATTGGATATTCAATTACTGGCCCAGAGGCGATAGATTATTATGAAGCTGCAAAAATTCTAAGCGAAGAGCTTGGCAGGACGATTACTTACGCAAACCCAAAGCCATCACTTTCCAAGAAATATTGGATTGAAATTAGAGGTCTTGACAAGGAATATTCAACGGTTATGGGAATGTTATATATGATGACGAGAATGGGTACAGCGAAAAAAGTAACCACAACTTTTAAAGATGTTGTGGGGAAGAAACCACAGACATTCAGAGAGTTTGTAAAGAAGAATCTGGGTGCATGGGAGCAGTAACCAAGTTTTTTACGATACCTGACTGAGATTGTCAGTTTTTTCGACAGTTTCAATTTAGTTCGTGCAGAATTACTTGTCCCATCATGGGCATACTAACAAAAATGATGGGAGGCTACCATATGAGTAATCACTTGAAACATTCTACAAGCCCATATCTGCTTCAGCACGCAGAAAATCCTGTGAACTGGTTTTCGTGGTGTGAGGAAGCATTTGAAAAGGCAAAAAATGAAAATAAGCCAATTTTTCTTAGCATTGGTTACAGTACCTGTCACTGGTGTCATGTGATGGCACACGAGAGCTTTGAGGATGAAAAAACAGCAGAAATTCTCAATCAGCATTTTATTTCCATCAAGGTTGACCGTGAGGAACGTCCAGATATTGATAGCGTTTATATGGCAGTGTGTCAGTCATTCACAGGAAGCGGTGGCTGGCCAATGAGTATCTTTATGACCTGGGATAAAAAGCCATTTTATGCAGGGACGTATTTCCCTGTTCATTCCCATTATGGTATGCCAGGATTTTCTGATGTACTGCATACAATTGCAGAGATTTGGAGCAGTAAGCAAGCTGCACTGCTGGAATCAGCGGAGGATATTATTTCGCAGCTAACAGAATCAAAGGCAGTCGCAACGGGCACTATTAATGAAAATCTGATAGAAGATACAGTGCAGTTTTTTAAACGTACTTTTGATAAAGTTCACGGCGGTTGGGGAGGTGCACCTAAATTTCCTACACCGCATAACCTGCTTTTTCTGATATTGTATTCAAGTCAAAATTCAAATTCAGATGTCATGCAAATGGCAGAGAAAACCCTACTGCAAATGCGAAAGGGTGGCATTTTTGACCATATTGGTTATGGCTTTTCAAGATATTCTACAGATGCATATTTTCTCGCACCGCATTTTGAAAAAATGCTTTATGACAATGCGTTGCTGATGATTGCCTATAGTGCAGCTTACAGCTTGACAGAAAATCTAATTTACCTTGATACTGCTGAAAAAACGGCAGATTATATTCTTCGTGAAATGGCTTCGCCAGAGAGTGCATTTTATAGTGCACAGGATGCGGATAGCGAAGGTGTAGAAGGGAAGTTCTACACTTTTACAATGGCTGAAGTACTTGAGGTGTTGGGCGAAGAAAATGGAAAGCAGTTTGCGAAAGCCTTTGATATCACGTCAGAAGGTAACTTTGAGGATGTTAATATCCTAAACCTGCTGAAAAGCAATCAATTGGAAACAGACTTTAATATGGAAAGAAAGCAATTGTATGACTACCGTAAAAAGCGTGCTAAGCTTCATCTGGATGATAAAATCCTGATTGCATGGAATTCTATGATGATTGCAGCAATGGCAATGCTTTATCGAATTTCGCACAATGATAAATATCTTAAAGCAGCACAGAATTCACAGTCTTTCCTCGAACAGAACTTGTGTGATGAACTACAGCTTTACACAAGCTTTCATGATGGTAAACGTTCTGAGCAGGCATTCCTAGATGATTATGCGTATTATATTACAGCATTGATTGAACTATATAATTCTACTTTGGACTGTAGCTATCTTGAAAAGGCAAAGCAGTTGAGTGATGAAGCAGTGAAGCAATTTTCAGACCATAAAAATGGTGGATTTTTCTTGTGTAAAATTGGAAACACGGAGCTTTTTTTGAATCCAAAGGAAACCTATGATGGTGCAATTCCAAGCGGAAATTCTATAATGGCTTATAATTTTGTGAGATTATATCAGCTTACGGAAAATGAAAACTATAAAGAACTTGCCGAAAAGCAAATAGCTTTTTTGACTATGCAGGCACAGGAATATCCTGCTGGACACAGTTTGTTTTTGTTGGCAAAATTCTTGTATGAAAATCCACCAGAGCATATAACAATTGTTTTAAAAGAATGGGCCGATTTAGCGAAAATATTTAACGAATTGCCATTTCTTTCGAATGTAACACTTGTACAGGAAAGCGAGAATTTTCCGCTTTTGCATGACCAAACAACATTCTATGTTTGTAAAAATCACACCTGCTTGCCACCGAAAAACAGCCTTCACGGATAAATATAAAGGAACGACACATACTATCTTTGAGGTGATGAAAATGGCGAAACAAGGAATGAAACGACCTGAACGCACGCACACGCAGCCACGCAATACAGTTGCGGCAGTTCCGGAAATTCAGGGAAAAGCAAAGCATGGAAAGGCTCATGTGAATCCTATTATAGATGGAACTAAGGCTCCATCGCAGAAGGTTTATCATACAGCTCCTTTTGCAAAGGAAAAGTCGAATTCTGATGCATATGCGACGATTGACAAAGACCTTGCGAGAGATAATGTTGAAAATGATTTGACTGGCTCTGATTTGCAGGATTTATAATAAATGTCCCCCTGATTTGTTACAAAGTCAGGGGGATTTTGTGCCATAATGCATAATAAATATGTTGAAGTGTGGAAGAGTGAATTGAAAAAAATCGTTATAAAATTTTAAGAAACATCGGTGAATAAACTAAAATAAAGAAAAATCGTTTTGCATATTTGGCAAGATGGTTTTTGTTTATTTTGGCAATAAACTTTACATTCCGTAACATTTATCTCTTAATTACTTTACAATAACGTTGATTACTGATATAATAAATATATCTAAAATACAATTGAAAAGAGGTAATGACATGAATAAAATTTATGAATATTACGTTGAAGCAGATGGTTTTAATAATGCTGGTGAAATTTCTGATGATGTACGAAATAAACTTCATGAACTAAAATTCGATGCAGAAATAATAAGACGAGTATCCCATGCACTCTATCAGGGAGAAATAAACATGATAATCCATGCAAATAGCGGCAGTATAACAGTTGAAGTTACAGATGATTGTGTGACGATGAATTTAACCGACAAAGGTCCTGGTATTGAAAATGTGGAAACTGCAATGGCAGAAGGCTACTCAACTATAGGTGACGAGTTACGTTCTAAGGGCTATGGTGAAGGAATGGGTTTCTCAAATATGAAGAAATATACTGATGAAATGACCGTCAATTCAAAAGTGGGTGTAGGCACTGAGCTTATAATGAAAGTTTTTTTAAATGAAAACTAATGATATATTAAAAATCCAAGGATTTAGTGCAATATCGCCTGTTATTACATGTGAGATACATGGTGCGTATTGTGGAGAGCTATCGGGAATGGCACTCGGTAGATTAAAGAAAAATCAGATATGGATAACAGCAGCAGTTAATATAAATACACTTGCAGTCGCTTATCAAAAAAATGCTGCGTGCATAATTATTGCTGAAAATAGTGCTGTTGACGATGAATTTATCCAGACAGCAAAAAAGTATGAGGTTACAGTTTTTGTAACTAAACTAGCAGTTTTTGAAATAGCGGTTTTGATTGGCGGCTTGCTTTAATATCATGTAGCGATTATGAAAAGTCAAAATTACTATAATTATAGTATGAATCTTATGGAGGTATAAACAAAATGAATTTCAAGAAAATATTATCTGCGACGGTATCAATTGTGGTAGGGTTTTCATTAATGACAGGGTGTTCTGATACAGGATCATCACAATCTTCAAAAAACAATAATATATCTGATATAACTGCTAGCGAGATTTATGAGGGTATGAAAGTTGGTTGGAATGTGGGGAACAGTCTTGATGCAGTTGGAAGTGATTTGAGTTCTGAAACCTGCTGGGGAAACCCTAAAATCACCAAAGAACTAATTGATTCAGTTAAAGCAGCCGGATTCAATACAATCCGTATTCCTATAACATGGATGGGGCATATTGAAGATGAACCTGATTATAAAATAGATGAAGAATGGTTGAATCGTACTGAAGAAGTAGTTAATTATGTACTTGATAGTGGAATGTATGCAATTATCAATGTTCACCATGATGGTAATGATACAACTTCTTCGTGGTTAACTCCAACTCCAACTGATGAAGATGCAATGGTGAATAAATTCTCAATTATATGGGCGCAGATTGCGGAAAAGTTTGAAAAATATAATGAGAAATTAATTTTTGGTGGGATGAATGAATTTCATAAGGGTTATGATCAACCAGCAGATGCCTACCTAACCTTAACGGACAGATTGAATCAGTGTTTTGTTGACACGGTTCGTAAGAGTGGCGGACATAATAAAGAGAGAGTTTTAATCGTACAGTCATACAATACGAATGCTACTTATGCTGTTGAGAGTCTAGTTCTTCCTACAGATACGGCTAAGGAAAAATTAATGGTTGAGTTTCATTTTTACGATCCTTGGAGTTTTGCAGGTGAAGGACGAAACTCATGGGGTGTCGGCGGTCCAATAAATGACAGATGGGGACAGGAAGAATGGGTTGATGATATATTCGGACAGCTTAAGGCGAAGTTTGTAGATAATAATATTCCAGTTGTTATGGGCGAGTATGGTGCGGTAAATAATAAGATAGGGTATAATGATACCAGAAGATATTATGTCGAATATGTCACAAAGGCTGCTCATAAGAATGGTATTCTTCCAATTTGGTGGGATAATGGTTTTGACGGAATTGAAGGTGGGGAAGCATTTGCGTTATTTGACAGAAAAAACGATAATGCAATACTTCATCAAGAATTGATTGATGCAATTATGCGTGGTGTCAGTGATGAGGACTATGATATTGTAACTCCGTTATATCCGACGGCGTGATAATACGAATAAAATAACTGATTTTGATTACAAATAATGGGCTATAGCAATATTTTTATTATTGCTGTAGCCCATTTAGTTTTATATGATTTTGGTTAGTTCACAACTGCTTCAAGTTCTGAAGTGAAATCTTTAAGCCAGCTTTGAAAATTTTCTTCAGTATCGAACATATCAATGGCAGCGGAATGGTTCATACCATCGTTAATTAAGCTAACAATAGATTCTCTGTCAGCGTCAGCTTTCTGCTGAAGATTATTTTCCAGTATAAATCTTGCAGAAGCACCACCATTAAACGCTTTATTGGTATACATCTCTGATTTACCGAATTCCTCCAAAGCGATTTTTAATGTGATATCAGCGATTTCATTAAATTCGTAGTCTGTTTTAGAAATACTCTCTTTTAGTGTATCATAATTGATAGCATCTTTTTTTACTGGCATATAAGCACTCATAGATGAGAATAATATGTTGTTATCGATTTCAGTAAACCATTTTAAGAACTGTGTACTAGCATATTCTTCTTCAGGGGTTGATTTGGTAACTACCATCCCAGCACCTTGCTGAACCATTACTTTTTTTGAATTTTCAAATCCAGGTGAAGGGAGTATTTCAGCCTCAATAGGATGTATTTCGCTATCTATAGTGACTTCATTAGGGAAATATGAGGCAGACGAAGTTGAGCCAACATAAGCAAGTATATCACCAACTTTAGCATCATCACTTCTGAATTTTCCATAGGATTTAAAATATCCACTAATATATGGTATATAATAGTTATCCCATATTTTTTTCATTATATTTTCGTCAATGTTTAATGTACATTTACCATTTTCAACATCAAATATTTCAGTATCAAATTCCTTTGATGAAACAATAAACATATTTGCTATTGAATCTCGACCATAGAAGGCTTTACCATCATTTGGGACATCTGGAGTTAGCGCATCCGTCCATTCATAATATTTTTCTGAAACCTCAACAAGCTGCTCGATAGTAGTTAAATTCTCTGTTGTTATACCGCAAGATTGTGCAAATGGTTCCCAATCCGTTTTATTAAGCATCATGATTTCAGTAGATTTTGCAATCGGAAAAATTCTTAATTCACCATTAAGTCCGATTTTTCCTTCTTCTATATATGATTCTAAATATTCAGCCTTTTCTTCAGCAGTGAAATAAGTATCAAGATTTGCAAGTATATTTATTTTTTCAGCTTCGTACGCTGTGTCAGCATAGGAAGCAAAAATATTTGGCATATCCTGGCTACCAACTTCTTTATTAGCTGACGCTAGTACAGCAGTTTCAAGATCAGAAACATTTCCATAATTATAACCTTCAACGATAATTCCTTTTTCTTTGCCAATAGTATCATTGAAGTTGCTAACCATAGTATCAAATGCATTTAGAATTGAACCATTGTAATAATGCCATATAGATATTATGACAGGATTATCTGGATCCAATTTGATTTTAGATTCCTTGTTACCCATAGAACAAGATGTCAGATTGCTTAATGCTAAAGCAGTTAAACTGCAGCAAGCAATTATTTTTGATAGTCTACGTTTTTTCATTAGTAAGTACTCCTCTATTTTTATTTTTATTACTTTTACAATTAACAGGTAGTTTCCTAAGTAATATTATTTTAATACTTTATTAATAGTGTAGTTTAGCTTTTCGATATCAATAGGCTTTGCAACATGACCATTCATACCTGATTCTATTGAATTTTTCATGTCCTCATCAAATGCATTGGCAGTCATAGCAACAATTGGAATAGTTTGTGCGTCTTGATGAGTCATATTTTTACGGATTTCTCTGGTGGCTGTTAATCCATCCATTACTGGCATTTTTATATCCATAAAAATAATATCATATCTACCAGATTTAGATGACAAGAATTTTTCACAAGCCTCTTTGCCATTACAAGCAGTATCAATCTCAAAACCCATATCTTCTAAAACGCAAATTGCAATTTCCAAATTTATTTCATCGTCTTCAACGACTAATGCTCTTTTTCCTTCAAAAGTAATTAATTCGTTATTAATTTCAAGTTCATCACCAATCAATGCGTCATTAACTTCAGTGTGGATTGGTAAATTAAGAACGAAAGAGAACTCTGAACCAATTCCAAATGTACTAACCAGATCTATATGGCTATTCATAGAACTTATTATATTGCTGCATATAGACAAGCCAAGCCCAGTACCATTTTGAGATGAACTCGTATCAACTTGTGAAAAGGCACTAAACACAACCTTTTGCTTATCTTGTTTTATTCCAATACCAGTG
>JAVBOH010000028.1:0-32094 GCA_031550725.1 Oscillospiraceae bacterium
TTGTGAGCAAGTCTAGTTGGCTTGCCGCACTTAGGGCAAACAACATTAACCTTTGAAGCATAAAGAGGAGCTTCAACGCTTACGATACCGCCCTGCTGACCCATCTGTCTTGGCTTAACGTGCTTTGTAGCAATGTTAAGACCTTCAATAATAACCTTTTGTTCCTTCATGGAAACTTCTAAAACCTTACCCTGCTTGCCCTTATCCTTGCCGGAAAGAACAACAACGGTGTCACCGGTTTTAACGTGTAATTTTTTGTTCATAATACGGGACACCTCCTTTTATAGTACTTCAGGAGCAAGTGAAAGGATCTTCAAAAATTCCTTATCGCGAAGCTCTCTTGCAACAGGTCCAAAAATACGAGTTCCTCTTGGATTCTTATCTTCTTTAACAATAACAGCAGCGTTTTCATCGAAACGGATATAAGTTCCGTCCTCACGACGAAGACCCTTAGCTGAACGAACGATAACTGCCTTAACAACATCGCCCTTTTTAACAACGCCGCCTGGTGTTGCTTTTTTAACTGAAGCAACAACAACATCGCCGATATTTGCATATCTTCTGCGAGTACCGCCAAGAACTCTGATACACATAAGTTCCTTAGCACCAGTGTTATCTGCAACTTTTAAATAAGTCTGCATCTGTATCATAGTGCAATACTCCTTCCCAAATAAGAAGTTATACGGGAGAGGTAAAAAAGTTTACCTCAACCGAATCTTCTATTAAATATAGTTTACATTAATTTTGTGGATTTTAAAGCATATTTCAGTAAAAAATCCATCAACGTTGCCGTGTGTTTCGCACGGTAGATAAAAAGGACTTGTAAATTACTTAGCCTTTTCAATAACCTCAACCAATCTCCATCTTTTATCCTTAGAGATAGGACGAGTTTCCATGATTTCAACACGGTCGCCGATATTACAAACATTGCCCTCATCGTGAGCCTTTAGCTTAATAGTTCTCTTGATAATTTTCTTATAAAGAGGATGAGCAACGGAGTCAACGATAGCAACAACGATTGTTTTGTCCATCTTATTGGAAACAACCTTACCAATTCTGGTTTTTCTAAGATTTCTTTCAGCCATGTTTTTCTCCTCCTTACTGCGCAGCGTTTAAGCGCTCACGCAAAGATGTTTTAATGCGGGCGATATCCTTCTTAACAGCCTTCAAACGAGTTGGGTTGTCAAGCTGATTAACAGCGTGCTGAAAACGAAGAGCGAAAAGCTCCTTTTTCAAATCGGTGAGCTTGTTTTCAAGCTCAAGAGTAGTCATATCTTTAACTTCTGCAGCTTTCATTATACGCTCGCCTCCTGTTCTGCACGTGTAACGAACTTGCACTTAACTGGAAGCTTGTGCATAGCAAGACGCATAGCTTCACGTGCAACTTCTTCAGATACACCTGATATTTCAAACATTACTCTACCTGGCTTAACAACAGCAACCCAGTATTCTGGTGAACCCTTACCGGAACCCATTCGAGTTTCAGCAGGCTTTTCTGTGATAGGCTTATCAGGGAATATTTTGATCCAAACCTGACCGCCACGCTTGATGTAACGTGTCATTGCGATACGAGCAGATTCAATCTGATTAGAAGTAATCCAGCTTGGCTCCATAGCCTGAAGACCGTATTCACCGTTAGAAACCTTGTTTCCACGTAAAGCCTTACCAGTCATTCTTCCTCTGTGAACTCTTCTGTACTTAACTCTCTTTGGAAGTAGCATTACTGATTACCTCCTTCTCTTCTATTGTTGTTATAACCGCCGTTGTTGTTGCGGTTTCTGTTATAACCATTGTTATTGCGGTTATTTCTGTCATTTCTATCGTTTCTGTCATTGCGGCGTGGCTTTTCAGATCTTTCAGCAATAGCTCTTGCCTTAGCAGCATCGCCCTTAAGAACTTCGCCCTTGTAGATCCATACCTTTACGCCAAGACGGCCGTAAGTAGTATGAGCCTCAGCAAAACCGTAATCAATGTCAGCACGGATAGTCTGAAGTGGAATTGTACCCTCGTGATAGCTTTCAGCTCTAGCAATTTCAGCACCGCCAAGACGACCAGAAACTCTAACCTTGATACCCTTAGCACCAAGCTTCATAGCTCTGCCGATTGACTGCTTCATAGCACGTCTGAAGGAAACACGATTTTCAAGCTGTGCAGCAATACTTTCAGCTACAAGCTGTGAGCTAAGATCAGGAGTCTTAACTTCAACGATGTTGATAGCAACGGACTTGCCGATCATCTTTTCAACATCAGTGCGGATCTTTTCAATGTTCTCGCCGCCACGACCGATTACGATACCAGGCTTAGCGCAGTGAACATGGATTCTAACTTTTTCTGCAAATCTTTCGATTTCAATACGTGCAACACCTGCAGCGTAAAGAGTTTTCTTAACATAGTTACGAACGTTGTAGTCCTCAACCAAAGTATCGCCGAAAGTTGCTTTATTTGCAAACCAGCGGGAATCCCAATCCTTGATGACACCAACACGTAAACCGTGCGGATTAACTTTCTGTCCCATTTAGTTTACCATCCTTTCGACTTATTCTTTTTCCTTAACAACAAGAGTTACATGGGATGTTCTCTTGTTGATACGGAATGCTCTACCTTGTGCTCTAGGCATAATTCTCTTCATGATAGGTCCTGGGCAAACGAAACATTCGGAAACGTAAAGGTTTTCCTTATCCATTCCATTGTTGTTTTCAGCGTTTGCGATAGCAGACTTAAGAAGCTTCTCTAGGTACTCACAGGCAGATTTAGGTGTGTGCTTTAAAATCGCCATAGCAGTTTCAACGTCTTTTCCTCTTATGAGGTCTAGAACGATCTGAACCTTTCTAGGTGCTATGCGAGCATTTTTAAGATATGCTCTTGCTTCCATTCTAAATTCTCCTCTCTACCTTACTTTTTACCGTTATTTGAAGTTTTTGAGCCTGCGTGGCCCTTATAAGTTCTAGTTGGTGCAAATTCGCCGAGCTTATGACCAACCATATCCTCTGTAACATATACAGGAACGTGCTTTCTGCCATCGTGAACAGCAAATGTGTGTCCTACGAAATCAGGGAAAATTGTAGAAGCTCTGCTCCAAGTCTTTAGGACTTTCTTTTCGCCTGCATCATTCATAGCGATTACTCTTTTTAGAAGGACCTCCTGTACGTAAGGGCCCTTTTTAATACTTCTGCTCATTGGTTTTCCTCCCCTCTGATCATACGAGGCAAGATGTCAAATTATAGTCTTTTAAAAAATCCTATAATTTGCATTCCTCTTTACGATTCCTAATGAGTTAATAATGAAAGTAAAACTTTCAATTAATGTTATAAATAACTTACTTCTGATTTCTTCTCTTAACGATGAACTTATCAGTTTTGTTGTGCTTAGAACGAGTCTTATAGCCAAGAGCTGGTTTACCCCAAGGAGTAACTGGTCCTGGACGTCCAACTGGTGATTTACCCTCACCACCACCGTGTGGGTGGTCACATGGGTTCATTACAGAACCACGAACAGTAGGTCTGAAACCTAGATGACGAGTTCTACCAGCCTTACCGATGTTTACATTTTCATGGTCAATGTTAGAAACCTGACCAATAGTAGCCATACAGTTGCTAGGGAACTTTCTCATTTCAGTTGAAGGAAGTCTTACAAGAACGTAAGAAGCTTCTTTACCCATAAGCTGAGCCATGTTACCAGCAGAACGAACGAACTGTGCGCCTTTACCTGGGTGGAGCTCAATGTTGTGGATGAAAGTACCAACTGGAATATCAGAAAGCATCATAGCATTACCTGGCTTGATATCAGCATCAGCACCAGCACGAACAGTGTCGCCAACCTTAAGGCCGTGTGGAGCGATGATGTACTTCTTCACGCCATCCTCATACTGAATGAGAGCGATGAATGCACTTCTGTTTGGATCGTATTCAAGAGTAAGAACAGTAGCGTTCATGCCCTGCTTATCTCTCTTGAAGTCGATAATTCTGTATTTTCTTCTGTTTCCGCCGCCTCTGTGACGAACAGTGATACGACCGTAGCTGTTTCTACCAGCACTCTTCTTAAGAGGAGCAAGAAGGCTCTTCTCAGGAGCTACCTTAGAAAGACCGCTATAATCAGTAACTGTCATTTCACGTCTTGAAGGCGTGGTTGGTTTATATGATTTAATAGCCATTGTAGTTTATCTCCTTTGTGAATTTTTTTGATGTTTTGCGGAAGCTGTCCCTTCCCTACATGCCCAGAAATAGTTAGTATAACTATTTTAAGGAGCTTACATCATACCATCGAAGAATTCGATAGTCTTAGAACCATCAGCAAGAGTAACAATAGCTTTTTTCCAGTTTGGAGTATAGCCAGAGTGCATACCCATTCTCTTAGAACGGCCTCTTACATTCATAGTGTTAACCTTAGCAACCTTAACGCCGAAAAGTTCTTCAACTGCCTTAGCAATTTCGATTTTGTTAGCGTGTTTAGCTACCTTAAAAGTGTACTTGCTATCCTGAAGAGCGCCCATGCTCTTTTCAGTGATGATAGGCTTGATAACGATATCCTGTGCGATCATTATGCGTACACCTCCTCAATTTTAGCAACTGCATCCTGAACAACGATAAACTTATCGTAGTTAAGAATGTCATATACATTAATTGTGTTTACAAGAGCAGTCTTAACACCAGGGATGTTAGCAGCACTCTTGATTAGACATTCGTTAACCTCTGGCATAACGATAAGAGCCTTTGAGCCCTCTGCCTCGATAGCCTTTAGCATAGCGATGATAGTCTTAGTCTTGTATTCCTCCATTTTGATGGAATCAAGAACGATTAGGTTATTATCAATAACCTTTGTAGATAAAGCAGACTTCATAGCAAGTCTTTTTAGCTTCTTATTAACATCAAAACGGTAGCTTCTTGGCTTAGGGCCTAAAGCAACACCACCGTGTCTCCACTGCGGAGCTCTGATAGAACCCTGTCTTGCATGACCTGTACCCTTTTGTCTCCAAGGCTTTCTTCCGCCGCCTCTAACCTCTGTACGAGTAAGAGTAGACTGAGTACCCTGTCTTTGATTAGCAAGATAGTTAACTACCATAGTGTGCATAGCGGATTCATTCGGAGTGATACCGAAAATAGCATCTGACAGCTGGGTGGTGGAAACCTCTTTACCTGTCATATCTAAAACTTTAATACTAGGCATTGTCGATTCCTCCTTCCCTTAAGCCTTTGATTTCTTTTTCTTAACGCAGTCAGTGATAGTAATGATACCATTCTTAGGACCTGGAACAGCTCCTCTGATTGCAATAAGATTATTTTCTGCGTCAACCTTAACGATTTCAAGATTCTGAACTGTAACCTTCTCATTACCCATCTGACCAGGCATACCCTTGCCCTTATAGATACGGGATGGAGAAGAACAAGCGCCCATAGAGCCAGCATGTCTGTGTACAGGACCAGTACCGTGAGTTTCCTTAAGCTTAGCATAACCATGTCTTTTTACAGAACCCTGGAAACCCTTACCCTTTGAAGTACCGCTAACATCAACGATGTCGCCAACTTCGAAAGTATCAGCCTTCATAATAGTTCCAACTTCAACTGAATCAGCATTATCAAGCTTGAATTCCTTTAAAGTTCTCTTAGCAGCAACGTCAGCCTTAGCGAAGTGACCCTTTGTAGGCTTGTTTACAAGCTTATCTCTTAGGTCGCCGAAACCAATCTGAAGTGCGCTGTAACCGTCGTTTTCAACGGTTTTCTTTTGTACAACAACACAAGGACCAACTTCAACTACTGTCAAAGGAATAACCTTGTTTGTTGCTTCATCGAAAATCTGAGTCATACCGATTTTCTTACCGATGAGTGCCTTTGTCATAACTATTTTCCTCCTTTGGTTATTGGTTGCATTAAAGCAACATGACCTGCGGTTAACTATCTTTCGGAAATGGTAAGTTTCAACGAGTAAACCTTACTTGATTTCCATTACGATGTCAACACCTGCAGGAAGTTCAAGACCCTGCAATGCTTCAGTAGTCTTAGCAGTAGGTCTGATAACATCAATCAATCTCTTGTGTGTTCTTAGCTCAAACTGCTCACGGCTATCCTTATACTTATGAACTGCACGGAGAATTGTAACAATTTCCTTATCAGTTGGTAGTGGGATAGGACCTGATACTCTAGCACCGCTGCGCTTAGCTGCCTCAACAATTTTAGCTGTTGCTGCGTCTACGATCGCATGGTCGTAACCTTTTACTTTAATTCTTAGTTTTTCATTGACTGCCACTTAAATCGCCTCCTAATATAATATGTGTTTTCACGGGGGACGAGTTTGTAATCATATTTATTCAACGCTGCCGTGTGTATCGCAAGATTAGTGACAAAAAATCTCGAAAAACGCAATGTTTTCCGAGTTCAGCCATTAAACACACTACTAGCCTATACACAAAGGCATAATAACCTTGTCTACGGTTCAAGCACAAACAGTGTTCAGTATTACAGCCGCCCGGTTTAAAATCGGACATACTCCACGAAAATTACCTGACAAACCGTCAGCAACCTTTCGCTTCAACGCATATCTTGTTGCAGTCACGCAAGTAATATTTTAACACACTTTTCCTTTGAACGCAAGGGTTTTCTTCACATTTCCAAATTTTTGCGCATAGAATTATCAAGCATATTTTCACCGTTTTTTATGCATTTTGCACAAACGAGCTAAATATCACCGCAAAGCATGGTAAATCCAAGCTTTACAGTGATACTATCTGTATTATTTCATAGGATTTTCAACTTCTGTAATATTGTCAACCTCAAGAATTTCAATCATATAAGCATACTCATAAATCTCACCATCAACAACAGATGAATTATGCTGAGTAAAATAAATAAAATTTCCATCCTTATCGAAAACATAAGAGGTATTAAATTCAGTCAGTTCCTTGCCTAATTCTTTGTTCATGGCATCAACATCATAATTATAGTTATAAATGCAGTTACCATTTTCATCAATAGTTTCCAACGATTCAGATATATAACCCTTAACATAAAACAACAGCTGACCGCTGGCATAAGGGCTTAGATTATCCTTCGTATACAAAACAAAGCCCTCATCAGCACGATTTATAACATTAACTCCATTTTCGTCCTTGAAATAAATATAGGAGCCATCACCATATTCAGCGGAATAAGTATAATTACGATATTGTTCATAAAGATAAACAAGTGTACCAGCGTCATCATAACGAAAAGTAAAAACTTCCTCAAGTTCGTCATCAATAAGGTTTGTAACGAAATATCTTCCGCTTGAGTAATCCAGAACAGAATCCCTGAATTTTTCAACCTTTTTAGAGCCAGCAATATCGGAACTTTTACTTCCGCAAGCTGATAATGATAAACACATTAATAATAGTATAGTTGTCAATATAATACGTTTTGTAATATTTTTCATTATAATACCCCTTGTATCTAATACGTCTTCAATATCAAATACATTCAGTATATTATATATTATATATACCAAATGTATGGTTTTTTATATAATATTATTACAATGGAGCGACTAAACCAATCGCTCCCATTGTATATAGTATATAAATTAATAAGCCTTACCCCAGTAAACCAAGTCCTTAGCAGGTTTACCGCAGCAAACGCAGGTATCAGCAACAGCTCTTTGTTCAAGCGGCATGCAGCGAGAGCCAACACCAGTCTTTTCCTTAACCATATCCTCGCAAGCCTCATCACCGCACCACATAGCCTTAACAAAACCGTTGCCATTTTTTTCGAGAGCAGCGGTAATTTCATCCATAGTAGTACAAGTATAAGTTTTATTCTCACGATTTTTAAGAGCATTGTCATATAACCCATTACGTACTTCATCAAGCTTTATTGCAACCATCTTCTCGAGTTCATCAAGTTTAACGATAGTCTTTTCACGGTTATGACGTGTAACGATAACGCACTGCGAAGCCTCAATATCCTTAGGACCCATTTCAATACGAACAGGAACACCCTTCATTTCGTATTCTGCAAACTTCCAGCCAGCAGAGTTATCGGAATCATCAAGCTTAACACGGAAATTCTTAGAAAGAACATCCTTAATTTCAGCACATTTTTCCAAAACGCCCTCTTTATGCTGAGCGATAGGTAGGATAACAACCTGAATTGGAGCAACATCTGGAGGAAGAACAAGACCGTTATCATCACCATGTGTCATGATAATTGCGCCGATAAGACGAGTTGTCATACCCCATGAGGTCTGATGTGGATACTCCTGCTTATTTTCCCTGCTTGTATATTGAATTTCAAAAGCCTTAGCAAATCCATCACCGAAATAGTGTGAAGTACCAGCCTGCAAAGCCTGACCATCATGCATCAATGCCTCGATAGCGTATGTTGAAACTGCGCCTGCGAACTTGTCAGATTCAGTCTTTTTACCCTTTATAACAGGGATACAAAGTGCCTTTTCACAGAAGTCAGCATAAACATTTAACATCTTTTCTGTTTCGATAATAGCTTCTTCTGCAGTAGCATGAATTGTATGACCCTCCTGCCATAAGAACTCACGAGAACGCAGGAATGGACGAGTAGTTTTTTCCCATCTAACAACGGAAACCCACTGGTTATAAAGCTTTGGCAAATCACGATAGGAATGAACAATATTAGCATAATGCTCACAGAAAAGTGTTTCGGAGGTTGGACGAACACAAAGCCTTTCTTCAAGCTTTTCCGAGCCGCCATGAGTAACCCATGCAACCTCAGGAGCAAAGCCCTGAACGTGATCCTTTTCTTTCTGCAAAAGGCTTTCAGGAATAAACATAGGCATACAAACATTTTCATGTCCTGTTGCTTTGAACATTCCATCAAGAATACGCTGAATATTCTCCCAGATTGCATAAGCGTAAGGGCGAATAACCATACAGCCCTTAACGGAAGTATATTCAATTAGTTCAGCTTTTTTAACGATATCGGTATACCACTTTGCAAAGTCCTCATCCATTGAGGTAATTGCGTCTACCATTTTTTTATTATCAGCCATGTAAAATCAAGTCCTTTTCGTAAATTTATTATATGTTTATACTATTTGTAGATAATAATATTAACCCTTACGGGAATAATACACATCTTATTTTTCATAAATTTATTTACCATGATAGTATTCATCCCCTTTAAGATTATTTTGGTTAGTATTTTACTATTTTCGTTAAATATAAAAATACATATAATAGTATACCACATATCTAGCATTATTTCAAGGTTTTGCGGTATTTTTTCACGGTCATTTCATAATTTATTAGCCAATGACAAATATAGTTTAAATATAAAATACGATATTAACTATATGGATTTTTTGTAACAGCTTAGTTTTTTTATACTAAAGTATTTGATTTCAAAGCCGATATATAAGGTAAGTGGCGATGTTTGAAATTACATTTAATCAGACTGAATAGACCTGTTCGGGAACTTGAGGTGAGTGGAAAAACGAAGATTATTTTAACGAAGGATGACAAAAAATAACGTTTTTATGCCACAACACAGTTTTCGAACAAGTCTAATAAGAAAGGGGTATCTTTATGAGCAGAATAAACAGTTATAACTATATGAATGTCATGCTGCAATCACGTGGATATTCAAAGGAAGATGCCGCAAAATTTATTGCTGATGCCGAGGCTGATATTTACAGCAAGGACAACAACGGTAATTTGTCGGATGAAGATAAACAAATAATGGATGATTATAAAAAATCATTGCGTGAGGCTGAAAAAACCGAGGCTAAGATAAACAGGGGACGTGATATTTATGACAATGAGTCCTACTGCAAGCGTGAAAATGGAAAATCAAAGATGGATGAAGATTTGGATGTTTCTAATAAAGAGAAAAAGCAGCTGAAAGAGCAGATGGATAAAATTCTTGAGGAGAGTAAAAAGCGTGCAGTCGATACTAAAAAGATAGCACAAAAAATTGCTAAGGGTAAGAATGCCACTAAAAAAGAGCTTGAATTTATCAAGGAAAATGACCCTGCATTGTATCGTAAAGCATTAGCCGCAAATCAGGCTCGTAAGGCAAAGGAAACCCGTATTATGAACATAGATGATGCGGATGAACTCAAGAGAGAATTAATGAAATCTACATCAACAATCTCAAACGAGGATGATTTAACAAAGCTTATAAATGACAACACCAAGGAACTGGTTAAAAAGAAAGCCAAGGAAAAAGAAAAATCAGAAAAAAGACATGATGGCTTTAAGGCTGTAATATAAAAAGGTTGTTATACAAAGAAAAATAATTACAAAAAGCGGACGATTAACAATCGCCTCTACAAATAGTTCACGTAATACGTTGAATTTGATGTAGGGTGACTAGTAATCGCCCGCTATATTTATTAGTTAATAAAATTAATCGCCAAATGAAATACCCAAATGCTTAGCAGATGAAACAAGCTGATCATCAATAGGTACAAATTTAGTCTTACCTGCAATATCAATCAAAGGATTTTCAGTAATAACAGACTTAACCATAGCCACTGTAACGCCATACTTCTCTTCTTCAATAAGCTTTGCAGCCCTGACACCAAACTTTGTAGCAAGCACACGGTCATATGCAGACGGACTACCTCCCCTTAACATATGCCCAGGAACACAAACCCTAGCCTCAATTCCTGTTGCACCCTGAACTTGTGCAGCAAGCCTTGAAGTTGCAGTTAAAATACCTGCCTCCTCACGCTTTTTCGCACGTTCTTTTTTCTTCATTTTAGCTTCATCAGTATCCATCGCACCTTCTGCAACAGCAACAATAGAAAACGACTTTCCAGCCTTTGAACGTTTAAGGGCAGCCTCAATAATCTTTTCAGTGCTGTATGGAATTTCAGGGATAACGATAATATCCGCACCTCCTGCAATTCCTGCATAAAGTGTGAGCCAGCCTGCCTTGTTGCCCATAATTTCAACCATAAGAATACGGCTGTGTGATGCGGCAGTAGTATGAAGCCTGTCGATAACATCAGTAGCGGTATCAACAGCAGTATGGAAACCAAAGGTTACATCTGTACCAAAAATATCGTTGTCAATAGTCTTAGGCAAGCCAATAACATTTAACCCCTCGTTCGCCAAAAGGTTAGCAGTTTTATGCGTACCATTACCGCCAAGCGTCAGCAGGCAGTCAAGCTTTTGCTTTTTATAGGTATCCTTCATTGCCTTAACTCTGTCAATATTATCCTCACCAATACTGGAAATCATCTTGAATGGCTGACGCTTTGTACCAAGAATTGTACCACCCTGCGTTAGAATTCCTGAAAATTCGGATGGAGCCATTTCTCTTGCCATATTATTTATAAGACCGTAATAACCGTTCTGGATGCCGACAATTTCGATATTATCTGTACCAAGTCTATCAAAACAAGCCTTAGCAACACCTCTTATAGTAGCATTAAGTCCTGGACAGTCGCCGCCGCTTGTGAGTATACCGATTCTCTTTTTTGCCATTCATTACACATCCCTTTGTTTTTTTATTGTACTAAAAATTATAGCAGTATTTTCGTCACTTGTCAATGATTTTACCAAGGCTTAACATTAAGCATCATTTTTCATTTTTTTACACTCATGATACTTTTCCACTTTATTCTTACAGTGTATTTCTTATCTACCTTTAATTTATCATATGCAGATTTATATTCGCACCTCAATATATGTACCCTCGGGGAACTTTCATATTTACAATATATAACATAATGTGGCATAACACCAGTATCACGCTTACTATAATATTTATAATAGTTGATACGTTTCTTTGTAACGATGATGTTTTTGTATCTGCCTTTATAAAAAATAGAAACAATTGAAGATATAACCAGTGTTATTGTTATACATGACATTACAATTAGTATAATGTAATCTAATATATCCATATTGTAACCTCGTTTTACATACACTTATTAAGCTATGAAATTCATCAATTCTCTTTTTAATCTAGCAACTGGAAGTCCAACAACATTGAAGAAATCACCGATAATGCCTTTCACAAGTACAGACCCAACACCCTGAATGCCATATGCACCTGCTTTATCAAAAGGGTCGCCAGTTGCAATATAATCATTAATTTCCTCATCTGAAAGGGGATAGAAAGCAACAGATGTTGTTTCAGAAAAGCTCATGCTTACACCATTCCTAAAAAGGCATACGCCAGTAACTACATTATGCGTCTTGCCTGAAAGCATGCTAAGCATCCGTTTCGCATCATCTATATCAGTCGGTTTACCGAGAATATTTCCATCAATTATAACAACTGTATCACAGCCTATAACAACACTGTCAGGATATAACTTTGAGATATGAGCCGCTTTTTTAACCGCCAAAAACTCTGCCGCTTCATGTGCTTCGAGGGCATCTGGTATAATTTCATCAACGTCAGCAGGACAAATTTCAAATTTCGGTATAACATATTTCAAGAGTTCTTGTCTGCGTGGTGAGGCTGATGCTAGAATGTAGTTCATATTATATATCTCCAATATTTTATTAATCTTTATCCTTAATAAATGCCCAAATATTCAAACCGATACCGCATAAAAGCAATATTGCTCCAATAATCATAAATTCAGATGTACCAGATGAGGATGCTATTAGGCGAAGTAAAATAAATCGCATTTCTTAGATATACAGCAGAAAGCATAATTGTTCCGCAAATTAAAAGACCAGTTCCAAATATTACTTTTTTCATATAGTTCAGCTCAATTAGAGTTCACTCATAATCTATATGGTAATAACTTCTCGATAGTAGTTATTGAACCATCTTCAAGCATGACTTCACATAAATAATTTTCGTCATGTATAGCATTAATAAATTCCCTGCAACGTCCGCAAGGTGCACAAGCACCCTCATCATCAACACCAGTAGCAACCAACTTTACAATATGCGACTCACCTGCTGTTATCATAGCAGCCACAGCCGAGTGTTCAGCACAAAATCCCATTCCTGCAGGAGTATCAATACAAACGCCAACATATACATTTCCTTTGTCTGACAGTATCGCAGCAGCAACCATTCCAGCCGATGCCATTCTTGATATACTTCTATAATTCACAGCCTTTTTTGCGATAGATAATAGTTCGTTGAAATCCATTATAATTCTCCTGTTCATTTACAATAAGCTTTTGATTATATAATAAAAGTATGCTTATAGCGCCCGCTCTCTAATCAATCTAATAAACTCCTGTTTATCCTTAGGTGAAATAATAACCTCACTTTTGTTTTTATAAACAATAGAAATCCTATCCAAAGAAAGCCCAAAAGACGCTGATGAATCTTCAGTTTCGGATATGCTATTAATATCGTTATATGCTATCTTTATGTTAATTAATCCACAACGAACATGCAGAAAAGTATCATGCAATGTATAATTAGTAGAAAAATAAATAGGTAGAATTAACAAAACATCCGCTATAATCATTATTACTGAAACAATCAAAGCGGTTGTAACCTTGTCCTTAGCATAAAAATAGAGTGGAAAAACTGACATAATAACAACAAATACAACAGTTAAATGAAACCACCAGTCAATTTTAGACTTAAATTTCATAATCGACTCTCCTGTATATATTTGTTAGTATTATAAGCAATCGCATCCAGTTGAAACTTAAGTCCATTCTCACCACCGCTATGTGCAAATTCAGTCTGAATTGATTTACGTGCAGGATATTTACCATTAAATCTTTCCTTTATGACTTTCTCCATAAGGGGAATATCCCATACATCACGAAACAATGCATCTATTTTCACAACAGATTCTAACCCTAAACCCACAGACTCAAGTCTTGCTGCGAGATGATCAAATGCACCATTAATCTGATTTTCAATTGGCTGTCCTATATTACCCACACAATAGCTTAAAAATACGAAATCTCCAGCTTTAACAATACCTGAATGAGCCCATTCCTCATTAACATCATACCTGATAATCTCTGACATAGTTGTTATCCTCCTAATAAAATCGTTAGCTTATTATAGCACATATGTGCCTTAAAGTCAACATAAAAAAGGCTGTCCCGAAACGGAACAGCCATAATTATCAAAAAATTAAATTATACACCGTACTTATTAGTAGAAACAGTGATACCAACGCCCATAGTTGAAGCAACTACGCAGGACTTGATGTAAGCACCCTTAGCAGCAGCTGGCTTAGCCTTAACGATAGCCTGAAGTAGAGTTTCGAAGTTCTGCTCTAGCTTTTCAGCACCGAAAGATGCCTTACCAATTGGACAGTGGATAATGTTAGTCTTGTCAAGACGGTATTCAATCTTACCAGCCTTTGCTTCAGCAACAGCCTTAGCAACGTCAGGAGAAACTGTACCAGCCTTAGGAGATGGCATCAAACCACGAGGTCCTAAGATTTTAGCAACCTTACTAACAGTACTCATCATATCAGGGGATGCAATAACAACATCGAAATCCATCCAGTTTTCTTTCTGAATTCTTTCGATAAGGTCATCAGCACCAACGTGGTCAGCACCAGCAGCCTTAGCAGCATCCATCTTGTCTTCCTTACAGAAAACGCATACACGAACATCCTTACCAGTACCGTTAGGAAGTACAACAGCACCTCTAACCTGTTGATCAGCGTGACGAGAGTCAACACCTAGACGAACGTGAACTTCAATTGTTTCATCAAACTTAGCCTTTGCATTTGTGCAAGCTAAGCCTAAAGCTTCATTAGCTTCATAAGCTTTTGCCAAATCAATATTTTTCAAAGCTTCATTATATTTTTTACCATGTTTCATAATAAATTATCCTCCTTATGTGGTGATATCCCGAAAATAAATCTCAATCGGGATCTTTTAGCGGAAATTTTCCTCCCACTATACAGCGCTTTTTACAAAACACTGCGAACTTCTTTGAAGTTCATGCCTATATGCAATTTGAATTAGTCAACAACAGTAACGCCCATTGAACGACAAGTACCAGCGATCATGCTGATAGCAGCTTCAACACTTGATGCGTTAAGGTCAACCATCTTAGTTTCAGCAATCTTCTGAATCTGATCCTTAGTGATCTTACCAACCTTAGTCTTGTTAGGAACACCTGAACCGCTCTCGATGCCGATTGCTTTCTTGATAAGAACTGCAGCAGGCGGAGTCTTAGTGATAAATGAGAATGAACGGTCAGCGTAAACTGTGATAACAACAGGGATTACAAGACCGATATCGTTCTTAGTTCTTTCGTTAAATTCCTTAGTAAATGCCATGATATTAACACCATGCTGACCAAGAGCTGGTCCAACCGGTGGAGCAGGAGTTGCTTTACCTGCGTTAATCTGAAGCTTAATTAAGCCAACAACTTTTTGTGCCATGCTTATACCTCCGTAAATAATGGAACGCTGTAAATTAATATGCGTTCAGTAAATTGTTTGTGTAGCAAATGAATAGTATCAAAACGATTAGTATTCATCTGACCTTGATACCTGAGAAATCTCAAGTACAGCAAGGGTTTCACGACCGAACATAGATACAGCGACTTCAACAGTCATATCCTCTGTATTAATGTTCTTAACTTCTCCGACAAAACCTTCCATAGCACCAGTAGAAATCTTAACGCTGTCACCAACCTTAAAGTTAACTTCAACAGTTCTCTCACGTTCAACGCCAAGAGCTGCGACTTCCCTTTCAGTCAGTGGAACAGGCTTAGACCCAGGGCCTACAAATCCTGTAACGCCTCTGGTATTTCTAACAACATACCATGAATCATCATTGAGCAGCATTTTCACAAGAACATAGCCTGGGAAAACCTTTCTCTCAACTTCTTTGGTTTTGTTTGTATCAGTAACCTCAGTAACGAGTTCAGTAGGAACTCTTACCTCAGGTATAAGCTCATGAAGCTTTCGGTTATCGACAACCTTAAGAATAGTCTGCGCAACCTTATTTTCATAACCGGAATATGTGTGAATAACATACCACTTTGCTGTTTCTGACATTCTTAAAATCATTCCTTTCAAAATTCACACTGCATAAATGTTTACTGACCGATATTAACAATCAGCTTAAACAAAGCAGTAAGGCCACTGTCGATTCCCCAGATTGCAAGACCGCTAACGCACATTCCCACAACTACAACAATCGTATTGTTGACAACCTTCTTCTTTGAAGGCCATACAACTTTTTTGATTTCACTCTTGAGCTCTTTGAAGTACTTTACCACAGGGTTCTGCTTTTTGCCCTTAGACTTTGAGTCCTTGCCTGATGTTTTAGCTTTTTTATTAACTATCTTATCAGCCTTAGTCTCAGCCTGTGCAATGATGGAGTTCTTTGACTTTTTTGAATCAGCCATTCCCTACGCACCTCACTTACTTGGTTTCTTTGTGAAGAGTATGCTTTTTGCAGAACTTGCAGTGTTTGCTCATCTCAAGTCTGTCCGGATCATTCTTCTTGTTTTTCTTTGTGTTGTAGTTACGCTGTTTGCACTCTGTGCAAGCTAATGTTACCTTTACTCTCATATCGGCACCTCCTATTAATCGTTTCGATTTACAAGGAATACGTTTTGTATTCCCATGCCTCCCTCTATGGCAAGAATTTTTGAAAACGAGTTTTCAATATGTTTCTTTGTCGAGAGATACTGCCTTTCACGCCTCAAAAAAGCGCAAAAAAATAGACCTCTGCAAGAGGTAAAATAATCATACCATATTTCACATACTTTTGTCAAGCATTATCATCATATTTTTACGCATTTCCCTAACTTTTATGCAATAATGCCAATCCCACACCGAAACACAAGCATAATAAAAACATTTTTTGAAAAAATATATAAAATATATAATGTATATTCAAAACCAAATCGCCTTAACAACAACCCAGATAATCAAAAGCCATATAAGCACAATCGGGATAGAATAATACCATTTCTTTGGCTTGCCATCCTGCCATAAATCCTTAGCCTGCTCACGATTTTTCACCAAAACTTCCTCGGGTATAAATCTAATGGTAAGTGATATAAAAAGCGGCAGCAGAATAATATCGTCCAGATAACCTAAAACAGGAATAAAATCAGGTATTAAATCAATCGGCGAAAGTGCATATGCAATAGTAATCCCTGCGAAAATTTTTGCGATAACAGGTGTGTCCTTATCTTTGAGAGATATAAATATAACAGGTATATCCGCTTTTAATTTTTTTGCACGTTCCTTTAAATTCATACAAAAATCCTCCGAGTTTTACACATATGATTAAAACAAAGCCGCCTTACAAAAGACGGCTTTGCTTAATCCATTCAAAAATCATTCTGACTCAGACATACGATATCCAATTCCCGAAATAGTATGGATATACTTAGGTTCACTAGGATTTTCTTCAACCTTTTTACGAATGTTAGTCATATTAACACGCAAAATCTTATTATCACCGCTGACATTTGCCCCCCAGACACTTTCGATAATGTCATCATGGCTGATAACCTTGCCTGCACTCTGACTAAGCATAGCAATAATCTTATATTCATTCTGTGTCAGATGAATAACCTCACTGCCTCTTGTAATCAACCTCTTATCAAAATCAATAACAAGGTCGCCGCTCTTGTAAATGCTCTTTTCTAAATCACGGTTCTGTCGTCTTAATGCGGTTCTGATTCTTGCCAAAAATTCAGGAGTATCAAAAGGCTTTGTCATATAATCGTCAGCGCCTAAATCAAGTGCTTTAACCTTATCTTCTCCCAAATCTCTCGCAGATAAAACAATAATAGGCACAGCAGACCTTTGTCTTATGTTTTTGATAACTTCTGTTCCGTCAAAATCAGGTAGTCCCAAATCGAGAAGAAGTAAATCAGGAGAGCCACTTTTTGCAATTTCAATTGCTTCTGTTGCGGTTCTTGCGGTTAGTGTTGTATAATTATATGTAACAAGTACCTCATTAATAAACTCACTAATATTGTTGTCATCTTCAACAATTAAAATACGTGGTTTATTTTCCATCGCCAAAATCCCCTTTTCGATATATTTTATATATCGGATAAATAAATCATATCAAATAGGTAAGAAAAGAAACTAAAATTCAACTAATTTTTAACATGATTTACCAATACCAAAACAGTATTGTATCCTACTTATCTAATATATTTCATTATATCACATAATAAATCAAAAAGGGAGATTTTTTATCAAATTTAATAAATTTCGTCGATTTTCATGACTTTGCACAAACATATTTTGTGTTAAACGTTTAATTTAAACAAACGAAATATCCAAATTTTGCATAAGTTTGTACATAATTACAATTATTTACACATAGTTTACAGTAAATCATTTGCAATTTATCACAAAAGTATGTTATAATGATTTTATTGTATATTAAATAGGTATATTGAATATTTGTGACAAAGGCGTCAACCGAAATGATGGGGGGTGCCTTAAAACTTTTAACTTAACAATATACGAAAATCAGAAAGGATTGGTGATTTTGCAGCATAACCTAAGAGAAAAAATAATTGAATCGTTGTCGTCAGTACTGCCGATTACCGTTATTGTACTGATTCTGACAATATCTCTTGTTCCGGCAACAGGAGAAATGTTCTTCATGTTTGTAATCGGGTCAATTTTCCTGATATTTGGCATAGGACTATTCACACTTGGTGCAGACCAGTCAATGATAGTCATAGGAGAGCAGATAGGCAAAAACATTACAAAGCTGAAGAAAATATACTTCATAATTCCTGTGATTTTTGCCATCGGTGTATTTATAACCGTCGCAGAGCCGGATTTACAAGTACTTGCAGAGCAAGCCCCTATTGTTGATACCACTGTACTTATATGGGCAGTTGGCGTAGGTGTGGGTATATTCCTTGTGGTTGCATTTATGCGTATATTCCTGCAAATCAAATTATCGTATATATTCCTTGTAATGTATTCGCTTATTTTTATCGTAATACTTTCACCTCTTATCCAGCCAGAGTTCATACCAGTTGCGTTTGACTCAGGCGGTGTAACAACGGGTCCTATTACAGTGCCGTTTATTATGGCGCTTGGTATTGGTCTTGCCACAGTCCGTGGTGACAAAACGCAGCAGGAGGACAGCTTTGGACTTGTAGCTCTATGTTCAATAGGTCCTATTGCAACAGTAATAATACTTGGCATATTCAATAATGCCGACAAGGTTAATGCAGAGCTTGTTACAATACATGAATATGAAACAGTTGGAGAAGTTTTCTCACTGTTTTTAATAGCGCTGCCGCATTATTTCAAAGAGGTTGCAACAGCGATTGTACCGATAGTTGCGTTCTTCCTTGTGTTTAATTTTATAGCACTTAAGCTTGATAAAAAATCCGTATTTAAAATTCTAATCGGACTTGTTTACACATATCTAGGACTGGTTGTTTTTCTGACTGGTGTTAATGTTGGATTTATGCCAATCGGACAATATATAGGAGAGCAGCTGGCACTTGGAGATAAGCCTTGGCTGCTTGTACCAATCGGTATGGTTATTGGTTACTTTATTGTTGCAGCAGAGCCTGCGGTGCACGTTTTAAAGGAGCAGGTTGAAACAATTACGGAAGGCGCAATTTCTGGTAAATCACTTGGCACAAGCCTTGCAATTGGTGTATCTGTATCGGTAGGATTATCAATGATAAGAGTACTTACAGGAATTTCGATACTATGGTTTTTAATTCCTGGATATGTTTTTGCGGTTGCAATGACATTCTTTGTTCCACGAATTTTCACAGCGGTTGCATTTGATGCGGGCGGAGTTGCATCAGGACCAATGACAGCAACATTCCTGCTGCCGCTTGCAATGGGTGCGTGTGCAGGAATGGGCGGAAATATGACAACAGATGCATTTGGTATTGTTGCAATGGTAGCAATGACACCACTTATAACAATTCAGCTGCTCGGACTAATAAACATCATAAAAGAAAAGCGTGGTATTACAACAACTGTTGCAGTACAGGCTGAGGCTGTTATTGCTGGTAATATTGATGATGTAATTGTAATGAGCCAAACAGAAGCAGAAACGCTGCTAATCACTGACGACAGTGACGACCTTGTTATATTCGATAATTAATATGTACTGAATAACGTCTGCTTACAAAATAATTTTTTTTGCGAAAATCATTTTGTAGATATTAATTAAACATAATTTAAATATATCCTAGAAAGGATTCAAACAAAAATGAAAGCTTTATTTATTATAAGTGAATACGAGCTGCATGATAAAATACCGAAAATTTTATCACGTTTCGACGTTCCGTTTAAACTGCTTGCACATGGCTTTGGTACAGCTGATTCATTAGTACTCGATTATCTAGGCTTGGGTGATAACAAAAAAATGATATGCATAGGCATCGTAAATGACAGCAATATCAGCCGAATATACAAGCTGCTTGAACACCATCTGACTTTGAGCAAGGCAGGAAAGGGTATAGCGTTTACAATACCGATATCCGGTGCGAGTAATACATTAGTTAAAATTTATGATAAGTTAGCAGTAGGAACAGATATTATGCCTGCTGAAACATCTGAAGGGGTTGTTAATAAAATGGACAGTTGTCAGCATGAACTGATTGTAACGGTTGTTTCAAGAGGAAGCTTTGAAGTGGTAAAAGAGGCTGCAAAGAGCGCAGGGGCACGAGGCGGCACATTAATGCACTGTCTTGGTATCGGCGGCGAGGAGGCAGCAAAGTTCCTTGGTATATCAATCCAGCCTGAAAAGGACATGATATTCGTTGTTGTTGGCAAGGATGATAAGGAGGCTGTTATGAAAAGCATTCTATCAGCAACAGGTATGCTGACTGACCACAGAGGAGTATGTTTTTCACTTCCTGTTGACTCCGCATATGGTCTTGCGAGCAAGATTGATTTTGAGGATGTTAATTTATAAGGTTAACGCAATAGGGACACTATATTATTTTTCTCCATAAAATCATAATGTTACCGTAAGGGTGATTATCAATCGCCCTTACAAATTTTCATTACACTTTCACAAGCGTCTATAATAATCCCTGCATTAAACGAAATTACATTAAATGGAACAAGTTGTTGTATTTTGGATAATAGCATTTTTTATGTTAAAATCAAGTTAAGTTACGGCTAAGATACGGCTAAGATGCCGTTAAATCTATTGACTAAAGGACTTTTTGTGATTATAATAAAACCATGGTCAATAAAAGATTAGCCTCTTAAGACCGATATCTCATAAAAAACGACTTTGCAACATCAGCACTTGCAAGGTCGTTTTTTCTTTTGTAGTTGAAAGGATAATCAAATTTATGAAATTCAGACCATGTATAGATATACATAATGGTAAGGTTAAGCAAATAGTCGGCGGAAGTCTTGCCGATAAAAATAATCAGGCAACAGATAATTATGTTTCTGATTATGACGCCTCATATTATGGCGAATTATATAAAAGTCACAGCTTAAGCGGCGGACATATAATTATCCTCAATAAAGAGGGTACAGAGTTTTATGACGCCGATAAAAAGCAGGCATTCAGCGCTTTATCAGCATTTGAGGGAGGACTGCAGGTCGGCGGAGGAATAACCGCTGAAAATGCACTCGAATACCTTAATGCAGGTGCATCACACGTTATCGTTACATCCTATGTGTTTAAGGATGGAGAAGTAAATCATGATAACCTGAATAAGCTTGTTGGTGTAACTGGCAAAAACCGACTTGTGCTTGATTTATCCTGTCGCAAGAAGGATGACGGTTTTTATTATATCGTGACAGACAGATGGCAGAGATTTTCAGATACAAAGCTTTGTGATGAGGTTATCGAAGGCTTGGCAGGATATTGTGACGAATTTCTTATTCATGCTGTTGATGTTGAAGGTAAAGCAAACGGCATTGAAAATGAACTTGTCACTATGCTTGGTAACTGGAATGGCTTGCCTGTTACATATGCAGGTGGTATAGGCTCATTCGATGACCTTAATATGCTTAAGAATTCTGGTAAGGGTAATCTTGATTTTACCGTTGGAAGTGCATTGGATATTTTCGGTGGTAAAATGAAATTTGAGGATGTTGTAAGCTTTCGATAGAATAGATTTTTGTTAAACTGCTCAATTTAAAAGGGGCTGTTGCACATTTAACCTAAACGGTCAGCCACACAGGGTCGACCGTTTTTCATGTTGTGCAACAGCTCCTTTTATTATATATCTAAAATTTTACGCACTGCCTCCTGCATAGGCTCTTTATCTCTGTATGCTTTTATGAGGTTTTTTTCTTCTTCGGTTAATGTCTTTTCTGTGGTATCAATTCTGCCTAAAAGGTAATCGGCGGAAACATCTAGGTAATCCGCTATTTTAAGCAGGTTTTTTGATTGAATATCCGCTCCATTTGACATATTAGTAATTGTATTTACACCCATTTTACAATTTTCAAGCATAGATTTTATGGTAATGCCTTTTAATTTTGCTTGTGTCTTTATTCTATCTACGGTTATATTAGTTTCTGACATAAAATCTCCTTTGCTTTTGTACAAACAGCCAAATAACCTTAATTGGTTATTTTAGCATTGACATTAACTTCGTTTAGTGCTATAATAATGATAACAGAAATAGTATTAAGTATGAGAGGACAATAATCATGAGCTATATATCCCAAATGTATGAGAGAGCAAACATTCAGCAATTAAGGTCATTTTTAATAAGCGGTGTTGAATATACCCCAATAAGTAATGAAACATACACTCAAAGATTAAATGAGGTAACAAAGCCATTGTATGATTACCTTGAAAAATTAAATTCACCCGAACTTGATGAATTGATAAACGAGGCTACATTTGTATCCGATGATGTCCACATGGAAATTGGTATGATATGCGGCTTTAAATTAGCTATGGAGCTAATCGGCAAATTTGAATAGATATATTATACATAATAATTGTAGCATAAGATTTTGTTATCGTCAAGGTTTAATTATATTGCGTAAAAATATTTGGTAGTGGCGACTATAACGCCGTGGTACATAGCCGTTACATATGAATTATTCACGGGCGATGCGCTGCAGCGTTATAGTCGCCACTACATACACCCAAACAAAACGGATACATGAAAATTAATCATGTATCCGCATTTTTTACGCTAATGTTATATCTGCATTTTGTTCGTTTTCAAGCTTTGAAAGCTTTTTGAATTCCCTCGCAACAAACCACCATGTCAACACTGCCGTTACAAAATCTCCGATTGGTCCTGAATATAAAATACCATCTATACCAAAGAAAAGAGGTAATATCAAGAGTAGTGGCAGTAAGAAAATTATCTGCCTTGTAAGTGATATAAACATACCGATTTTGGCACGTCCTGTCGCTGTAAAATAGTTCGCTGTGACTGGCTGTATACCATTTAGGAATGTCAAAAACATGAAGATACGCAGATATCGCTCTGCAAATTCAAAATATAATTCCGAACCCTCGCCGAATATACTGATAATCTGGCGTGTGAAAAGCTGAAATCCCAAAAACGCCAGTATAGATATAATCGTTGCCGAAATAAGTGCATATTTAAGCGTTTCTCTAACACGAGTATAATTTTTAGCACCATAGTTATAGCCATTTATTGGCTGACATCCTTGAGCAATACCAATCGTAAATCCTAGGAAAAGCATATTGATTTTTGAAATAGCACCAACGCTGGCAAGCGGAATTTCACTGCCGTATGATGATAATTCACCATAATATTTTAAGGAATTATTCATTACAATCTGAACAACAGTCATTGCAATCTGATTAAAAAATGATGACATACCAAGTGCAAAAATACCCATTGTAAGCTCACCATTCATGCGGTACATTTCCTTTTTAACAGACAAATGCTTAAATCCCTTAAAGATATAAACCAGTGCCATAACAGTTGAAATCAACTGACTTAATATGGTCGCATATGCTGCACCTGCAATACCCATTCCCATTGGGAACATGAAAATTGGGTCGAGAACTGTATTTATAACAGCACCTGCAATCATGCACATCATTGAATAATTTGGGCTGCCGTCAACTCGTATAAGCTGGCTAAGTCCTGTTGAAAGTATTTGAAACGGCAAGCCTATTGCTATAATACGAGTATAAATTCTTGCATTTTCCATAAGCTCATCCGTTGCACCAAACAATCTCAAAAGCGGGTCAAGGAAAATGAGTGACAAAACTGCAAGCACAATACCGAAAATAACCATTAAAATTATTCCAGTTCCTGCAAGTCTTTCAGCACGCTCCTTATCGCCAGCCCCAAGGCTAAGACTTATGTTTGAAGCACATCCGATACCAATTAAAAGCGACACCGCTGTGCAGATTGTTACAAGCGGAAACGCTATATTTGTTGCGGCAATACCGTTTAAACCTACTCCCCTGCCAATAAAAATCTGGTCTACTATGTTATAAAGCGAGTTAATCAGAAAGCTAATTATTGTTGGTATCGAAAATTTTAAAATAAGCCCCTTTATATCCGCTGTTCCAAGCGGATTTTGTATTGTCTTTTCCATTATACATCCCTTATTTCTATTTAATCTTAAGTTATTATTATACCACTTGAATATAGATATAACGTTAATATTTGGTGACTATAACAGTGTTATAGCGTACAGGATTTTTGATATTATATCTCAATTTTTTAGTGCATATTACAAAAGTCACCTTATTGAGCTATCAATAAGGTGACTTGATTATTTCTTAATCGTAAATGTCTTTTTAACAGTGCCAGCGTATTTGTTAATGCCTGTTATTGTAACAGTTGCCGTGCCTATCTTTTTATTGTTGCTGTATTTAACGGTATAGTCCTTACCTTTTTCAAGGGTTTTGCCATCAAGTTTTACAGTGACATCAGGCTTCTTTGCTGTGCCGTCATATTTATATGTGGTTTGGGATAGGGTTATATCTGCGGAGTTCAGGGATTTAAAGGATATAAATTTTATGCCATTCTCTTTTGCAAATTGATGTGCAGTTGAGTTTTTGTAGCCATATATTGTTATCCTATTATATCGTGCAAAATTCCAATAGTCAATATCAACATTCTTACTCCGAATATAAATTGATTTTAGTGATTCACAATCAAGAAAAGCACTCCATCCTATTTTATTTACATTAGCGCCAATACTTAATGATTTAATTGAATGACATTCATTAAACGCCATGCTATGAATTTTCGTTACACTATCACCAATAAATACTGATGTTATGTTTTTATTTCCTAAAAAAGCACTCTTACATATTTGAGTAACTGTATTTGGTATAATAACTTTTCCAACAGCCGCCGTCCCATCAATTAATGAACCATTTAATATAACAAGTGGATTTTGCTTTTTTTGATTTTCAAGCCATGGTGTATTTAAAAAGACTTCTTCGTCAATATCAAAAATCCCTTCAGAAACACGCACTGTGCTTAATGATTTACAATCTAGAAAAGCGTTCTTTTCAATTTTACATATGCTTGATTGGATTTCAATTTCATTTAACAACCCACAATATTCAAAGGCTCCTTTACCTATTAGATTAACATTCGATGGAATTATCACTTTTTCTAGATTATCGCAATGTCTAAATACTCTTTCAGGTATTTCTTCAATTTTATTTCCAAGATTTATCGATTTCAAATCACTGTTCCCTCTAAAAGCAGCTTTGCTGATTTTAGTTACACTATTTGGTATAGTTACATTTTCATCAGCTGTTGTCCCATCAATTAATATATTGTTTATAATTACAAGTGGACTTTTTCTCCTTTTTGCTGCAAGCCATGGTGTACACTCAAAAGCTTCTTCTCCAATATAGGTAATCTTTTTATGAATATTGATTTTTTTCAATGATGTGCAACCAGAGAATGCAAAGTCACCAATAGTCATTAGGTTTTCTCCTAATGTGACAGATTGTAAATTTTTACAATTCAAGAATGCACAATAACTTATATTTGTTATACTATCAGGAATCACAACCGACTTTATATTAAAATCGCATTCAAACGCATAATCATTAATAGATACTACTTCTTTACCATTAATTGTTGATGGAATTATAACATCTGTATCGTTACCACAATATGCAAAAATAATTACTTCTTCATTGTCTGTGTATAAATATTCATATTCACCATCTTCTGTTAGTGGCTCCATACCAGTTCCTACTGCTGCCCTCGCATTAACTGAAAATACTGTATCAAACGGCATTACCAAAACACCAACCACCATCACAAACGCCAATAAAACCGTTGCTATTCTTTTCTTCATAATTGTAATCCCTCCGTCAGCTTTAATAATACAAATATACCATATAATTAAATATATGTCAACGAATTATTCATTTTTTAATTTTATTGACATACAGCTTGTTTTTGTTTATAATTATAGGTATATTAAAATAATAAATGAGGAAGTTAACTTGAATAATAAAAATTATGATGTAATAATAATCGGCGGCGGTGCGGCAGGACTTATGGCTGCTATTACTGCTTCTGATATGGGTAAAAATGTGCTTGTGCTTGAGCGCAACGACAGACTTGGCAAAAAGCTTCTTATCACAGGAAAAGGACGCTGCAACGTTACTAACAACTGCACACTTGATGAATTCATGGCGAATGTACCATCAAACAACAAGTTTTTGTATTCAGCATATAATCAGTTCACTTCGCAGGACACAATGGACTTTTTTGAAAGACTTGGAGTGCCGCTTAAAACTGAACGTGGCAACAGGGTTTTCCCTATAAGCGATAAAGCTTCTGATATAGTTGATGCTCTTGAAAATGCTTGCTTTGGACGAGAGGTAACAATAAAAAACATTCGTGTGCAGTCGCTTATCATCGAGAATGGTTGTATAAAGGGTGTTAAATGTGAGGGTGCGGATTTTTATGCACAGTCGGTGCTTGTCGCTACTGGCGGTAAATCATATCCTAAAACTGGCTCAGATGGCGATGGATATAAATTCGCAGAACAAGCAGGACACACTGTTACAAAACTAAAACCATCGTTAGTACCGCTTGTTTCAGAGGAAAGCTATTGTGCTGATATGATGGGGTTATCTCTTAAAAATGTTACACTTAACCTCATTGACACTTCAAATGGCAAGACAATTTATACCGAGCTTGGTGAAATGCTGTTCACTCATTTTGGTGTGTCAGGACCGCTTGTTTTAAGCTGTTCGTCACATATAGCAAAAATGGAGCGTGGACGTTATAAACTTTCGATAGACTTAAAACCTGCTCTTGATGAAAAAACCTTGGATGCAAGAATACTGCGTGATTTTGCTGAAATACCTAACCGTCTTTTTGCAAATTCACTTTCTAAATTACTCCCTGCTAAGATGATACCTGTTATAATAGAACTGATGGGTATTTCTGAAAAGCCTGTTAATTCCGTTACAAAGGAAGAACGTCAAAAACTTGTTTCACTGCTTAAAAACTTCCCTGTTACTATAAAGGATTTCCGACCTATCAGTGAGGCTATTGTCACAGGCGGTGGTGTTAAGGTGTCAGAAATTTCACCTAAAACTATGGAATCAAAGCTAGTTTCAGGACTTTATTTTGCAGGTGAGGTCATAGATTTGGATGCTTATACTGGTGGATTTAACTTACAGATTGCTTTCTGTACGGCTTATTGTGCTGGGATGAATATGTAAATAATATATAGAAGGACGGTAAAAATCATGCCAATAAATGTAGCGATAGATGGACCTGCAGGCGCAGGAAAAAGCACTATATCAAAAGCAGTTTCACAAAAGCTCGGATTTATTTATGTTGACACAGGTGCATTATACCGTGCAACTGCTTATGAGGTTATCTTAAAAGGTATTTCACCTGACGATACCGAAAGCGTTATAAACGCACTTGATGATATTACCCCTGAACTTAGATTTATTGATGGTGCACAGCACGTTTTTGTTAACGGCACTGATGTGTCCGATAAAATTCGCACACCTGAAATTTCTATGGGTGCATCAACAGTTTCAGCAATACCAAAGGTGCGTGAATTTTTGTTTGACCTTCAGAAAAAAATTGCGCAGGAAAATAATATTATCATGGATGGACGTGACATCGGCACAGTTGTATTACCAAATGCCGACGTGAAAATTTATCTAACTGCTACTGCTGAAGAACGTGCAAGGCGCAGATATTTAGAGCTGTCCGAAAAGCCGAATTGTCCTAGTTTTGATGAAGTTTTGGCAGATGTTAATCAGCGTGATTATAACGATATGAACCGTGATATTGCTCCTCTTAAGCAGGCTGATGATGCCATTCTTGCTGATACATCCGATGTTGATTTGCAAGGGTCTATTGATATGCTTTTGGATATTATTACAAAGAAAACAGGAGTTAAGGTTATATAACATAAATGTAGGGGACGTTGTACTTGACGTCCCCTACAAAATTATACTCTTGACGATTTAAAGGTCATATGCTACAATTATTATGTATAGTATATTTATTCAAGCTTACCGATTAATTCCATAGCGATTTTAAAGCCGCATATCATGCCGATTTCCATATGGACATCATCGGATACAAATGTTGCTTCATCTAACAGCTCATCAAGCTCAGGTATATTTAATTTTTCAAGGTAATTATACAGTGGTTTTGTTGCGTTATCTAATCTTTGAGTATATGTTTCGTCACTTATTGGGGTATACTCTGCACCGCTCATTAAAAAAGCTATTATCTGCTGAATATTTGCTCTTTCAAGGATTTTAGATATGTAACTCATGATGATTTCCCTTTCTGAATTAGGTGTTAAATATATTATACACACCATATATGGTTTTGTCAATATTATATTAACCAAATTAATTGGAGTTTATATATGAATAATACACAAATTATAGCTGACCGAATAAAAACTGTGCTAAAAACCAAAAACGTTACAATTAAACAATTACTGACAGACTGTGAACTTGGTATAAATACAATAACAAAGATGTCAAATGGCACAGATATAACATCACAACATTTATTAAAGATAGCAGACTATTTAGATATTTCTGTTGATTATCTTTTAGGAAGAACCGAATGTGATACATTATTGACACTTGAAGAACAAGGTATTATTAACCAACATAGACAAAAACAAAAGGTTGATGCGGCTGTTAAAAAATTTTTGGATATATAAATATAGACGATGCTCTGACATGCCGTAAAAATATCACAAATATTTTGGGAATGAAGCACGCTGTATCTTTTTTCAGACACATTGTAATTTTTCTGAAAACGTGTTATAATTTATTATGTTTTAAATCAACCGAAAGGATTATATAAAATGAATGCATTTGTAAGATACTCTGTTTTTTTTGCATATAAGATTTTTTATAATTTTAAAATAGAGGGTGCAGATAATATTCCACAGGATAGATCTATTATTATCGCATCAAACCACCGCAGCTATGCTGACCCTGTCATGCTCACTATGCCTGTTAAACGTCCTGTTCGTTACATGGCTAAAGAGGAACTTTTCAAGAATAAGCTTTCTGGATGGTTTATTACCCTGCTTGGTGCATTTCCTGTCAGGCGTGGCTCAGGCGATATGCAGGTTATTGATGACTCTATTGCTATTCTCGAAAAGGGTGAAAACCTTGTTATTTTTCCTGAGGGTACTCGTTCAAAGGACGGCAAAGTCGGCAAAGGTAAAACTGGTGTTGCTTTAATTGCTGCAAAAAGCGGTGCAGATGTTATTCCTTGCGGAATTTGTTTTGAGGGTGAAAAGCTGCATTTTCGTTCCAAGGTAACACTTAAATTCGGCAAGGTTATTCCAGCAAGCGAAATTGCAATCGAGGATGGGAATACTCGTCAGCTGAAATATGTTAAGCAGCGTATTATGGGTGAGATTAAGGCTTTGGTTGAGGATATTCCTTATATTGAAAATAAACCTGCTGATAAGACTATTACGAAAAATGTTTCAGAGAATGAATGATATAAATATTTAATGAAGTTATATATTGGGACACCATATATGGTGTCCCTACAAATTTCAAATACATGTGCATAAAGATTTAAAAGATACATTTACTGCATATGTTGTTTCATATTAACATAGCTTGCATTGGAGGATATTATTTAATGGAAATTTCGGTAAATGTGTCGGAATATGCGGGTTTTTGTTTCGGTGTTGACAGAAGCGTAAAAATTGTGTATAATATACTAGATACGGGTAAAAAAGCTGTAACTTACGGCGAAATTATCCATAATCCCGATGTTATTAGGGATTTGGATGAAAAAGGTGTTCGTATTATCAATTCTGCCGATGAAATTGAAAGTGTTGATGATAATGAAACTGTTGTTATCCGTTCGCATGGTGTTATACGTCATGTTTTTGATGTCCTCGAGCAAAAAGGGATATCATATACCGATGGTACGTGTCCGTTTGTCAGACGTATTCAGAATATTGTTTCGGAGAAGTCAGCAAGTGGGTATCAGGTGGTTATTTTAGGGGACAAAAATCATCCTGAAATTACAGGAATTGTCGGACATTGTCAGAATGTACCATTTATTTGCTCCGATTGCGATGAATTATTCGATTTTTTCAAAAAAAATTGTACAAATCTAAAAAAAAGTGTTGCAATTGTGGCGCAAACAACGTATAATATTAATATGTGGGAAAAGTGTACCCTTTTGGTCAGAGATACTTTTCCTAAAGCAGAGGTTTTCAATACTATTTGCAGCGCAACTTCAAATAGGCAGCATTCTGCTGAAGTGATGGCTAAATCCTCCGACCTAATGATTGTTATTGGGGGTAAGCACAGCTCAAATACAGTCAAGCTTTTTGATATCTGCAAAAAGCACTGTAAGCATTGTGTTCATATTGAGAATACAAGCGACTTGGATAAGGCTTTTATTGAGGGGCTTATTCAAAATAGTACCGTTGAAAAATTTAACATCGGTATTACTGCCGGAGCTTCCACCCCGGCTCATATAATCAAGGAGGTACAAAAACAGATGAGCGAGATTTTACAGAATATGGACGAGGACTTTAACTTTGAGGAGGCGCTTGATGCGTCTTTCAAAAGAATATATACCGGCAACAGGGTGAAAGGATACATAACTGCTGTTAACAGTACTGAAGCTATTGTAGATGTTGGTACTAAGCACACTGGTTACGTTTCACTTTCTGAGCTTACAAATGATCCAAGCTTGAAGCCTGCTGATGTTGTTAAGGTTGGCGACGAGATTGATCTGATTGTTATCAAGATTAATGACGCTGAGGGTATTGTTCAGCTTTCCAAGACTAAGGTTGATGCTATGGTTGGTTTCGACACTTTGGTTAAGGCTAAGGCTGAGGACAAGGTTCTTGATGGTGTTGTTACTAATGTTGTTAAGGGTGGTATCATCGTTATCAGCGAAGGTACAAGAGTATTTATCCCTGCATCTCAGGCGACTGCACGTCGTGATGACAAGCTTGAGGATTTGGTTAAGAAAACTGTTCAGTTCAAGATTATTGAAATTAACGAGCAGAGAGGAAAGGCTGTTGGTTCTATCAAGGCTGTTTCTGGTGCTGCTAAGGATGCTGCAAAGGCAAAGTTCTGGGAATCTGCAAACATAGGCGATGTTTTCAAGGGTGAAGTTAAGTCCATTACTAACTATGGTGCTTTCGTTGACCTAGGCGGCATTGACGGTATGGTTCATATTTCCGAGCTTTCATGGAACAGAATCAAGCACCCATCAGAAGTTCTTTCTACTGGTGATGTTGTTGAAGTTTACATTAAGGAACTCGACAAGGATGCTAACAGAATTTCTTTGGGTTACAGAAAAAATGATGATAACCCATGGGTTAAGTTTGCAAACGAGTATCATGTTGATGACGTTGTTAAGGCTAAGATTGTTTCAATCACTCCTTTCGGCGCATTTGCTCAGATTATTCCTGGTATTGATGGTCTTATCCATATTTCACAGCTTGCTGACAAGAGAGTTAACAATGTCAAGGATGTTGTTTCTGTTGGTGATGAGGTTGAGGCTAAGATTACTGAAATTGATATCGATAAGAAGAGAATCAGTATGTCTATCCGTGCTTTGACTGAAGGTTCTGAAGAAGCAGCTGAATAATTAATTTAAAATTAAATTATTATAATCCCCCGACTATTTATGTATAGTCGGGGGATTTTTTTGTATAATATATTATAATGGGGTTATTTTATTGTTGTATGATGTATTGTCAAAATATATATTCGGGGATATCATAATTGTAGGGAGCGACGCCCTCGTCGCTCCGTGGCAAACG
>JAVBOH010000023.1:0-41990 GCA_031550725.1 Oscillospiraceae bacterium
CTGTCGAATTTCTTCGCAGTAGGATTAATAACCAATCCACAGCATCTGTTGATAGTATAGGGCTATCTTATTTACATTAAACAAATTTTAAGAAAGGTATGTATTTTGAAACCCTATGTTTTCATTATACAAGGATTAAGGTATGAAAATCCACTCTGTTTTTTATAAAAAGTAGCTTACCTATTGACTTGAACACAGTGTCGTACTTTATAATTATATTGAAAGGACGTGAAAGCATGAAATTTATGACAGTAAGTGAAGTTTCCAAAACCTTTGATGTGTCAACAAGGATGCTTAGATATTATGAAAAAATCGGACTTCTCGAAAGCACAAGAAAAGAAGATTATGCATATCGGATTTATAATGATAATGCAGTAAGGCGATTACAGCAAATCATAGTTTTAAGGAGACTTCGTATCTCACTAAAGCAAATTGCAATTATACTTGATGACAATAAACAAACACAAGCTTTACAGATTATGCGTGATAATATCACAGAATTGAATGAGGAAATTAATGCTCTTAGCACAATCCGTAATATACTTGATGTCTTTGTATCAAGACTTGATGAAAGTATCAGCAAAAATATTTCCTTAGATTTGCTTGAGGATAGTGAGCTTATTGATATTGTTAGTGCTTTAAGTCCTTCAAAATTTAATTTAAAGGAGGACTTTTCTATGGAAAAGTTAAACGAAGCAAATAATGTTATCGAAAGTAAAATGGATATAAGAATATTATATCTTCCACCAGCGACAGTGGCTTCAAGTCATTATATTGGTGATAATCCTGAAGATAATGCAGGTAATATGTTGGCAGAATTTATTAAAAATTCTGATTTACCTAATGTTAAAAAGGATTTCAGACAGTACGGCTTTAATAATCCATCACCAAGTGAAGAAAATTCTGTATATGGCTATGAATTCTGGGTAACAATTCCTGATGACATGGATGTGCCATCACCTCTTGAGAAAAAATATTTTGCTGGAGGACTTTATGCTGCTCACTGTATTAAAATGGGTGATTTTCATGAATGGGGTACATTCTTTGAACAGATGCAGAATAATTCTGAATATGAAATTGATTATCGTGAGCCATTCGGAATGGGTGGATGCTTAGAAGAACATCTCAATGCTTTTTCTGTTTATACCAATACTCAGACAGGTCATGTTCAGCTTGATTTGCTTATTCCTATTAAGAAAAAGGGAAACTCCTGATAAACAATTATAATATAGCAAATGTTAATTTATGTGGACAAGCACTTCATCGTTATGTTAACTGACAAAGTCATAAGCCAAGCTGACCGTAATATTTTTACGGTCAGTTATATTTTATATCATCAACATCAAAGGTTTTAGGAATTTCCTAAGTAAAAAAAATTCAAGATTGAATTTGCCATATCTTCGAAAATGTGGGGACAATATTTTTTAAAACCATAAATTTTCTACCCACCCGTGCGGTAGAAAATTGGTGTGATATGGGAAAAAGGATATACTTTTTCTGTGCTTGCTATGTAAGAGAACTCTAAAATATTTGGATGAAATCATGCCTTATTTTGATAGAAAATGATATTGATTTTTAGAGATTTTTTTATTAAGCGTTATTCGTATAATTCAATACAATTTATATTGATGCAGCTATATAATATAAATTTTATCGAGTTAGGTAGATAGAATTTGAGGTTGATGAAAACATAAAACTCGATTATATGCAAAAAATAATAACATACATGATCATCGAAAAATCATGGATGTTATTATTTTGTAATATGTATAAGTTAATTACATTACTAAAAAACATTTATAGATTTTGAAGTATTAATATCAAACCGCATTTTATTATCAAAGCATATTTTTATAAATTTACTAAAACTATCTGATGCATTAACTTCATCCAGTACAAAACTCGCTGAATACTTTCGTAAAATTTCGAATAATGTAATCATTCCAATTCCACTTCCACCTTCATTTTGATGGCTTGTGTATTGCGTTACACCTAGAGATTGTAAAGCTTCTTCACAAAATAATTCACCAGAATCGTATATTGAAAATTCATAATAATTTTCAACAACATTAAATGTAACTAAAATTTTTTTTACCTCTGAATCTTTTACAGAAATTATTGCATTATCAATTAAATCTGCAATAATAGTCCTTAAGGATTCTTCGTCAATAATTTCAAATACCAAATTTTTAATATTGCAATTTACTGCTATACAAAATATAATATTATTATTTATTGATTTTGTCAACATGTAATTTAAAAGATTATCTATTGAAAAGATACCTGTTTTTTCAATGTTTCTTTTAATAAGTTCTGTTTGATATATAATACCCATTCGTTCTTTTGAAATTGTACTGATATAACTGATATGTTTATCACAGTCTATTGATAATTCAGGATATTCATTTTGAATTTCCAAAACGAAATTTTTAAATGCAAGTTCAACCGAAGGTATCAATTTATTATCCTTATGAATAATTTTCGCTAGATTATCATTATTAGCTAATAATTCATCTATATATTCATCCTTGCTTTTGATTGTATTGTAAGCTTCATCTAAATCTTTATTAAGCAACTTCATTTTATATGCATTTTGAGTTTCTTTATACCACAATACACATAAAACAGCACTAAATGAAATAATAAATAAGAATGACATTATAAACACAGTTGGATTTTCATTGAAATTAATCATAATAATATAGCTTAATAATACAGTAATACTTATTATTAAAGCTAAATTCATGAAATTATCATTTAAAAGTAGTGAAAACGTTGATTTAAATCTCTTGATTTTAAGCAGTAAAAATGTGTATAACAAATGAATTAACGAAGTAGTTAAGATTACTATTATTAAATTTTCAAAAGATTTATAATTAATATTTAATATGGCGATAATTCCCGAAACGGAAAACAATGCTAAATTATTAATCCCAATAGCTAAGGTATATGAAATAATTATAGAACAGAATACTTTCTTTATACTTTTTTTAGAACATATAAGTATAGCAAAAAAACATAATATTAAAATTATTACTATATCAATTTGATTATTAATTTTTTTGAAAATCATCGCTATAAAAGAAAACATTAAAGAACAAATTACATAAACAATATTCATCTTTTTGTGTATTTGAGAATCATTTAAAATCCTACTACATATAAAAAAAATTGATAAAACTATAACTATTTTATTAAAAAAATATTCCAAACCTACATATTCCTCCAAAAAACGATCATAATCTAAGTATATTATCAATTTATAACAATAATAAATAATTTTAACATTTTATAAAATTCTGTATATTAAGAATATGAAAATTCTTAATAAGGATGTGAAAAAATGTTAACGAAAATTTTTGATGCAATGCGTTTTATATTCAGTGCTTGTAACTAATAGTTAAAAATCGTTTTTTATTTTATCAGCATAATAAAAAATGAACTCTGAAACAGTTGGAACTCCCTTGTCAGAGCGTATTCGTGCTGTATAGTATTTAAGTAAATCTTCTATATCAGATGAACGCCATGCAGAATTTATTGCGTTTTGCATGGCACGCTCTATGCTAGCATCAGATTTTTTGTATTTCTGAGCTATGATTGGAATATAATGTGTAATAGGATTTTTTATTATAAGCTGTATTGAATCGGTCAAATATTTTTTACCGATTGCTTTAGGACTAATTCCAACATTATTTAATTCATCAAAAATAATTTTAGTTATTCTGCTATTAAGCTTTTCCTCAGTTTCATTTGTAACCATTTCTACAGGGATACCTTGTGATTTTGGGCTATTGTTAATTATATCAGAGATTGAGCACAGAAAATCTACAACACTTTTTGCACTAAAATCCTGTTGATATTTTGTAATGATAAAATCAGCTCCAGATTGACGTGCAATTGAATGAGTTATTGGACTGCAATTATTCGTTGTCACTAAAATATAGGGATAACGTTCTAATTGCAGCTTTTTTATTTGTTGTAAAAATGTTATGCCATTTCCTCCACCTTCATGAAGTTCTAAATCTAAAATGATTGCATTTGGATTTTTGGCTTTGACTAATTCGATAGCATCCTCTGCATTATTTGTTATACCAGTTAAATTAATATTTGATATGCTGCTTATATATGATGATATTGCTCCACATACTGTTTCATCATCTTCTATCAGTAAAATGTCCAGTGAATTTTTCAATGTATCAACTCCTATATCAATTGATTCGTATGTGTATAAGAAAATTCTTTTATAAAGTTAAACAATAACATGATGCATAATATACCATAATAAATTATACAACAAAAACCAACAAAAAACAATATTAACTAACAACAAAACTAAAGATGTTTTTACAAATGTTTATTGTATAATTATGTACATAACAAAAACATTCACAAAAATAAAATTATTACTTAAAACATTTGTAGAATTAAGTTATAATTTATATGGATATTAAAAAGGAGAGCTATAATTATGAGTGTTACTACCAATGAAAAATATAAAATGCAAAATGTCATTTCATATCGCGAAAAAATGACAAATGAAAGATTGAATGAAGTTATGAAAACTCTTAACTCATTTATTACAGAAAACAAGCTTAATAAAAATGGTTGTATTACAACAACTACATATGCGATCGAGAGTAGTGGTATTATGGATATCGAAATTTTTTGTCCTGTTGATAGAGAATGTAGTGTTCCAGATGGTTTTAATTTTAAACCAATATTCAGACTTTCTAACGCATTAAAAACTACGCATACTGGTAACCCTGCAACCTTGCAAACTAGCGTTAATGAGCTAATGGAGTATATGAAGAATAACAACCTTACTCCAATAACTTCATTGTATAATGTTACAGTAAAAGAAGCTACAACTCCATTAGAAATTGATACTATGGTTGTGGATTTGTATCTTGGTGTTACCGATAATATTCTCTAATTCTTTTGGTTATCATATAGCTTAGATTCAGGGAACGCAACTGGATTAGAAGCTATATTGATGATAAATAATTTAAAATTTAAGGAGGTACATAGTATGGAACTTACTATGACAAGTGGCTTTTGTGAGCTTAGCGAAAATGAGATGATGGCGGTTGATGGTGGTGTTAACTGGCTAGCTGTGGGAGTAGGGGTAGTAGGACTAGTTGTTGTTGGTGCTATAATTGTATCAACTGCTGGTGCTGCTGGTGCAGTAGTAGGTGTAGTTATTTCGAAGGGTCTTTTTTATGGTGGTGTTGCAACGGCTACAGCATCATATGCAGCAATAGGTGGTGGAATTGTTTTTGGGTAAAAACAATATACCTGTTTAGAAGCTTTACATGGTGGCTAATCGGCTACATTGCTGTACTCACCGAGCGGGTAGCTCAATTTCGTCATATACCTTGCTGAGTGACAAATCATCGCAATCAGCTACCACGGCAGTTCAGATCGGGTTAATATATTTTTGTAAGAGCAAAATGCTCTTACAAAAATATAAATTAAAGCATAAGGAGAAATAAAATGAAAAAAGTAGTATACTTACTAAACACATCCAAAACTGTTGCATTTATTGAGTATGCATTAAGTGAATTAATATTAATTTCAGCTTTAATATATTCTTATAAAAATAATGAACAAGAAAATGCTATATATTTTTTCATAACAATAATACTTGTATCATTATGCATAATTGCATCTATACGCTATTCACTTATGTACGAGGGCAGGATTAATGTAATTTGGAGGGTAAACGAAGTAATCAGAGGAAGACTGAATATTGCTTGGAGAGGTGCTTCCAAATTTTTATTATATAATAGTTTAGTAATGATATCATATGTAATATTTTATTCTGATATAATATGCATATCAATATATTTGTTTGCAATTGCCAGATTAATAATATTTACAATAATAAATATAAAAATATCAAGTAAAATATAAACATCTTTTAAACAGGAGAGAAAATAATGAAATACCACTGCATAAAACAACATGATATAACCGACTGCGGAGCAGCATGCCTAGCAACAATAAGCCGACAATACGGATTAAAGCTGCCAATATCAAAAATCCGTGATGCAGCTGGAACAGATAAGCAAGGAACAAACGCAATGGGAATGATAAAAGCTGCTGAAAAGCTTGGTTTCACTGCAAAAGCAGTAAAGGGTGATCAGACAGCATTTTTCAGTGAATTCCCATTGCCTGCTATTGCTCATGTTGTTATTGAGGGTGCTCTTTTGCATTATGTAGTGGTACATAAGATTACAAAAAAACAGGTTATCATAGCTGACCCAGGAAAAGGGATAGTCAAATATACACCAGAAGAATTTTTCAAAATTTGGACAGGTGTGCTTATACTATTAGTTCCATCAGAAAAATTTGAAAAAGGCAATGAAAAGGATGGCTCTGTAAGAAAATTCTTTAAACTGCTTTTACCACAGAAAAAACTTCTATTTGATATTTTTATAGCATCACTTGTCTATACAATACTAGGAGTAGGTGCATCATTCTATTTTAAGGTTATGATGGATGATATAGTACCAAACTCTCTTATGAAAACTCTTCATGTAGTATCTGTCGGAGTGGTGCTTTTATATTTATTCAGCACGCTTTTATCAGCATTTCGTTCGCATATGCTTATTTATCTAAGCCAACGGCTAGATATTGCATTAATTTTAGGATATTACAGACATGTTTTAAAACTCCCCATGAACTTTTTCGGTACACGTAAGGTTGGTGAAATAGTTTCACGTTTTATGGATGCATCAAAGGTTCGTGACGCAATTTCGGGAGCAACTCTCACAATTATGATTGACACGCTTATGGCAGTAGTCGGTGGAATTATCCTGTACATTCAAAATCCATCACTATTTGCAATTGCATTTATTATGGTAGCATTGTATGGTGTTATTGTATTTGCATTCAATAAACCACTTAAAAATATAAATCAGAAAACAATGGAGGATAACTCCCAGTTAACATCATATCTCGTTGAATCACTTAACGGAATTGAAACTGTTAAAGCATATAATTCCGAACGCTCTGCAAGTATAGAAACTGAAAGGAAATTTGTTAAGCTACTTAGAAGTGCGTTTAAAAATGGATGGCTTAACAATCTTGCTGGTTCAATAAGTGGATTTATTTCGATGGTTGGTGGTGCTGTTATACTTTGGGTTGGTGCATATCAGGTTATTAAGGGTGACTTAACTCTAGGACAGCTTTTAACTTTTAATGCACTTCTTGCATATTTTCTAGACCCAGTTAAAAACCTGATTAACTTGCAGCCTATGATGCAAACTGCAATTGTTGCAGCAGACAGACTTGGAGAAATTCTTAATCTTGAAATAGAAAATAAGGAAACACAAAAGCTGAAACCATCAACTCTAAAGGGTGACATTAAGCTTCAGAATATAGATTTTCGTTATGGAACAAGACAGCTAGTCCTTGAGGATATTAAGCTTGATATAAAATCAGGTGAGAAAATAGCACTTGTCGGTGAAAGTGGTTCGGGAAAAACTACTTTAGTTAAGCTTCTGCTTAATTTTTATACTGCTGAAAAGGGTGAAATACTCCTTAACAACTATAATATCAAGGATATTGACTTAGAAATACTTCGTGACAAAATAGCATACATATCACAGGATACATTCTTATTCTCGGGAACAATATATGAAAATCTCACAATGGGTATGGAAAATCCTAATATGGAGGATGTCATTAAGGTTACGCAAATGACAAAATGCTTTGATTTTATTAATGCCATGCCACTAAGATTTGAAACAATGCTTGGTGAGAATGGTACTAATCTTTCTGGAGGACAGAAACAAAGACTTGCTATTGCTAGAGCACTCCTTAAAAATCCTGATATACTTATTATGGATGAGGCTACGAGTAATCTTGACAGCATAACAGAACGTGCGATAGAAAACACAATCAATCAAAGCACAGATGGTATCACAACAGTTATCATAGCTCACAGATTAAGTACAATTATGAAGTGTGATAAAATTTATGTTATGGATAAGGGTAAGATTATTGAAAGTGGTAATCATCATGAGCTTATGAATCTTGGTGGATGTTATTATGAGCTTTGGAAAGAGCAACTGCCTGAAAATAATTCTAATATAGAGGACATAAAAATTTGTGCTGCAATTCCAATGCTAAATTAAGTATCAAATCCTTGTATGATTAATATCAAGGTCGACATTGATGTTGACATATATAGGTTTGAAATATATAATAAAAAAGGATGGTTAAATTTATGACAAATTTAATTACAACTGGCTTTTGCGAGCTAAATGAGCAGGAAATGATTGAGACAGATGGTGGTGGTATTATCGGGTTAATTTCTGATTGCATAAATGCAAATAAAGAGAAAAAAGCTGCTGAACAACGTGCAAATGATTTGTACAATTCATGTAGAAACGATCTTATCTCTCAAATTAACAGCAACCCTTCAATTATAACATCAGTACCCGCAGCTTCTATTAGTTATTTTAATATCCACGGAACAAATGGCGGTGCTAAAGGTGTAGTAGGTGGAATTTATTAACTAATTATATGTATGCTGCCGTTGTAATATAATAACATCGGCAGCAACTAAATAAATTGTGAGGTTATTCGTATGCACAAAAACAAAGCAAAAAGTAATTTAAATAAAATAATAATTATTGGAGTAATTATTATTCTGCTAGTTATAATGCTAACAACAATAATAAAATTTGAGAATTCACCAAATAATATCACGTTAAATACAACAAAAGGTATGAATAAAAACCTACGTTTACAAGACTTTAACGATATGTGCGACTTTATAGAAAAAAATATACCATCTATTTATGACTATGAGAACTTATATGGAATCAGTTATATGAATATAATTGATTCCTACTATGAACAAATAAAAAAATCAGAAACTGACTTTGAATACTATACCTTATTAAAAGGCTTTATTAATAATATACCAAGCGGACATCTAACAATGGGATATCCTGATATAAATTATATCCCTGCAATTTATCAATATCGAACTGATGAATTTAACAATTTAAATTCATCAGTCGAATACTGGAATAATTTATTGATTGCTGAATGCAGAAAATACTATAATATTGATTATAGCTTAAGTGCATTTTATTATATCAACGGTGAATATGTTCAAAGTGAGTATTCATCATATGTAAACAATAATGAGTATGAAGGGGCAACATTAATATCGATAGATGATGTGCCTATTGATGAGTTTATCAAGTTGTACCCTTCCGAATATAAACTCACATATGACCATCAAAATAATAAACCTTTTCGAGAAATAATTATCTTCAATAACATTTGTGGAACAGAATGCACTATAAAATATAGAACAGATAATGGGGATATCATATCACAGAAAATGTATTATGGAATAATGGCTGATGAAATATGGAGCAACATTGATTATTTTTATAGCATTGACAACCCATCTGATTTGGCAATTTCTAATACTCAAACTATACAAGAAAAAGTTGATTATTCAAGTAATGAAATTTTCGGAAATAACGCATATGCTTATAATGATATTCGAAATAATACTTTATATATGAAATTCAATGATTTCACTTATGGGGGCGCTGAGGCTTTAAATATTCTTAATGAAAAAGACGATTTTAATAATATAATTATTGATTTACGTGATAATACAGGAGGTATGGATAGTGTTTGTAACGCATTAATTGAACAACTCATTAATACTAACATTAATTATAATAAGGATGTGTACATAACTTATTCTGATATTTATTTCAATAGTAATTATATTTTAACCAAATCACAGTATCTTCCATTTAAAACTAGATTTAATAAGATGTATTTAGATGAACGTCAAGAGACATTTACAGGTCAAAGTAACAGAAAGATTAACATATATGTTTTGGTATCTTATTATACATTATCCGCTGCTGATAAATTTTCATCTGTTATTCAAGATAACGATCTTGGAACAATTATTGGGGCATATAATACATCAGGGGAAGCATATGGCTCGCCTGATATTAAAATATTAACTAAAAGCGGACTTTACTTCTATTTCACACCAAATAAATCGCTCAATAAAAACGGGACAGATAGCTCTGTTTATGGAACATCACCTGACATTTATATTAGCATTGATAGCAATATATTTAATAAAAGAGATAAACTTCTTATTAAAAATATTGATTGTAACACCTACGAAAACCGTTTAATATGGGATGATGTTTTAATAAAAACACTTGAAATAATCAAGGAGAAAGAAAATGAACAAACAACTGATGCAACCGATTAACGAAATAACCGACAGTGTAGAAATGTTGTATGAAAAACCTAGCAAGGGAATGAGTATGTTTTCATGGCTGCTGCTTTTAATATTAGCAGCAGTTATAGCATGGTGCTGTATCGGTGATATAGATTATTACGTAAAAGCTGCTGGAACTGTTCGTCCTACCGAAAATATAAGCAGTATCAGCAGTTTGATGTCAGGTAAGGTTACAGAGTTAAACATTACAGAGGGTACATCAGTAAAAAAAGGTGACTTGCTTTTTAAGGTTGATACAACAGATTTAGAACAGGCATATAATGCTTATCAAAAGGAAAAAGCAAGAATTAATCTTGATATAGGGAATTTACAAAAGCTTGAAACTAGTATTAATACAGGTGAAAATTTATTTAATGTATCAAATACTGATGAAAACAACTATTATTACAAATATGAAAAATACATATCAGATTTAAACAGCTTGTCTGAACAGTATCAGAACAAGGATGTTGATACAAACAGGACAATCAACGATACATTATTGTCTGTAAATAGTATCAAAGAGCAAATCGTAGTGTATGAAACAGAGCTTGATGAACTTAATACCTTAAAGCTTTCTGTAGAGAAAAATAAAAACCTCTTTAAAGAAAGTTCTTCTGTATATGCACAAAAATTCCAGACATATATTGCGGCTGTGGAAGTATATAACCATGCTATCTCTACACAAAAAGATACTGTGAAAAAAGCTGAGAGCTCATATGATGCTGGTGAAATTTCTAAAAATGATTATGATACAGTATGTGCAGAATTAAAATCCTCAGAGCTTGAATTTGAAAAATACAGAACTGATTTTATGTTGTCTGTTGAGCAAAATATTGATAATATAAATAAGTCCATAAATGACCTTAACACAAGCCTCACAAGTAAAAATCAAGACTACAAGTCAATTTCACAGATTAATTATGATTCAAAGCTTGCATCTGATAATCTGACTCTTGAAATGCTTACAAGTATATCCGACCAAATAAAATCACTGCAAACAAGCATTGACGCAATTGACAAGGAGATATCATCTATACAGTTAAGTATGCAGAATGCTGAAGTATCAGCACCAATTGACGGAATAATTAATATGTATGCGAACTTAAACAATTCAGATTTAATTCAAAGCGGACAAACAGTAGCAACAATCCTTCCAAATAGCGAGGGCACATTTAAGCTTACTATGTATATTGCAGAAAAAGATATTCAGGACATAGAAATCGGACAAGTAGTAAACCTTAGATTTTCAGCACTTCCCTATCAGGAATACGGTGAATTTTTAGGAACAGTAAAAAGCATTTCCACTGATGCTAGAAATAACGAAAATGGTATTTCATACTACGTTGCAGAGGTTACAATTGAGGATACAAATGGGTATGATTTAGTTTCAGGTATGGAATGTGAAGCAAGAGTTATTACAAAGCAAAGGAAAATTATTTACTGGCTGCTTGAAAAGCTTAATTTTATTGACTAGAGGATATTAGGATATGAAAAAGAAAATTACTGCTATCGCATTATCAACAGTTATGGTAATTAGTATGACTGTTGGTGTAAGTGCAGCAAATAAGCGACTATATGAAAAAATGGATTTGGATTCATTGCTAAAAGCTTCAGAAAAAGGATTATACACATACAAAATTAATGCACTTGACAAAGAAAATGCTGAACCAGATTTTGATGATTTAAAGGATAAGATTGATGAATATAAAAAGCTTACCCAATATGAATATCAGCCCAATTATTATGAAAACAAGCTTAAGCTGCTTGAACTGGAAAATGAATTTGCTATTACAGAGTTTGAATTTAATTATCTTAAAAACAAGGATAGTGCAGATAAAAAAGCACTGCAATATAAACTTCAATCAGAATACAATAATTTATATTTGCTTGATAGTAAGCTTAAATCTGTTAATTCAAATTTAAAGTACCTTGATAAATTATTTGAAATTGAAAAGGTAAAACTATCACAGGAACGTTCAACTGATATTAATGTTTCAATATGTGAAATGGATGTAAAGCTTGCAAAGACTTCTGTTAAACAGATAGAAAATGAGAAACTTAAAATAGAACATTCAATTGCAAATATGCTTAATGAATATGATAATGATGAGTATTGTTTTGTTGTTATAAAACCAGAATTACCTGAACTAACATTAACAGAAGCTAATGTAATCAAAAATTTCTTTGATAAGAATTATGATTATACCAAACAGAAAAAACAGCTTGAAGCTGATCAGAAATACCTCAAAGAAGTAGAAAAAATCTTTGAATTTGATAAAGACAATGAGCAAATCAAAAAGCTGAAAAATACTGTAGAAATAAGCAAGCTTGAATTTGAAATCGCAGAGGAAAACTACAAGCTATATATTTCAAATAAATTTATTGATTATACTACTGCTCTTTATAACAGGAATGTTTATTTAAAGTATAGAACTACATTGTCACAAAAGCTATCTCTTTTGGAAACATCATTCAAAAATGGTAATATTAGTGAGATTGATTATATTTATCAGAAAGCTGATATACAGGCTGCTTTGTATGATTGTGATAATGCTGATATTGCTTTGGTTAATGTTATTAATGAGATTAGTCTTTTGAATGAAGGGATGCTATTATAATAAAAAATATAACCAATATTGTTATATTTACTATGGATACAGTTATTATAATTATCTCAATAATGTTGAAAAAGGTGGGAGATTGTATGAAAAAATTCACTTTTATAAAAAGTATTGAAATAAATTGCTATTTCAATGTCAGTCAAAACTTCTTGTAGCAATTTTAATTTAAAATTTATAGAATTAGGTATCAAAACATTAATAAGATATTTAAAATGGAGGATTAGGAATGAGTAAACAAAATATAAAACGTAAATTCAAACAAATTATTTCTGGTATTCTGGCATCAGCAATGTCACTGACTATACTGCCGTCAATACCAACTTTAGCTGATGCGAACGAAACTGTGTTGAAATACGATGGATACAGCGTCGAGTATCAGGTTAAAAACGAATGGACAGGAAATCAAGCAGTTGAGGTAAAGCTTACCAATACTGGTAAGGAATCTATCTTGAACTGGGCACTTAAATATGATGCAACTGGTGAAATTAACTGTATATGGAATGGTACTGTTTACGAACAGGAAAGCACCGAATATGTTATTAAGAATGCTGGCTACAACTATGAAATCGAGCCAAATCAAAGCGTAACCTTTGGTTATACTCTTACCGGAGATAAACTTTCTATTCCGAAAAAGTTCGAAATTTATTCAAAAAGGGTTGACATAACTGATGGTTATGATGTAAAATTAAATGTAACAAGCTCATGGGATACTGGCTTTCAAGGCGAGTTAGCAATTACTAATACTTCTGATACACCACTTGAGTCTTGGACTTTGTCATTTGACAGTAATTTTACAATTGATAATCTATGGAACGGTCGTATACTCGATAGTTCAGAAGGTCATTATACTGTTGCTAGTCAGATGTGGACTAATCCAATTCAGCCAGGTAATTCTTTGACTATTGGATTTACTGCTTCAAAAGCTGCTGATGTAGTTGCTGTGACTGAGAATTATACTCTATCTGTTGTACAGATTGGTGAAAATAATTCTCCAGTTAAACTAAAGCTTACAGCAGATGCTGTATTTAATGCTGAAACAAATGAAGTATCGGTTTCATGGATATCAAATAATCCAACTGGCACTTTTGAAATTTTAGTTTCTGATGATGGTGAAACCTTTACTTCTTTAGGTATTGTAGAAAATACATCTGAATATACTTATACTGTTACTAAGGAATTCGAAAAACTTTTCTACAAAGTAATACAGATAATTGAAGATGAAACAGCAGAAAGTAATATCAGTTTTGTTGTTAATACTACAGATGAAATTGACTGGGGTGATACAACTGATATAGATGGTGATGGAATTCCAGATGTATATGAAATTTATGTTTTTGGAACAGATCCCAATAATGCTGACACTGATGGAGATGGACTTCCTGATGGATATGAAGTTCTTATTTTAGGAACAGATCCTACTAAGGTTGATACAGATGATAATGGAATATCTGATGCTGATGAAGATTTCGATAATGATGGATTAACTAACATTGAAGAATATAAGCATGATACTGATCCAAATAATGCTGATTCTGATTATGATGGTTTATCGGATGCTGATGAAATCAATAAATATGGCACAGACCCTTTGAAATATGATACTGATGGTGATGGTGTATCTGATGGTGATGAAATAGCTTTAGGACTTGATCCTCTTAATCCATGTACATTTGGATATCCTGACAGTGAATATACTGTTTCACAGACTGTATCTATTGATAGTGATAGTCTTTCCAGAATTAATGGGCTTGATGATAATCCATTTAAGGTATCGCTAGAAATTAAAGCTGCTGGTGTTGCTGAGAATAATCTTTATACAGCTGAAAGCGGATACTCATATGCAATGAGAAATGATGCTATTCTTGGTGTTTCTCCTGAATTTACCTACACTGATGGGTTGAGTGTTGATGATGTTATTATCAATTTTGATCTTAATAATTCTGTAGTAGCAAATAAATTGGGAACATATACTAATATGTCCTCAGAATTTGAAGGTATTAAGAGATTAAATGTTTTTAAATTCTTTGAAGATATAAATATGCTTCTTCCTATTGAAACATTTCATGATGTTGAGAATAATAGAGTATATACTCATGTTGACGAACTAGGTACTTATTGTCTTATGGATATGGAAATTTGGCTCGATAATATTGGAATTGAGCCAGAGCAAGTTGAAAAAGAATCTGGAACTGATATGGCAATTATGTCTCTTAATTCAGTATCCAATATGATGGTTAGTTCTACATTAACAAAAGGTGATGCTTTGGATGTAATATTTGTGTTGTATCCAAATACAGCTTTTTTAAGTTATGTGAAAACTGAGGCTATTTCAGCTTCTAATGAAATATTCAAGGAAGCCAAAAAGAAAAATATTTCTGTAAGAATTCACTATGTTACATGGTCAGGGGTATCATATCCAAATCTTAATGATGGTACAATGTATGCAACTAATATTACAGATGCAACAGCAATGATTAACAGAACGATTGCAATTCAAAATACACTGACATCCGTCGACATAATGTTATCAAAAGCGTTAAGGTATATAGAGGGTGATTTACAGAATTACTTACAAAATGATAGTAAAAGATTTTGTTTCGTTATTGATAGTGGCTGTGCTCCTGCTTGTACAACTCAAAATGCTGTATTAACTACTCTGAAAGAACAGGGTATGGATTTTAGTTTTATTTATAGCCCAGGTAATACTAATATCACTAATTATAAAGCTCTTTCATCAAATCTAAGTGTATTTCAAATGCAGCCTGGACCTGGTAGACTTGCATTTTATGAATATATTGTTGATCATATATTTGAAGAACAAATCAATATTATTTCAGCAATAGGATGGAAGAAGATAAAGCTTAATTCTTCATTACAGCAAAATTATGATTGGTATTTGAATAATACACCATATAATAAATCAATGGATACGGATTTAGACGGATTAGCTGATTATCAAGAGATAATGTTTAAATCAGTAAATGGACGCACATTAATTGATAATAGTAACCCTAATAATGTACAATTACTTACATTTGGTGAAATTTTAAATAAAATCGCCTTTGAATACAATTATGAAGTGGAGAATAGTAAACATTTTTATGTAGTTGATGGTTTAGCAAGATACATGAAATCAACTGGTGAAAAGGGTGATCTACCGCTTTCGTTGTGGGATGTTAAGATTTTACCTATTATATCCGATCCAGAAAATCCTGATGGTGACGGAGATGGTTATGTTGATGGTTCTGTGGATTTAAATAATGATGGTAAGATAAATGACCCTAGACCTTTGAAGTGTGATGTGTTTAAATATTCAATACAGAACACTAATTACATTGAAATTGATAATACTGATACACCTAAAAGGGTTTATGGTGGATATCAAGGATGGGTAGATAGCAGTACTGATTTTGGAAGAAGATTAGAAGGTGGGGGTTGTGGAGTTGTTGCTAGTTGTGATACTTTATTATATTTAGCAATGAATAATAAAATTAATAAAAAATTATTACCTGTTTATGATAATAAGGGTAATTATCAAACAGGGATAAATTTAACAAATTCACCATTATCTAAAGATGAGTATATTGAATTTAAACATTATTATGCAACATATTATGCAACACCTACAAATGTCGAGGATGGAATAATACCTGGAAAACAATTTGATATGTCTTTTGAAACGCTTATGGAATTATGTGGAACATATCTAACAAATGGTACTGGAACATTGGGTGTTTTCCCTGGTACACTAAAAAGCGAAATTGAAAAATATCTAAAAGATATTGGTACAAAATCAAGTACAACTTCTGTGTCTCCTGAAAAACAAGATAAATTTTTCAAGAAAGTAGGAAATAGTCTTGAAAATGATATTCCTGTTATATTACTTATTGGATATGATAACAAAGCAGAAGTACCTTTATATCAAAGTGGAGTAAAAAGCACAACTACTTCTTGGCATTATGTAGTTTGTACAGAATTAATAATTGATAATATTAATCAAGATAATACAATAATTACATTATCGTCTTGGGGTAAGAAATATGAGATGAAATATCAAGAATATTTAGATTTTAATGGTATTATGTCACAAGCAATTATATTAAATATCGAATAAATTTAATATAATATATTAAACATATGCAGCATTATAATAAAATATATGTTGCATATGTTTATATGTACAAGGAGATAATTTTGAAAGATTTTATGTTAAGTATAAAGATGTTAATAAAACCAATATTAATTATAGTAATTTCAATTATAATAATTCTATCTGTTGTTTTTATTGGTATTATATGTTATGTGGTACATCTCAGAAATGATGAATCAAAGTCAACAATTGAATGGTCTGAAAAGCTTAATATATTATTATTAGAAACTGATGTAAATGATTATATCGAATATACAGAAATTTTTGAACGTGACTCAGAATTAAGAATATACATTAATAGGAAAAACGAAGCAAAAGCATCCGATGTTATAAATTCAATGATTTTATTAAGTAATTCTTTAAGCCAAAATAATATAACAGGTTATACAAATATTTATATTGGATGGTTTCCAATCTGTTGGAGAGGTAAACCCAATTTTTCATTAGATACATCTGTTGACATAAATATAACTCCTAACGATAATAAAATTGATATTTATTATAGAACTCCCATAAAACATTATAATGGTGATGAAGAAACAATTGAATTATCATTAATTAATTTTAATGGTTGTACTAGCGTAAATGGTATACGCAATATAGATAATTTGCAATACAATATAAATGGTGAGTTTGAAACAACTATTGAATAAATTGTTCAGCCATATTATCAAAGGTGATGGTTTGGATGTAATATTTGTGTTGTATCCAAATACTGCTTTTTACATATTATTATATTGTTCAAAAACACAAATTTAAACTACAAGATGACTAGTGAATAAAATAAATATATTAATTTTCTATTTTACTGATACTTAATTTATATGACGTAAAATTACATATTTGCTATTTTAGTGCTTTTTTCTGCAATCATTGTGCAAAAAGAGCACTTTTTGTTTTTATGTGATAAAATGGAGTAAATACGAAAAAATTGCTTGTTCTATATTAATGGTGCATCCTGTTATATGTTTCTTAACTAGAATATTGTTTAATATAGCAAGATTTGAACTGGATCTATTAAGGTATTTTATAAGTTTACTATTCATTGTATTTTATGTAGATAAAATAACATGTTGGTGTATAACTGTACTACTTTTGTGGTGTATATTATTGATGTATTATTCAGAAGAATTATTTCGTTTGTACATATAATTATAAAGAGTTATTATATTTTGTTCAAGTTTTAATTATTATATAACTTCTGGAATATTCGTGAAAACATATATTTCAGAAGTTATTGTATTTATTAAGAATTATGAATTTTATAAGAGTTTTAGCGTGTATATATTCGATTTGTTTATCGAATATATACACGCTTTTTATATAGAATAACGCACCTCAAGCTAAATCTCGAGGTGCGTTTGACTTTTTTATTAATATTATGTAATGAATAAAATAAATTGGACAGTAAAAATATTATTTTCATACAACAACTTAATATCACCATTATACTTTTCAGCAATTTGTTTCATATTTAATAAACCAAATCCATGAGCTGAGCTATCATCTTTGGTTGTATAAATATGATTGTTAATAATTTGTACAGGTTTAGAAGAATTTGTGATTTTAAGAAAAAAATTATTGTTATTCTTATCTGAAACTACATTAATGTGTTTTTCTTCAGAAGAAACCATTATACAAGCTTCAATAGCGTTATCAAGTGCATTAGATAATAAAATACACATATCAACATTATCGATTATATCAGATGGAAAAATTCCCTTTTGCGATAACACAATATTATTATCCTGGCATATAATACTTTTCTCATTAAGTATAGCATCAGCGATATAATTTCCTGTAATGAATTCAATATTATTTGAAATATTAAATGAATTAGAAAGGTTTGAGATATATTGTGAGGCTTCTTGATAAGACTTACTGTTTAACATAGATGAAAGACAAAACATATGATTTCTATAATCATGCTTAAATTTTTTGATTGCTGTGTTCTTTTCTTCAATAGTTTTATAATGATTTACTTGAATATCAAATTGTTGTTTTAAAATACTAGTTATTTTTTCGTTATATTTATTAGATACAGAATTAAATATGAGATATATTATCATTATGAGCAGTATAATACTAAGTAATACAGCAACAGCTTGAGTAAAACAAATTTATTATCAGTTAAATCAATATTAACCAACAAACTTGATGTTAATACTACGTTAAGAACAAGTATAATTAGCATCAGAATATACGTTGATGTTGGTATTAATGATATACTTTCATTGTAATTAATAAATATAATTCTTTTTTTACACAAAATCATAATAAGTAAAATAATCAATTGAATAATTATTGATGAAGTAAAATTAATAACATCAATTATATTAATATTATTTAAGCTAAAAAACACTTTTATCAATAAAGTTATTGTTGAACTGAAATTCGAATCAATAATTAAAAATAATAGGCACAAGTAAAATATTTTTTTGAAATCACATTTATACGAAAAACATGGAATAACAAAAAATGAGAAATATTGAATTAATAAAAGCCATTTATAAGTACTTATATAATTATAAAATGCAGCAAATGAATACACAGTGAAAATGATTGCGAAAACTATAATTATTAATATCATTATAATCTTTGAAATCTTAATTTTGTTTTTACAGAATATGTTAATTGAAAGCAGAATATTAATAAAAATAAACATACTAGAAATAAATTGTAATGGAATTTCTATAATCACATTATTTACCTCCAAATGTATAGCGTTCAAGATAGCTAATATACATCCTTTTAAATTCAGCAAATTTTGGTTTACTTACTGTTGCTCTTTCATCATTAGTAAAAACAATTTGTGTTTTATCATTTGATTTTATGTGCTTAAAGTTGATTAAAAATGATTTGTGTACACGATAAAATTGATCAACAGGTAATTGTTTTTGATACTCTTGTAGTAATTTGGGTTGATGTATAATGTCATTAATTAATCTAATAATTGAACTTTTATTATTTGCCTCAATATATATTATATCTTCAACTTTAATCTTTTTAATTTCTGAATTTTCAGTTATAATTATATATTTTTCAGAATTAAATACTTTAATTACACTGTTCAATGCATCTTTTAAAGCAGCATCATCAATTGGCTTTAATAAAAATCTAAACGTATTAACCTTAAAACTTTCATATACGATTTCAGGATAAGAAGTAAGAAATATAACTATAACATCATTATTTCTTTTACGAAATTCTTTTACAGTATCCATTCCGTTTAATTCATTAATTTGATAGTCCATAAATACTAAATCATATTCATTTTTACTATGTAAGAATTTAGTACCAGAAAAGAAATCATCTATTATAAAAAAGTCAACTATGTTATTAGAGTATTCAGTTAGTTTATCTCTTAATATTTGATGAAATATTAATTCATCATCACAAATAGCTATTCTCATATAATTCACCCTATCCTCAAGTCATAGATTATACTATAAATATTATATCACAATATGGTTGAATTTTCAATTGATTTATCATTTTACTCCTTTTATTTATTACTTTACTCCAATTTAGCTGATAATTAAGACAAGCTTTGCTAAAATTTGATTAAAGTAATGATAAGGGGGAATAGACAATGATATATCAGATTTTAAAAGCTATATTTAATATGTAAATGGAGATTTATACAGAAATGCAAATTTATGAAAACCAAAGCTTAACATATTATAATCTACTTTCATTTGAAGCTAGTGTTGATGAGGAAAACGTATCAGAATTAATTGAATACATTCGTTGCAATACTTCTGTATTAGGTATTAAGATATGTGGTGATGTTATTGTTAAAACTAATTTGAATTGCATATCTAATGAACTGGATATGCAATTCATAATCCCCATTGATAAAAAGATTCAAAATTCTAATTACTATAATTATATCCCATATATTAAGCTTGAAAATGCACTGCATATAAAAATGAGTGGTAATATTAATGAAGCTGTTGAAAATTCTAGAATAATGGAAGAATTTATGAATAATAAAAATCTAAAACCTTCATCTGATTTTTATTATATTTTTACCACTAATTCAATAATAAAAAATAGAATAACTGATATTTATATTGGAGTAAATGACATTATCTGACAGATATAGTACGTTCACTCCTTTTTTTTATTAGTTTACTCCTTAATAATTGTAATAATCTCATATTTATTGTATAAATGTATTGTTAAGATGTTTCGGTTATGTTATTATTTAATAAACAATAATACTGTGTGTTTTGAGATCTATTTTTATAACAACAAATGAGGTTATTAAACAATCATGAAAAAGAAACGATTTTTAAGTCACATAACCGCTTATGTAGTTATGTGTAGGTTATCGGGGTGTATATGAATGTGGTATAATTATTTTATGTGTGTATCCCATAACTACAGGTAAATTTGAATTATTATGAATTTTATATAACGCTGTTGTGGGATTTACTGATGTTTACTTTATTTTCTCAAATAATTTTAGGAGGAATGTGTATGATTAAAAATAAGAAAAGACTGGAGTTATTGTTAAGTATTTTGTTATTACTTGGATCTGTTGGATGCAATACTCAGGATGTTAATACTGACTTAGCTACCGAAATTGTTACAAATAAGTTAACGAGTATTATTGAAAACAGTAATAGTGAAACAGAACAAATACATAATATTGAGTCACTAGAAACAAAATCCGATGATATAAAACTTAAAAATCAGATTTGGAAAGATTATTTAAATGAAAATATACATTATACGAAAAAGGCGTTAGTTATTGACTTTAATAAAGACGGAGAAATGGATCTAATCTATATTGATCAACTTACTACTACGCTTGCTTATTATTATAATGATACAATAAAGGAATTAAGTTCAAATCAATATTGGGGTGATGGTTGTAATAGTGGTGGTATGCCATTTTATTATAATAAGTTAACCAATAAAATTATGACAATGAATTATCACAGTGGATACTACATATATAATTTTTATGATTATACGTATAACGATTATCAATTAACACATGAATTTATACAGAAAGAATTAAAAGTTGCATTCACTGAAGATAGGTTAGCGGAATTACCTTATCCTCCAGATGATATGTCTATGGAAGAATTAATAGAGAATGCTTTAGGATTAGGTTATTATGATCGTGTTAACCAATATACAATTGATGATATAGAGGTATCAGAAGAAGAATGGCAAAGTACTATTGATAATTTTATTAATGATTCTGCGTGTGTAACACTATGCCCGTGTAATACTGATTTATCTTTTGTCAATTCAGAGGATGTAGAAGGTGATTTTACTAATTATATAGAAGAAAATTTATTTAAATAATTATATTATTTGGGAGGTAAATAATTTATGACAACAACAATTGTACCTATGACTTTCGACGAGGTTTGGGGAAATCCACTCTCTACATCTAATATTTCTGCTGATGAATTAGCATCAATATTAAATACTTATAGTCGCCGTAGACATAGTGATGAAAATGGTTCTGATCCTTGGTTGGGAAACTTAGCACCTGCATTTATGGAAGCTGGAGAAAAATATGGTATAAACCCTGTTTTTTTAGCTAGTCTTGCAGCATCAGAAGGTGGATGGTGGATTGAAGATAATCCTGCAGTACGAGATAAATATAATCAATTTGGTTGGACAGGTTCTGATGGAAATTTTATGACATTTGAAAGTTATGAAGAAGGTATTAATTATGTAGCAGGTGCTATGGTTGAACATTACTTTACACTTGGAGGAAAAAATTCAACAGCATCTGATTTTGATGAGAATGGTAATTTAATTGGATCAGGATGGATGGAAACCTATTGTAAAAATAAAGATAGCAGAGGATTATCAAAAATATTCTTTAGCGAATTGGAAGAACAAATAGGCATAAATGGTACTGAAAAAACTGCAGCAGGACTAAGATACAAAGAACTAGACGAAATAATAAATAATTTAGATCCCAATAATCCTGATACAAGAGCAATGTATGATGCATTGTGTAGGGAAAGAGATAGATGTCAAACAATAATTAATGGTGTGACAATTGAATCTATTACACCTTCAGATACAAAAGCTGGCTGGGGTGAAGAAGTCCTTCAAACATTAACACGTTTGACATCAGCATACAGAAATTCAAGAACTACCACACCAATCCCAGTCGACCCCCTTATCCTCGACCTCGACGGAGATGGTTACAACATCCTAACCAAAGAAAACGGCACAAATTTCGACCTTGACGGAAATGGCTTAGCAGAAAAAATCAACTGGACAAAAACTGATGGTTTTCTTTGTCTTGACCTGAATGGTAATGGCAAAATTGACAATGGTGGTGAGCTTTTCGGCGATAATACCTTGCTTTCAGATGGAACAAAAGCTAAAAATGGTTTTGAGGCTTTGGCTCAATATGACCTCAATGGCGATGGTGTAATTGATCAAAATGATGACATTTTTGATAAGCTTATGGTTTGGGTTGATGCAAATGGTGATGGTGTTTCTGATAAGGGGGAATTAAAAACTCTTAAAGAACTCGGTATTATTGCAATAAATCTGAATTATGAAACAATAAATGATGCAACAGGAACTGAGGCTATTATCGGAAATATTGCAAGTTTTGTAAAAACTGACGGAACAGTTCGAAATATTGGTGAACTTTGGGTATCAGCTGATTTATTTGACACTATAGATGTAACTGATATCGATATTACTGATGATATAGCAGGACTTGCTAATGTTGGAAGTATTGGTAATGTTTTATCTTTACAAAAAGCAATGGCTCTTGATGAAACTGGTGAGCTGAAGATATTAGTTGAGCAGTTTTCAGCAGAACTAGATCATTCTAATAGAATGGTTATTGCTGAAAAAATAATTTATTTCCTTTGTGATGCAAACAATGTAAACTCAAAAAGCAGAGGTAATAATATAGATGCAAAGCATTTAACAGTAATTGAAGCAATGCTTGGTGAAAAATTTATTGGAACAAGCGGTGCAAACCCAAATACAGGTGCTGCGCCAATCCTCGAAAATATTTATAAGCAATTACTTAATGTGTATTATGTTCAGCTTATTGAACAAACACACCTAAAAGGATATGTTGATCTCCTTTATTATGATACTAATGAAAAAGGAAATAAAAGTTTATATACTGGTGTTATTGATATTCTTGTTAAGTATCAGCTTGATGAAGGTGTTGGAAATGCAGAAAGTCTGCTAGCTGATTTAGCTACATATGTTAAATATCTTGACAGCTGTGGTATAAAAGGTATGGAAGCATTTTTAATTAATTATGCTTCATCATCAGTTGAATATGGTGCTATTATTGCAAAGGCAACTGGTAATGGTCTTGTTGCGGATGGAATAAATCCTCTTAATGGGACAAGCAGTGCAGATTATCTTATTGGTAGTCTTGGTGATGATAAAATAAGTGGTGGAGCTGGAAATGATATTCTCATCGGTGGAAAAGGTAATGATTATCTCAACGGTGGAGCTGGAAACGATACATATATCTTTAACCTTGGTGATGGAAATGACATAATTGATGAACAGAACAGTAATAGTGCCAATGACAAAATTGTATTCGGTGAAGGTATTACTGCTGATGATATCATTGTTACACGTAGCGGCGACAATATGGTTCTTAAGATTAAAGATACAAAAGATTCAATTACAATTGTAAAACAATATTACGACAGTTGGTATAGAATCGAAAACTTTGTTTTTGCTGATGGAACTGTAAAAACAGCAGATGATTATTACAACACATCACTTACAATCAGTGGAAGTGGAGTTATAGCTGACTATCAATCTGGATATGGAACTCGTAACTCAACATTAATAGGTAGTGATGGTGCTGATACAATTTATGGATATGCAGGAAATGATATTCTTATAACCGCTGAAATAAACACATGTAAAAATGAGCTTGATATATTGAATTTTGAATTAAAGCAAAATATTAATAATGATATTATTGATTTTGAATGTATTTACAAATCTGATTTAGACATTGATTATGATAAATACCTATCTGATTTCGCAAAAAAAGATTACAGCATACCATATACAGAAGCAGAAATCAAGATTTATAATGATTATATAAATGAATTATCAGATATATTAAAAGAACTTGAAAAAAGCAATCCAAAAGATATGTCAAGAGAATTTTCTGTTATTGAAGATATAACAGATTATTTTGAACGGATAAAAAAAAGCATAAATGATGAAAAAGCATATTTTGTAAATGAGATAGAACTAAAAAAGTTAGCTAAAATTCAGCAAAAGCAAGAGCTTGAATTATATGTTTATAGTATTTGTGGGAAATACAAAGCTTTGTTATCTGAACTTTCAGCCAAAGAGCTTGAAATATCTTCTGCTATAACTCAGGCTGAAATAACAGAAGTGTTTTTTGAAGAAGGAAGAGTAATAGAGAATAACCTTCTTAATGCAAATCTTGAAGTTGAAAAGCTTAAATTAGAGAAGTTTCAAATTATATTACAGCTTGACGGATATGCATATTTACTTGAAAACTGTATTATTATGCAGTAATATTCAATAAATTTTATAAAAGGTGGATAAATCAATGAATAATGAACAGGAAATTTTATTAATGCTTGAAGAAATACGAAATAAAGTTGATTCTGTTTATCAAAATGAATTAAATGAAATTCAAACTCGCATTTTGAATCTGTTTGGTAAGTTAACTCTAATGGAACGTGGTGAAATAATAGGCAGAATGGAAACGATGATTGAAAATAGAGAAAAGCGTTGTGTATATAATGACCAGTAATGCATTTTATTACTTTGAGCCTCTAAAGGTAATTACTTAATTTTATAACAACAAGGAGGACGTTAAAACAATCATGAAAAAAAGCAGATTTTTATCTATCATAACTGCGGTTGTGGTTGTTTGCATGTTGATGGGATGCATATGAATGTGGTATAATTATTTTATTAAATTTAGGAGGAATGCTTATTATGATAAGAAAATCTAGAGTTTTAGCGTTAGTTTTATGTAGTTTGGTTTGTTTTTCGGGGTGTCATAAAAATGAAACTTACAGTGTCGAAATTTCTACCCCCGATTTTAAACAAAATGGAACGGGTGATTTAACGTTTTATAGTCTTGGTGATGATGAGGAAAATTCAATAAATGTTTCTGAACTTGAATTTCCTGACAAAAAGCCAATTCCTGAGGGAGGATGGACTTATGATACATTAATGGATAGTATTTGGATAAATGGTAAAAATGTTCATTTTCCTTGTAAATTTGAAGATTTAGGTGATGGCTTTGAATTTAATGAAGAATATTTATATGTTCTTGAAGATGGTTATGTTACCGAAGTTGCATTAACTTATAAAGACCAAAATTCTAACTATAATGATTATTCTATAATTGTAAGGATTTACGATGAAACTAAAACAGATTATACCAAAGGAAATATTTTCCTTTTTGATACATTTAAATTTGGAAATAAAGATAATTATTTACCAGTTTATATAAATGGAATTACATTCAAATCAAATATAATTGAAATGAGAGATTATTGCGGTTACTATACTTCCGAGTATACTCATGAAATAACTAATACTTTTAGTGTTTCAACAGATATTGAGTTAATAGATACATCTAATAACTCACTAAATACGCACATAGGAGGAGATGAACAAATTGGAGTTTATTCAATTGCTATACAATCATCAAAAAAGTAAATTATTTAAATTACATTCTAATTATAAAGGAGAATAAAAATGGCAGATTTAAATGAAATTATAGTAGACAATGTTAAAGGAAAAGTAGAAGATAAAGCAAGGGATGCAGCTATAGATTAGACCTCGATGGAGATGGCTACAACATACTCACTAAAGAAAACGGCACAAATTTCGACCTTGACGGAAATGGCTTAGCTGAAAAAATCAACTGGACAAAAACTGATGGTTTTCTTTGTCTTGACCTTAATGGTAATGGTAAAATTGATAATGGCAGGGAATTATTCGGTGATAATACATTGCTTGCAGATGGAACAAAAGCAAAAAACGGTTTTGAGGCTTTGGCTCAATATGACCTTAACGATGATGGCGTAATTGATGAAAACGATGCTATTTTTGATAAGCTTATGGTTTGGGTTGATGCAAATGGTGATGGTGTTTCTGATAAGGGGGAATTGAAAACTCTTAAAGAACTCGGTGTAAAATTAACTTGGCATAGCAAAATCGTTTTGTTATGTGAACTTAATTTTATAACAGCAAGGAGGTTGTGGAATTATGCTTGAAAACGAAGATTTTTTATCAATCATAACTGCGTTTGTGGTTATGTGCAGGTTAGCAGGGGACATATAATGGTTTATATTATTTTTAGGAGGAATAATTAATATGTTAAAAAAAATAAACAGATTATTATTGATAATATCTATATTAATTTTTATTGGGTTATGTGGATGTGAAGAAGATGATTCGTCAATGCAAACAGAAAGCTTATTAACCGAAGTAGTTGAGATTAAAACAATAGAACCACCAGAAGATGGTTGGACTTTAGAGCTGATTAGTCAAGTAACATATATTAATGGACAGAGAATTTCTTTCCCATTAACTTTAAGTGATTTAGGCAAGGAATTCAAGATGGGAGATAATTATATTGTTAAATATAAAGGACAAAAGGCGTTTATGGCTATTCTGGATGATAATAATCTTGATAATGGTTACTTCTTTACTTTGATGTATAACGAATCAGTAATACCAAATAATGAAATTATAAAAATTAATGAAATTAATTTAGGTGACAGTAATGAAAAAATTATGATAAGAATGGGAGAACCAGACTACTACTATAAAGATGAATCATTCGAGGGATATATATATTATGCTAATTATGCATATGATAATAGTAAAAAAGCATCTTTTAATTTCTTTTGCGATGATGGAATAATAGACAAAATAGGAGTTTCAATTATCAAAAATAAATAATTTTTGGAGGAATATAAATGAACAATACATCACTTGATTACGCAAATTACTTTATGGAGCAAATTGAAGATGCTTCAAAAGAAAAAGCAAAATCAGTACTAAAAGACATGATTATAGAATCAGTAAAGGATAAAACAGGTGTTAATGACATGAATCTCATCGTATATATGTTAGATAATAGCGATGGATTGGACAATGGAACTTATATGGACATTCTTGAAATGAAATACCAAAGTTTAAGTGATACAGCTATTATTGATAAACCAATCAGCGATTTAAGTGCAAAAGATATATCCCATATTCTTGGTGATCTTAAAAAAGTTAACAGCTTGTATTCAAAAGCTAACGGTATTTATCAATTTTATAAAGAGTTTGATGATGTTTATGATAAAGTTCAAAACAAAACTTTAACTAATGATGACTTAATCAATTTTCTTGATACTTGTTTAGGAGAAGTAACAGATATAGTTGTAGATTTGCTTGGTTCAAGTAAAGTTTTGGAATCATCATTAAAAACCATAAACAAATATATAATTGATGAAATTAAGGAAATTGATAAAATGGCACAAAAAGATATCATAAATCAGTTTTTGCTTGAACATTTATATGTATCATTTGAATCAAGCGCATTAAAGAAATATGCCAATGAATTAAATGCATTAGTTGATTGTAGTTGGGAAAACGGTCCAACTTTAGATCAATTAAAAGAAATATATGCCATGTTTCCCGAAGATTCAGGAAAATTAGATCCTTACCTTCAATGGAGATATGTGTACGAACTTGAACAGAATTTACCTAAAGGAGTTACCTTAGAGCAATATAATCAAGAAAACTAAGAAATATGAAACGATGCCTTTGAGTGTATTGATGTTCTGTATAAATTGTGGTGAGAAAATGCGACTTTGCACGAACAATACCACTAACGGAAGTAAGAAACTACCGAGAAAATATATACGTCATAATTATCAATGTGGAGCGTATAGCCGATATGGTAAATTCCATTGTACAAGTCATTACATTAAGATGAAAGATATTGACGCTGTTGTACTTGAAGATATTCGTTCAATGGCAAAGCTTGTTGTTGAAAATGAGAAAACTGCACGTGAGAATTTCCTATCGCAAAAATAAAAACTAAATGCTCGTCAATCTGCTGATGAACAAAAGCAATTGCGTGAGGGTAAATTCAGATTAGGTGAACTTGAAACTTTGATGTCATCTATATATGAGGATAAGGTGCTAGGTAAAATTCCTGAGGATGTTTGTGTTAATTTGCTTGAGAAATATCAATCCGAACAAAAAGAGTTGAATGTTAAAGTTTCAGACCTTGAAGTAAAGCTTAGTGCTGTACAGAAAGATGAACAGGATGTCGATGAATTTATTAAGCGTTTGAAGAAGTACACTGACGTTTCTGAACTTACTCATGAGATGTGTCTTGAACTGATTGAGTACATCACTGTTGATGAATATGCTGCTGATCGACCTAGAGATATTCATATTTATTACAAGCTACTTGATAAAGAACTTAAAAACAAGCGGTATCTGGATGTGTCAGAAACCGCTTAAATACGAAGAAAATCATAATATTAAATGTGTGTCCTTTTGAGAGGTTGAATACTTTAAATGTATATAGTCATATGTTCCAGACTGCTCAAGCGAAAGTTGCAGATGTCATGGACGGTGCTTTTGGCTTTATGAAAAAAGAAGATTTGGGTGCATGATCAAATACTACCCAAACCAAAATCTACGAATAGCGGACAGACAGCGGACAACCCACATTTTTGGACAAAAAAATAACTGTCAATCAACGTAACTACGTTGATTGACAGCCGATGTGTTGGTGACGCAAACTTGAACATAGACGAACACATTTACTTTGGTAATGCCTTTGGTTTTATATTGTTTTTTTAACATTTATAACCCACTCACCGACTGGTAGGTGGGTTATTTTAATAAGTTTTCAATACATTTTCAATACGTTCTCTAGTAAATATTTGTTTCTTGTAATGTTTTTTTTGTAGTTGTAAAAGTGTATCTATAAAGTTAATGTTATTTTGATATTTACTGAACAATGATTTTAAATTGTTTGAAAAATTCAATTCATATCTTTGTTGTAATACTAATGCACGTAATAGATTAAGTTCAATTGAAGGATTTTCCTCAAGAACAATGTCTAAAATTTTGTTATCAAGAATATCTTTATAATGATAGTCACACTCACTTACAAATCTTTTTTGGTTCATTGAATATACCACGCTATCAACGTTTAAGAAAACTGATTTAAGTAGATTTTCAGGAGAAGGGGTAAGTTTTTTCTGCTTAAAAGCCCAAGTATTTTCCATTTCCCAAATATCAATACTTACATTGTCACACATTAGTTTGTATCCATTAAAACTATTTCTTGAAAAACTAATTGAATTACTTATATATGTTTCTAGTGTGTCATAGTTATTTCGAAATTTTACAACAAAGTCCAAGTCTCGAATGTTTTCGAAATCGTTATCCAAGTAATTTCTTGCAGCTCCTCCAAACAAATATAAATCCGAGTGTTTAAGAATTGTATTGAAAAAGGAACATAGTTCTTCGTTAGTTTGGATTTGATTCATGACTTCAAAGTATAAATCGTTCATTGTATTCTCATTCCTAAAAGTTTATTATTCAAATTTAACGCATATGAATCTGTCATTCCAGAAATAAAGTCAATAACAAGTTGAATTCTTTGATATTCAGATAATTCAATTTTATCATCATATATTCCATTATTATTGTACTGTTGTATATATTTAAAATTATCCGAAATTAATGAATATAGTTTACCTTTAGAACAGCTAGCATCGTTATATTTATCCGTGTCAACAGCAGCTAACACAAATTTGTTTAATAAATTTCCCAAAACTTCTTTACCAACTAATTCAAGTGTTAAAACTTCTCTGTTTTGATATGCATATTTTTTACACATATCTTTAATATATTCAACTAACCCTTTCGCTTTGTTACAGGATAGTAATTCTTTATTGCAATACTTTCCTTCCATAATGTCATCATAATTATCCATAAATTCATTACAAACAGCTTCTATTAAAAGCCCTTGTCCTGAAATTTTAAAATTTTGAATATCTATTAAGTTGCGTTCATTAAAAGGAACTTTATTTTTCTCATTATTTTTCCTTTTTAATTCTACACTATCTACTATATATTTATATTGTTTAAAGTCATTATCTTCTTCAACTTTATTCCTTAATTCACCAAAAACATCACACCATGGTAAATATTGCTTTTTTAAAGCATCTTCAAGATCAGCAAACAAATATGAAATATCATCAGCAGCCTCTAATAAATAAGTGGCTGGATGTCTATTAATCACCCCAGTTTCATTAAGTATATCTTCGCATAATTTACTCTCAGAATTAAAATAACCGAATTTGTTTTTAATGTTTTTTTCATTATAAGAACACCAAGGATATTTCATTAATGTAGCTAATGTTCCATAACAGAAATTCATTCCATATTTATCGTTTAAAAATTGTAGTCTTGTCAATATTCTAATTGTTTGAGCATTTCCATCAAAACTGGTAAAATCACATAATTCATGCCCATTTAAATTAAAGCATTCATTATTAGATTTAAACCACTCTTTTATCACATCTTCTCCGTAATGACCAAAAGGTGGATTACCTAAATCATGTACTAACCCTGCAACTAACAATAATGATGAAAGTTTCTTTTCTTTATCTTCATCAAAAACCCCCATACTTCTTAATTTATTACCAATATTTGCACCAAGTGATTTACCAATTGCAGAAACTTCAAGGGAGTGAGTTAATCTAGTTCGTGTAAAATCATTTTCTTGTAAAGGAAACACTTGAGCTTTATCTTGTAATCTCCTAAGTGATGAGGAATATACAATTCTATCATAATCCATATCAAAACAATTTCTATATGGTTGTTGTTTCGTACTTGAACTTCTTTCTCTTTTTTCACAAAAAAGTTTATCCCAATTCATTCTCATTTTTTATTCTCCTAATAAATTTTCAATTAGCGAAGAATTCTATCAATTTTTCCTCGTCCCAATAATTTTTATAATTATATTTACAATAACATCCTGGGTATGGGCACTGCCTTTCCTGTAATAAGTTCTTTTCATATCCATTATTAATAAGAGCATTTATGATAATATTAAATGCATTATCATATAAGTTAATTCCATCTATATTTATATTGGGATTGTCTAATAATACTGTTTTAAGATATTTGCTAAATTGTAAAATATAATCTTCTCCACGTATTGTCAACATTTTTCTTTGTATTGTTGATTCGTTATAACTTTCGTCAAAAATTGTTTTATATTCATCTACAGAAGAAAAATAGTTGTTATTTTCTAAAGAAGTTTTCCAATACCACGGATTATTTTTGGTTATACATATATTAGGAAGGTGTTCATCTAGCAATAATTCAATCGATAAAACAAAACATACAGGTCCATAATTGTTAGGTCTATTATATTTTATATGTAAATCAAGAACATCTAAAAAAATATCATCCCATACCCCTACGTCTATATCTTTACTATCAGAATCTTGTGGAGTTTGAAATAAATGCATTCTTTCTACTGCACCTCTTGATAAAAGTCCACCTTGATTAAAAAAAGTACAGGAAGTGGAAACTGTATTTGCATGATATAAATAATAAATACCTTTTCTTTCCAGAAAATCATAAAGTTCTTTTGGATTTACACATATCATATAAAACCCTCCTTGAATTTAAGTGCTTTATCTATTATTTATATTATATTATAACATGGTTTTAATTCTATTTCAATCATTATTTAGAAATAATATTTATTTTCATATATTACTTTATTATGATTTCTTAATTTTATAACGCTCTTTAATCCACTTTTCGAATTCTTCCTGACTCTCTTTAGTTTCAGAGAATTTTTGAATTTTGGGTAATAAAAAGAGCAGATTGTCAATGAAATATTAGGAAATATCAAGTTTTTTATTTTGTGCATTTTAATTTAACTTGTACCATTTCGAATAATATGCTATAATAAGTATTCAAACAACATGGTTTGTAATTATACCTCAAAGAAAGGATGATGTTATTATGACAAATAAAACAATCACAATTAGAACTAAGGAGGACAGCATTACTTTCGTCCTCTAAAAAACAGGAGGATTTTATGTACTTGCAAAGAAAAAATTATATTATTAGAAATGCAAATTCTAATGATGCAGAAATTTTATGCAACTGGTGGAATGATGGTACTATAATGGCTCATGCAGGCTTTCCAGACGGACTAGGAACAACAGTTGATAAAATATGCAATGAATTAGCAAATGACAGCGACAACACATACAGACGACTTATTATCCAAATTGGCAATGTTCCAGTTGGTGAAATGAGTTATCGCATTATTGATGAAAAGACAGCAGAAATTGGTATAAAAATATGTGTTACAAATTATCAAGGGAATGGTAATGGTACAAAGTTTATTCGTATGCTTATTGAATATTTATTTTATGATATGAAGCTTGATAAAATTATTCTTAATACAAACCTTAATAACAAAAGAGCACAGCATGTATACGAGAAAATAGGATTTATGAAAACAACAACGCATATTGATTCATGGAAAAATCAGCATGGCGAACTTCAATCATCTGTTGATTATGAACTTAATAAAACTGATTATCATGGCTCGTATCATGAAATAGATGGTGTCGGTTATTATCTTGATGAGGACAGAGATTTTTCATTTTTATCGAAATATGGTAAGGTGTTTTACATTTTTGATGGGAACGATTCAGGTAACATTTCATTTGGGTTAGAAAATGAAAACAACAGATTCTTTGTTAAAGTCGCAGGTGCAAAAACAATTAATCTTAATAATACTCCAAGTGAAGCGATTAAATCTCTGAAATCAGCTATACAGGTTTATACAAATTTGAAACATCCATTTTTAATCGAAATGATTGAGCATTACTACGTAGATGATTTATATGTTGCTGTATTCAAGTGGGTCGATGGTGAGTGTTTGCATGACCATTGGAATTTTGTTTGGCGTCCTAGAAATCATCCTGATTCACCATATTCAAGATTTAAGAGCTTATCACTTGATATGCATATGAAATGCTTTGATACAGTATGTTCGTTCTTTGAATATACTGCAAAATCAGGATATGCTGCTATTGATTTTTATGATGGAAGTATAATGTATGATTTTGAAAATGATAAAATCACTATCTGTGATATAGATTATTATGTGAAATCACCATATATAAATAAAGTCGGTAGAATGTGGGGTTCACCACGTTTTATGTCACCTGAGGAATTTGAAATGGGTGCTGTTATAGACGAGGTTACAAATGTTTTTACATTAGGCAGTATTGCATTTCTGTTCTGTGGGAATGAAATTAATAAAGAATTATGCGAATGGAAAGCAAGTCATAAGCTATATAATGTTGCATTAAAAGCTGTTAATGCCGATAGAAATAAACGTTACCAAAGCATAAGTGATTTTATCGTGGCTTGGAATAATGCTAAAGATTTGGATGTGTAATTTTTGAATGAAGAACATTATATTTATCGAGGGCGTATCAGGTGTTGGTAAACAACTGCTGTATATAAATTGAATGAGCAATTGAGTAATCTCGGATATAAAGTAGGCTTTCATATTGAGGGTGATGCATAATAGTTCACTTGATTTGTGTTGGATTGCATATTTGACACAACAAGAATATGATAATTTATTGAAACAATATTCTGAATATGCTGATGAGCTGTCAAAGAATATTATTTATAAAGGTGAATATATTTTAGTAAGATACAGAATCGGAGAAAAAGGATTATATTCTGATGAGCTTAAGAATGAACTGCATAAACGTGAGTTTTGCTATAATCCAACAAAAGTTGCTCCATTATCAAAATTCACAGAGGTGTTCACTAATTTGTGGCGGCGTTTTGCTAATAGTGATTTATCAGAATATGATTATATGATATTTGATGCCTCACTTGTAAGCCATATGACAAGTGATTTACTTCGTAATTATAATGCTTCTGAAAACGAAATGGCCCTGCATTTGAGAACACTGCTTAAAATAATATATCCATTAAATCTGATTGTGTTTTATTTGTCATCTGATAATGTGAGAGAACGATTAAACAATGCACGAATAAGCCGTAATCAATCAGCATTTACCGATGAGAAAATCGCCTTTTGGGAGAAACGTAAGCAGATGGATTTATCTATACTTCCAAAGCTTGAAGTTGAAACTCATATCATGGATATTTCAAATGAGAATTGGAGTAATGCTATAAATGTAATTGTAACAGTTATAATTAAACAATAATGCTATAAAAGCGAGGGTAAACTATGACGGTTACCCTCGCTTTCGTTATGACTTTTCATCCTTATGCTGCTCATTTTTCCAATGCTCAAATGCTTCTTGACCTTCAGCAGAAGCAAATAGCCTCTGAATTTCAGGCAACAGCATACGAGCTAAAGACTCAACAACATCATGCGGAACATCATTGTTTTTCTTTTGTTCTATGGCAAACACCAACTTTCGTAAAATTGAGTTAAATATGTAGTTGATACATGCAGACAATATTTCACTCTAATTGAAAATATGTACAGCTCACTTTCTAACATAAAAAATAACACAACAAAGTGGAAATATATCTGTTTCAGGTAAACACGCTCTTCCCGAATCAGAGCAACTGTGATTTTCAATATTCAATTGTGTATGTTCATCATCAACTTTAATAGCGTTATAAAACCATGCAGTATTTTTATAACGTAACTTTTCATTTTTATAAAACCATGCACTGATTTTATAAAGCACCTCCCGACTGTTATAACGCCAAGTACAATTTTTATAAAATACCTCCCTAAATTTATAAATCACCTCCAAATTCTTTTTCTAAAACATATCAAAACGTAATCAATTCCCTATTTTCAATATAATGTTATGCAAAAAGTGATGATATAACTTTGACTGAACAAAATATTATTTCTCTTCAATTTTGGATATATTCATACTCAAAATATACAGAGCTAACTTCACTTTTTAATAAAATTACGATTAATAATAAAGAGAAAATTTACTCAAATTAGTCAGTTTTGAAGTGATTTTCAGAATAAAAATGCAATTTTACATATTAAACTGAAGTTTCATCATCATAAACTTCAGTTTTTATACCGCATAAATACGGTATTTGATTTTCAAAATTTTATGATTATGGTTATAATTTTCATTAATTTTGAAATTGATTTCAAATGTCTCTGCACTACATAATCAACCTAGAATTCTTAATTTTGGGTAACTCTTCAATTGAAATATGCAAAATCAATTGTTTCATGCTTAATGACATACTAAAGTCTCAATACAATCCGTTTCGTTATAAATTCGTGCAATTATAAATATTTTCATTTTTAATACGCTCCTTATTTGAAATTTTTGAAATAGTAAAATCATAATACGGCAAATTACAATCATACCTGTTCATAAGGAAGGACAAAATAATAGCTGTATTTTCACATATCGCAAAAAATTCACAATTGAATTTCATGTGTTTGATTAATTTCATTATTACAACGTAATAAATAACAAAACTCAAAACTGCATTCGAATAAAATAAAAAATGCCCATCTAAATGAATGAGCATTTTTGAATAATATTAGGATTGATTTCGACTATGATTTTTGGTTATGTAACGTATAGCAAGCATAGAAAAAGTATATCCTTTTTCCCATATCATACCAAAATATCAACGCACGGGTGGGTTGATATTTTGGCACTTTCAAAAATGTTGTACCTACACTTTTGATGATATGGTAAATTCAATTTTTGAATTTGTTTATTAGGAAATCCCTAAAACCCCTTTTGCTGTGATGTGAAAATAAAAAGAAACTCCACCTGATATTTCATCAGATAGAGTTCGAAAATTTGAATAATTGTGCGCATTAAAGTTTAAGTTTTGCTTCATTATCAATCAGCCTCTTCAGCATTTTTATATTAACCTCTGCTTGTTCAGTAAACTTTTCATTAACACTAAAATATGCAACGCATATAAACTGATTAGCCAATATCACATATGGCACAGCTTACTTTTCATCATCAGTCATCTTAGCAGTACTGTCATATCCATATATAATATTCTTGTAAATATCAATCCATCTTGATAATTTTTCATCGTCATTTTCATTAAAGCTTTCTGACAAAATTGCTGTGGAAGCATAACATGGATCGAATATTCTGACATTTCGTTCAGATAAATCAAAGTCAATAAATCCGAATTTGTTTTCACCGTCAGTAAAAATGTTGCTTGGGTTTGGATCACGATGTATAATCTGCTTAGGAAGTTTGTCATAAACTGATTCGAACGAATTAAGATATTCATTACAAAATTCATCAGACAATTCCATAATCTCTTTGGCTTGCAGAGCGTAAAGGTTTGATTGTAATAAAATCTTATGCAGACAGAGCCATATCGGGCAAGAAAGCCGATAATCGACCACAGTTCATGCAGATGATAGGTGACAGTTCGCATGGCGAATTTGACGTTATTATCGTATGGAAAATAGACCGTTTTTCTCGTGACAAATATGACAGCGTAATGTATAAAGCCAAGCTCAAGAAAAATGGTGTAAGTGTTATATCTGCGACAGAGCCAATTGATGACAGCCCAGAGGGTAAGTTAATGGAGTCAATTTTTGAGGGATTTTCTGAATATTATGTCAAAGACCTAGAACTCAAAACTAGCAGAGGTATGACCGAGAATGCTATTAAAGGCAAGTTCAATGGTGGAAGTGTAACCTTTGGTTATCGTATAGACAAAAATAAGCAGTTCCAAGCCGACCCAATAAATGCACCTATTGTTACGGACATATTCAGAAGATATGCCTGTGGAGAGCCTATAAGGAGCATTGTGGACGATTTAAGTAGCAAGGGGATAAAGAACAGGGATAAACCTATTACATATCATTTCATTAACTGGTTGCTGAAAAATCGTCGATATTTGGGTGAATATAGTTTCAGAGATACTATGAATACAAATGCCATTCCACCACTCGTTACGCTTGAAGTTTTCACGAAATGTCAGCAACGATTGGCTGATAATATGCACAAGTCGGCAAGATTTAGAAAGGTTGATGAAAAGTATTATTTGACAGGTAAAATCTTTTGTGGGCATTGTGGCGATACTATGTCGGGTGTCAGTGGAACAAGCAAGGATAAAGGGCATTATCGGTATTATCAGTGTATGAGTTCAAAGAAAAAGAAATGTAATAAAAAGTATACTCGCAAGGATTTTATTGAAGATATGGTTGTTGACATGACAATGCGAATATTTGACGATAAATCTCTTGTTGAAAATATTGTTGATACTTGTTATTCCATGCAATCTAATAAAAGTACCCAACTTCCTGCACTCAAAAAGCAACTAAAACAGACTAAAAAAGAGATTGATAATGTTATGAATGCTGTTAAAGCAGGACTTGTTACAAAAACCACAAAAGCAACCCTTGAAATGCTTGAACATGAACAGGAAATAATTGAAATTGCCATCGCACAAGAACAAATTGAACGTCCAATTATGAGTAAAGAACAAATTAAATTCGGTATAATGAAATTTACTCAAACTGATATTAAAGTACCTGAACAAAGACAAAGGATTATTGATACTTTTCTTAATAGTGTTCATGTGTATGAGGATAAAATGGTTGTCATACTCAATTATAAAGACGGTGAAAAGTGTATTAGTTTTGAGGATGTTAATTCTGCATTACAAAACAAAAAGAACACCCAAGTTAATGAGTGTTCTACTTTGTTTAAGTGTGGTGACCCGTACGGGAATTGAATCAAGTTCTTAGTGTTTTGTGACTTGTTGTATCTTTGCTTAAATGCCTATTCTACGTGGTTTGAAATGTAATCACTTGTTCTAACTTATTGTGATTTTCATCATTGTTTCATATTAATAAGTCCCAAATAAGACCCAAGACTACCTCATATTTCTGCTACAAAACCGCTATTGTATTGTACATAGCGGTTTTGTTAATAACAAACCAATTACTATTGAATAAAAAATACTGTTTTAATCAGTGATGTAAGAAACGTAATGGTTATTACCTTTGATTTCTATTGCTTTTTAATATTATTGTACTTTAGGAAAGCCATAACATAATAAATTCATCAAATATTTCTGATTATATTTCCTGTTTTTTTAGCGATCGAATGGATAAAAATATACAAAAAACGGTTATTAAAATAGCCATAATAAATGTAAATAATAATTCTGGTGGTTTTATACCATATGAAAGCTTTGTAGTTTGAGATAACAGCTTACCAGGCAGAATATGTCCTACACCGGGTATCAGGTTTGAAAAGCTAAGAGTGATGAAGCTACAAAATGAAATGAGTGCTGCAACCGCCGTACTCCGAGCTATTGTGCTCGCTAATATTGTTATACTAAGCAACACAAATATAAACATGTTATAGGCTATTAGTCCCATGAGTATATCGCTAATTTTGCCCGCATAGCCAAATAGATAATATGTATACGCATAACATATCAATCCTGCAAAGAGTATAGAAACTGTGAGGCAAACAACAGCGGCTATAAATTTTGTAATGATAAAATTTGTATGTGTTAGATTTTTTGTTAATGTTAATGCAGCTGAACCACTCTGTTTTTCTCCCACAACACAACCCATAAACAAAAATATGACGCAAATACAACCTATTTGAGAAATGTTTGAGTAGAATTGTGACCAGCTGTCTATCCAAGTAGTCGGAGGAATAGTGATTGTCATTAAATCGTCTGTTGCCAGTAAAACGATTTCAGACATATATCGAGTAATAACTGGGCTGAGCATTGCAAAGAATACATAGATACCCATAAGGATATAAAGCTTTTTGGTACGGATAATTTCCATCCATTCTTTTTGAAAAAATACACGATAACTATTCACTTTATGCACCTCCAGTCAGTTTAATAAAAATATCATCAAGGGATGGCGTATAGGCTTGAAAACATTCCATTGATATGTCCGCTTCTGTTAATAATGACGATATTCGTTTTCCTAAAAAATTTAAATTATCTGTGCTAAGTATAAACTCAGTAGGGCTTTTTGATTCAATTGTCAAATCATTTTGTTGTTGCACCAGAGTTGAAAAGCTATTGCCATCATCAGGAGTATACAACTTTAGAATAGCGGTATTATCAGCATATTTTTGTTTTAAACTCACGATAGTATTGTCAGCTAAAACTTTACCCTTTTCGAGTATCAGCACATGGTCACAAGTATTTTCAACATCCGTGAGTATATGTGTAGAGAAAAATACTGTAATTTCCCCACGCAGAGAGCGGATGAGTGTCATGACTTCGTTTCGCCCAATAGGATCTAATGCACTTATAGGTTCATCTAGAAAAACAACATCTGGTTCGTTGATGAGGGCTTGTGCGATGCCTAACCGTTGTTTCATACCTCGTGAAAATGTTGAGATGTTTTTGTTGGAATTAAATAGCCCTACTTGTTTTAGTAAATCATCAACACACACTTTTAGCTTTTTACTCTCAATTGCATATAATTTACCACAAAAGTTTAAATACTCCCTAGCGGTCATGTATCCATAAAAATTTGGTACATCAGGTAAATATCCAATATTGTAATTATTATTACTTCCATATTTACGATCTTCTCCAGACAGCATTATTGTACCGGAGGTAGGTTTTGCAAGTCCAGCTAACATTTTGATGGTAGTGGTCTTTCCAGCTCCGTTCTTGCCTAAAAAACCGCATATAGAACCTTTAGCTACGCACAGATTTAAATTATCTACTGCGATATGTGTTCCGTAACGCTTGGTCAAGCTGTTAGTTTCGATAGCATTCATCGTTCATCATCTCCATGTTGTGTTTTCTCATCTAATTTTTTAGAGCCAATAGCAAAGTAAATAACTGGTCCGATAAGAGATATGAAGAGGATAACTACCAACCATATAGCAATTTGGTTAAATGGTAGTTTTTTTCTTAAAACACTGATAATAGCAGCTGCTGTTACTGCTGCTACAAGAATTGCAATCGGAATCACAACTGGAGCAAGCTCAGGAAATAACTCTATAAATTCATCCCAATTTAATTTATACCCAAAGTTCATATCGTTTTTTTCTTCCTCTCTATTTTCGCCAACCGACTAATACTTTTATGTTTTTTGCGGATTTTACAGTAAGCACCAACTTTATTAAGCCTACGTTAAACTCAGTCATATCAACCGCTTTGTCAAAACTACTCGAAATGTTGATATGTTTTGTTACACCGTCCTGAGTCATTATTAAATCAAGACTTCCAGACTCACACTTTCCTTTAATATAGAAAGCAGACAAATCCTCATTGTTTAATTTTACTGTTTTTGTCAGCGTAGCACTCGCTGCTTTATAGTTCACTGTCCACTGGCGATTCCAGTAAAACTCTATTCCTGCTGTTGCACCAACACGAATTGTTCCAAAGTTACCTAACAACCTCATAATTTTTCCTCTCTATTCAATGATAATTAATAAATCACTTTAATTTTATCAGAAAAAATTGTCTCTGCGAGAAGTTGTAATAACTGATAGAAATTTTGTAATTATTAAACTTAAGCAGTTTTTGTGACAAAAAGCTTGACCTAGTAACAAAATTGATATACACTGTATATATAAATACATTTATCTACGTATAAACAACATAGTGTACGAAAAAATAAAAATGATTTATTGTGTGAAGTTGGAGAAGAAACAAAACAGAGTTTAACTTTCAGAGTCACAAAAGCTTGTTAAAATAAATTAGAGCATAGAAGGCGAGAAAATACATTATGACGATATTTATAGCAATCTGCGATGATGAAAAAGGAATAGGTGCAGAACTAGAAAATTTTCTAATGGAGATACTCGTCAAATTTAATGTTAAGTTTGAAATTGATGTCTACTTTACAGGAGAAGAACTGTGCAAT
>JAVBOH010000029.1:0-4392 GCA_031550725.1 Oscillospiraceae bacterium
ATTGCACAGTTCTTCTCCTGTAAAGTAGACATCAATTTCAAACTTAACATTAAATTTGACGAGTATCTCCATTAGAAAATTTTCTAGTTCTGCACCTATTCCTTTTTCATCATCGCAGATTGCTATAAATATCGTCATAATATATTTTCTCGCTTCCTGTGTGTAAATAATTGTAATTATATACAGTGTATATCAATTTTGTTTCTAGGTCAAGCTTTTTATCGCAAAAACTGATTAAGTTTATACTATTTCACGATTGAAATAAAAACAAAAAGCGAGCAGTAGTCTTGTGTTTATGGACTTTGCGAAGATTTTTGTCCAGATTTCTGAGGTGAAATAGTAATAGTTATTACAGAATTCCTGTCAGTTATTACAACTTCTCGCCAAAAGCGAATTTTTCTGCTAAAATTAAATTGGTTTATTTAATTAGTATTGAATAGAGAGGGGAAATTTATGAGACTTTTGGGTAATTTTGGAACAATTCGTGTTGGTGCTACCGCTGGAATAGAATTTTACTGGAAACATCAGTGGACTGTGAACTACAAAGCAGCAAGTGCTACATTGACAAAAACAGTAAAATTAAGCGATGAGGATTTGTCTGCTTTCTATATTAAAGGAAAATGTGAATCTGGAAGTCTGGATTTAACAATGACTCAGGACGGTGTAACAAAGCATATTAACATTTCGAGTGGTTTTGACAAAGCGGTAGATATGACTGAGTTTAACGCAGGTTTAATAAAGTTAGTACTGACTATAAAATCCGCAAAAAAAATAAAAGTGTTGGTCGGTTGGCGAAGATAAAAAAGGAAGCAATGGGTTTAGGCTATACATAAATTGGAAAGAATTTATTTTCGGGACTTTCTCTGGTTATGATTCTGATTGCAAAAAGCATTTAAACTGGTATGGGCTAAAAATCCATATCAGTTATTTTTGTTCTTGACAAGTATAAAGTAATATGATATAATATATCTAATAGATATATTGAAAGAAGTGATTTAATGCTTGAATACATTATTATTGGAATGGTACTCGATAACTCATTAACAGGATATGATATAAAAAAGTATATCGAAAATGGCATAGGGATTTTTTATAAAGCTAGCTTTGGAACCCTTTATCCTGCATTAAAAAGACTTGAAGAAAAAGGATTACTTAATATGACAGAACAAATGCAGGGTAATCGTCAAAAAAAGCTTTATGTTGCAACTGACGTGGGAAAGAAAACCTTTTATGAATGGCTTTCTTCACCAGTTGATTTAAATGATATGACTGAAAATCGTTTAGTAAAGATATATTTTTTTGATAAACTGCCTGAAGATGTTAGAAAAATACAACTTAAAGAATATGAAATCAACAATATTAATTATTTAAGAAAACTATTTCTGATACAAAAAGAATATGATAATATACCTAATAAAGAATGTTATTACTTTAAACTTTCTACACTATATTATGGTATATGTATTGTCAAAGAAAACATCAGATGGTGCAGACACTTGCAGGAAAATAAACCTTTACAGGACTTGATTGGAGAGCAAATATTATGAATAATGAAATCATACAAATTGATTTAGGTGGAGTGAACAGTTATCTTCTTAAATGCGATAATGGATTTATTTTAGTGGATACTGGTGGTCCTATGCTAATGGATAAGGAACTTAATAACCGTTTGGAACTGCTTGAAAATGCACTTGATAAGTTTGGTTGTAATGATAAAAACTTAAAGCTTATAATTATGACACATGGTGACATAGATCATGTTTATAATGGTGAATATTTAAGAAATAAATATCATACAAAAATTGCAATTCACAAAGATGATGCGTATTTGATTGAAAATCCTACATATGATGATTTTATGAGCAGTTTGAATTACAGATCATTAATGTTTAGAATAACAGCGAAGCTTATGAAAAATACATTCTATAAAATTGCTGTTAATACTATATCCTCTTTCAAAACTTTTTCTCCTGATATATTAATTGATGACGATTTTAAGCTGTCTGATTATGGTTTTGAGGGTGAAATAATTCATCTTCCAGGTCATACATTAGGTTCAATTGGTTTATTAAGTAACAAGCACAATTTAATCTGTGGTGATTTATTTGCAAATTTTAAAAAGCCTAAAATAGCACCAAATGCAATGGATTTTGATATGCTTGACAAGAGTATTGATATAATAAAATCTTATTCTATCAAAAAGATTTACCCTGGACATGGTATGCCATTTGATTTTGTGATACTGAATAAATAATTAACAGCACAATGGCTTTGGTAAATAGTCATTGTGCTGTTTACATTAATAAATTCATTTAAATTGAAATCAGTATTATAGAATATTTCAACTACTATTAAACCTCTGTTAATAGCCCAAAGAATCAGTTATCATTTTGAGACGGCTAAGTTTGCATTAATGCAAAGAAATGTTCAGGGTTTCCAGTACTGAAATATTTATACCAAGCATCCAATGTGTTAGATTCAAAAACACCTAAATGTTCAATAATTTGTTTTGCCCATAATAAAGCTCCAGTGGAACTTGCAGTAATAAGGTTGTTATCTGCTACTGATGGTATGTCAATATAAAAGCTTTGTCCTTCATAGGTTGGCGAAACCATATCAAGAAAGCCAACGCCATTGCTTGTATGCGATCGATTATCTAATATTCCATAGTTTGCAAGTGCTGTTGTCGCGCCACAAATTGCACATACAGTTGCATCTAATGATAACAATTCGCTTGCTTTTTCAATAATAGCGCAATGCTTTGAGTCGTTCCAAGTATTTGCACCTGGCAATATGAGAACGCTTTTTTCACTTGCTAAAATATCATCAATTAAGCAATCAGGCACTATTGTCATTCCACCCATTGTTTTAATTGGCTCATTAGAGCAACTAACAGTTTTAAGCGACACACATGGTATGGTGCTTTTGAAAAAGCGACCAGAATTAAGCTCCGAAGTAACATAACCCAACTCCCAATCAGCTAAAGTATCGAGGACATAAACATAGACATTAAACATAAAATTTTCTCCATTCTCTTTGTATTTAATTTGCTAATCAAACAGAATTGTTTGTTTATCTTTCTATTATACCTTATTGTTGTTGACAACTATATGGCAACAATGTATAATGATAAAAAGAAATTCAAAGAGGTGAAGTCATATGAAAATTGATCGTCTTGTCAGCATTATAATGATACTGCTTGAAAAAGAACGTATAGGTGCACAGGAGTTAGCAGACATGTTTGAAGTTTCACCACGTACAATCTACCGTGATATAGACACTATTAACATGGCTGGCATCCCGATTTGCTCTACATCAGGAGTTGGTGGTGGCTTTGAAATCATGCCAGAATACAAAGTTGATAAAAAGATTTTTTCAACTACCGATATTTCTGCTATACTAATGGGACTTTCCAGTCTTTCAAACATGATTCGAGGTGATGAACTCGTAAATGCACTTGCGAAAGTCAAGAGTTTTATCCCAGCCGACAGAGCGAAAGACATTGAATTTAAAGTTAATCAAATATATATAGATTTAAGTTCGTGGATGAGTGGCAGCAATATGCAAGCATATTTAGAGATCATCAAATCTGCTTTACAAGAAAATAAGCTACTTTCATTTGAATATATAGCTCTACATGCTGATAAAGCCACACGAAAAGTTGAGCCTTATCAGCTTGTATTTAAAAGTAATCATTGGTATTTAAACGGCTATTGCAATAAAAGAAATGATTTTCGTTTATTTAGATTATCACGGATGTCAAGTTTACAAATGCATGATTTAACTTTTACACCACGAGATTATCAAAAGCCACAGTTGGATTTTACTGATATTTTAACAACTATGCAAACAATAATCAAAATTCGTATTCATAAATCTATCATGGACAGGGTACTTGATTTTTGTTCCTATGAAAATTTTTCACCAGATGGTGACGAGTATTATATTGTTAATTTTCCTATTGTTGAAAATGAATACCATTATGATATGCTTTTAAGCTTTGGAAATAAATGTGAGTGCTTAGAGCCGTTACACATTCGTGCAGAAATGAAACGTAAAATACTTGATATTGCTGCCTTATATAATAACTAGAGAAATAATTTATTTAATATACCATATCAGATTTATTTTTTCGATAGTTTCGAAAGCAAAACCATACACACTAAAATTGCAATAAGTATGATTACTAATAGTGGTATGCAAAGAACAATATCAAAGCTATCAATTATAATGAGCATTAGCATAAATTTAAAAGAACCGATAATCTGTGACATTATCACAAATTATCGGTTCTGCTTTATGATGTCTGATTTTGACATCATTTTTACTTTATAGATTAAACGATATATCTATTATATGTTAATTCATTGAGCTACAACAATTAAACGTTTA
>JAVBOH010000030.1:0-8433 GCA_031550725.1 Oscillospiraceae bacterium
TTTGATTACCTCCATTTTGGTTTTATTTTTCTACAGTTGGCCAGACCGTAGTTTTATTATACCACTTGGAGGTATTTTGTTAAAGACTCATCGCTAAAGCTTTTTTGAACCCCGTGCCTAGCACGGGGTTTTCGTATACAACCACGGCAGGAGCAAAGCCCCTGCCATACAATAATCAGATGCAATATAAACATATACTTTTTCATAAAACAAAAGCATGGTATACTCAAGAACGTGGTATACCATGCTTTTTTCTATATTCATAACAAATAATATCGTCGACTATATTATTTGCCAGCCATAGATTTAACACTTATTCTATTTATAGCTCGCTGAAGCTTAATTTCGGCAATATCGTGTTCACGTCCTGCCTCATATTGCTTTAGTCTGCTGCGTGCATCCTCTTCTGAGCGTTTTGCCCAGTCGAGATCGATTTCATCAGCCCATTCAGCTGCATTAGCAAGGATTGATACCTTGTTTTTGCCAACTTTAAGAACTCCTGTGGAAATAGCAGCAATTTTCCATGTGCCATCCTCAGTTTTAACCTTTAGCGGACCAGACGGTAAACTTGCAACAAGACTTGTGTGTCCTGCAAGAATACCAATGTCGCCATTAGATGTTCTGACAATAATCTGTGTGGTTTCACCGTCAAAGAAAACTTTTTCAGGTGTAACAACACTTAGAGTAAATGGAGTTGCCATTTAAACGCACCCTCCTTTAGTTTTCAGCTGTTGCTTTTGCTTTTTCAACCGCTTCCTCAATTGTACCAACAAATAGGAATGCTGACTCTGGGATATCATCATGAAGTCCCTCAATAATTTCCTTAAATCCACGAATAGTTTCCTTTAGAGGTACATATTTGCCCTCCATACCGGTAAACTGTTCAGCAACGCTGAATGGTTGTGAAAGGAAACGCTGAATTTTTCTTGCTCTTGATACAGTTAGCTTATCTTCATCAGAAAGCTCATCCATACCCATGATAGCAATGATATCCTGAAGTTCGGTATATCTCTGCAAAATGTTCTGTACGCTGCGTGCAACCTCATAATGCTCATTACCAACTATTTCAGGAGTGAGTATACGAGAAGTTGAGTCAAGTGGGTCAACCGCAGGGAAAATACCCAAGGAAGAAATACTTCTTGAAAGTACTGTTGTTGCATCCAAGTGAGCAAATGTTGTTGCAGGTGCAGGGTCAGTAAGGTCATCCGCAGGTACATAAACAGCCTGAACGGAAGTAATTGAACCCTTGTTTGTGGATGTGATACGTTCCTGCAAAGCACCCATTTCAGTTGCAAGAGTTGGCTGATAACCAACCGCAGACGGCATACGGCCTAGAAGTGCTGAAACCTCAGAACCTGCCTGTGTAAAACGGAAAATGTTATCGATGAATAAAAGAACGTCCTGTCCTTCAACATCACGGAAGTATTCAGCCATTGTAAGCCCTGAAAGACCAACTCTCATTCTAGCCCCTGGCGGCTCATTCATCTGACCGTAAACAAGTACAGTCTTGTCAATAACTCCTGATTCCGTCATTTCGTTATAAAGGTCGTTACCCTCACGGGTACGCTCACCAACACCTGTAAATACAGAAATACCACCATGCTGATTAGCAACGTTGTTAATAAGCTCCTGAATAAGAACTGTTTTACCAACACCCGCACCACCAAAGAGACCGATTTTACCACCCTTTAGGTAAGGACAGATAAGGTCAACAACCTTGATGCCTGTTTCCAAAACTTCATTGGATGCGGTCTGTTCTTCGTAGGATGGAGCCTCACGATGAATAGTCCAGCGGTCCTTAGTTTCAGGTGCAGGCTTGTTGTCAACAGGCTCACCGAGAAGATTAAATATTCTTCCCAGAGTTTCCTTGCCGACAGGAACTGTAATAGACTTTCCTGTATCAATAGCCTCAACGCCACGAACAAGACCGTCAGTAGTTGACATAGCGATACAGCGGACAACATCGTCGCCGATATGCTGTGCAACCTCACAAACAAGTGTATTACCACTATTATCAATTTCAATAGCGTTTAAAAGATTTGGTAGGTTCTCCTTGGAGAATTTGATGTCTACTACCGCACCGATTATCTGTACTACCTTGCCGATATTTTTTTCAGGCATTTAATAATCACCTCATCATACTTAGATTTATTCTTGCGCAGAAGACCCGCTTACAATTTCAGTGATTTCCTGAGTAATGGAAGCCTGTCTTGCACGGTTATAAATAAGTGAAAGACCTGAAATCATTTCGTCTGCATTATCAGTAGCGCTCTCCATAGCTATACGACGTGCAGCCTGCTCTGATGCAAAGCTGTCAACGACCGCACCAAAAATTATACCTGTTATATATTTGGGCACTATGGAATTAAAAACATCCTCAGCGGATGGCTCATATATAGGCAGTTCCTTGAAAGTACCCTCTTTTGCTGTTACTTCAACATCAATAGGAAAAATCTTTCGTGAGGATGCTGTCTGTACAAGCGGCGAAACATATTCTGTGTGGAAAAGCTCCACACTGTCGAACTCACCGTTTTTATATGGAGTTATAATCTTATCGGAAATTCCTGAAGCAATGTGAATTTTCATACTCTCGCCTATGTTGATATAGGAATCAATGACATCATATCCACGTTTAGTAAAATACTCATACGACTTTTTGCCGATAGCAAGTATTCTGACTGATGACGTAGCTTTGATTTCATCGATACGAGCTTGTGCAAGCTTAAGGATGTTTCCGTTAAAGCCGCCTGCAAGCCCCCTGTCACCTGCAATAACAATTAGTAAGGTAGTCTTTACCTCTGTTTTCTTTGCAGTAAAAGCAGAAAAGAAGTTCTGATTTTCCGATTGAATTTCGCACATTGTATCATATAGGGCATTAAAGAAAGGGCGTGCATTATCAGCTTTTTCCTTGGCTTTTCTAAGCTTTGATGATGCAACAAGCTGCATAGCATTTGTAATCTGTTTTGTGGATTCAACGCTTTTTATGCGGCGTTTAATGTCCTTCATATTGCCTGTTGCCAATTCATATCCTTCCTTTCTAAAATCTATATTAAATCAACCAGTGTCATTTTTTAATGTAGGGGCGACTATAACGCTGTGGCGCATCGCCCGAAAGAACATCACATTTGCGGGCGACTAATAATCACCCCTACATATATTTAATGATTATTAATTATTTATCTGCTAAAAACTTCTTAACGAAATCATCAAGTGTTTCCTTAAGAGCAGCTTCATTGTCAGCAGTTAAATCCTTAGTTGACTTAATAGATTCAATAATATCAGGATGTGAATCGGACACGTATTCAAATAGCTCATGCTCAAAATCAGAAACATATTTAAGTTCGATATCCCTTAAATAGCCATTTGTAACAGCATAAATAATGATAACCTGATTTTCAACGGTTAGAGGTGAGTTTCTGTTCTGCTTGAGAACTTCAACAACACGCTCACCAAGAGCAAGTCTTTCTTTTGTATCCTTATCCAAGTCAGACCCAAACTGTGAGAATGCTTGAAGTTCACGATACTGTGAATATGTAAGCTTTAGCGAACCAGAAACCTTTTTCATAGCCTTAATCTGAGCCGAACCGCCAACTCGTGATACGGAGATACCAGGGTTAACAGCAGGACGAACGCCTGAGTTGAAAAGGTCCGTTTCGAGGAATATCTGACCATCTGTGATTGAGATAACGTTTGTTGGGATATATGCGGAAACGTCACCTGCCTGAGTTTCAATGATAGGCAAAGCAGTCAATGAGCCGCCGCCGTAATTCTCATTCAGGTTACATGCACGTTCAAGCAAACGTGAATGCAGATAGAAAACATCACCCGGATATGCTTCACGTCCTGGAGGACGCTTAAGCAGAAGTGACAATGCACGGTATGCAACTGCATGTTTTGACAAGTCGTCATAAATACAAAGCACATCCTTGCCTTGTTCAAGGAAGTATTCACCCATAGCACAGCCAGAATAAGGAGCAATATACTGCAAAGGAGCAAGCTCGGATGCAGTTGATGAAACTACAATTGTGTAGTCCATAGCACCGTTCTTTTCAAGAGTGTCAACAACGTTAGCAACGGTTGAACGTTTCTGACCGATAGCGACATAAATACAAATAACATCCTGTCCTTTTTGATTTATGATAGTATCAAGAGCTATTGCAGTCTTACCAGTCTGACGGTCACCAATAATAAGCTCACGCTGACCACGTCCGATTGGAATCATGGAGTCGATAGCCTTGATACCAGTCTGCAAAGGTCTATTAACGCTTTTACGAGTGATAATACCTGGGGCAATCTTTTCAATAGGCATTGTTTTATCAGTAAGGATAGTACCCTTACCATCAATAGGCTGACCAAGAGAGTTTACAACTCTTCCGAGAAGTGCATCACCAACAGGAACAGAAACGATATTGCCTGTTCTCTTTACAGTGTCGCCCTCTTTGATTTCCGCATCAGAGCCAAGCATAACAGCACCGACAAAATCTTGCTCAAGGTTAAGAGCCATAGCATAAACGCCACCCTCAAACTCAAGAAGTTCGCCCGACATACATTTCTCAAGACCATGAACACGAGCAATACCATCACCAACAGTAACAACTGTACCAACATCTGTTAATTCAATCTTATTGCTGTAATTCTTAATCTGACTTTTAATTATACCTGTTATTTCATCTGGGCGTAAATTCATTATTACACCAACTTTCATTCATCATTACAATTATTGTGATACGCTTGTTTATACGTATCTGCAAAGCAAACTAATATATGCCTTATGCAATAAATTTTTAATTTGCAAAGCAAAATTTTACATATTCATCTTATGTAATAAAATTCTTAATTTGCAAAGCAAATTTTACATATTCATCTTATGCAATAAAATTCTTAATTTGCTTTTGCATGGATTCGAGCTTTGACTTAACAGTACCATCAAGCATGGTGTTGCCATAATTGATAACAATACCGCCGATAATACTTTCGTCAACAGCTTCCTCAAGAATGATACTCTTTTTATAAACCGCTTCCAGCTTGAGCTTAAGCTTAGCCTTAAGAGTTTCATTAAGAGGCACGCTTGTGGTAACCTTAACCTCGACAATGTTTTTCATATCATACCAGCGCTCTTTATAACTATCAGCAATGGCAGGAAGGTATGTGATACGTCTTTTATCAGTAAGCACGCACATAAGGTTATATGTCAGCTCGGATGTTTTACCTTTGAAAACATTAGCAATGACATCAGCCTTTTCATCAGTGCTCACAGTCGGAGCATTAAGCATTTTTGCAAATTCAGGGTTATCCCTGAAAATCTGTGCAATAGTGTTTAACTCCTCATAAACTTCATCAGACATACCCTGCTCAGCTGCTAGTTCAAACAAAGCATCTGAATACACTTTTTCTACCGAGCCTGTCATGTTACATCACCAATTTCATTAATGAAATCCTCGATAAGCTTTTCATGTGATTTCGCATCAAGTTCTTTTACAACAACCTTTTCAGCGATAGACATAGCGATATCGGAAATCTCATCCTTAATCTGATTAACAGCACGTTTCTTTTCCTTTTCGATGTCGGCATTGGCTTTTTCCATGATACCATGAGCATCATCCTTAGCCTCCGATACGATTTCATCATATCTAACCTGTGCCTTTTTAGTAGCATTCTTAACGATTTCAGCAGATTCTTCCTTAGCAGCAGAAAGCTTTTCGGTATATTCAACCTCCATGCTCTTTGCACTGTTTAAAGCAGCATCTGCCTCCTCATAAGTTTTAGCAACAGCATTTTTGCGTTCTTCTAAAACGGCATTAACCTTATCAAATAGAAAATGCTTAATAATTAAAAATAATATCAAAGCATTAAGCAGCGTACCAATGATAGTAGTGGGTGTGAATGACAGAAAGTCCATATATTCATATTCCATATGTTTACTGCCTCCTGTTCCTAAAATCTAATTCAACATTTGATTGAGTTTTGCATAGCACAACTCACAATTTCTAAGACGACAGTCTTAAAAATTTACTGACCAAGGTGCTTTAGGAATGGATTAGCGAACAATAGAATAAGACCAACAATAAATCCGTAGATACCGGTTGTTTCTGCGATAGCACAGCCGATAAACATTGTTGATGTTGCAACACCCTTGATTTCAGGCTGTCTGCCAATAGTTTCAATAGCCTTACCAACGGCGTAACCTTCACCGATACCAGGACCGATACCAGCGATAAGTGCAAGACCAGCGCCAATACCCTGACCTGCTAAAACGATTGCTTGTGCATTCAATAAAGCTTCATTACTGTAATCCATGATAAATAACCTCCATAAAATATAAAAAATAATATTATTAATATAGCATCATATTAAACAAAAACTATGTATTATCCTTCCTTGCCATTCTTAATATAAGCAAGTGTCAAAATAATAAATACATATGACTGGATAACGCCTGAGAACAAGTCAAAATAAATTGACAGCACAGCCGGTACACCGACCTGAAAAATATTAAAGTAGTAAACCTCGGACGACAATCCGATTAATCCATACAGCGCAGCACTCGCCGCTGCTAATGCAGTATAAATCAGCGCTGTGATGATACCGCCGCCTGATAAATTACCGAAAAGACGCATTGCCATGGAAACAGGTGTCGCAAATTCGCTGAGAATGTTAAATGGCGTAAGTATCGGAGGAGATGCAAGACCTTTTAAGTATCCGCCAATTCCGTTGTATTTGATTTTGTTGTATAAAATCATTGCAAACGTCATTGCCGCAAGTGATCCGGTAAAACTTATGTCGGATGGTACAGCCCTGAAACCAAGCAAACCTATCAACGAACCCAAAAGTATAAAAATAAAAATGGCAGTCAGATAAGGTGCATAATATTTGCGAAGTCCTGTACCAAGATTTTCATCTACAAACTTGTTCATAAAGTTTACAGCCATTTCGGCAACAGCTTGCCTTTTAGTTGTAGGAACTCTTTTCAGATTGCTTCCAAGCCATATTACAAGTGCAGAAATAATAATCATAACAATCCAGCTGTTGAACAGTGTTTCTGTTATGTTAAGTGTTAATCCGCCAAATGTAAGCCTAAAGACTATACGAGGACCTTCAATGCTGAAATTATCCAATGAAATTTAACCTCCCTTCCTGTTTTTAAACGCCGCATCCAACGTATAAATAACTTTAGGAAAAAACTGCGGGATTATTGCAGCAAACAAATTAATGTATGAGCATTTAATCGCACACATAAAAAGCACTGCCATGATGCCAAATCGCAAAAGATATGATAAAAACATATATCTTTTTGCAGAACCCATGGGCCTTTCCACAGCTCTCTCGGAAGATAACCCTAAAATGACGAAATTCAAGAGCATTACAAATGTACCCAAAAGAAGTCCGATAGGTATTTCCCATCCTAATTTATATATGGGGAGCGTCGCTATAAATATGATGCCGTCCAGAATTAATGCACGGGGCATGATAAAAGAAAGTTCCTTATTTATCATATCACTGAACAATTTTATCTGCACCTAATCACTTCCTTAAAACATCAAAACTATGCTTTACATTATAACACACTCGCCACCATTTTGCAACAAAGTGATTGCTAAATATTTGCTAAAAACGAATAACTGTAAATACTTATAAATAGGTAGGGGGTGTTATTATGCAACAATGCTTTTGTATGTGAACGTTTTGTTAATTATAAAAAAACCTATTGACTTTTTTTCATAACTGTTGTATACTAATAAAGCTGTTTGATGACGCAAGCGCAGAGTTAAGAAAATAGGGCTTATATTCTAAAGCACACAATGTTAGGAATTCTATGTGTGCAACGTCAACGAACGGGGCGTAACTCAGTTTGGTAGAGTGCTTGGTTTGGGACCAAGATGCCGCAGGTTCAAGTCCTGTCGCCCCGACCATTTTCTTTTTTAAAGAAAATAATAAAATGAACAATTTGTAAATCTTAAATATTTCACTTGACATCGAGCGTTCGATGTGATATAATAATTAAGTCGTTTGGAAAGAACGTTTAAAATTAATATAATATTGAATATTTAAGCTGGTGTAGCTCAGTTGGTAGAGCAATTGATTTGTAATCAATAGGTCGTGGGTTCAAGTCCCTCCACCAGCTCCAGAAAACAAAAATGGGAGATTTCCCGAGTGGCTAAAGGGGGCAGACTGTAAATCTGTTGTCTACGACTTCGATGGTTCGAATCCATCATCTCCCACCATTACTTTTATATTTAACTAATTTATTTTATGCTAAAAATTCTTTTAAGGTTCTCTATAAATTTAAAAAATAAAATCTGTCTTTAAAAGATAGATTTTTTTGTTTTAAATAATATAAATTAACAAAAAATTAAAAATTATTATTTAAAATAAATAATTAAAATTAAAATCAAATATTTTAAAATTTTATATTGACATATTTTTGTTATATTG
>JAVBOH010000006.1:0-120762 GCA_031550725.1 Oscillospiraceae bacterium
TTTGATTACCTCCATTTTGGTTTTATTTTTCTACAGTTGGCCAGACCGTAGTTTTATTATACCACTTGGAGGTATTTTGTTAAAGACTCATCGCTAAAGCTTTTTTGAACCCCGTGCCTAGCACGGGGTTTTCGTATACAAAAATTAAACCGTAGGTTCAAGCCTACGGTTTTTCTTTTGGAATATATTGAGGATATAGTAAAAAATAAAAACCTGTTGAAAAAATCAACAGGTTTTTATAAAGAAATAAATTCTTTGGAGGCGCCACCCGGATTTGAACCGGGGATCAGGGTGTTGCAGACCCACGCCTTACCACTTGGCTATAGCGCCCCACATAACATATTATAATATATGATTGCATTTATTATAATATAACTAAAAAATATTTTTTCTTTAAAGAAAAAATGGAGCGGATTACGAGGCTCGAACTCGCTACCTCCACCTTGGCAAGGTGGCGCTCTACCAGATGAGCTAAATCCGCATATGTTTTTCTTTAAAGAAAAAATGGCGATCTGGATGGGACTCGAACCCACGACCTCCGCCGTGACAGGGCGGCGTTCTAACCAACTGAACTACCAGACCATGATGGTGGGAACAATAGGGCTCGAACCTATGACCCCCTGCTTGTAAGGCAGATGCTCTCCCAGCTGAGCTATGCTCCCATCAATCGTCATCAAGTATTTGTTCCTTAACGACGATATTTATTATACTACATATCAATCACTTTGTCAAGGGTTTTTTTAATTTTTTTTATTTTATTTTTTATATCAATGAAATCACTGTACCCACCTTATTTTATAACATGTACATCTAGCTGATTATATGGAATTGTAATTCCCTCTTTATCAAATTCTTCCTTTATAAGCTCAACCATATCATAATAAACATCCCAATAATCAGATGAATTCACCCAAACTCTTACTATAATATCCACAGAGCTTGTACCAAGCGCCGCTCCACGCACAAATGGCTCAGGTGATGAATTTATCTTTTCATGGGTATTTGCAATATTTTGAATAACCCCTATTGCTTTGCGAAAATCATTGTCATATGATATGCTGAATGTCCATTCAATACGTCTTGTTGGCATCTGACTGTAATTAATTATTGTCGCATTAGCGACACTTCCGTTAGGCAGATATATTACTTTGTTATCTGCTGTACGCAATTTTGTATTAAGTATAGATATTTCCTTGCAAGTTCCTGATATACCGTTTATATCAATAAAATCATCTTTTTTAAATGGTTTTTCGAATAATATCAGCATTCCACCCGCAACATTTGATAAGCTGTCTTTCATTGAAAGTCCAATCGCAAGTCCTGCTGAGCCAACAACGGTTATTATAGATGTCATTGGTATTCCGAGCAGCGACAGAACCATTATTATCACTACGGAATATAGCACAACTTTCACTAAGGACTTTAAAAACGAATGTATCGTTACATCTAATCTGCTGCGCTTTAACCCTTTTGAAAGCAGCTTCATTACAATTTTATTTATTATTGTGCCTATGATAAACAATCCCAATGCAACCAGCAATGTCGGTATGTAAGCTACAAACGACTCCCATAGTTTTGTAAAAAATGTAGTTCCCTGTTCTTGTATTTCATTAAATGTTAGTATCTCTGTTTCCATACTATCCACTCCTATTTTTATTGTATTACATAATTATAGCTATACATATTAGATATATTATTAATAAATCTAGAATTATTTTTTATATAATTCTCATATTTTTATTTTATCGATAAAAAAGGTTTGAAAATGTGTATTAAATCTTAAACTTTCAAAATTATACAAAAATCTAGTTGCAATTTATGAGAAAATAAGGTATAATAGATATTAATTATTGAGCTAAAGGAGAATTTTTTATGCAAATGGAAGGAAGCTATGTTACAACCGTAGTTATTACTGGTTTTGTAGTTGTTTTTATCGGTCTAGTATTGCTGATTTTACTTGTTACTGGTCTTGGTAAGATTTTTGAGGCTATTGAAACTAAAAAAACATCTGCAGCTGCAAATGCTGAACCAATTAAAACAACTGCTGTACAAACCCCAGCTCCACAGATTGAAGATGGTATAAGCGATGAAACCGTTGCTGTTATCGCTGCTGCTGTTGCTGCAATGTCCCCTGATTACAAACTCGCAGGCATCAAAAAGGCATCTCAAAAGACATCACGCAGAACTGCTTGGGGCAACAAAGGATTAAGCGAAAGCACTTCCATTTTTTAATTTATATTTTATTTAGAAAGGGTTACATATAATGAATGAATTTCTAAACACTCTTGTTGATTTATGGAATGAATCAGGTATTAAGAATATGACAATACCGTCATTAATTATGATACTTATTTCATTTGTATTCTTATACCTTGCAATCAAAAAAGAGTTTGAACCATTGCTTTTGCTTCCAATTGCATTTGGTATGCTGTTAACAAACCTTCCTTTAAGCGGAATGTACCACCCTGAACTTTTTGATATCAGCGGCGGTAAATCACTTGAATTCGGAAGAATTCTTCATGAGGGCGGATTGCTTGACCTTTTATACCTCGGTGTAAAACTTCAGATTTATCCACCACTAATCTTTCTTGGCATTGGTTGTATGACTGACTTTGGTCCGCTCATTGCAAACCCTAAGAGTTTCCTTTTAGGTGCTGCTGCACAGGGCGGTATCTTCTTTACATTTGTTGGCGCTGCACTTCTTGGTTTCTCACCAGAAGAAGCTGGCTCAATTGCAATCATCGGCGGTGCTGATGGTCCAACTTCAATTTTCGTTTCAAGCCGCCTTTTAAGTAAAGGCTCATTCGATATTGATACAGGTACAATTGCACTTGCTGCATACACTTACATGGCACTTGTACCTATCATTCAGCCGCCTATAATGAAACTGCTTACAACTAAAAAAGAACGTAGCGTTGTTATGGGACAGTTAAGAGAAGTTTCAAAGACTGAAAAGGTTATATTCCCAATCGCTGTTACATTGATTATTTCACTTCTTGTGCCATCCGCTACTCCGCTTGTTGGTATGCTAATGCTTGGTAACTTGTTTAAAGAAAGTGGATGTGTTGACAGAATTTGTAAAACCGCACAAAATGAGCTTATGAATATCATTACAATATTTCTTGGTATTTCTGTTGGTGCGACTACAACCTCTGACAAAATTATCAATACTAAGTTCTTAAAGGTTATTGTCCTTGGTGTAATTGCATTCTCGCTTGGTACTGCCTGCGGCGTACTATTCGGCAAGATTATGTATGTTGTTACTAAGGGTAAGGTTAATCCGCTTATCGGTTCTGCAGGTGTTTCTGCCGTTCCTATGGCTGCTCGTGTATCTCAAAAGGTCGGAGCACAAGAAGACCCTACAAACTTCCTGCTTATGCACGCTATGGGACCAAACGTTGCCGGTGTTATAGGATCTGCTGTTGCTGCTGGTGTTCTTTTAAGTATTATTTAATTCGTACTGAACAATTCCGTTTTTCACGGAATTGTTCTTACACTTGATTGACGTCTGCTTGCAAGGTTTTTTCGCATAAATACTCAAAAACCTTGCATTTGAATTATTCAGCAGACATTATTTAATAAAAAATTTAAGCTGTCCGATTTTTATTTCGGACAGCTTTTTATTTTAATCTTGTAATGCCGAATATAAATCACTCTTTTTATAGCCTGTTTCCTTTGCAATTGCCTTGCAGGCATCAACTGCCTTTGTACCGTTATCTATAAGTGCTTTTACTTGTAAAATTGCATTCTCGATAGTTATTTCATCTTCATTTTCATCCTGTTTATAACCATCGACGATAAGCACATATTCCCCTCTTGGACTTCTTTCAGTATAATACTCAAGTGCACCCGAAATTGTTGTTCTAATAACTTCCTCGTGTATCTTTGTTAACTCACGGCATATCGAAATATTTCTGTCACCTAAAGCTTCAAGCATATCCTCAAGAGTTGCAATTAACTTATGCGGTGCTTCATAAAATATAAGCGTATTGGTACATTTTTTTACATCCTCTAAATGACTATATCTTTGCTTTTTGGTTACTGATAAAAATCCCTCAAAAGAAAAACGTGATGTTGATAGCCCGCTTATCGCAACAGCAGACGCCATTGCTGTCGGTCCTGGTACAACCTCTATTGGTATATTTCGCTCATAACATAGTTTAACCAAATCTTCTCCCGGGTCGGATATACAAGGCATGCCAGCATCTGATACAACAGCACAGGTTTCTCCCAATTCGAGTCTTTGCAGAATTCCATCAGAAATAGTCCTTGATGAATGCTCGTGATAACTCACAAGCTGTTTTTTTATTTCAAAGTGATTAAGCAGCTTTACCGTAACACGAGTATCCTCGGCACATATAAAATCAACATTTTTAAGCGTTTCAACAGCACGGTATGTAATATCTCCAAGATTGCCGATTGGTGTTCCGACAACATATAATTTTCCACTCATTTATTTTGTTACTCCTTATAAAATAATGTAAGGGCGAACACAATTCACACCTACAATTAAATTTATTGCATATCAATTATTTTATTCCATAAATAGACAGCAATTCATCAGAAAATCCATCCTCACCTTTAACATAAAGCTGAGGTAAAACTTTCATAAACGGCTTGCTTCCAAGCTTACCCTCGATCAAAAACAGCCATGGTGCATCATCAGGAGTTTTACTGACAAAGCGTAACTTTTTCGGTTCAATGTTATTATTTTTCATAGCAGTAATAACATCCCCAAGACGTTCAGGACGATTGCATATACAAAGTCTGCCACCGAATTTTAGGAGCTTTTTGGCAGCCTTGCATACATCATCAATATTACAAAGTATCTCATGTCTAGCAATTTTCTGTGCAGTCATTTCGCTTTCAATCCCTGCATTTGATGCTTTATATGGTGGATTGCAAGTCACAACATCAAGCTGTGACTTAGGAGCATCCACCCACAATTCCTTTAAATCAGCACACACAGGAGTGATATTTTCGAGATTATTTTTTTCTACTGTAATATTAAACTGCTCAATAGCCTGTGTTTGTATATCGACACCGTAAATTTGTGACGGTGCATATTTTATCTGCATTAGAATAGGTATAATTCCGCACCCTGTTCCTAAATCGCATACCTTATCTTTATGGCGTGGCTCTGCAAAATCTGCCAGCAAAAAAGCATCTGTCCCGAATTTATGCTCCTTAGTCACGCATATTTCTATTCCACCCTGTAATTTTTCAAAACTCATATCAGTCATATGAAAAAAACCTCCTGATGTATGATATAATTCTTTACCATTATACCACACATCAGGTGGATTTGCAATTATTCATTTTCATCTTCCATGTCTGACTGCATATTATACTTATATATTTTTTTCAAGCGGAAGTAATAAAAATACTCCTCAATTGAAAATGAAATTAACATAACTATATAAATAAAATTATTTTCGAGTGTATTATTTTTAACATAATCCCTAATAAAAATTGCACCAAAAACAACATCAACCACAATACACATAACCACAAAAATCTTATGTGTTTTTAATTTTTGTGGTGTATTATTATATGCATCTTTAAATATTGACATACACTTAAAAACTAGCATTGAAACGTAAAATCCAGCCAATGCATTATAAGAAACACTATCTATCCACACAATATTAAGTTGATATAAAACTGCATTTATCAGAAAGTATAATACTGCTGTAAAAAATGCATATTTATATGCTTTATATCGCTCTAGCCTTTGTCGTTCATCAAAAGCATACTGTGGATATAACTCATCATAATATTTGTTAGCCATTTTATTCACTCATTTCTTTACTTTCTGCAATTTGTTTCTTCAAATGTCTATAAACAATAATTTCTTCAATCACAGTAATTACAGTAATGATTATTCCAATTCCTGTAAAAGTTAATTTCCAAGCAGAAAAAAACTTCAACTCACCAATCATTAATATATAGCAAAGACAAGTTAGACATACTGTTGGAATAGTATATTTTTTTCTTTTCATTAAGCTTATTTCTTCATTATTCGTAAAAGCATTTTTTCTTCTTATTATTCTATTAAACACAATCTGAGATAGCATAAAACCTAAAGCAGCACATCCTATAAGGCTGTTAGTCCATATAAAACCAACATAATAAAGTAAGCAATTAAGTATGATATATGCGACAAATACAAAATACGCATATTTGTATGCCTTGTTTTTCTCTGACATCTGTCTTTCATCTAAGATGAGTTCAACAGGTTTTTCGTATTTTTCCATTTTAAAGCTAGTCATAACCCTTATCTCCTTTATTCATCGTCATCGGAATTGTCATCTTTATCAGTTTTGGTTTTTCTGCGTATAAACACTGCATTTTCAAATGTAAACATACTTATAATAACTAACAATACTCCACGGTAAGTAAGCATACCATCTAATGCAATATCACCTATTATCAGTAATAAAACCACAAGAACTAAAAAAACCTCAATTATAAAAATACTTGTTTTAACCGATAAATTGTACTTATGTTCAAATACATAAGCATCATTATAAATCGTTATCATTTTATATATCAGCATCGAAAAACATAATCCTATTAATGTATTATAAATCGGCTCACACCAAATAACATCTATATCTACAAGGAAAGAATTCACAAATATATATATCACGAAAGAAACAAACGCACTCTTAAAAGCTTTTAGCTGAATGAATTTATACCTTTCATCAGGTATCCACAGATTATCATTTTTCATCTAAAGTCACCTCTTAAAAATATCAATTTTCCCAAAACAGTTCATCAAGTGTTTTATTTAAAGCTTTGCATATCTCAATACACAAATTTATCGTAGGATTATACTCGCCTTTTTCAATCGCATTTATCGTCTGCCTGCTTACTCCAACCTTTTGTGCCAAATCAGCTTGAGTAAGGTCAAGTAACGCTCGTGCAGATTTAAGTCGTAGATTTTTTGCCATTCATACAATCCTCCTCTCAACTTGAATGTTCTTAATCCATCGAACATATTGTAACACATATAAATTATTATGTCAAGTATATTTTACATTTATCATAAAAATATTCTCCATACCAATTAAGATATGGAGAATATTTCGGTGATATATTATATTTATTCTTTGACCTCATAATCATATGGCATTGCAAGAGCAGCGATAACATATAGAATAATTCCAAAGCCGCCGAAAACTGCAACTAACGCCCATATTAATCTAATTACAGTTGGATCAACATTAAAATAATTTGCAACTCCTGCACAAACTCCGCATAACTTCTTATTGCTAGAAGATTTAGATAATTTATTCATATTATTGCCCATACCTTTCCTGCACAAATAGCCATGAAATATCTAGCATGAGCATCTGTGCAATTTTTATTATTTTTTCTAGTATATCCTTCACGTTAAACTACTTTACAAAAATCAAACCTCATTATCATATGGCATTACAACAGCAGCTATAAGATATGCTATTGCAGCCATACCACCTGTACATAATGTAAGAACTGCCCAAACAAGTCTTACTAATGTTACATCAATGCCCAAATAAATTCCAACGCCTGCGCAAACTCCGCAAAGCTTTTTATCAGTTGAAGACTTAGTTAACTTTTTCATAATATATTTCCTCCATTAAATCATTAAATATTAATAAAAATATATGTCGCAAGAACCTAGATTATTATTAATGTCAATAGTGTTTTCAGACTTTTTACCTGTATCTTCATAATCACTGTCACCAACAATATTTACACTTCCGCCTACTGATGTTGATGTAATATAGTAATCTTCTCTTGTATGATTGGAAAAACCTAAGCTAAATTTTCCAAGATTCATGTCAACCTTTGTATTACCGATCAAATCTAATTCACTGCAGGTAATATCACCTGCATTTAAGTTAAATTCAGCATTATTAAACGAGCAATTGCTAAACATACCATTTGATGCTGATATATCAAATTTGCATGATTCTTTAGCAATTACTTCTGAAAGTGAAAAATAACCTGCTGCTGAACTTCCATCAAATACTTCTGTAATTACATCATAAATATAGCATTCGCCGCCTGCTGAATTGACTTTAAATGAGTGATATTCCTTTTCCGGAAGTGTAACATAAATATCACCATATGAGTAATTAAATATCTTTGTCAAATCTGGATTATAAACAATTTTCAATGTATTATTTTCATCAAATGAATATGAAAATGAATTCATGTCTATATCATAAGCAGAAATTTTAAATTCATCACCTATCTCCACTCTTAATGAACCAGCGTTAAAATTCACCTCAATATTATCAAATATAGCAGTTGGGTCAGAAGTAATAATTGAATCAGTTGGCACATCAATGTTTGCCATTGTTGTATAAGAAACATCATTGTCATATGAGTAAGCATTATATTCACCAATTATATCTGATAAAACAACATTTGCCTGAGAAAAATCAAATCCTATCGCTCCGACAATACCTGCACCTACTGCACCAATCATTGTTAGTATAACACCAAATATTGCAAGCTTTCCGCAAAATTTATACATATTATCCTTCCCCCCTTATATATCTTTCATTAGCTTTGCCCATCCCTTGAAAAACCAAGGAAGAGTTTTCGCAAAGAACAATAAGCATGGTACAAACATCAATATTCCAATACCTGCACATAGTAAGCTAGCAAACATAGTGCCAAGACCTGTCAGCGGGTTTGCAAATACTTTTACTATTCCCAAGATAAACACAACAATAGCAGCAAGTATCAATACAACGCACATTATTAAAAATCCTGCCATAATACATATAATAGGAAGGATTACAGGGCAGAAAATAAACACAATAAATAATACAAGCAATGTAATTTTTAGTCCTGTATATGAATGCTTTTTCTTTGGCTTTGTATCAGTAAAAGGCGATTTGTAATCCTGATAGCTGTAATCATAACCATTATTATTCTGATTATAAGTGTTTTGACCTGAAGATGTATAAGTTTCCTCAGGAATTGACTTTGGTTCAACATCATCAAATTTAATATGATAATTGTTAGTGTTTGCATCATCCTGTTTTACAGTGTTAGCAGGCATAACATCCTGTTCAACACTGCCAGCATTAATCTGTTCTTTAACCTCATCAGAAACAGCCGCAGCAGAGGTATAGGTAACAGGATTATAAGGTACGGATTCCTTTTTCATAGATACATATACACCGCCGCTTTCCTCAATCGGATTGCTTTCACGATATTTTATATATACCTCACTCTTTGAATAAGCCGACTGCTCGCTGATAATACTCTTTGCAAGCTGAAATGGTTTTCCAAGCTCATCCATAACTGATGCCTCATTGTCAGATCCAGCCTCATCAAAATATTCGGTATAAAAATTAATTGCCATTTCTCTTTCTTCATCAGGAAGTGAAATCAAATGAGAATCTAACTCACTCAAATATTCCTGTCTTGTCATATTTATTACCACCTTTCACAAGTAAGCAGGATGTTTTGTTTTATTTATAAACAAAACTCCCAATTTGAAAGTTTATCTTTCAAATTTCACTCCCATCAAAATCTAACTCAATAATCTTATTAATTTTTTCTTTGTAAGTTCCCCATTCAATTCTGTATGTCGCAAGCTGTTTCTTACCATTATCTGTAATTTTGTAATATCGTCTGTTTCTTCCCATATATTCCTGATCATATGATGCAAGGAATTCATTTTTAAGCAGTCGTCTTAATACAGGATATAACGTTGATTCTGACATTTCAATCGCTTCCCTTATTTCCTGTGTTATCTTATATCCATAAGTATCTTCCTTATCAACAATTGATAATACCAATGCATCCAATAAAGCTGCACTCACTGGAAATACCATATTTACTCCTCCTCTACTTATCATTTTATTATATTATACACCGTATAATATAATTTGTCAATAGCTATTCGAAAATTTTCTCAAAAAAATATCGCATGATGTAATTTCATGCGATATTTCAATAGACTTGTTCGGGAACTTGGGGTGAGTGGAAAAAAAGAGCGTTTTTATGCCGCAACACAGTTTTCGAACAGGTCTAATACAATTTCATTAATCACTATACCTTTTAAGCAGCTCGTCACAAACCTCATCCCTTGACAAAAGCTGTTCTTCAGCATTCTGCAATGACGTTTCAGTGATATGCTCACCGCTTAAAATACGTGCGATTTCATACTTACGCTCATCCATATCAAGCTTTTTAACGGTCGTTTCGGTTTTATCATCAACAGTATCCTTTTGAATAAGCAAATGATTATCAGCCATAACAGCAATTTGTGATAAATGAGTTACACATAAAACCTGCCTGAATTTCGAGGTCTGCCTTAGCTTGACACCGATTTTCTGTGCCGCTCTGCCGCTGACACCTGTATCAATTTCATCAAAAATGAGTGTAGGCACATCGTCTTTTTCAGCAATGACATTTTTAATTGCAAGCATAATTCGTGAAAGTTCACCACCCGATGCTATTTTAGCAATAGGCTTTGGATCTTCACCTTTATTAACAGACAATAACATTTGAAACGAGTCCATACCTGTTGAGGTAAGCTTTCCGGCATTATGCTCGAACACAAATTGAACGTTCGGCATATCAAGAAAATGCAGTTCACTTTCAATTTTAATAACAAGCTCCTGCGATGCTTTTATTCTAAGCTCAGATAACGCCTCTGCTTTATTTGTAACATCAACAAGTAAAGCATTTTTTTCTTTATTTAATTTTTCCAGCTCTTCAGAACTATTTACAATAGTTTCAGCCTCCAAAACAGCATTTTTATAAACCGCCATGACATCCTTTAATTCAGGACCATATTTACGTTTAACACTGTTAAGCTGCTCACGTCTGTTTTGTATGTATGCAAACCTTTCGGCGTCAATATCAATAGTATCATTTATTTTAATAAGTTCACCACTGATATCGCTAATTTCAATGCGTGAGTTTTCAAGACGCTTAGCTATTTCATTAAATTCAGGCAGTAAATCAACATGAAGTGACAGCTTATTTATGATATTATCAAGCGTTTCACACACACCAGAAATGTCATCATTACCAGACAATAAAACATCTGCTTCAATAATAGTATTTGAAATTGTTGAGCTGTTGTTTGCAAGTGCATATTCATCATTAAGCATTGTATCTTCATTTTCATCATCAATTTCAAGAGAACCTATATCATTGATGATATTCTTAAGTATATCCATGCGAGCATTTTTATTTTGAATATCAGCAGTAAGCTTTTTTAGATTTCTTGCTGTATCCTGCAGCTTCTTAAAGATTTCATTATATTCAGCAACATTTTTTTCAAGTCCCGAATAGTTGTCAATAATCTCAAGGTGTTTTTCAGGATACATCAATATCTGATTATCATGCTGTCCATGAATATCAATAAGAGTTGCGCCGATTTCACGCACCGATGAAATATTTGCAGGCTTTGAGTTAACTCTTGCTGAACTTCCTCCGTCTGCATAAATTTCACGAGAAATGAGCAGCTCATTATCACTGTAATCAATGCTTAATTCATCAAGCTTTGCTTTTGTATACACTGACAAATCCGTAAACATTGCAGAAATAACAGCTTTTTCGCATCCTGAACGAACAATATCCTTATAAGTACGGCGACCTAAAACAGCATTAATACCGTTAATCAAAATAGATTTACCTGCACCTGTTTCACCAGTAAATACATTTAAATTATTAGAAAAAGGTATTGTGGCTTGCTTAATAACCGCTAAATTTTCAATATAGAGTTCACTTAACATTACTTTAAACTTCCCTCACGTTATTTTGAAAATACAAGTTCCTTTAAATCTCTTGAAAATATCATTGCATCGTTTTCCGACTGCATTAACGCAAAAATCGTATCATCACCGGAAATTGTTCCGACTATCTCTGGATAGTTCATTTTATCAAGAATTGAGCAGGTTGCCTGAGCCATCCCAGCATGACATTTTATAACCACAGTGTTCATGGCATAAAGCACGTCAATAATCGAATCGCTGAATATCGCAGGGCATTCAAGCGGTATCTTTACAGGCTTAACATATTTATATCCACCGCTTGATGCTGGTTCTTTTTTTAGTTTCAATTCATTTATATCACGAGATAATGTTGCCTGTGTTACAATTAAATTTTCAGCCTCAAGATATGATTTTAACATCTCCTGCGTTGTAACCTCATACTTTTCAATTATCTCAACAATTTTATCCTGTCTTTGCTTTTTCATATGATAAAACCTCACAAATTATCATTTAATTGCATTCATTAGCTTATTATTAACCGCATCAAAGAAAGAATTTCCTTTTATATCAATTAGTCGCAGATACTTTTCCGATTTAGAAATTATCAGCTTATCATCCTTTGAAAACAAAATACCATCAACACCATCAACAGAAAAGTATACCGATGAAGCACTTTCTGTGAAATGAACAAGCTCCAATGCTCTGTCAGCAGAGAAAAGCATAGTCCTCGCAAAAAGTGAATGAGGACATATCGGTGTAAATTGAATGCATTCGGTACGAGGCTCCATAATTGGTCCACCGCATGATAATGCATATGCAGTCGAGCCTGTTGGAGTTGCAAAAACAACACCATCAGAACGAAGTGAACTAACAACAATTCCATCTGTCGATATGCTGTAATCAGTGAGCTTGGAGCATGAACGTGCCACAACAACATCATTTAACGCACTGAAAGTAGTCCTTGTACCGTCAGCATTTTCAAGTGTGCAGTCAATCATCATACGGTTTTCTGTTGTATATTCGCCACTTTTAAGCTTCGATAAATTATCAAGCTCATCAATTTCCATTGATGCCATAAATCCTAAATGACCGGTATTAATACCTAAAAGAGATTTACCAAACTTTACAGAATAAACAGATGCTTTAATAATAGTGCCGTCACCACCGATTGCTATAATAATATCAGAATCATTTGCAATTGTTGACATATCTCCGTAATTAACAAAAGCTTTCTCTGAAAACTCACTAATATATTTTGTGTCAGCATAGACAGAAATATCCAAGCTATGCAGTATATCACACACTTTCAAGGATGTTGACAGTGCATTTTTTTTGCTAAAATTGGGGTATAATGCGACTTTCATTTTTTATGACCATCCTTTCAAAATATTTTTTATTTTTTTAGTGCTGTAAATGCATTTTCTGTTATTCTGTCAAAGTCAAAAGACTTCTTTTTTTCCTGTGTATGAGAAATATGTGCAAGATACTCAATATTGCCATCACCGCCAGTAATATGTGAAAAATCAAGACTTATAATATCCATACCAATCTGCACGCAAAATGCATATATATCCTTTAAAACACGAATATGCGTTTTGCGGTTTTTAACGATACCATTTTTGCTAATATCAGATTTTCCAGCCTCAAACTGCGGTTTAATAAGCAATACCGCTGTTTCACCATATGGCAGCAATTCTTTAATCTTGGGTAAAATTTTTGTGAGGGATACAAATGAAACATCAGTTGAAATAAACCCTAGTGTACCAGAAAAGTTATCAGATGTCAAACTATTAATGTTTGTACCCTCCATATTAACAACCCTGCTGTCAGCAACAAGCTTTTCATCAAGCTGACCATGACCAACATCAACGGCATAAACCATAGCTGCACCATTTTGCAGCATACAATCAGTAAAACCACCAGTAGATGCTCCAATATCAAGGCAAGTTTTACCCATCAAGTCAACATTAAAGGCTTTTAACGCATATTCAAGCTTAAGACCACCACGTCCGACATAACGCAATATCTCACCACTAATTTTAACATCATCGTTATCGCTGACATTAAAAGACGGCTTTGATACTACCTTTTCATTTACAATTACCTGATTATTTAAAATCAACTGCTTTGCATATTCACGACTTTTGCTCAAACCTTTTTCAACTAAAAAAACATCAATTCTCAAAAGATAAACCCCTATATTTTATTACTCATAATTTCTTTTATAGACTCACTGTCAAGCATATATTTTTTCATGCAGCTATCAATAGATGCCTGTTTTACAAAGCCATCAATTGCAATAATATTGTAATCACCGCTAAATCCATGCTGTGCAAGTATCGAAAACAAATACTCACCTATACCACCCATGCGAGAACTTTCCTCAAAAAATACAATTTTCTTATACTTTTGGCATATAAAAAAAACATCATCATGTAAAGGAAATACCTTTACAAGCTTTAAAACATCAAATTTAGCATCAGTACACTCTAAATCAGATTTTGCAGAATAAATGTTATTCATGATGCGTCCAAATCCGATAACAAGTGTATCGCATGAACAGTTTTCATGATAATATCTATCTGTAATATTAGTATTAAACTCTGAAAAAACATCATTACCCTTTGGATATCTGATTGCAACAATACCCTTGTCACAGTTCACTGCTGTGTCAAGACAAAGCTTCATTTCCTCAGTATTGCTTGGGCAATAAATAGATGTGTTAGGTATTGTTTTAAGCATCGGGATATCATATAAACCCTGATGTGTTTCGCCATCCTCACCAACAAATCCAGCTCTGTCAATACCAAGTATGACATGAAGATTATCGATAGCCGCATCATGAATTAATTGGTCATATGCACGCTGCAAAAAGCTTGAATAAACAGCAAATACAGGGATTTTTCCTGCCTTAGCCATAGCAGCACAATAAGTAACTGCATGTGCTTCAGCTATGCCAACATCAGAAAAGCGTTCAGGATATTTCGCAGCAAAATGCTGTAAACCTGTGCCATATTTCATTGCAGCTGTAACAGCGCATATATTTTCATTGGTTTCAGCAAGTTTTGTCAGTTCCTTGCCAAAATAATCGGAATAGCTTTCATATGTAGCATTAAGTGGATTTTCTTTTTTATATCCACCGCTTGGAATTGAATGAAATGCACCAGGATTTTTCTCAGCAGGTCTAAATCCTTTGCCCTTTACAGTATTAACATGAATTAAAACAGGCTTTTTTATTCTTTTTGCTATAACTAATGCTTCTTCAAGTTCTGCTAAATTATGTCCGTTAATAGGACCTAAATAAACATACCCCAAATCCTCAAACATATTAGTATGATAAATCAGTGTTTTTAATGCAGATTTTGAAGATACAAGCAAGTTTTTAATCGGCTCACCAATAACAGGCGTATTATTAAGAATTTCTTCAACTCTTTTTTTCGTATTTAAATATGTCTGATTACCTCTGGCAGTTGTTAAAAACTTTGCAAAGGCACCAACATTTTTGGATATTGACATATCATTATGATTCATTATAACAATAAGGTTATCATTTTTACCGCCGTTATTAAGTCCCTCATAAGCAAGTCCACCAGTAAATGAACCATCACCAATAACAGCAATAGCTTTGTGTTCATCATCGCCATTAAGCTTCATAGCATCAGCCATTCCAACTGCAACAGAAATGGAATTACTGCTGTGCCCACTAATAAAAATATCATGAACAGATTCGGATGGTTTTGAAAACCCTGAAATACCATTTACTTTACGAAGTGTCCCAAAGCTATCTAGTCTGCCTGTTAAAATCTTATGTGTATAAGACTGATGACCGACATCCCATATAATTTTATCATCAGGTGAATTAAACACCCTATGCAAAGCAAGTGTTAGTTCAACAGTACCCAAATTAGATGACAAATGTCCGCCATTTTTCATAACAGTGCTAATAATTACACGTCTGATATCACCGCATAAAACCTTGCATTGTTTATTAGAAAGCTTTTTTATATCATCAGGAAGTGCCATCTTTTCCAGTTTCTTAATTAAGTCAGTCATATCTAAGTCCATGACCTCCAAGTTTTATATAATCATGAAAAGCATGACATTATGTCAGGCAATTCAAACAAAATCAGTATTGATTTAACCTATCGGAACTATCATAGCAATAAGTATACCAAGCAATGCACCGCCCAAAACCTCAAACGGTGTATGACCAAGAAACTCCTTAAGCTCTTTTTTCTTGTTATCTCTCTCAACTTCATCGGCAGTGAAAATTTCTTTTATAACAAACAGCTTATTCATTTTATTAAGTTCCCTTGCATGAAGACCAGCTGCACGTCTGACACCCATTGCATCATACATAACAATCACTGCAAGAATGAACATCAATGCAAATTCTGGTGACCCCTCACCACATTTTCTGCATAATGCAATTGTTGCTGAGCATACAAGTGCTGAATGTGAACTCGGCATTCCACCAGAACCAAAAAGTCGCTCCGCATTAAATGTCTTTGTCTTTAAAAGGTGCAGTAATGTTTTTATTACCTGTGCAGTACACCAAGATACAACCGCAGTTGTAAGCACATAATTATACTCAAGCTTTACCATAATTAACAATCCTTTTCTTTATCTATATTTTATTGATTAAAAATTTCTGCTAAGTAAATAATTCGTAAGGTACATTAAAAACTCATTATCGTTAAAATTCCCAAGCATTTCTATTGCCTCATTCGTAAGCTTAACAGCTGTTTCTTTAGCTTTTTCAATACCATTTAATGAGGCATATGTTACTTTACCAGAATTTTTATCACTTCCGATAGGTTTACCCAAAACCTCTTGTGAGCTTGTAATATCAAGTATATCATCAATAATCTGAAACGCAAGTCCTAGCTTTTCAGCATATAAAGCAGCATTTTTAACCTGCTCAGCCGTACCATTCGCCGCTATACATCCCATTTCACAAGCTGTTTTAAGCAAAGCACCTGTTTTCATATTATACATTTTCAAAAGCAATTCTTCACCAAAAGACTTACCCTCATGCTCTGTATCAATAACTTGACCGCCTATCATACCTTTTACACCAACAGCTCTTGTAAGTGATTTTAGCAAGCTTACCTTTTGCTCCGATGAAATTCTGTCATCCTCTAATACTATATTATATGCATAATTTTCAAGTGCATCACCGGCTAGCAAAGCTGTACCTTCGGTATATTGTTTGTGGCATGAAGGTCGTCCTCTGCGGTAATCATCATTATCCATGCAAGGTAAATCATCATGAATAAGTGAAAATGTGTGTATCATTTCAAGTGCACAAGCTGCCGATAAAGCATCCTTGGTATTACCGCCGCATACTCTGCAAAACTCAAGAACCAGCATAGGTCTTATTCGTTTTCCGCCTGCTGACAGCGAATACCACATAGCTTCAACAACACTTTTCTGCTCCTGCACATCATCTAATGCATTTTTATAGTATTCATCAAGTTCAGTATTAATCATTTGAACATAATTATCCATCTGATTAATAAATTCCGTTCCAATCATTTTGTAATCCGTCCTCTTAAATTAATCCTGTGGCATATAGTGCGTTAATTTATAAAACCTAAAGGGTTTTAACGGAGCTATGCTCCTTTTCGCACCAAATACCTGTATAGTTGGTTAACCGCTTTGCAGTATGCACTACGTGAAAATTTAAAACACTTGAGTGTTTTAAATTAACCAACTATATCATCTGCAACAGTTACAAGCAATTCAGCATTTGTAAGCTCTGTTTTACATTCAGCAAGGAGTTTTACACCCTCCTGATAAAGCGTTACAGATTGTTCTAACGTTGCATCACCATTTTCAAGACTTTTTATAATTTCATCTAAACGCAAGATGGATTTTTCAAAGCTCATAAATCAAACCGTCCTTTATTTTATGACAGCACTAACCTCACCGTCATTAAGTTTAATGATAACCTTGTCGTCTGTATGCAAACTGTCAGCAGACTTTATCAGTTCATCATCTTTATATACAAGAGAATATCCCCTGCTAAGTATTTTAAGCGGACTAAGACTTTCCAAAAACGCTGCTTTTTCGGATATAGCAGCATTTGCACTTGTCAGCTTATGCTTAATAGCAATTTTAAGTCTATCCTCTCTTATTTTTATATCATTCATACCCGTTTTTATTTTATTCTCGGGCAGCATAGCATTTAATCTATGCTCTGTTATTTTAAGCAAACTACTTTTTATATTAATAAGGCTTTCAAAAGCTTTATTTAACGACTTCTCAAAACCATTCAAATATCCATATAAAGTTTGGATATCTGGAACTGCAAGCTCTGCCGCCGCTGATGGCGTTGGTGCTCGCAAATCGGCAGCATAATCTGATATCGAAGTATCGGTTTCATGACCTACCGCTGAAATTATCGGTGTATTGCATTCAAATATAGTACGTGCAACAATCTCATCATTAAATGCCATTAAATCCTCGAGTGAGCCGCCGCCTCTGCCTGTGATTATAATATCAAGTCCTGAATTATCAGCATGATAAATTTGTCTGCATATATCCTCTGCTGCATTAACACCTTGCACTAGACATGGAAAAATAATAACCTCCGCAATTGGATATCTCCTTGAAAGTATATTTAAAATATCCTGCAAAGCTGCCGCATCTGGTGATGTCACAATTCCAATTTTACTTGGAAATATCGGAAGTGGTTTCTTATGCACTTCGTCAAACAAACCCTCATCAAGCAGCTTTTCCTTTAGTTGCTCAACTGCTAAATACATTGCTCCAACACCGTCTGGCTGCATATCATTTATATAAAGCTGATAAATACCATCACGTTCAAATACCTGTACATTAGCTGAAACAATAACGCTCATTCCATTGAAAACATTAAACTTAACCCGTGATGCCATGCTATTAAACATTATTGCCTTAATTGCACCGTCTTTATCCTTAAGTGTAAAATAAAAATGCCCTGTCTTTGCATGGTTAGTGAAATTTGATATTTCACCTCTAATCAAAATCCCCTGTAAGTTTCTGTCGTCTTTAAGCTTAAAGGAAATATATCTATTAAGTTGTGATACCGTCATTACAACGCCCATAAGCTTTTTACCCTACCCTTTTGACTTCATATATGAATATATTGCCGTACCAACTGCATTATCGCAGGAAAACTCAGGTTCGGCAAAAAAAGCATTAAATCTACTTTCTATGTTGCTACGTATAAGTTTGTTCGACATAACCCCGCCTGCAAAAACAAACGGTAAATCACTGCCGTATGTTTCTAAAGCCAGCTTTGTCATTTCACGAATAGTTGCATAAATATAGCTTAAACAAAAATTGGAGATATCCTCATATTCTTCGCCGTCTTTAAACATCTTTTCGCATATATTTTCAACACCCGATAAACAGCAATTCATGCCTTTTAGTACAGGTTTAATGCGATACCTCGACGAACTTCTTTCTGCAAGCTTTTCAAGCTCTTTACCGCATGGGAATTTAAGTCCAAGCATTAATCCAACTCTGTCAACAACTTGTCCTGCCTTTAAATCAAGCGATGTGCCAATTTCACTAATCTTTATAATATTTTCATCGTCAGGTTCACAAAGCAAACAATCTGTCGTTCCGCCACTGACATGAAAAGCTAAAAATTTTTGCTTAACAAATGACAGCTTATCAGCTGAATAAAGTGCTGCAAGTATGTGCCCCACCTGATGTGAAGTTTTATAAACATTGATGTTATTAATACTCCCCAAACAATCAGCAAAGCCCTCACCACATAAAAAGCATGGCATATACGAGCCATCAGCATTACGAGGTTTTATTGAAACACCAACAGCATTTATATCATAATCATGTCCATCAAACAACCCCTTTATAATTATTGGCAGTTGTTTTGTATGATGAAATACGGCATCGCTTTGACGCAAGCCTAACTGACCATCCTTAACAGGCAGTAACAGCTTTGACTGCACTACCTCGTTCGTATCAGAATTATAAACAGCGGATGATGTTGTATAATTGCTTGTATCAATACCTAAAAACCAAGACATTACTTGCTTTCTCTTTCTGCATTTCGTGAAAACTCGCCAAGAACACCGTTTACAAACTGAACATCAGGTTCAAGTGCAAACTTCTTAGTCAGAATAACAGCTTCACTGATAGCAACATTTCCAGGTACTTTGTCATCATACAGATACTCATACAAAGCAATATGCAAAATAGCCATGCTAACCTTAGGAATACGGTTAATCTGACGCTTTTCACTATACTTTGCAATTATTTCATCAAGTTCTGCTGATTTTTCATATACCGCTTTAAAAAGCTTTTCAGCATCCTCAACCATCTCAAAATTATCAACTTCATATGCGGTATCAATAATCATATCTGCTGTGTCATCACTAAAGAACGACTCAAACACAAGAAAAAATACTGCCTCTCTAATTTCACTTCTTTTCAAAATATACAATCCTTTCAACTAAAAACAATATAGATATTAAACCGCAGAAAAGCAAGCCTTTACATCTTTATGTAAAGAGCCTGCTCATTATACATCAAATGATATTCCGTCAATAACAACATTAACCTTTGAAACAGCAATACCAGTCATATTTTGAATGTCATTCTTAATCTTGTTTTGAATAATCTCCGAAACCTTTTTAACATTACAGCCTTGATTTACTATAATGCTTACTGTAACACCAACTGCACCGTCTTTAACCTTAACAGTTATAGCAGATGATGCATCAGACTTAGAAAATAAATTCACAAACTTAATTTTTGAATGTGTAAGCGAATATACACCCTCAATATCGGTAACCGCAATCTCAACTATCTTTGTTATTACATCCTCGGAAATTTTCAAATTATTATTTTGAATATCAGCAGTCTTGTTCATAAGATAAACCTCCTGTTTTTGACTGACAGTTTATCTTTAAAAATAAATAGTCAGCTTTCAAATTATTTTGGTATAGTTATATATACATTCCGTACTTTATGTATTGATCCGCACATTTCCGTAAAGCAACGGAAATGTGCAAAATCATTACTTAATACTATTATACCAAATTTTTTCGAAAGACACAACTACTTAACCTCAAAAATTCTAATATTTTCTGAAGGAATTGTAACCTCTGTTAATAAAATGTCTTTAATCTGTGCTGCTTCCGATGCAACAAGCCCTTCAGACTTGATTACGATGTTAGCAGTTTCGCCATTTAGGTATACAACACAGTCATCAAAACCCTGTGCTTTGATTAAACTTTCGATTTTTCCTTCGCTTTCAGAAAGCTGTGAAAGTGTTACTGCTGATGCTGTATATGTAGCAGATTCTTCATCGGAGAGGTCACCGCCGCCTAGAATTGCAGATAAAGTTTCAACAGCTTCATCACGGGATGTCATTCTAGTAAGACGAACCTGTGAAAAATAATCGCTTCCGCTGTCTGTTGATGAATTAACAAATGCAACATCACCATAATTTGCAGCTTCAGCATTATCTGTATCAGCAATTGTATTTGATGCTGCAATATCCTCTGTTGCTGATGAAAATGCATAGTTCATGTAAATTGCAATACCTAAAATCAATGTAAGGCACGCTAGAATAATGTGTTTTTTTCCGATAATCATGTTTGGCTTTCTCATAGTAAAACCCTCCTATTTCATTTCAGTTACGTAAATTCTATTTGTTGGAATATTAAGTGCTGTTGAAACCGCTTTATAAACCTTCTCACATATTTTGGAGCTGTCCCCTCCTTCGCAAACTATTACAACACCGCTTATTGACGGGTTATTGATTTTTTTTACCAACGCCTCCTTCTGTGAACCTTTATCTATAATCACATAGCTGTTTTCAGCTTGGGATGTGCTTTGCTTATAGCTTTCGGCATAAACATATTCCTCGGTTGATGTTATTGTTAGCAATACTTCTGCTTTACCGACACCCTCAATTGTCATGAGTATATCCTTTAGCTTAGACTGCATTTGTTCTGCATATAAATCCGCTGATATAAATGTTGTATCGGTATTAATCTCAGACGCCCTGCCTAATTCTTTATCATCACCCGAAAAATCAGAAAATGCAATTACAAGCATAATTAACAGTCCGACACCAACTGCCACCTTTAAAAACCAAGGCTTTTTTATTAACTCCTGTAATTTGCTGACAATATCTTTCATATATAACCATCCCATTTCTTTAACTGTAATTTACTATGACATTCTCATCACCAAGCTCTTGCCTGATTATATATTTTGCATCCTCAATCTGTTCTGAATTTTCTAAAGTAATATTTACCTCATTAATAGATATGCTGCTGTTGTCCGAAATATTTATACTTGTCTGAATATTTGTACAATTTATTTTATTTTGTTTTAGTTCTGTGCAAAGTCTTGTACTTATATTATTTTCAATCGACCTGATATAATAGCTGTATGCATCCTCAGAAGCCTGATACAGCTCATTTTCTGAAATAGACACTTGCTTTACAGATTCCATAAAACTGAAATCCTGCTTTAAAAGAGGTGATGTCACGCTTAATATAAACACTGCCGAAAAAATAAGCTTAATTTGTTTTTGAAATTTTTCTGATGGGTATAAAGAATCCATTATGGCTACAACAATACCGATAAAGCAAGCAATTTGAGATATTAGTCTGAATACTTCCATTTTTTATGTTCCACCTTTTATATTCATCATTACGATATATTAAGTCCTGCCATCATAAGAATTGTCGTTGAAATAATCAGCATAACAGAAAAGCATACAAGCAGGCTTAATGAAATTGATAATATACTTGATGTGTTTTTCATAAGTACTTTTAGTCGTGACACCCCAAATAAATCCACAAGGATTTCACCTGCAATAAAAACAAGTTTCATTGCAACAACTTCAAGTATCGGAGGTATAACCATGATAAAAATTGCGGCTATACCAAAAAATCCAACTCCGCTGCGTAAAAGCCCTAAGCTCGAACGCACTGTTGAATAAGCGTCTGCAATAGCACCGCCAACAACAGGTATGCAGTTTGATACCATAAATTTAGCTGCTTTAACTCCAAGTGTATCTGCTGAAACACCAACTATGCTTTGTATCGAAAGCAAACCAATAAAGATTGTCATAATAAAGCTAAGTGCAAATGTACTGACTTTCTTTATTGTTTCAGTTATCCCGCTTAAACTGAAATTTGGATTTATTGCTTCAACAATGCCAAGTGCCATACAAATCGAAAGAGCAGGCATTATAAAATTTGATGCAAGCTGAACTGCCGCTTCTGATATCATAACAACTATCATGTTATATGACACAGCAGATGTTACATTTCCTGCTGATGCTGTTATGCTCGCAAACACTGGTATGTAGCCAAGCATAAACACACCGCCGTCGTTAAGCGCACCTGTAACAGTGAATATACACGATGTCAGTGGCTCTATAATCAGGCTGACTGCAACCAAAACAGATATTATACCGTATATCTGCGTGGTTGATTTATTTGCGATTGTGTCCCCCATACCATCGATAACAGAGCATACAAGTATAACCGCCAACAATATTGCAAGCGTTTTCATTGGCGATATAAGCTTTAATTTAAATTGGTCAATAACATATGCAAATACTTCCTTTGGTGTTATTTTAACCATCTCATCGGTATTATCAATCGTCAAGTCATGCTCATCAATAAAGTCACGAACTTCTGGTGTTAGATTATCATTAATACCGCTTGTATCGATATTTAACTCGTCCGCTGTATTTGATATATCATCATGATAGAATTCAGCATTGACGTTTAGATTAAAACAAATTGGATATATAATCAGAATAAGCAGTGCTATAATTATCTTTTTCATTAAATCATTTCCTTTTTTATAACAATACCATGTGGAGTTGTTATACTACATTCCATAAAGTGTTACAACGATATCCATAAGCTTTTCAAATAGTGGCAGTGCTAAAATAATAAGCGATATCTTACCTGCTATTTCAAGCTGTGAGGCGAGAGCATTTTCACCGCTGTCCTTGCAAATATCATATGCAAACTGCGTTATATAGCAAATTCCCAAAGCTTTAAACAAGATGTTTATATATGTGCCATCTGCACCAGATTTAATAAAAATGCTATTTATCATCTCGGCTATCGGTGAAACATATACGATTGCTGCCGCAAAAATTCCGATTGATGCAGCGATTTTTATGTATAATGCATATTCCTTGCTGTTATCTGCAAAAAGCTTGCATAGTACTGTTGCTAAAATGCATATTACCGCAATAGTTACTATCTTCATAGCCTTAGAACCCGAAAACAGATTTTACAGTATCAAATAATGTTGCTATTTCGCTTATAATCATCATCAATACTATTATAATTCCTGCTATTGTTATCATCATTCCATATTCGTCACGGTCCGCTTTCTTGAGCAGAATATTTAGTACTGCTACAATTATTCCTACTCCTGCTATTTTAAAGATTAAATCCAGCTCCACTTAATTTACCCGTCCTTTCATAAATCCTTGTATAAATATATGCTTAAATTATCATTATCGAGATAAATGCACCTGATAAAATACCCAATGTTCTGTATAATTTCGATTTAGATAGATATGCATTTTTTGCTGACTCAATAAGTGTTGATAATTCTTCTTTTTCAAGCATAATAGTGCTTTGCTGACCATCCATGTCAGAAATGCCTAAGTTCATACCAATTGATTTGATAAGCGATATATCTTCCTTTTGTAAATAGCTTAAACTACTTGTGTCTATTGCATCCTCCCATATTTTTGCGAATGGTATATCAGTTTTTATATTTACATGGCATTTATGTATAAAATCAAGCGTACTAAAACGCTCATCTTTTGCAAGATGTTCGATTATTTCATATACAGTTGCCGATTTAAAACGTATCAAAATTGCAATTTCATCAAGCATATAATTGATTTTTTTTAAAGCTATGTGCCGATTATTCAGTGCTAACGAAAAATAATTTCCTATCATCGCAGTTATCATTATTATTAATCCGCATCCTGCTGCTTTTAACATATTCATCAGTCCTTATTATTTTTTTTAACCTGCCGATATTTTCATTATCAAGAAAAACTATATATTCAAAGCTTTTTATATCAAAAGCTTTTTCAATTATATTTTCCATACTGTCTGCATGAACAGTGGCTATTATCTTCACACCACTGTTTACAGCAGTCATTAAGGCTTTACTGTCATTTATATTACCTATTTCATCACACACGATAATCTGCGGTGACATCACACGTACGGCTGTTTCAATGCCGTCTGATTTGTTATATCCATCGAAAACATCTGTATTAATGCCAATATCATTCTGTGGTATGCCTTTATAAACTGCACCGATTTCTCCACGCTCATCGATAACTGATACCTTGTATTTGTTGCCAAGGTGTCTGCACAAATCACGCAGAATGGTTGTTTTTCCGCTTGATGGTAACCCTGCTATCAAAAGTGAATGTATACCACCACCATAAATATTATGATAAATTTCATCAGAGCAGTTAAAAACCTGACGCGCGATACGAAAATTCAATCCACTTATATTTTTTATAGAGTTTATATCATTACCTGAAAATACAGCAGTACCGCAAATACCTATTCTATGTCCACCCTGCACTGTGATAAACCCATTTGATATCTCACGGTGAAAACTATGCACAGAATACTGGCATATCGCCTCAAACATTTCCTGTATTTCTTTATCTGTCATAATTATTGTGTTGTCTTTTATGGTGTATGTTAGTTCACCATTTTCAGCAAGATACTTTATACCTCCGCCAAATATTATAGCCACAGGACGACTAATCCTTAAACGTATTTCATACATTTTATCTATGTATTGCAAATTCATTTTAGACACTGCATTTTTAAGCCTTGCACATAGATATTGCATATAAGTATTATTTTTTTCCATCATTTTTTCAATCCTTTATGTTTTGTATAATCAATTGTATGCGGTAAAGGACAAGTATAGAACAAAAAAAATTCCCCTGATTTCTCAGGAGAATTTATATATATTATATTCAGTTATTTTACCCATATCTGCTCTGTTTCATGCTTTTTAGGTCTTGCCATAAGAGTTTTTATAGCTTCCTTAGGGTCCATGTTATTCGATAATACATTATAGCACTGCTCTGTTATTGGCAGCTCAACACCAAGCTTTTGTGAAAGTTCATAGGCAGCTATTGTGCAGTAATAACCTTCAACAGTACCAACTTTCTTAACAGCTTCATCAGGAGTTAATCCCTCGCCGATAAGTATACCAGCACGTCTGTTGCGGCTATGCATACTTGTGCAGGTAACAATCAAGTCGCCAATGCCTGTGAGTCCTGCAAATGTTTCTATCTTAGCACCCATTGCAGCACCAAGTCGTGCAATTTCAGCAATACCTCTTGTCATTAGTGCAGCCTTAGTATTATCGCCATAACCCATGCCATCACAAATTCCAGCACAAAGAGCAATAATATTTTTTAGAGAGCCGCCAACCTCACAGCCTATAATATCATCATTAATATAAACTCTGAAACAACTGTTTGAAAGGATACTCTGAACATAATCAGCATGCTTAAATTCCTTTGATGCAACAACAATTGTTGTCGGGACACCCATGCCAACTTCCTCAGCATGAGATGGACCTGTCAGAATAACAATCGGTGAGTTCGGAAGTTCTTCGCTTAAAACTTCACTCATTCTCTTGTATGTCTGAGCTTCAAGCCCTTTGCTTGTATTAAGAATAATAGTTTCAGGCTTAACAAGCGGTGCAATTTGCTTTGCAACACTTCTCACAAAACCTGTTGGTATACCAATTAAAATAACATCACAATCACTAACAACAGAAATATCAGTTGTCAGCTTAATGCTGTCATTAACCTTAACACCTGGAAGCTTTTGCTTATTTTCACCATCCCTGCGAATATCATCAATTTCATTTTGAAAAGCAGTCCAAACAGTAATATCATGACCGAATTTATCAAGCATTACAGCCAATGCAATTCCAAATCCACCCATACCAAGAACAGTAAACTTAGCCATTATCATTACTCTCCTTATCATTTTTCTTTTTATTAAAGAGTTTATTTTCAGTGCCAGCACGTAGTCTTGATATATTTGCTCTATGCATGTAAATCAAGACAGCACTTGTTAAAATAACAAGACCTGTTAAAATCAATGATTGATTAATAGGCATATGACGAACAAAAAAGTTTAGAATAAAAGTTAATATCGGATAAAAAATCGCTGCGGAAATTGAACCGACAGAAACATATTTAGTAGTAAGTGAAATCACCAGAAAAAATGGAATTATAATACCGAATGTCAGTGGGTCAATAACTATAAGTATTGATGATGAAACAAGTACTCCCTTACCACCCTTAAAGCCATAATAAACAGGGAAAACATGACCGATGATAGCAGAAAAACCTGCAATATAACCAATACATTTCCTTGTGAAATCGTCACTAACATCAAATCCAAACAGCTTGAAAATTAATATACTCAGTATTACAGCAATAACACCTTTTGCCAAATCACCAATAAGTGTTAAGACCGCAGGACCTTTGCCATAACACCGCAAGGTATTTGTAAGACCTGCACTTTTACTGCCATGCTCTCTGATATCCTCACTTTTAAGAATTCTTACAACTATTATAGCAGAATTGCAGCTGCCAAACAAGTATGAAATTATTACAGATATAACACCTGCTAAAATTATATTCAGCATACGATATAACTATGCTTTCAAAAGAAAGCTGTCCCCTTTCGGAAATTAATCTAAAAATAATTATTGATTATTTATCGTCATTCTTTCCACGTTCTCTAACTACAAAACGAACTGGTGTACCTGAAAGACCAAATGTCTGACGAATTTGATTTTCAAGATATCTCTGATATGAAAAATGGAACAAATCAGCCCTGTTAACAAAAACAACGAATGTCGGCGGACGAGTTGATGCCTGTGTCATGTAGTAAATCTTCAGCCTCTTGCCCTTATCAGATGGCGGCTGAACACGAGTTGTCGCATATGCAAGAACATCATTAAGCATACCAGTTGTAATACGCATACAATTCTGTGCATTTACACTGTTTATAAGCTCAAACAGCTGATTTATACGCTGACCTGTCTTTGCAGAAATAAACACAAACTGCGCATAAGACATAAAACTGAATGCATTTTCAAGGTTCTTTCTGTATTCTTCCATAGTATGAGTATCTTTTTCAATAGCATCCCACTTGTTTACAGCAATAATACAGCCCTTGCCCTGTTCGTGAGCATAACCAGCAACCTTTGAATCCTGTTCAGTAAATCCAACCTCAGCATCAATAACAATAACGCATACATCAGCATTATCAACAGCCATATAAGCACGCAAAACGCTATAATGCTCGATTTTTTCTAGCACCTTTGATTTTTTGCGAATACCAGCAGTATCAATGAAAACATATTTACCGGTTTCATTTTCAATTATAGTATCTGTTGCATCACGAGTAGTTCCTGCAATGTTTGAAACGATAACACGTTCCTCACCTGCAATTTTATTGATAAGCGATGACTTTCCAACATTAGGCTTGCCGATAACAGCAACCTTAATGTATTCATCATCATAATCTTCACTAAAATCATCTGGGAAGTACTTAAATATTTCATCAAGCATATCACCTGAACCATGACCATGAACAGCAGACAGTGGTATCGGGTCGCCAAGACCAAGATTATAAAACTCATAAAATTCAGCAGGCGGTTCACCAACACTATCACACTTGTTTACACAAAGCACAATAGGCTTTCCGCTTTTCATAAGTATAGTTGCAACATCATAGTCATTTGCGGTAACGCCGCTTCTCATGTCAGTCAAAAACACGATAACATCTGCTTTTTCAATAGCAATTTCAGCTTGACGGCGCATTTGAGAAAGAATTACATCATCCGAATTAGGTTCAATACCGCCTGTATCAACAAGCATAAACTCCTTGTTTCTCCACTCGCATTTCGAGTAAATTCTATCTCGTGTAACACCAGGGGTGTCCTCAACAATCGAAAGTCTTTTACCTATAAGTTTATTAAACAGTGTGGATTTTCCGACATTCGGACGTCCAACAACTGCCACGATTGGTAGTGCCATTTTCACATCTCCATTCCAAACACAAGGAACTATTTTGTATTAGCATTCAACACCTAAAATAGCATCCAAAAGGTCGTAACCGTCATTATCAGTCAGACGGATTTTTATATCAAGTGCCTTTTCAACATCAGAAATCGTCATATCATCTAAGAAAAGGTCACTGTCTTTCTTAATCATAGAGCTTGACAATAGAAGCGTATCACTCAGCATTTTTCCTTTAAGCTGAGAAATAATGTCCTGCCCTGTAAGTAATCCCGATACAGTTATAGTATCGCCAAAAAAATTATTTATAACAGGATATACATCACATTTTATATTCTGCCACTTATTTTGCACCATAGAACTTAAGTCACAGATAAATTTATATGATGCCATACCAGTTGCAATAGTGACGTGTCTGTCAGCATAGGTTTCATCAGCATTATCAAGCGCATCAGCAAACTCGTCATATAATGAACGAAGCATACCAACGCCATTCTCATACTGACAATAATCCTCATATTCATTACCCTTAGGAAAATCGATACCGGCAGTCAGATAAAATTCATCCGATGCAAAAACAAGTCTTGTATCATACTTTTCAAGAAAATTCTTTTGATATTTATGAATAATATCAAGTGTGTGCAGAGCACCAACTTTATCAAAACGTTCAAGCGGATATAATCCATCACGAAATTTTGTAAGTCCAACAGGCACAACAGCAACACTTTGAATATTTGGCATAAGCTTGTCCAAATCATCAAGTGTACGCTCAAGTTCTTTGTCATCATTAATGTGCGGACACAAAACAATCTGACAATTCATTTTAATTTTAGCATCGCTAAATTGCTTTAAATAGTTAAGCTTCTCCCCTGCAAAACGATTATTCATCATCATGCAGCGAAGTTCAGGGTTTGTGGTATGTACAGAAATGTTTATACCAAGTTTCATATTAATAATTCTGTCAACATCATTCTGATTAAGATTTGTAAGTGTAACATAATTGCCCTGTAAAAAAGAAAGCCTTGCATCATCATCTTTGAAATACAGTGTTTCACGCATATCAGGCGGCATCTGGTCAATAAAACAAAAAATGCATTTATTGCAGCAGCTTTGCTTATTATCCATTAAAAACGACTCAAATTCAAGACCTAAGTCATCATATTCACTCTTGACAACAGTAAATGTCATTTCAATATTATCACGTAAAACATCAATTCGCACTTCAATTTCAGCAGAATAATACATATAATCAAGTACATCAGAAATATTATGACCATTAACCGAAATAAGAATATCACCAGCAAGAAGTTTCACCTTGTCAGCGTGAGAATTTTTAATAATCCCTGTGATTTCAACAGACATCTGCAATGTTCCTTTCAAATCCTATGAAAAAAGCTAGAGAGGGATTACTCCAACTCTAGCTTTTGAAGATTAACGCAAATTATGCATCCTTCTTAATTACTTCAACACCCTTGTAGAATCCGCAATTCTTACAAACCTTATGAGGAGCAGCAAGCTCTCCACAATTAGAGCATCTGCATAGTGCAGGAGCATCTAACTTCCAAACGGAAGAACGTCTTTTATCACGTCTAGCTTTGGATACCTTTCTCTTTGGTACTGCCATATTTGGCACCTCCTTATCTTTTAACCATTACAGTTACATTCATTAAAATTCAAATCAGTTCCGCAATGCAGACAAAGGCCAGCGCAGTCATCCTTACAGAGCATCTTTGAAGGCAGCTGCAATAATACATCCATTATGACAAGTTCGTCTAAGTCAAGCTGATCAGGAGCAACAATATACTCATCATTATCAGTGTTAAGAGAACGAACAAGAATATGCTCGAACTCAAACGAATAATCACGATCAAACATGGCTAAACATCTGTCACATTCAGCATTCATTATAAATGAAGCGCAAAACTTCAACATAACGATGCCTGCATGATTAAATACAGAACCCTTAACAGTTATAGGGTAATTAAAACTATAACCCTTAATATCTACAAGCTTTTCAGTATCGATAGAATAATCAATCTCTTGCTTTTCACCGACAATTTCATAAAGCTGCTTTAAGCGTATAACCATAGTACACCCCAAACATAACAAAAAATATTATAACATACTCCATAAAATATGTCAATACCTTTGAAGAAATTTATTTTTGTTTAAATTTAAATACGAATTACTTTACAGAAAACTTAGCAACGCTCTCTGGAAGATCTTCGATGTTAGCAGAAACTGTAAGAGTGATTTCAACTTCTTCACCAGAAAGTTTATCAAGCTTAGCAAGTAAAGCACCAAGTCCCTCATAGTCAGCACCGCCAACCTTAAGGATAGCATCAACAAATACATTCTTGATATCGTAGTTGCCAGCAAGCATACCAGCTACAAGTCCGTAGAAAGCTTCAAAAGAGTAGATGTTGTAGAATTCTGTATCTACAATTCTAACGCTTGTGCTAACATCATAACGTAGCTTAGTGCCCTTATCGATACAAACAACATAACCCTTTGTATCCTTTACAGCTGTATTAATCATATCAATTAAGATTTTTGTTTTACCTGTACCCTTAGTTCCTGTAATAATTTTTACCATAATAATGACCATCCTTTCATTTTTGGGTGTTTACACGATAAAGTGTAAACCATAAATTCAAAGCAAGCTTAAACCTATTAACCCACATATGCCGATTAAGGCAAGTTATAATTAACATCTTTACGATGATAATTGACTTTGCATTAGGTATTAGCCGATTTTTGCCTCTAGCTCAGCTTTTTTAGCCTCATAACCAGGCTTACCAAGTAGAGCAAACATATTGTTCTTGTAGCTTTCAACACCAGGCTGGTCAAATGGGTTAATTCCAAGCATATAGCCGCTTACAGCGCAAGCTTTTTCGAAGAAATAAACCATATAGCCAAAGCTCTTTTCGGACAAATCATCAAGCTCAAGAACGATATTAGGTACACCGCCATCTGTATGAGCAATGATTGTACCTTCCATAGCTTTTCTGTTTACAACAGACATATTCTGACCAGTAAGGAAGTTTAGTCCATCAAGATTAGAAGCATCTGGTTCTAGTAAAAAGTCTGATTTTGGCTTTTTAATATCAACAACAGTTTCAAACAAAATCTTTGAACCCTCTTGAATGAACTGTCCCATTGAATGCAAATCTGTCGAGAAAGTTACAGCAGATGGGAATATACCTTTATTCTCCTTACCCTCGCTCTCGCCGAACAACTGCTTAAACCATTCAGACATCATAGTGAAGCTTGGGTCATATGAAACAAGAAGTTCAATAGACTTATTCTTCTTTGAATGCAGAATATTTCTCAAAGCAGCATATTTATAGCAGTCATTATTATCAAAATCAGCAGTTAAAGCATCCTGTGCAGCTTTTGCACCAGCAATAACAGCATCAAGGTCGCATCCCGCAACAGCCATAGGCAAAAGACCAACAGCAGTCAGAACAGAATATCTTCCGCCGATATCATCAGGAACAACGAAAGTCTTGTACTTCTTCTTATCAGCTAAATCCTTTAGTGTACCCTTTTCCTTATCAGTAGTACAATAAATTCTCCTATCCGCTTCTGATTCATCATCCTTGTGCTTCTTGTAAAGCAAGTCACGGAACACTCTGAATGCAAGTGCAGGCTCAGTAGTAGTACCAGACTTAGAAATTACATTAATACAAAAGTCTTTACCCTCACAAATGGACACAACTTCATTCAAATATGTAGGACTGATGTTGTTACCAACAAAATAGATATCAGGTGTATTCTTCTTCAAATTGTTGTAAAAAGGTGATTTAATCATCTCAATAGCAGCTCTTGCACCTAAGTATGAACCACCGATACCAATAACAATCAAAATATCAGACTTCTGAATTTCAGCAGCAGCCTCTTTGATTTTCTCTAGCTCGTTACGGTTTTCATCCTTAGTATAGTATTCAGTTGGCAAGTTTATCCAGCCAAGAAATTCTTTACCAGCACCTTTGCCGCCCATTAATGTAGCAGCAGCAGCTTCAGCCTGACCTTTTGCCTCGTTCATTTCATCGGCAGTAATGAAATTCTCCAAATATTTAGTATTTAATTTTAATGACATTAAAAAATTCCTCCAAAAATAATTCCTATATTAATATTACTATAAATCCAGAAATTTTGCAAGATTTTTTATAAACAATACCCTTTAAACTTCAAGTTTTATTTATTTTCTACTAAAATGTTGAAATAAATTTGAGTATTATGACAAAAGCTTTGGCAAAATTTATTTTACTAGTATCAACTGAAGCCTTAATATTTACAGAAAATATCAATTTTTCATTACGAAAGTATTGTATCTCACCAATCACCTGTCCCTTTTTTGTCGGAGCATAAACATAATCGGGTAAAACTACCCTTGATGTGATACTTTTTGCAGTCCCATTCGGTATGATAATTTCATCAAAATTATCAATTGTAACAGCTACTTGTTTTTCAACTCCGCCTTTAATTCTTATAATATCAGGGATATCATCTGGTAAACTGGGTTTGAATTTTTGAAAGCTTGTAAAACCATAGTTTAAAAGTCGTTTCGCCTCTGTAAAACTCAAATCCTTGTCGTCGCATCCAATAACAACAGCAACATAATCTTCATCTTCCCTAGAAGCTCCAACAGCAGTAAAAAAGCCTGTATAATCAGTATAGCCTGCCTTAAAGCCCTTTATGCCATCATAACTGCGTACAAGTGTATTCGAATTAACCAGTTCCGTTTCACCATTACGCACGTAATCATGCCAACAGGTAAATATATCTGTCAAGTTATCATACTTGTACAGCTCTGAAAGAAGTATAGCCATATCTGTCACTGTGGAGAGCTGTTTATCATCATCATAATAGCCATTACAATTTGTAAACTCGGTGTTTTGCATACCAAGTTCTTTGGCTCTTTTATTCATCAGCTTAACAAAAACATCTTCCGTTAAAGAAACAGCTTCAGCTAAGGCAACCGATGCATCATTTGCATTACCTATTATTACACCTTTAAGCAAATCAGATACAGCCATTTTTTCACCCGGCATAAGCCAGATTTGTGCACCCTGCATCGAATTTGCATACGTTGATGCTTTAACCTCTGTTTCAAGTGTCAGCTTTCCGCTTTCAATGTCCTCAGCCACAAGTAACACAGTCATAAGCTTTGCCATTGTTCCAACAGGAATTTTTTTATCGGGATTGACTGAATTTAATATAGTCTTTGTCGAAACCTCCATCAAAACCTCACATATAACAGGCTTTGACTCAGGTTTCTTTTCATTATCAGCAAATATATTGCAAGGGTTTATAACCTGCACAAGTAAAATCAACATTACAGTAAACGCACATATTCGTTTAGTCATACTTCCACCTCAATGTATAAAGTTTTCTTTATGCATTGTATGCGGACAAACTTAATAAAATACATATTTTAAAAACAAAAAGCGCTGGTTTCCCAACGCTAATGTATATGTTTCAAGTAATTAATTAGTCAACAATAAATTCCTTGATTTCAGCAAAGAATGCAGATGCATCATCAGTATGTGCTTCAAGTGCAATTGTCTTGGAAAGGTCCAAGCTGAAGATACCCATGATTGACTTAGCGTCAATTGCATATCTGCCGGAAATAAGATCTACATCATAATCACATCTTGTTACAACAGATACAAAATTCTTTACATCGTTGATAGTTGATAGCATAATAGTTGTTTTGTTCATAAATACGACCTCCAGTTAAATGTTTCTTTTTTCTAAAAAGTGCACAAGCTTTATGTTATACACCTTTTGTACCTATATTTATCTTTGGTACACTTATAGGATAACAGTTTTTTTTATTTTCGTCAAGGGGTAATTGAAATTCTTTTTAAAATATTGTATAATGGTATATATTAAATAATGCAAAGTTCAATTCTATGTGCATATACAACAAATTATGAACGAGGTTTTTATGAAAATTCACTTTATTACATTTGGCTGTAAGGTTAATTTATACGAAACGGAAAATATGAAACAAACCTTTATGGCAAATGGCTTTGAGGTATCAGATAATTCGACAAAAAATCCTGCGGATTGTGACATTTATGTACTGAACTCATGTACAGTTACAGAAACCGGAGATAAGAAACTCCGAAAGGAAATTCGAAAGCTAAGACGAGAAAATCCTGATGCAATTATTGCTTTAACAGGATGCTTTCCACAGGCATTTAAAGATGAGGCTGAAAAAATTCCTGATATTGATATTATTATGGGAACAAAAAATCGTGCCGAACTGCTAGAACTAATAAATACATATATTGAGGACAGAAAAAAGAGTGTTAAGGTATGTGACTTCACACGTCATGAAACTTTTGAGTATATGCAGAATACCGATTATACTAACAACACCAGGGCGTTTGTAAAGATACAGGATGGGTGTAATATGTTCTGTTCCTACTGTATAATACCTTATTCCCGAGGAAATTTCCGTTCCAAGAAGCTTGATGACATCAAGTGTGAAGTAGAAACGCTTGCCACGTCAGGATACAAAGAAATTGTACTTGTTGGGATAAATCTTTCGTTTTATGGCATTGAATACGGCTTACGCCTTGTTGATGCTATTAACTTAGTGTGTAATATTGATGGTATTGAGCGTGTGCGGTTAGGATCACTTGAGCCTGAAATGATATCCGATGAAGATATCAAAACTATGGCTATACAGAAAAAATTATGTCCGCAGTTTCATCTTTCCTTACAGAGTGGCTGTGATAAAACGCTTAAAACAATGAACAGACGGTATAATACTGACGATTACATGGAGCTTGTTACAAAGCTGCGTGATAATTTTGAAAATTGTTCAATTACAACTGATATTATGGTAGGTTTTCCTGATGAAACGGATGAAGATTTTAATGCTTCAATGGAATTTGTTAAAAAAGCAGGTTTCAGTCAAGCACATATTTTCCCATATTCAAGGAGAAAAGGTACACCTGCTGCTGAAATGGACAACCAAGTACCTGAAAACATTAAAAATATACGAGTTAAGAAAATGTCTGAGGTTACAGACATATCAGCAGAGAAATTTCTGCAAAGTCAAGTGGGACTTACAATTCCTGTACTTTTCGAACGTGAAAAGAACGACAAAATTCCGTATGGATATTCTCCTAATTACACGTTAATAAAAAGTTTAACAAAAAACCCTCATAAAAGTTTGCGTAATTCGATTTTTTATGTTAAAATAGAAAGGTTAGAAAAGGATTATTGCGTGGGAGAAATTTTGGATAATTCATAATTATAATATAAGGAGCGTATTTCTATGTCAGTTTTTCGTATTTATGTAGAAAAAAAGCCTGAGTTTGCTGTTGAGGCAGGTCACTTGCTCGGGGATATCAAAACAGCTTTGCGTCTTGATAAGCTAAAAAACATCCGTGTACTTAACCGTTATGATGCCGAAGGTTTATCACAGGCTGATTTTGATTATGCTGTTCAGAATGTTTTTTCTGAGCCTGCTGTTGATATTTCTTCAAGAGAAATGCCTGTTCTTTCTGAAACAGAAACAGTTTTCGCTGTTGAATATCTTCCTGGTCAGTTTGATCAGCGTGCTGATTCATGCGAACAGTGTATCCAGATTTTAAATCAGGGTGAACGCTGTAAGGTTAGAAATGCTCGTGTTTATATCGTTGACGGCAAGCTTACTTCCGATGAAATCAAGGCTGTAAAGGCATATATCATTAACCCTGTTGAAAGCCGTGAGGCGTCACTTGGTGAAGTTGACACATTGGTTGTTGACTATGGTATTCCAACAGAAGTTGAGCTTTTAGAGAATTTTATTTACAAGACTGAAGTTGATTTAGCTAACTTTATTACTACATATGGTCTTGCTATGGACTTGGATGATATCAAGTTCTGTCAGGCTTATTTTAAGGACACTGAAAAGCGTGACCCTACTATTACAGAAATTCGTATGATTGACACATACTGGTCTGACCACTGTCGTCATACTACATTCTCAACTGTAATTGATGAAGCCACTATAAATGCTGATTATATCAGAAAAACTTATGAGCAGTATATTAATGTTCGCAATGAGCTTGGACGCTCGGACAAGCCTGTTACATTAATGGATATTGCTACTATTGCTGCGAAAAAGCTAAAAAAAGACGGTGTTTTAAAGGATTTGGACGAGTCCGAGGAAATCAACGCTTGTTCTGTTGAAATCAAGGTTGATGTTGATGGTGAATTACAGGACTGGCTATTGATGTTTAAGAACGAAACTCATAACCACCCTACTGAAATCGAACCTTTCGGCGGCGCTGCTACTTGTCTTGGAGGTGCTATCAGAGATCCGCTTTCAGGCCGTTCCTATGTATATCAGGCTATGCGTGTTACTGGTGCTGCAAATCCGCTCGTACCAGTCGAGGATACAGTTCATGGCAAGCTGCCACAGAGAAAAATCACTGTTGGTGCTGCTAACGGTTATAGCTCATATGGTAATCAGATTGGTCTTGCTACTGGTCATGTTGCTGAGGTTTATCACCCTGGTTATGTTGCTAAACGTATGGAAATAGGTGCTGTTATTGGTGCTGCTCCAAAGGCTAATGTTATTCGTGAAGTACCAAAGCCTGACGATATTATCGTGCTTTTGGGTGGTCGTACTGGACGTGATGGCTGTGGCGGTGCAACTGGTTCTTCAAAATCACATACAGAGGCATCCTTGGAATCATGCGGTGCAGAAGTTCAAAAGGGTAACCCTCCTGTTGAAAGAAAAATTCAGCGTTTGTTCAGAAACCCTGTTGTTACAAACATGATTAAACGTTGTAATGACTTTGGTGCTGGCGGTGTTTCCGTTGCTATCGGTGAGCTTACTGATGGTCTTATTATCGACCTTAATAAAGTTCCTAAGAAATATGATGGTCTTGACGGTACAGAGCTTGCTATTTCTGAAAGTCAGGAACGTATGGCTGTTGTTATCGACAAAAATGATATGGATAAATTCCTTGCAGAAGCTGAAAAGGAAAACCTCGAGGCTACTGTTGTTGCTGTTGTTACTGAAGAGCCACGCCTAAAAATGAAGTGGAATGACAAAATTATTGTTGACCTTTCAAGAGATTTCCTTAACTCAAATGGTGCTGAAAAACACACTTCTGTTGCTGTTCAGCTCCCTGTTACTACACAGATTAAAACTTATACTGATAATGCAGACAGCTGGGAAGCATTGATGACTAATCTTAATGTCTGCTCACAAAAGGGTCTTGTTGAGCGTTTTGACTCAACAATCGGCTCTGGTACTGTTCTAATGCCATATGGCGGTAAATATCAGCTTACACCTGAACAGGCTATGGCTGCTAAAATACCAGTTCAACACGGCGAAACTGACACTTGTTCTATTATGGGATGGGGTTATAACCCTTATGTTTCTGATAAGAGCCCATATCATGGTGCTATGGCTGCTGTTATTGAATCTGTTGCTAAGGTTGTTGCTGCTGGCGGCTCATATAAAAAGTGCTGGTTAACATTCCAAGAGTACTTTGAGAGAACACAGAATAATCCAACAAGATGGGGTAAGCCTTTCTCTGCACTTCTTGGTGCATTTAAAGCACAGCTTGAACTTGGCTGTGGAGCAATCGGCGGTAAGGACTCAATGTCTGGTACTTTCGAAAACATTGATGTTCCTGCAACTCTTGTTTCCTTTGCTGTTTCAACTGGCTCTGCTAAAAAGGTTATTTCCTCTGAATTTAAAAAGGCTGGCAACAAGGTTATTTTCATCAACCCTGATTATGATGAAAATCACTTACCTGTATTTGACAGCATTAAATCTTGCTTTGAGCGTGTTGAAAAGCTTATTGCTGACGGTGTTGCTCTTTCTGTATGGGCTATTGGTTTTGGCGGTGTTGCTGAAGCTGTTACAAAGATGGCTTTGGGTAACCGTATTGGTTTCAAATTTGAGAAGAAACTTCCTGAGGATATTCTTTTCTACTCCAAATACGGCGCATTTGTTGTCGAGCTTGACGGCGACCCATTCACTGTTGAAAATGTTATCGGTACTACAATCCCTGAATACATTATTGACTGCAAGAATTATACTGTTAATCTTGATGATATTCAAAAGAAGTGGGAAGATAGACTTGAACCTGTATTCCCATGTAATATAAAGAATGAGAAAACTGCTGCTAAGATTTTCACTTATACTTCGGACAAGCCTGTTCAGCATTCATCTTCATTTGCAAAACCTCGTGTATTAATTCCTGTTTTCCCAGGAACTAACTGTGAGGATGATACTGTAAGAGCATTTGAACGTGCAGGTGCTATCCCTGAAACTGTAATTATCAAAAACCTTACTGCTGCTGCACTTGAAGATAGCATTAACTACTTCGAAAAAGCTATAAAGAACTCACAGATTATCATGATTCCAGGTGGTTTCTCTGGTGGTGACGAGCCTGATGGTTCTGCTAAGTTCATTACTGCTTTCTTCAGAAATCCACGTATTACTGATGCTGTTCATAATCTTATGGATAATAATGATGGCTTAATGCTCGGTATTTGTAACGGTTTCCAAGCACTTCTAAAGCTTGGTCTTGTACCTTACGGTAAGATTGTTCCTATGAACGACAACTCCCCTACTCTTACTTTCAATGCAATCGGCAGACATCAGTCCATGATGGTCAGCACTCGTGTTGCATCCAATAAGTCACCTTGGATGACTGGCTGTGAAACTGGTGATATTCATAAGATTGCTATTTCTCATGGTGAGGGACGTTTCGTTGCATCTGCTGAACTTATCAAGCAGCTTGCTGATAATGGTCAGATTGCTACTCAATATGTTAATCTTGATGGTGAGCCTAGCATGGATATTCGTTTCAATCCTAATGCATCCTTTGAGGCTATCGAGGGTATTACTTCACCTGATGGACGTATCTTAGGTAAGATGGGACACAGTGAACGTATTGGCTCTGATATTTGTAAAAATGTTCCTGGTAACAAGGATCAGAAGATATTTGAAAGTGGCGTTGCTTATTTTAAATAATTAATATAAAAGTCGGATGATTAATATTTCATCCGACTTTTTTATATGCATATAGAAACCCGTATCATCAATTGATACGGGTTTTACAATTTTTATTGAACATTATCAAGCTTACGCAAGTTAATATCAGATGAAAATGTCGATACATTATATAAAATCAATATCTGGTCATAATCATTTATATCAACATAATCTTCAATGGATGTTTGAATATAACGCAGGTCAAGCAAGGTTATTTCAGAGTAATGAGGTATTAAAAAAGGTGCATAGCAATGTGCATATGAATCCTTTATTATGAGAATTTTACCACCCTCATTACCTGTATTAATTGTTTCCATAGGCTGATTTGTACCTAAAAAAACGCTGTATTTATCCTTGGTATCCAAATATTCACGAAAATATATACTGTCATAAACTTCAGGTTCTTTACCTATTTCAGTTGTTACAGACAATTTTATATCATCACTTAGATTGTTATAATGGTATATATCCAAAACATCTGCATCAATTTTGTCATACAGCGTTTTGGAATTATATGTCCCCTTAAACTCTCTGGTTGTATGCTCAATGTCATAACTATTCAGTTCAATCGGAGAATATCCCATCTTTTTTCCTGCTGCCGCATAAACTTTATAAGCACCAAACGTTGTCCAGTGGTGGTCTGTTCTGTAATAAATATAATTATCCTTGTTTGATGCCAATATTTTGTGTGCATTTAGTACCACAATATCATCACTTGTTTTGTTATATGCATATTGAATGAAATCCATTTGATTGAGTGATGGTGCATTTTTTGGCAGTTCATCAGCATAAATTCCTGCCGATGTTGGCACTATCATTAAAAATACAGGTACTTCACTGTTTGCTGCAAAATTATTAATCGCAGCCATACTTATATCAATGGATTTATAATCAGGCTCATCAAGCTTTTCAACAAGTCTGTTTTGTAGAATATACACTCCATTGCGCTCATATCGTCCAAAAAGCATTTCAAATGATGTTTTTGCTTTTACCCATACATCCCTTGCAGGAAAATGGTCAGACAAATATGTTTCCATACCATTCATATAACTTCTGTTCTCAATGTTTTGAGCATTAATCTCAGGCATTTCAGCTAATTTTCTGTTTTCTGTTTCAGATACAGCTTTTTTTGGTAATGCAAGCACTAAAATGCCCATAACAATCAGTATTATAAAAAAACTTAGACAATATATAATATGGGTATTTCTTTTGGCTTTTTTCAAATCTTTTTTCTTTTTTTGATGTTCCAATAAAAAACCTCCTATTAAAATCTGAAATATAAAAACGGGTTGTATGAAGCATCAATCAAATATGCATTACATAACAAAAATACAGCAAGACTTATAGCAATTGTTGTATACTTAAGCGTTTTTGTACCCTTTTTATTGAATTTCTCAACCAATACCGAGAAGAAATTAGTCGCTGCAAATGCCGCTATTAACAACAATACATTATTTATTGTGAAAAGATACGTTGAAGTGCTGTCAAACAATATTCCTGTCACACCAAACATTGCTTTGAAGTAATTGAATGCATCAGGCAATGTATTGGTATCAAACAATACCCAGCCGAATACAACCATAATGAATGTGTATAATGTACTGAATATTGGTGGTATTTTTTGTAATACCTTGCCAAATCCAACTCGTTCAATGACAATCAATATACCAAAATATAATCCCCATAAAACGAAATTCCAGCTAGCTCCATGCCAGAGGCCTGTCAATCCCCATACAATTAACAGATTAACTATTGTTCTTATTGTTCCCTTTCTGTTTCCGCCGAGTGGAATATATACATATGATTTAAACCATGTTCCAAGTGTGATATGCCATCTTCTCCAAAATTCACTGATACTTTTTGACATATACGGATAATCAAAGTTTTTTGGGAAGTTAAATCCAAGCATTTTGCCAAGTCCTACTGCCATATCGGAATATCCTGAAAAATCAAAATATATCTGAAATGTGAAAGCGAGTATTCCAAGCCATGCTGTTGCTGCTGACATTTCTGTATAGTCCATAACCTTTACGGCATTCCACAAAATACCTATATTGTTTGCTATAAGCACCTTTTTAGCAAGTCCTTTTATAAACTTTCCGATACCCTCACTAATCTTGTAAATGTTTACTTTTCTATGCTCAAGCTCTTTAGCGACATCATCATAACGCACGATAGGTCCTGCAACAATCTGCGGAAACAGCGTTACATATGATGCAAAGGTAACAAAATTTTTCTGTACTTTAATGTTTCGCATATAAAGGTCGATTGTATATGACATACTTTGGAAAGTATAAAATGATATACCAATCGGTAACGGTAGTTTAGGATCTGTAAACCCTGTATGGAATACTATATTTATGTTTGTTATGATAAATGAACTGTATTTGAAAACCGCAAGCAGTGATAAATTCATTACAACTGATACAATTAAAGCAATTTTACGCTTTTGAGGTGAGTTTTCGAATTTATTAATAAAAAGTCCTGCTGTAAAGTCAATTGCAGTTGATAAAATCATGATGATTACATATATAGGCTCTCCCCAAGCATAAAAAAACAGACCTGCCAAAAACATAAGCAGATTTCGAAATTTTCGTGGGGTCAGCAAATAAACTACCATTACAATCGGCAGGAAAAAATATAAAAATGTTAAACTGGAAAAAACCATGTACTATTTATCCTCCCGAATTTTGTAAAACATTATTTGCAAACGCTATAAATTCTTCACGTTTCATCATTGTGTTTATTATATCAAGCATACCAGTAGTAGTCAAAAGCTCTGGCAGCTGCAACTCTTTTAATATCATTTTTCTTTTTTCAGATGAGTTATTTCCTCCTGTTAACCCTAGCTCAAATAAATCAATTCTTGTAACAGGATCAGCATTCATATTGACTTCGGATGCAGTTATTCCTGCTTTTTCAAACGCTTCAATAAGAAGCTTAATATCAATCCCTTCAACACCAAGCTTCCCTTCTTTTGAAGGTGCTGTCTTTCTTTTCTCCTTACCTAAAATGTCAGGCGAATAGACATTATAAATCCTGCCGTTTTTTATCGAGCCTTTAAGATAATTACGTATTTTAAAGCCTGCTGTATCGGAGTCAGTCAGAATTATTATGCCTGTTTTTTGCGCATAATACCTTATTATCGCCATTTTTTCTTTATCTTTAAACACCGAGAAACCATTTGTCTGTATAATAACAGCATCTATTATTGATGAAAGCTTGATTTTATCATACTTTCCCTCAACAATTACAGCCTCATTCAAATGTATCATTCAAAACATCACCTTACATTAATCATTTATGCGAAATCATTTTGATAACAGCTTCTTCAAGTATGGTTTGATTGCTTGTCTTTAGTGACTTCATCGCAATATCAGCCTCTGTTAAAATCCGCATACACTCACGTAAATGAGTAATTGAAAGCGACCTGATATCCTTGAATGCATTCTCGACTCTGAACGAAATATTCTTAGCATACGAAAAATCATTAACAACGTCAACTGCACCTTTTCTTGCACCAAGTGCCGCCTTTGCACGATACAAATCCATCATGTTGCCTGTTATCGCATACATAATTGGTACAGGTTCGATTTTTTGCTGCATAAGCTCATCAAGAAGTCTGATAGCAGTATTTTTATCATGCTTAACGATTGCCTTTGCCAAGTCGAATGTTGTGGACTCTAGCTGTTTTGGTGAAAGCATATTTATAATTTCAATTGTTATTTCACCGCCATTTGTATATGACAGCAGCTTTTCAATTTCATTTTCAATTATCATTGTGTTGCATCCGCACAAATTTGCAAGATATTCAGCCGCTTGCTTTGATATTCTGTTCTTGCATTTCGCCATAATATCCTTTGAAAGCACCAATGCAGTTTTATATGCAAAATTGCAGACTGTACCGCATTTTGACACAGCATCAATAAGCTTTTTATTCTTTGCAGTAGGATATTTTTTGCCGTCAGTAACATCCACTGATGTGTTATAAAAAATCAATATGGTTGTGTCAGGTAAGTCATTTACAGCAGCAATCAATGTGTTTAAGCTATCAGCATTTAACTGTTCGGCGTTTAAATCACAAACAGTACAGCATACATAATCAGCAAACATTGGTATAGCCTCACAAGCCTCGCAAAGACTGCCAATATCTATATTCTTACCCTCAAAGGTATGCAGATTATATGCCTCATCATCTTTTTTCAAAGCTTTTGAAAGCAATAACTTTGTAGTTTTTTCAATCTCTGCAATATCCTTGCCATAAAAGTGATAAACCTTTGAAAATTTACCATTCCTTATTGCTGATTTCAAATCTGTTTCATTAACGAGTGACACAAAAACTCACCTCTTTATTTTTTATCGTAAACATCAATCCTATAATTATCTGTATCGTATATATTGGAAAAATTATCAGTTTCAAGTTCTATTTTATCATTCAAAATAATTATGTTATCCGAAACAAAATCATATGATATATTATTCCCCTGATATAAAATTGAAGTATTATAATTGCTCTTGCTATTGTGAATATCATCCTTTGTTCCGTCATAAATCATAAAACCTGTATTTGCAATATCAAGCTCAATATTGTTCTCATAAAAGTACAGTGAATAATTATTCAAATCAACACTGCTACCAGAAATTTTATCATATCTTATTACATTTTCAGTGAATTTTTTGCTTGTGTCATAATAATATGAATTTTCTGGAACAAGAACAGATGTGACATCAAAAAGTTCAAGAGAGTTTATGTATATAGGCTGTGATGTGAGTGAATCCACATTCAAAATCAACATATCAATTGTATAGATTCCCATTCTGTTGAGATATTTTACAACCGAATCAGAACATTTACCGCCTTTATATAAATCAATTACAGATGCAGACTTTTTATCATGAATTATCATAACTGATGCACTTTTTTCTTTCAGCACCACAATTGATGTCTTGTTGTCTGGAATATATTTATACACCGAAATAACTAGCATTGAAAACGAAAGCATAAATACTGAAAGAATAGTTATTTGTTTAACATTACGCATAATTATAGCACCTAATACAATAATTATCAGGCAAACAATTATTACATATTTCACAAAATCATACCCAAGCGGAATATATCCAAAACGTATGCTGCCGATGAATTTTGAAATTATGAGTACAAATTTGCAGCAAATACCGCATATTTTTAACAATGGAAACGCAATAAATGAAACTGCTCCAGTTAGCGTAACAATAACACCAATTATAAGTATAAATGTGCAAATTGGCATTAATATTAGGTTTGACAAGGGTGAAATAATTGATATTTCATCAAAAAACAAGAATGAAATTGGGAAAATAACTATTGTTGTGCATATCGAAGAAATAATCAGCTTTATAGTTTTACTTAGCTTAAATTTTTTTACATCACCCTGCATTTCTTCGGGAATTTCAGGACGTCTGCTTTGAACTGCATCCTCGATTGCTTTTATTATAATCGGTGCGACAACACCTATTCCAAAAACACCACCGACAGACAGTAAAAATGATGCATCCCTAACTGCATATGGACATCCGATTGTCAGCAGAATTACAGCTATTCCAAGTGAATTGAGTGTATCGGATTTTCTTTTAAAAAGCTCGGAGCTATATACAAGAATTATCATTATCGCTGCTCTCATAACGGAATTTGACATCCCTGCAAGCAGAATAAATGCTCCAAGCGGTATCAGCAAAATGAAAAATTTCAGTTTATTGTTAATCGGAAACCATGATAATATCAGCCAAAAAAACGAACATACCACTGATAAATGCACACCGGAAACAGCCATAATATGACCAATTCCTGCACGATACATTAGTGTTTTTTCGTTTGACGATATTCCTGATTTATCACCGAAAAGTATTGCTGATGTGACAGATAATTCATCATTTTGCATTACTTTTCTCATTTCAGAAAAAATATATTCATGATAATTATTAACTATCCTTTGGATAGAAAACGAGTTATCATAAATTAAACTAAAATTTTTCACAGTGCCAATTTGCAGGTAAATACCCTTTGCTTTATAATAACTTCCTGTGTTGAATTTAAAGCTGTTCTTTATTGTCGCTGCTTTGCCGTCAATTGAAACATAATCACCTATCCTGCAGTTTGTACTGTCAGAAAAAAATATTACAGTTGCATTCATGGTATTATCAATTTTACCCTTGACTGTATACGATGTATTATCACCATTGTAATCGGAATATGATACTATTCTGCCATCAATATGAACATCCTTACAGTCATAACATATCACATTTTTCATGACACTCAAGTCAAACAATGAATAAAACATTGCTCCAACTGTAAAGCTTATGACACATACACATATGCCAAGTTTCTTTTTATGACCATGTATAATTAGATAGCTAACTGTGATAACAAACAGCGTAATTCCAATGAAAAAGCATACTTTTGAACTTAAAAATAATGATGCGGAAAACAGCCCCAAAAGATATGAAAATCCTATTTTGGCCATTTTACGCACCATTTTAATTACCTCCAAAGGCTATATCAGTATCTAATACTTCTTAGCACATCTTTAAATCAAGCTTACTGCCACCGATAAGGTGAAAGTGCAAATGCTTTACAGTCTGTCCGCCATTTTCACCGATATTTGTAACAACTCTAAAGCCGTCCTCAGCAATACCTTTTTCCTTAGCAATCTTAGCAATAACCTCATATATATGTGCAACAACAGCAGAATTTTCTTGGGTTATCATAGCTGCTGAATTAATATGCTGCTTTGGTATCACAAGTACATGAACAGGTGCGGCAGGACTAATATCATTAAATGCATACACAGTATCGTCCTCATAAACTTTTGTACTTGGAATTTCACCAGCGATTATTTTGCAAAATAAACAATCCATTTGTGTTTCTCCTTACTTTACAAATTCACCAACAATATTGTTTAATTCAAGTATAGCATCATCAATCTTGTGCTTGTCACCAACACCAGCCATTGCACTGTCAGGACGTCCGCCGCCCTTACCGCCTGTGATTGCAGAAACCTTCTGTACAATCTTTCCTGCATGAGCACCGCTAGCAACTGCATCCTTACCGCATACGCAAAGGATTGAATCACTTTCGCCACCCATTGTGCAAAGTACAGCAACAATATCAGGAGCTTTATCCTTAATCTTGTCACCCATTGCACGAAGAATGTCAGGAGTTACATTTGCAAATATTGCGGATACAACCTTAGCACTTCCAACAGTAACAGCATTATCAAAAATACCGTTAATCTGGCTGTCAGCAAGCTTTCCGTTAAGTTCAGTAACTTCTTTTTCAAGAGCCTTCATTTCAGCAGCAACTACATTACAGCGAGCAACCAATTCGTTTGGATTTGGTGCTTTAATAATCTGTGCAGACTTAGTTAAAGTGTCCTTATAACCATCAATAAGTGCAAGTACACCATTACCAGTTACACCCTCAATACGTCTTATACCAGCAGCAACAGAGTTTTCAGAAACTATCTTGAACAGACCAATCTTTGATGTATTATCAATATGAGTACCGCCGCAGAATTCAGCAGAAGTACCATCAACATTTACAACACGAACAACATCTCCATACTTCTCACCGAACAATGCCATAGCACCAATTTTCTTAGCCTCATCGATAGGCATTTCAGTCATAGTTACAGGAATTGCGTTCAAAATGTCAGCATTAACAATATTTTCAATTTCCTTTAGCTCTGCTGTTGTAACAGCCTCAAAATGAGCAAAGTCAAAACGTACTCTTTCGCTGTCAACAAGCTGTCCTGCCTGATGAACATGGTCACCCAAAACCTTACGTAATGCAGCCTGCAATAAATGTGCAGTAGTATGATTTCTCATGATAGAAAGTCTGCGAGCCTTATCTACCTTAGCAGTAATAATATCGCCAACAGATACAGCACCCTGCGCAGTACCAATGTGGAGAAAATGTCCAGAGCCTATTTTTCTAGTATCAGTAACTTCAAATTCAGTAGTATCGCCAGTGATTATACCAGTATCACCAACCTGTCCACCGCTTTCAGCATAGAAACAAGTCTTGTCAAGGATAATTACAGCTTCATCGCCATCATTAACCATGTCAGCCTTTTGTCCTTCAACATAAATAGCTACAACCTTAGCAGCCTGCTCAAATTCGGTATATCCTGTAAACTCAGTAGCAGCAGCATCTAAATCACTCATGCTGTCCTCATCCCAAGATGAGCCAACCTTGTTAAGTCTGTCCTCACGAGCAGTTTTCTTCTGAATGTCAAGACATTCATTAAAACGAACAGTATCAACAGTAATTCCCTTTTCTTCAGCAATTTCCATTGTCAAGTCAATTGGGAAACCGTAAGTATCACTTAATAAGAACGCATCATCACCAGATAGAACAGTCTTTCCATCAGCAATCAAGCTATCAAGCTTGCTTGTGAGGATTTCCATGCCCTTATCGATAGTCTTTGCAAAAGCTTCTTCTTCATTTTTAATAAGCTTTTTGATATATTCCTGCTTTTCAGCAAGTTCAGGATATGCAGACTGGTTTTCCTTAATAACTGTATCAACAACTTCAAAAAGGAAAGGTCTTGTTATACCTAAAAGTCTGCCGTGACGTGCAGCACGTCTTAGTAAACGACGAAGAACATAGCCACGTCCCCCGTTTGAACCTGTAACACCGTCGCCAACCATGAAAGTTGTGCTTCTGATATGGTCAGTGATTACACGAAGTGAAACGTCAGTCTTGTCATTTGTTTTGTATGTTACTCCAGCAATTTCACTGATATGTTTCATAATATTCTGAACAGTATCAACCTCGAAAAGATTATCAACACCCTGCATAACGCAAGCAAGTCTTTCAAGTCCCATACCAGTATCAATATTTTTCTTTGCAAGCGGCTCATAATTATTGTTGCCATCGCTGTTGAACTGTGTAAATACCAAGTTCCAAACTTCAACAAAACGGTCACATTCGCAGCCAACCTTACAGTCAGGCGAGCCACAGCCCTTTTCATCGCCACGGTCAAAATAAATCTCGGAACAAGGACCGCAAGGACCGCTGCCGTGCTCCCAGAAGTTATCTTCCTTGCCCATCCTCACCATGTGGTCAGGTGCAACTCCACGCTTCCCAGTCCATATATCATAAGCTTCATCATCATCCTGATAAACGGAAACATAAAGAAGCTCCTTTGGCATTTTGCAAACTTCAGTAAAAAATTCCCATGCCCATGTTGTAGCATCCTCTTTAAAGTAATCACCAAAAGAGAAGTTACCAAGCATTTCAAAGTAAGTACCATGACGTGCAGTCTTGCCAACACGCTCAATATCAGGTGTGCGGATACATTTCTGGCATGATGTACATCTTACATTTGGAGGAGTTTCCTGTCCTGTAAAGAATTTTTTTAGTGGTGCCATACCGCTGTTAATAAGCAATAAACTATTATCCCCATGAGGAATAAGAGATGCGCTATTAAGTCTTGTATGATTTTTGCTCTCAAAGAAAGATAAATACATCTCTCTTAATTCATTTAAGCCTGTCCATTCCATTTTATATGCTCCATTCGTTTAATTATTCATCATCATCTTCAGGCATATCCCAGTTATGATATACCTTCTGAACATCGTCATTATCTTCAAGATGCTCAAGCAATAGATTCATTTTCTTTATAGAATCCTCGTCAGTAAGTTCAGTATAAGTCGCAGGAATCATATCAGCTTCGGCAGATATAACCTTATACCCCTTTGCCTCAAGTCCCTCACGAATTGCATTAACATCATTAGGCTCTGTTTCGATTTCAACATAATCAGCGTTGATATTATAATCAGATGCACCTAAATCAAATACATCCTCCATAACCTTATCTTCATCAAGACCTGTATTTTCAAGCACAATAATACCCTTACTTGAGAACATGAAAGATACACAACCAGTAGTACCCAAATTACCGCCAAATTTATCAAAATAATGACGCACATCGCCAGCAGTACGATTTTTATTATCAGTCAGGGTTTCAACGATAACAGCAACACCGCATGGTCCATAACCCTCGTAAACATTGGCTTCATAGGTAGTCTTATCACCGCCGCCGGCAGCTTTTTTGATAACTCTTTCGATATTATCGTTAGGAACATTATTCGACTTTGCCTTTGCAATAAGCTCACGCAGCTTAGAATTGCTGTTAGGGTCAGCACCGCTTTCCTTTACGCATACCATAATTTCACGGCCGATTTTAGTAAAAACCTTAGCTCTTGCTCCATCGGTAGCCTCTTTTTTTCTTTTAATAGTACTCCATTTAGAATGTCCTGACATTGTAAATATCTCTCCTTAATAAAAAAATCAAAGTATCACTTAGAAAATTAAACTTCTGTATTTGCCCATATATATTCAAAAATTTCTCTTATTCTTTCGGTATTTTCAAGTAAATATAAATATCCGAAAAGTGTTTCAAGAGATGTGGCTCGTCTGTATTCAACAGGGTTTGAACTTTTCGGCACGGTATTTGAAGTAGCATTCCTGCCACGTTTCATCATTGCTATTTCATCTTCAGTAAGCATAGGTGTTATAACATCAACAGCAACAGACTGATATGCCGCTCGTACCCTTGAAACCGCTTCTTTATGTAGTTTTCCGACAGGCATATTAGCTGTCAGAACTAATTTTTCTCTTACAAGCTGTTCATAAACAGCATCACCCATAAAAGCTAAAGTCAGCGGACTATATTGATTTACGTCCCTTTTTTCCAGTTGAAACACCTACCTTGTTAATGCATAAATACAACTGTCATGAAACTCGCCATATTTATATACATTCTTCTTTAAAATACCCTCTAAGCAGTAGCCTGCTTTTTCTAAAGCACGCCTTGAGCCAATATTATCTACAAACGGCTCTGCAACTATCCTTACAACATCAAGTTTATCAAATGCCATATCTGATATCTGCATAATCGCATTTGTAATGATACCATTCCCCCAATACTGCTCGCCAAGAAAATATCCCAGTTCACATGATTTTGAATAAACATCATCACGTTTATATGCAGCGATACTACCTGCAATGTTATCATCAACTACAATTGCCACCGCAAGAGTATTACTTATATCTGCATTAATAAAATCTCGTATAAGCCATTCGGCAGTCACTGTATTAAACGGATTAGGAAAAGTATCACGCATATTTTGAGCAATATTTTTATTATTTGCAAGCCGTGCAAAATCATTCGCATATTCCATTTTCCACGGCAATAATTCTAGCTTAGTATACATAATCAAATTCGAAACCGAAGATATTAACTGTATCGCCTTCTTCAATCTTCATCTGCTCTAACTTATCAATAATACCGCTGTTTCTAAGCACTCTCTGGAAATACTGCAATGATGAATAATCATCCATATCAACAGTACGCATGATATGTTCAAGCCATTCAGCCTCAACATAATAAACTCCATCATCACCAACAGTAATATTAAACTTCTGGTCGTTTCCAATCTTTTCATCAAGTTCCTGAGGAGTAAGTGGCTGCACCTCATATTCCTTTACAGGCGGCAGCTTATCAAGCTCGGACGCAACTGCACCAATAAGTTCCTTTGTACCCTGCGTTGTAGCAGCAGAAATTTGGAAGAATCCATATCCTTTATCCAAGATAAACTTCTTGAACTCCTCAATTTGTTCAGGAGTAGCCATATCACATTTATTAGCAGCCACAATCTGCGGACGCATAGCTAAGTCCTCACTGAAATTAGCAAGCTCTTTATTTATTATATCAAAATCAGCTTTAGGGTCACGTCCCTCCGAACCTGATACATCAACAATATGAACAATCAATCGGCATCTTTCAACATGACGCAAAAACTCATGTCCAAGACCTGTTCCATCACTAGCACCCTCGATTAAACCAGGGATATCAGCCATTACAAATGACTTACCCTCTTCAATTTGAACAACACCCAAAACAGGAGTAAGTGTAGTAAAATGATAATTCGCAATCTTAGGTTTAGCAGCAGAAACAACAGAAATAAGCGTTGACTTACCAACGTTAGGGAAACCAACTAATCCAACATCCGCAATAAGCTTAAGTTCAAGTGTAACCTCATATTCCTCTCCTAAAAAGCCAGGTTTAGCAAACTTTGGTATCTGACGAGTAGGAGTAGCAAAATGCTGATTACCCTTACCACCCTTGCCTCCCACAGCGATAACTTTGGGCTCACTAGATGACATATCAGCCATAATTCTGCCAGTATTAGCATCACGAACAACAGTACCTCTAGGTACTTTTATTATAAGGTCAGGAGCATTTTTACCTGAACAGTTTCTTCTTGAACCATTTTGCCCTTTTTCAGCAAAATATTTTCTCTTGTAGCGGAAGTCAATAAGCGTTGAAAAGTTGTCATCAACAACGAAAACAACATCTCCGCCCTTACCGCCGTCACCGCCGTCAGGACCGCCGTTAGCAACATATTTTTCACGATGAAACGAAACAGCACCATCGCCGCCGTCACCTGAACGTATTACTATTTTCGCTTTATCTATGAACATAAAAAAACCTTAACCTTTCTAAAAAAGAACATCTGCCTATCAAAATGAAAATTCAATGCATATTATATGCAAAATTCAACTAAATAAACTATAAATGCATACATAATTACATATTCCGTTCCAAAACATACATTTTATTATACCATATATTAATGTATTTTTCAATACTTAATTGCAATTTTATCGAACAAAACATAAAATACCGTCAGCTTTTTTTAGCTGACGGTTGGATGAAATGTTAAATTAATGTATTATAATTTTAATGCAAGCAAAAGATTTGCAAATGCATAAGTATTTACATATCCCTGTCAACTTCATCTTTTGACAAAACTGATATATTTTCATATGGATAACTGCATAAAACGCTGTCTAAATACTGTATACCACAAAAATATTTACATATTGAGGTGTTTTTCACCGCACATTTATGCACATTAGTTTTATCAGCAGTATTCCACGGGCATAACGAATTTCCAAAATCGGCATTACTGAAATCAATATCCATATTTGAACCAATTAACTTTTTAATTTTATCATTCATAAATTATAACCTCAACCCTGCTCTTTATTATAAATATATTAAAATTATCACTTAACTTCTGTAACAGCAATACAAAAATTTCAACAAACAAAAAGGAGCAGAAAATCTGCTCCTTTAAATGCAATTGTTATTAGTCAGCGTAAACGCTAACTTTCTTACGGTCACGACCTAAACGCTCAAATCTTACTCTGCCGTCTGCAGTTGCGAACAATGTATCATCTGTACCGATACCAACATTAGTACCTGGATGAATGTGTGTACCTCTCTGACGAACTAGGATGTTACCAGCTAGTACAACCTGACCATCAGCTCTTTTTACACCAAGACGTTTGGACTCTGAATCTCTACCATTCTTGGTGGAACCCATACCCTTTTTATGTGCCATTTAAATTACACCTCCAAAAATGCAATATAACAGATTAGCATATCAAATTATATAATAATTAATATGCAGCGAATATTTTTTGCTTAATTAAGCTAAGGTTAATGATAAATTATCATTAAGCTTTGATTGCATCAATTCTAACCTTAGTATATGGCTGTCTATGACCCTGTCTTTTGTAAGAAGAACCCTTCTTAGCTTTGTAAGTGAAGATGTTGATTTTCTTAGCTTTACCGTTCTTAAGAACTTTAGCTTCAACAGCAGCACCAGTTACATAAGGAGCTCCAACATTAATACCTTCGTCCTTACCAACAGCGATAACCTTGTCGAATGTTACAGAATCATCAGCGTTAACTTCTAGCTTCTCGATGAAAATTTCATCGCCTTCTTTAACCTGATACTGCTTTCCGCCAGTTTCAATAATTGCGTACATTTACGGCACCTGCCTTTTCTATAAAACTCGCTGTAAACATTGGGCGTGTACTATATAAATATACTACAACTTTCCATGCCCAAGACATGCGGCTTGATTATTATACCACATTGCATTTAACTTGTCAACAAATTGGCTAACATATTTATTAATATTCTGTAAATTTTACATCACAGTAATTATATCCCTTGCACCACCAGTTATACATTCCGCACCATTTTCGGTAATAACATATGACTCCTCGACACCAACTATACCAATACCCTCAATGCTTTTTTTAGGCTCAACAGCAAATGTCATATTCAGTTCAATAGGCTCATTAAACCCATTTGCAATAACTGGTGTTTCATCAAGATACATACCAATACTATGTCCCAAAAACTTAACACATTCATTGCCAACACCCATAAAATTCTGCTTAAATTCAGGAGAAATTGTACTCATTACAGTATTATAAATTTCGCTTGGAATACTGCCAACTTTCATTAATGAAGCAGTCATATCAAGTATTCTAATACACTCTCTATGAATTTCAATCAGCTTTACATCAGGTTCTGCCCCAAATGAATAAACCTGTGTTTTATCGGTATGATAACCCTCACAGCCAAAGCCTACATCAGCAAATACAAGATCGCCTTTTTTAAGAAGTCTGCTCCTGTCACTAAGTGCAGGCATATAACTTGCTAATCCTTTCATTCCACCTGGTCCATCAAATGATGTTGGATAAATCGAGTTATCACCAAAACCAAATTGTCCGCCGATTGTTTCATTCTGAAAAATTGTGAAACGTGAAATACCATGATAACCAAGCTTGATCATCTCTTTATAAACTTCAGCATGAAAATCAGCCTCATTTATACCCTCACATAAAATATTAGGTACAATATTATTCAGCAGTTCAGCATGTCTTTTTCCGCTTTCACGCATAATGTTTATCTCATCCGCTGTCTTAACCGCTCTAAGTCTTGATGTATAGCTTTCAACAGGATAAACATTATTAAATGTAAAATACTTCTGTAAGCGCATCATAATGCTAAGTGTAACGGAATTCGCATCGATAAATATATTATGTATATCCGAGCCAAGAACATCTGATATATCTGAATATCTGTTCATTCTATATATATTTGCAAGATCACTTTCATCTTTAGCTCTCTCAAAGCTTTTTTTAACAAAATAACCATAATCACCATTTGGTTTTATAACAAGTACAGCATTCTGAATTGAACCTGCAAAATAAATCTGATTAACCTTATCAAAAAGGAATACTGCATCCCAGTCCTTATTTTGCGAATTAAGCAAGTCAACAAGCTTTTTTATACGGGTTTCGTGTGTATTCATTAATAACACCCTTTCAGACTTTATATACAAAAAAGCTCTTTTCGAAATCGAAAAGAGCTTGGTGAGATATTGGGGATTTGAACCCCAGACCCCTTGATTAAAAGTCAAGTGCTCTGCCGGCTGAGCTAATATCTCATAATATACTTACGTTTGTGTTATATAAAATGGTTACTCACAACGCTTAATTATTATATCAAATCAGCATGGCATTGTCAAGCATTAAATTCTAATTTGGCACATTTTCTATATTTAAGTAATTCACCCCAAAAGATTATGTGCATATTATACGAATAATCTAAAATAAACTTGTACAGTGAGTACACTGAAAATAAATCCTGTTATATCAGAAGTTAAGGATGATATTAAAGTATGTCTTGTTTTCTTCACTTTAGTAACACCAAAATAAACTGCAATAGTATAAAAAGTTGTTTCAGTTGAGCCTAAGATAACGCTTGCAACTCGTCCTGCAAAGCTGTCTGGGTGTGAATCAGTTAAAATACTCTCAAAAACAGCAAGTGCACCACTACCTGAAACAGGACGTATCAAAGCAAGCGGCAGGCATTCTGACGGAAACCCCAGTAAATTTGTAAGCGGAGATAAAAAATCTGTAAGCACATTTAATGCACCAGATGCTTTAAACATTCCAATTGCTGTAAGAAGTGCAATCAACGCAGGTAAAATATCAATACCTACTTTAAGATTTTCCTTTGCACCCTCTATAAATTCGCTGAAAACATCAACCTTTTTAATTAATCCTGCACATATTATTATCGCAATAAAAATTGGTATAACAAAATCAGTCAGATTCATCCTTAGTTTTTCCTTTCGATAATTTTGCTGCACCATCAAGCACCAAAGCGACAATAAGTCCAGCTACTAAAGCCATTATTGACGTTATCCACACACATGGCAGAATTTCCATTGGTGACACAGAGCCATGCTTTAAACGCAGTGATGCTGCTGTTGTCGGTATCAACGTTATTGAGGCAGTATTCAAAACGATGAACACTATCATATTTCGGCTGGCAGTGTCCCCTGTTTTTTCTTCCTGTTCCAATCTGTGCATTGCTTCAAGCCCAAGCGGTGTTGCTGCATTTCCAAGTCCTAATAGATTTGCAGTTATGTTCATGCAGATTGCATTAAACGCTCTGCCGTTAAGATCTAATCCTTTAAATAGAATTTTTGCTATTGGACGGAAAAATTTTGCGAATATTTCTGTTAAGTGAGCTTTTTCAGCAATTCGCATTAAACCTCCCCACATACACATTCCGCCGATTAAATACAGGAACAATTCAACTGCTTCGACAGACGAATTCATTGCAGCCTCAGATACATCTGATATGTTCCCATTCAATGCTCCAAATATTACCGATATAATCAACATTATTGAAAAAACCCACTTCATCATTTTGACGATAAACCTCCACATCATTTTTCATTTCTTTACGATATTTTAGCACTGAATTCAAAAAAAATATAAATATCTGAATCTAATTTACATAAATAATTATCGATATAAATTGATAAAAGACTCAAAAATAACGCATTATAGGCGTTTTTTCTATATTTAAATAAAATCCCAATTTACAATAATTGTATTCCCGAGTTCATATATCTTTCACACAATTTAACACAATGTTTTTTGACATATATATACAAAATATGCTATTATGTAGATAGCAAAAAATTACATATGCAAAAATTAATAAAGTTAAAAATTCTTAGGAGGCTGATTTATAATGAAAGCAACAGGTATTACTAGAAAAATCGACGAACTAGGAAGAATCGTTCTTCCAATCGAACTAAGACGTGGTCTTGATATCGGTGAAAAGGACGTTCTTGAGATTTATGTTGAGGATGAAAAGATTATTCTTAAGAAGTACAAGCAGTCCTGCGTTTTCTGCGGTAACGACGAGAATATCGTTGAGTTTATGGGCAAATATATATGTGCTGATTGTATTACTCAGTTCAAGAAGTAATTTAAGCATTGCTTAGCTTGTACATTAATACATAATATGTTATTGTTCTTAATTGTATGACTATATAAAAAAATTCCTTACCGTGCTGAGTAAGGAATTTTTTTATTCAAATATTAAGTTTGATATTATGCTGTTTGAAACCAAGCAGCCTTTCGTTGTCAGAGTTATTATTGTACCATTTATATTAAGAAGTCCGTTCTTTTCATATAGCTTTGCTTTTTTTATAATTCTATTGGAATGTTCAGGATATTTTGATACATCAAAACCTGTTTTTGTAAGGCGTAAATTTAACATTGCATTTTCTTCAAAGCCACCTGCGTTTTCTTCGGTTATTTCAATTGTTTGCAACGGTGATTTAGTGTATTCTGAAACATTCATGTTACATGAATATCGTTTGTCGTTAATATATGAATGTGCAGATGGACCAAAGCCATAATACTCCTCACAATTCCAATATTTTAAGTTATGCCTGCATTCATATCCATTATGTGAAAAGTTTGATATTTCATATTGCTCCATACCAAATTTATTTAGTTTATTTACTGCTTCAAGATAGTAATCTGCCATATCATCGTCATTTGGAACGGCATTTATAAGTTCATTGTTATCATAAAGAGGTGTGCCATGTTCAATTTTGAGCATATACGCGGAAATGTGTTTCAGAGGTAATGATGAAATTATTTTCAAGTTTTCATTTAGTGATGATAACGTCTGATATGGCACTGCAAGCATTAAATCTGCTGAAATATTCTCAAATCCGACATCATATGCCTCGCTAATTGCAGCGGCAGCACGCTTACTATTATGTAAACGTCCAAGCCTTGACAGTTCGTTGTCATTAAATGACTGCACGCCAAATGAAACCCTGTTAATACCAGCATTTTTCACGTCACGCAAGTATTCGTGCTTTACACTGTCAGGGTTGCATTCCATTGATATTTCAGCATCTTTTGCTAGTGGAAGTTCAGTTAAAATGCGTTCAATTTGTATAGCAGACAGCAATGATGGTGTGCCTCCGCCAAAGTATACAGTATCAGCTGTATAGTTATCACTTTTTACAGCTCTTATATTTCTTATAACAGCATCAGTATATTTATCAGTTAGCGACAAATCAGTTACCGAATAAAAATCACAATATGCACATTTTCTTGTACAAAATGGTATATGAATGTATACTCCCCTGTTCAAATTGTTACACCTCACTTTCATGATATTTGAAACGGACGATTGATAATCACCCCTACAAAACACGTTTTACGATGATTTTATGTAGGGGTGAAAATTATTCGCCCGTAATTTTTATATATTTTTATACAACAGCCATCGCTCATTAATCAAGCTTAAGTACAGCCATAAACGCCTCCTGCGGAACTTCAACAGTACCCAGCTGACGCATACGCTTTTTACCCTCTTTTTGCTTTTCAAGCAGCTTTTTCTTACGTGTAATATCACCGCCGTAGCACTTTGCAAGAACGTCCTTACGAACAGCTTTAACGGTTTCTCTGGCAATAATCTTGCCGCCAATAGCAGCTTGAATTGGTACTTCAAATAACTGACGTGGAATATTATCCTTCAGCTTTTCAGCAATACGTCTTGCCCTTGCATATGCATTATCAGCATGAACGATAAATGAAAGTGCATCGACAACATCACCATTAAGCAATATATCAAGCTTAACTAGCTTTGACGGAACATATCCCATCATCTCGTAGTCAAATGACGCATATCCTCTTGTACGAGATTTAAGCGCATCAAAAAAGTCATATACAATTTCATTAAGCGGAAGTTCATAATGAAGTTCAACACGAGTTTCCTCAATATATTTCATGTCCTTGAACACACCACGACGTTCCTGACAAAGCTCCATTATATTGCCGACATAATCTGATGGTGCTAAAATTGAAGCTTTTACCATTGGCTCCTCAGCAGTAGCAATTGTTGCAACATCAGGATAATTTGTAGGGTTATCAATAAATACAGTTTCACCATTAGTCATATTAACCTTGTAAATTACTGATGGTGCTGTTGTTATTAAGTCAAGATTAAACTCTCTTTCAAGACGTTCCTGAATTATTTCCATATGAAGAAGTCCTAAGAAACCACAACGGAAACCAAAGCCTAACGCAATTGATGTTTCCGGTTCAAAGGAAAGTGAAGCATCATTTAACTTAAGCTTATCAAGTGCATCACGCAGGTCAGTATAATGTGCACCATCGGCAGGATAAATACCGCAGAAAACCATAGGGTTTACATCACGATATCCAGACAAAACAGTTTCGCATGGGTTATTGGCATCAGTAACAGTATCGCCAACTTTAGTGTCACCGATTGACTTGATTGATGCAGTGATATATCCAACCTCGCCAGCTTTGAGTTCACCAACATTAAACAGCTCTGTTGCTCCCATATATCCTGTTTCAACAACATCAAACTCTGCTTCGGTTGCCATAAGCTTGATAGTCTGTCCGATTTTTACAGTACCCTCAATAACACGTACATAGATAATAACACCCTTGTAGCTGTCATAATAACAGTCGAAAATCAATGCACTAAGCGGTGCATCGGGGTCACCCTTTGGTGCTGGAATGTTCTTTACAACATCTTCCAAAACAGCCTGAATGTTTGTACCCATTTTTGCTGAAATTCTTGGAGCATCCATTGCAGGAATACCGATAATATTTTCTACTTCATTACAAACACGCTCAGGGTCTGCTGACGGTAAGTCTATCTTGTTAACAACAGTCATAACCTCAAGGTCATTTTCAATTGCTAAGTATGTGTTTGCAAGGGTTTGCGCCTCAATACCCTGTGAGGCATCGACAACCAAAATCGCACCCTCACAAGCAACGAGCGAACGTGAAACCTCATAGTTAAAGTCAACATGTCCTGGGGTGTCAATAAGGTTAAATACATATTCATTTCCATCAAGTGCTGTGTATGTCAGATGTACAGCACGTGCCTTGATTGTAATGCCACGCTCTCTTTCGATATCCATGTTATCGAGCAGCTGTTCTTCCATATCACGTTTTGCGACAGTTGATGTAAGCTCCAAAATTCTGTCTGCAAGTGTGGATTTACCGTGATCTATATGTGCAATTATGCAAAAGTTACGAATATTCTCTTGATTATATGACAAAAATAACACTTCCTTAGTTAGCAAATATATATACATTATATCACTTTTCATTATAAATGTAAATATGATTTATTTTTTTTACAATTAATCAGTAAAAATGGGCAGATGAAAACACCTACCCATTTGTATATTTATTGATTTAATCTGAAATGTACAGGAATACCATTTTGATATTCTATTTCAGGTTCACCCTGAATAAGCGGCAGAAAATAATTAAGTGCATCGGTAGTAACCTTATTCTGCTCGTTATTTATCCACTCTTTTGGGAAATACTTTACTTTATTAGCTGTATTGGAAATTTCAGTTGTGCAGATTTCAATTCGATATGGGTTATTGCTAATTCTTTTAAATATCATCATTACACCGCTGTTGCCATTCAAAGCACTTGTAACCGCTTCTTTGCCTATCTGCTCAGACTCGTTTAAATCGGTGAGTGATGCAATGTGTGAACTGCATCTCTGCATAACATTAAGTTCAATCGAACGCACTTTACATCCCAAATTCGCACTAGCAATATGTTCAAGATATTTTCCGACACCAGATAAATATTTGTGTCCAAATGCATCTGTAAGTGTTGAGGAAAATCCGCTCGATGAGTATTTATCGTCATCAATACTAATCCCCTCTGAAACTGCAACTATAACTGCCATATGACGCTTTTGCATTTCACGAACATCATCAAGGAATTTATCAATTGAAAATTCCGCTTCAGGAAGATATATTAAATGTGGTGCAGGCTCTCCGTTTGCACGCAAAACACATGATGATGCCGCAAGCCATCCTGCATCACGTCCCATTATTTCTACAATTGTTATTGATGGTATCGAATAAACCCTGCTGTCACGTATTATTTCCTGCATTGTTGTTGCAACATATTTTGCCGCTGAGCCAAACCCTGGGGTATGGTCTGTTTCGGGAACGTCATTATCAATGGTCTTTGGCACACCCACAACCTTAATATCTATGCCATTTTCTTTGAAATAAGCATCCAGCTTCATAACTGTATCCATTGAGTCATTACCGCCGATATAGAAAAACATTTTTATGTTGTTCTTTTTAAACACAGCGGTTATTTTTTTATATTCATCTTCACTGTCTGCATAATCCTTAAGCTTATATCTACATGATCCTAAAATTGTTGATGGTGTTTTTTTGAGTAAATCTGCATCATAATCCGATGTAAGTATTTTTTTGAGGTCTGTCATTTCATCATTAAGTACTCCGTTTATTCCATTTATCGCTCCGAAAACAATGTCAATTTCCGATATATCACAGCACCCTTTATACACCCCAACTAGTGATGCATTTATTGCTGCTGTTGGTCCGCCAGACTGCGCAATGCAAACATTATACATGAAAAATTTCCTCGTTTCATAAAAATAATTATCATATAAATTATACCATATTTCCACGCAATCTTTCCATTGCTATTATGGACGATATTATTATACCTTTTTCCTTTCTTTTTTCCCTTTTTGTGCAGTAATGGTTTACAGAAAACGTTATCTCTCAATAACAGATAATGGTTTCTGCAAACAATATACAGAAACCATTTTATCATTTATTTTCTTTTTCTTGCGGTAAGAACAATTACACCAGCTAAAGTTCCAACATTTAATAGATTATCAAAACTATTACTTGTTTCAGGAATAGCTGTGCTATCATTACCAACTGGCATTATATCAGTATCATCAATAAAATCATCCGAATCTGTATCTTCATTCGAAACATCATCTTCAGTATTATCTGATGGTATTACATTATCAGGTATCATGATAGTTTCTTCGTCTTGAGTCAAATACTCTTCATATATGTATTCATTATTGGCTTTATCATATGCAGCTATAAACACTGGCATTAAATCAAACATATCACATTCAAGCGGACGCCATATTCTATATATGTCATTAGTTGATTTATCATGACTTTGAGTTTGTGCCAAAATATCATTTCCGCTTGACAGCAAATCGTTATAATCTGCATTTTTATTAATATAAAACTCTGATAACGAGAAATAAGTATATTCATCTGTATCGGATACAAATACCATTGACGAATTTAGCATTACCTTGTTATCACAAAATAAAACCTTTGAATTTTCGGCATTTACAGTATTATAAATTTTATCAAAATTCTCATATACAAAATCCAAAAATGGATATTGATATTCTGTATATCTTTCAAAAAAACCATTTTCTTTCTTTTCAAAAGATACATACCCTAAAAATTCATTTGAGTCCTTTTCCCTTGCAGGTACAAAATATATGTCTGAATATACAATAGCATCAGATAAGTTTTCTGCTTGATAGGTTTGCTCTATGTCAGGAATATAACAATACTGCACTGCCTTATCAAGCTCAAACTGCACTTCATAATAATAAAAATATTTTGCCCATTTTCTTGCTACGCTAGACAGACTTTGTGAAACTTCTTCGGGTGCTTTGTAATCAGCATTTACCGTTATCATCAACGCTGATACTGCAACACATAATGATAAAATAATTGATAGTAATTTTCTTTTCATAATAATCAAGCCTTTCAAATATGTCCCCCATTAATTCTAGTTTATCACATTAAGCATACATTGTCAACCACGTAAATAATGTTGACGTCTATATTTTTTTGTTGTATAATAATAGTATATTTTTCATGGAGGTATATTTATGAATGATAATGTTTATTATGAAAATTACGATAACAATATAATTTTTAATCAATTTAGTGCTAACTCCGTAGATTTAATTAATACTATGAACAATAAATTCCGAAAAATAGAATTATCTCAAGGTCAATATGACTATCTTTATAAAGAATTTGATAATATGGTTAATAAAAATAATTCCGTTTTCGGAAGAATTTTATGGTTTATATTTTTAATAGGTATATATGCATTTTTAATCATGATTACATTTAATAAAAGTGCTGAAAATCTTGCCGGTGGTATTTTTGCTATTATTTGTTTTACAATTTTTATTGTTATTTTCAGATATACAGGTGAAAAATCCAATATCATTCCCAAAGCACAGTTTGACTGTATTAGTAATCGGAAATTTGATACATTTGAAGTACCTGTGACTGACAAAAGAATTAGAAAGCATTCATTAGGTAATAACGCATCTCGTGGTGTTTATATTATTTCAGATAGTGTTACTTTTGAAACATCTGTAAGCAATTATAATGCTTTTACATATAACGATACTGCTTGTGTTGTTGTTTTTTGTATTGATGATAAATATTATTTCAGGCTTTTGCCACAAAATGCAATTTGGAGCGATATATAACATGATAAATTATGGAGAAACAAGATGTCTAATTTAATAAATGATGAAACTACGGATATTGATTTAAGAGCATTAGAAATTAATGAAAATATTAATATTGTTGTTTTTCATATTGATGAAAAATATTATTATAAGATTATATAGTTGTTTTTTTCACTTTGGTACAAAAAGGAGAGCAGCTCCGTTTAAAATACATAGTATTTTAAAATGAACGTACTATACCTAACAATATAAGTTAAAATATAAAGCACAAGGGATTTGAATTATTATGACAAATGATTTAGGTAAAATTATAAGCTTGCCAGATGGTGATGCAATAATTATAGATATTTTTTCATGTTATGATGGTGATTTTTATGAAGTTGAATTTATTAAAGGTAAAAACCTCGGAAATAAAAGGCGTATTAATATATGGAGTGACGAGGGATATGAATATATTCTGAAAGGGTTAAAAAATGATTAATATTATGTTTATTTGTCACGGCAATATCTGCCGTTCACCTATGGCTGAATTTGTTTTTCGTGACTTAGTTCAAAAACAAGGTTTGGGTGATAAATTTCATATTGCATCCTCTGCGACAAGCACAGAAGAAATCGGTAATCCTGTTCATAGAGGTACAGCAAAACAGCTTGAAACTAGAGGAATTTCAGCTTATGGTAAGCGTGCTGTTCAATTAACAAAAAAGGATTATGACAAGTATGACTTTCTCATCGGTATGGATAGTGCTAACATCCGCAACATCTGCCGTATTACAAACAAATCTGCGGATGATGAAAAAATTTTTAAGCTGCTTGATTTGACTGATTTAAAGCGTGATATCGCTGACCCTTGGTATAACGGAAATTTTGATGCTACTTATAATGATGTTCTTTTAGGCAGTGAGGCGCTGCTTGAATTTTTACAAACTAATAATTACCTTGATTAAGGGGGATAATGTTTTTATGTCTAGCTGCGATTCTTGTGTTAATTATGTTTTTGATGAGGAATATGAATGTTATGCTTGCCTTGTCAATCTTGATGAGGATGAAATGTATAAATTTATGTCAAATTCAAATTTTAACTGTCCTTATTACAGACTTGATGATGAATATGCTGTTGTCAGACACCAAATGTAGTAAATTAAATTATGTAAACGCAAGTATGATTTTTTTATGATAATTGAAGAATAATATGCAAAATCTATTGACTTATTCTTCATAAAATGGTATAATTAAACGATAATTTGTGCAAAGAGCTTATTTTTGTGCATTAGGAGGTTAAAATGTGAATAAGGTTAAAAAGCCTACGTTTTTTATTGTTTTTATACTGATTGCTGTTTTTGCAGTTTCGGTAATTTTTGGATGGACTTCTTATTATGGCGATATCTCTAAGATTCATATTAAGGGTGTTAACGATATCCGTTTTGGTATTGATATCAAGGGTGGTGTTGACGTTACCTTTACTTCTCCTGAAGATATCGATGCTACTGATTCCCAACTTGATTCCGCTAAGGAAGTTATTGTTCAGCGTATGATTAATCTTGGTATTACTGATTATGAATGTTATATCGACTATAACAGTGACAGAATTATCGTTCGTTTTCCTTGGAAAGAGAGTGAGGCTAATTTCGACCCTGAGGCTGCTGTTAAGGAGCTCGGCGAAACTGCTATGCTAACATTCCGTGAGGGATATGAAACAGATGATTATGGTGTTTATACAGGAACTACTGCTGAGAATGTAATTCTTGTCGGATCTGATATTAAGCAGGCTATGGCTGCTGTTACTTCAAGCAGCACAGGTGCTCAGGAATGGGTTGTAAGCCTTGAACTTAACAGTGATGGCGCTGCAAAATTTGCTGAAGCAACAGGCAGACTTGCACAGACAAGAGGTGTTATTTCAATCTGGATGGATGAAACTTGTATTTCATATCCATCTGTTAACACTGCTATTACAGATGGTAAAGCTACTATCTCTGGCAGCTTTGATGCTACTTCTGCTAAAGAGCTTGCTGACAAAATTAACTCTGGTGCATTGCCATTTAAGCTAGTTACTGCAAGCTTCTCAACTATTTCACCAAGTCTTGGAACTGGTGCTCTTAATGCAATGGTACTCGCAGGACTAATTGCTTTTGCTTTTATTTCTGTTTTTATGATTGCTGTTTACAGACTTCCAGGGTTCGTTTCTGTTATTGCACTTGTTGGTCAGGTTACAGGTACTCTTGCTTTCATTTCTGGTTATTTCGGGTTTATGAACAGCTCAATCCTAACTATTCCTGGTATTGCAGGTATCATCCTAGCTGTTGGTATGGGTGTTGATGCTAACGTTATCATCAGTGAGAGAATCAAGGAAGAACTTGACAGCGGCAAAACTCTTGACGGTTCACTTAATTCAGGTTTTAAACGTGCATTTACCGCTATTCTTGACGGTAATGTTACTATGATTCTTGTTGCTATTATTCTTATGGGTGCTTTCGGTACTACTGACAGCATTTTTGCTAAGCTATTAAAGTTTGTATTCTTTATGTTTGGACCATCTACTGCTGGTACAATCTATTCATTCGGATTTACCCTTCTAACTGGTGTTGTGCTTAACCTTTTCTTTGGTGTGTTCTGTTCTCGTTTAATGACTACATCACTTTCCAAATTCAAGGCTTTCAGAAATCCAAAGCTTTATGGAGGTGGTAATAATGCGTAAGAAAAATTTTAATTTTGACTTCATTGGCAAAACTAAACTGTTTCTAACAATTTCTGTTGTTATGATTGCTATTTCAATTCTTTCCTCTTTCGTATTCGGTGTTAATGTTGACATCCAGTTTAAAGGCGGTACACTTATCACTTATATTTTTGATGGTGATATTGATACTTCAGAATTTGAAAAAGCTGCTGAGGATGCTTTAGGCGGTATTGGTGTTAGTACTACAACTGGTACTGATTTTGCAACAGGTAAAAACAATATTCAGGTTTCATTGCTTTCAAACTCAGGTTTAACTTCTGAAAATCAGTTTAATCTGACAAATGCATTAACTGATAAATATGCAGACAATAACCTCGTTCTTCTCGAGTCATCTGATATTTCACCTTCATCAGGTAAGGTATTCTTCCTAAAGTGCTTGGTTGCTGTTATTTTCTCAGCTATTGTTCTTATCATTTATATTGCTTTAAGATTTAAGAACATCGGTGGTTTGCTTGGCGGTTTCTGTGCCGTTGCTGCACTTATCCATGACTGTATAATTGTTTATGGTTCATTTGTTATTCTAGGTATGTCCATTAATGCAAACTTTATGGCTGTTATTCTTACAATTCTGGGTTACTCTATTAATAATACTATCGTTATTTATGACCGTATCCGTGAAAACGAAACTCTGTTCCGTAAGGTTAAAACTCATACTGAAATTGTTAATATGAGTATCAACCAGTCACTAACACGTTCTATCAACACTTCACTTACAACTATTTTTGCTATGCTTGCTGTAACTGTTGTTGCTGCTTTATATGGCGTTGAATCAATCATCTCTTTCTCACTTCCAATGATGATTGGTATGATTGTCGGAACTTATTCTTCTGTTTGTGTTACTTGTCCTTTCTGGCTTGTTCTTAAGGGTCTTAAGAAAGATACAAAAAAAGGCAGCAAGAAAACTGTTAAAGCTTAAATTTTTAATAAAATTCAATCGGCTTCCATTCTTTTATGGAAGCCCCTTGTACTTAATTGAAAGGCAGGCGTTTTTGTTTGAGGGCTGGTGTTTCTACTGCTTGTCTATACCCTTCCCTGCTTGAAGATTCTTTTAAATTACTTGCCGAACATAATGTTAAAGTTACTGAAATTTTCGTTAATACAGACTGTGAGTTAAGAGATCCATACCTTTCGCAGATGCTTGACATTCAAAAAGAATATAACATCGATGTTGTTTCTATTCATCCTTATACCTGTTCTTTAGAGCCTATGATGTTTTTTACAAATTACCCTCGCAGAATTGATGATATGCTCGATTATTACAAGAATTTCTTCGAGTATATGAAAAAATTCGGCGCTAAGTATTTTATTTTTCATGGTAATAAAAGCAGTATAAATTCTTTTAATGATGAAGTTTATTTCGAACGGTTTGCTTATATGCAGGAAACTGCTTATAAATATGGCGTTACTGTTTTGCATGAAAATGTGTTTCGTGAAACCTCTGGTGACCTTGCCTTTTATAAGAGAATGGCTGATTTTATTGGTGATAAGGCTCAGTTTACTCTTGATACAAAACAAGCTCATCGCATGAACAGTGACCCAATCGAGTTTGTTCGTACACTTGGCAGCCACATCAAACACGTTCATTTTTCAGATTTTGGCAAAGATGGTGATTGCCTTAAGTTTGGTTTGGGTGAATATGATAATTTTATGCTTTTTAATGAGCTTAAAAAAGTCGGTTATAACGGTGATATTATTCTTGAACTTTACAGACATAATTTTAATAATGAAATTGACCTTACAGAAAATTATGACAGTTTAAAAAATTACTTATTTGAAAATAATTTTAATCAATAAATTTATATGAGGTGTTTACTATGGCTGAAAAAACTATGGATAAAATTGTTGCACTATGCAAAAACCGTGGTTATGTATACCCAGGTTCTGAAATTTACGGTGGTCTTGCTAACACTTGGGATTACGGTCCTTTAGGTGTTGAGCTAAAAAACAATATTAAAAAGGCTTGGTGGAAAAAATTCGTTCAGGAGTCCCCTTACAATGTTGGTCTTGATTCTGCTATCCTTATGAATCCACAGACTTGGGTTGCATCTGGTCATGTTGGCGGTTTCTCTGATCCACTTATGGACTGTAAGGAATGTAAAACTCGTCATAGAGCTGACCAGCTTATTGAGGCTCAGTCTGATGCTAATCCTGCTGGCTGGAGCAACGACCAGATGGCTGATTTTATTGAACAGAATGACATTAAGTGTCCTAGCTGCGGCAAGAAGAATTTCACTTCTATCCGTCAGTTTAACCTTATGTTCAAAACTTTTCAGGGTATTACTGAGGATTCAAAGGCTGAACTTTATCTTCGTCCTGAAACTGCACAGGGTATTTTCGTAAACTTTGCAAATATTCAGAGAACTTCTCGTAAAAAAGTACCTTTCGGTGTTGCACAGATTGGTAAATCTTTCAGAAATGAAATCACTCCTGGTAACTTCATTTTCCGTGTTCGTGAGTTTGAACAGATGGAGCTTGAATTTTTCTGTAAGCCAGGTACTGACCTTGAATGGTTCCAGTACTGGAGAACTTATTGCAAGGAATTTTTACTAGGTCTTGGTATTAAAGAAGAAAACCTAAGACTTCGTGACCATGATGCTGACGAGCTTTCATTCTATTCAAAGGCTACTACTGACTTTGAATACAAGTTCCCATTTGGCTGGGGTGAGCTTTGGGGTATTGCTGACAGAACTGATTATGACTTAACCCAGCATATTAACCACAGTGGCAAGTCATTGGAATATTTTGATCCAGAGGATAATTCCAAATATATTCCTTATGTTATTGAGCCATCCTTGGGCGTTGAGAGATTGTTCCTTTCAATCGTTTCTGAGGCTTATGATGAAGAAGAAATTGGCGAGGGTGATGTTCGTACCGTTATGCACCTCCATCCTGCACTTGCACCAGTCAAGGCTGCTGTTCTTCCTCTTGTTAAAAAGCTAAAAGAGCCTGCACTTGAAGTGTTTAATAAGCTTGCTAAAAAATATAACATTGAATATGATGAAGCTGGTCAGATTGGTAAGAGATATCGCCGTCAGGATGAAATCGGTACTCCATTCTGTATCACTTTTGACTTTGATTCACTTGAAGATAACTGTGTTACTGTTCGTGAAAGAGATTCAATGAAGCAGGAAAGAATTGCAATTGATAATCTTGTAGCTTATCTTGATGAAAAGCTTGAATACTAATATATAAAATTTCCCCTTAAGTAATTTGCCATGAATTTGGCTTTAACTTAAGGGGTGTTTTATACTATTTTATAATCAAGTAGTATCTCGAAAAAACACCGTTTTTTCGAGGATAAAATCAAGCATAGCTTGATTATTCAGTACGTATTACTTAAAAAGGCTATACAATTCAACACTTTTGTATAGCCTTTAATATTATTAATTACTTATTATCAGACTTCTCACGAATTTCAACACGTCTGATTTTACCGCTGATTGTCTTTGGAAGTTCATCAACAAATTCAACGATACGAGGATATTTGTATGGTGCAGTTAAATTCTTAACATGCTCCTGAAGCTCCTTGATAAGCTTTTCATCGCCCTTGCCCTTGTATTCATCACGAAGTACAATAGTTGCCTTAACAACCTGACCTCTGATTGGGTCTTTAGCACCAGTAACAGCAACTTCAAGTACGGATGGATGTTCAAGCAATACGCTTTCAATTTCGAATGGTCCAATACGGTAGCCAGATGCCTTAATCAAGTCATCAGTACGTCCAACATACCAAAGGTATCCTTCTTCATCTCTCCATGCAGTATCACCTGTATGATAAATGCCATCACTCCATACATTTTTAGTTGCATCTTCATTTTTATAGTAACCCTTAAACATACCAAATCTGTCACGACTATCAGTACGAATAACAATTTCACCAGTTTCACCACTAGGAAGTGAGTTCCCATCAGAATCGATAATATCAACATCATAAAGTGCAATCGGTTTACCCATTGAACCAGGCTTTGGCTCCATACCAGGAATATTTGCAGCAATTACAACAGTTTCAGTCTGACCGAAACCTTCCATTAGCTTAATACCTGTAAGCTTATACCAGCCATTGAATACTTCTGGGCTAAGTGCCTCGCCTGCGATTGTGCAATACTTAAGGCTTGTCAAGTCATACTTCTCAACATCTGTAAGCATAAGCATTCTGAACATCGTTGGAGGTGCACAAAGAGAAGTGATTTTATACTGCTCAATCTTGCTAAGGATATCCTCTGCCTTGAAACGATTAAAGTCAAATACAAATACAGTAGCGCCGCAAAGGAACTGACCATACATTTTCCCCCACATACTCTTTGCCCAGCCAGTTTCAGAGATAGTAAGGTGGATACTTTCATCATTAAGGTTATGCCAGTGCTTTGCAGTAAACAAATGAGAAATTGAATACTTATAGCTATGCATTACCATCTTTGGATAACCAGTTGTTCCGGAAGTAAAATAAAGTAACATATCCTCTGAAACATTAGTCGGTACACGTTCAAATGAATCAGGATATTTTTCGATTTCTTCATCAAAGTTAATCCATCCATCACGTGAATCCTTAACGATGAACTTTTCCTTGATACCCTTATAATCTTCCAAGGATTCTTCAACGCTTGCAGTTACAGTACCTTCAGCAGTTGCAACGATATATGAAACTTCAGCAGCTTCGAAACGGTATACATAATCTTTCTTAACAAGCTGATTTGTTGCAGGAATTAATATAGCACCAATCTTGCAAAGTCCCATTGCCAAGAACCAGAACTGATAGTGTCTTTTAAGTACTGCCATAACCTTGTCACCTTTTTTGATACCATGAGCAACAAGCATATTTGCAACCTGATTTGACTTCTTTGACAATTCCTCATAGGAAATAATCTTTTCATCACCAGCATCATTGCACCAAAGCAATGCAGTATGATTAGCATCAATCTTAGCAAGCTCGTCGATAACATCATAAGCAAAGTTAAAATTATCAGGTACATTTATCTCGAATTTATTGAGGATACCGTTACTGTCACGTCCCTCTGTTACGAATTTTTCATTAAAATTTCTCATATTCATGTCTATGATATTCCTCCAAATTACTTCATTAAGATAGCTAAAAATTCACACTTTTCACCGTTTGCAGCAATCATGCCATGTGGTGCTGATGAATCATAAATAATCGAATCGCCTGCTGTCAATAGCTTTTCCTTGCCATCAATGCTAAGCTTTAATGTTCCTGAAATAATATAATCAAATTCCTGTCCATCATGAACGGATAGTGAAATCGGCTTATCCTGTTCTTCTGCGTTATATGGAGCAATTACAAGGAATGGCTCGATTTTCTTGTTCTTGAAAAGGTATGCAAGATGCTGATATTCAAAGCTCTCACGCCTTTTTACAGGAAGTCCTGTTCCCTTTCTGACAACACTGTACTTCTTAAGCTTAGGATTTTCACCTGTTAATAATTCAATAATGTCAACGCCCAAAATTTCTGCACACTTATATATAAATGTAACTGAAAAATCCTTTTCACCCTGTTCGATAAGCTCGTAATCAGCCATTGATGTACCTGTTTTTTCGCACATTTCCTCTGCGGAAACATTAAGAATATCACGCAAGCCCTTTAGTCTTTCTGCTACTTCTTTGATACTGTAATTCATAATTACATCTCCTTTTCAATAAATTTATAAATGTCAAACGGTGTTTTTGCTATAAAATCCGCACCGCTTGATAATAATTCTTCTTCAGTCCGAAATCCCCATAAACAACCTATGGACTTTAAACCTGAATTTTTTCCAGTATAAATATCAACATTTGAATCTCCTATAAACACAGCATCTAAGCTATCCGTATCAAATGCATCTAAAATATGGTAAACTATTTCAGGTGATGGCTTTTTCGGAATATTCTTTGTAAACCCTTTTACATAATCAAATGTATCTCCGAATATTTCTGATACTATTTTTTTAGCAAACTCATCAGGTTTGTTTGTAGCAACAGCAAGACTTATGCCTTTATTTTTTAATTCTTCCAAAAGCTCTTTAATTCCATCATATTCATAAGTATTCTTGACATAATTTTCAGAATAATGCTTTTCAAAATCAGGTTTTATACTTAAAACATATTCATCACTTTTCATATCATCAGGCAATGAACGTCTTAAAAGTTCAAACATACCATTTCCAACGAAATACTTAAATTCATCGAGCTCATGCAAAGGATACCCATGCAGTTTTAATGTGTAATTCACAGCGTTAGCTAAATCCTGCAATGAATTGATAAGAGTGCCGTCCAAATCGAAAATTGCTAGTTTAATCATCAGTTCCTCCATTGGTATCCCAATAAGTTTACCGTTATCTATATTATAACATATAGAAATGTGTATTGCAATAATTATAACCAAATAGAATACCTTATCTATATTAATTTATAGCATTATTATTTCAGCTTTGATGATAACAATGTCGAATATCTTGCCCTAAATTCCTCAAATGTACCCTCATCAAGCGCATCTCTGATACGTTCCATAAGAGTGTTGTAGAAATACAAATTATGCATAACAGCCAAACGTCCTGCAAGCTGTTCATTAGCCTTAAACAAGTGACGAATATAACTTCTAGAAAAATTCTGACAGGTAGGACAGTCACATTCAGGATCAATCGGGCTGTCATCAAGCTCATAGCATTTATTTGTTGCATGCATAATACCACTCCATGTAAAAATCGTTGCATGACGTGCATTTCTGCTTGGCATAACACAGTCAAAAAGGTCAATTCCACGTGCAACTGCTTCAATCAAGTTGGATGGAGTTCCAACACCCATCAGATAACGTATCTTATGCTTTGGCATAAATGGCTCAACAGCATCAATTATACGGTACATATCCTCTGTTGCCTCGCCAACTGCAAGTCCGCCGATAGCATAACCGTCAAGATCAAGCTTTTCGATTTCCTGCATATGAGCAATTCGCAAATCCTCATATGTACATCCTTGATTTATACCGAACAACATCTGTTTTTTGTTGATAGTATCATATAAAGCATTAAGCCTTTCCATTTCATCTTTACAACGGTACAACCATCTGGTTGTACGCTCACATGACTTTTTTGAATATTCATGTGTTGCAGGATTTTCCACACATTCATCAAATGCCATTGCAATTGTTGATGCAAGGTTTGACTGAATTTGCATACTTTCCTCAGGTCCCATAAAAATCTTTTTACCATCAACATGAGAATTAAAGTATACACCCTCCTCCTTGATTTTACGGAGCTTTGCAAGTGAAAACACTTGAAATCCACCGCTGTCCGTAAGGATAGGCTTTTTCCAGTTCATAAATTTATGAAGTCCACCCATTTCCCTTATAACCTTGTCCGACGGACGAACATGAAGATGATATGTATTACAAAGCTCCACCTGACACTTTAAATCCACTAAATCAATTGAAGATATACCACCTTTTATAGCAGCAGCAGTACCGACATTCATAAAGCATGGTGTTTGAAAAGTGCCGTGTACTGTTTCAAATTGTCCTCGTCTTGCCTTGTTTTCTTGTTTAAGTAATGTATACATTGAATACTCCAATCACAAATTATTAATATATTCTATCGATTTCATCAAACTAAGGACAGTTTTTGTCTCGACAACAACTCTGCAGCCACATTTTTCTGCTAAATTAAGTTTTTCTAAAATATTAACTTCACCATCACCCAAAAGCATATGATCTTTACGAACTGTTGATACCTTTGCATCATGAAGATGAATATGTTTTAAATGTGCTTTTCTATACTCAATAAATGACAAATCTGCATCATTATTACAAAAACTATGTCCAACATCATAAGTAAGAGAAAAATGATTATTTTTAAGCATTTCGTCAATAGCATCAGTTTGAAAATCCATATATCCACTTGTATTTTCAATTGATATCTTTATATCAATATTTCCAATACAATTATCACATAGCTCAATAAATTTTCTTGTTTTAGTTTTAAATTCATTCGGATATTTTTCAAACAAATGCACCCTTTTATCAGGAAGTGTGAAGTACACACCATTGTTCATGTGCATATTAATTATAGGTGCATTTATTTTCTTGGCAATCTTAATAGTATCTCTAACAGTGTTCCGATATGCATCAGAAACATAATTATTGTAGTCCCATACATTCAGGTTTTCATCAAGATGTATTGTAAAATATATACCATACTTATCACGATAAAAATTAATTTTTTGTGTATCTATTCTGTCAGTCTGATATTCTGGTAAATTCATATTGAGTTCAATAAATTTCAAGTTTAATTCATTACATAATAACACATTTTCTTCAAGAGAATTAAGCTCAATTAATATCGGCATACCAAAATCAATATTATATTTCATGGTAACTCCTTTAAATTACAAGCATTGAATCTCCAAAGCTAAAGAAACGATATTTTTCATCAACAGCAATTTTATATGCATTCATTGTATTCTCATACCCCATAAATGCTGATACAAGCATGATTAAGGTACTTTCAGGAAGATGAAAATTCGTAATAAGTCCATCAATAACTTTAAATTCATAGCTAGGATAAATAAAAATATCAGTATATCCCTCGCATTCATCAATGGTGTCATAAAAAGCAGCAACGCTTTCTAAGGTACGGCATGAAGTTGTACCAACAGCAATGACACGACCGCCATTTGCTTTAGTTTGTTTAATAAGTTCAGCTGTTTCCTTTGGCATATAGTAATGTTCACTGTGCATTTTATGCTCTAAAACGTTATCTTCCTTAACAGGACGGAAAGTTCCAAGCCCAACATGGAGTGTAACATAGGCAAGATTGATACCTTTACTCTTTAATTCATCAAGCATATCAGATGTAAAGTGAAGTCCAGCAGTAGGAGCGGCAGATGAGCCTAATTCCTTGGAATAAACGGTCTGATATCGCTCTTTATCCTCTAGCTTTTCAGTGATATATGGAGGCAGAGGCATTTGTCCTACATCCTCAAGAGCTGTAAAGAAATTTCCTTCACACTCAAATTTTGCTATTCTGTTGCCACCCTCGACAGTTTCTATAATTTCAGCAGTTAGTCTGCCATTACCAAATGAAAATTTTGCACCTGGTTTTGCTTTTTTTCCAGGACGCACAAGAATTTCCCAAAGCTTGTCCCCCTTTTGTTCAAGTAGTAAAAATTCCATGAATGCTCCTGTTCCCTCTTTTTCGCCAAAAAGACGTGCAGGAAGTACCCTTGAATCATTCATTACAAGCAAGTCACCTTTTTTAAGGTAATCGCATAAGTTATAGAAATGGTTATGTGTAACTTCACCAGTTTTTCTGTCAACCTTAAGCATTTTTGATGCATTTCGTGGCTCTATCGGAGTTTGAGCAATTAACTCCTCTGGTAAATCATAATAAAAGTCTGATTTTAACATTTTTTCTTCCCCTTAAAGTCATTTTCAAAAGTATTCATATCCATTATATCAAAAAAAATCATATTCTGCAATTACATTTAATAAAAATACATAAATTAATAAAATATCTATTGACAAAGCGCATAAACCGTGGTATTATTATCGAAACAGATAGAGGTGCAGCAAAAATTAGTACTTGTTCCTTAGACTGCCAAGTCGCTTTGAGGGAACATAGGAAAGGTGATGCTGCCGAAGAAAACGGATATTTGGCTAAAACGTTATTCTGGTTATGTATCGAACAGGTATATAATTGTCATCATTCTTATGATGGAGTGCTATCAAATTTAATAAAATTTGAAGTAAGTATTTCTATTATATAGTATGATGAATCGGTTTTCAACCGATTTTTTTTATTTGTATGTAAATTTTTATTTTAAAGGAGTTTTTTACAATGAAACAGTTTAATGTAGGTATTATTGGTGCAACAGGTATGGTTGGTCAGAGATTTTCTCTATTGCTTGAAAATCACCCTTGGTTTAAGGTTACTGCTCTTGCAGCATCCCCAAGAAGTGCAGGCAAGACATATACTGAAGCTGTTGGTGCTAAGTGGGCTATGACTACTGATATTCCTGCTAATATAAAAGATATGATTGTTATGGATGCTACTGCTGATGTAGAAAAAATCGCATCCATGGTTGATTTTGTTTTCTGTGCTGTTGATATGAAGAAGGATGAAATTAAGACACTTGAAGAAATGTATGCAAAGGCTGAGTGTCCTGTTGTTTCCAACAACTCTGCTCACAGACATACTGATGATGTTCCTATGGTTGTTCCAGAGATTAACCCTGACCATATTGAAATTATCAAGACTCAGAGAGAAAGACTTGGCACAAAGCGTGGATTTATCGCTGTTAAGTCTAACTGTTCATTACAGAGCTATGTTCCTGCTATTCATCCTCTAATGGCTGAATTTGTATGTACTAAGGCTTTGGTTTGTACTTATCAGGCAATTTCAGGCGCTGGCAAGACTTTTGAAACAATGCCAGAAATTATTGATAATATCATCCCATTTATTGGCGGTGAGGAAGAAAAATCCGAGCAGGAGCCACTAAAGATTTTCGGTAAGATTGTTGATGGAAAGATTGTAAACGCTACTTCTCCTGCATTTACTGCACAGTGCTTGCGAGTTCCTGTAACTGATGGTCATACTGCTGCTGTATTTGCATCATTTGAGAAAAAGCCAACTAAGGAGCAAATTCTTGATGCTTGGAAAAACTTCAAGGGTGTTCCACAGGAGCTTGAGCTTCCATCCGCTCCAAAGCAGTTCCTTAATTACTTTGAGGAAGATAATCGTCCACAGGCTAAACTTGACAGAAACCTTGAAAACGGTATGGCTGTTTCCATTGGACGTCTTCGTGAAGATACTCAGTATGACTACAAGTTTGTATGTCTTTCACATAATACACTTCGTGGTGCTGCAGGTGGTGCTGTATTGATGGCTGAACTTCTTGCTGCTAAGGGTTATTTTGACTAATCAATAAAAACTAAAGGATGTGGACAGTATGAGTATTTCAGTTAGAAAAGCAATCCCACAAGATGTAGAAACAATTCACAAGTTTATTTATGAACTTGCTGCATTTGAAAAATTATCCGAACAATGTACTATATCTATTGATGCACTCAAAGATATGATGTTTGAAGAAAAAGCTTTGCGTGCTGTTATTGCCGAAGAAGATGGCGTGGCTGTTGGTATGGCTACATATTATTTCTTCAAAATTGCTACTTTTTCCGGTAAAAAGGTTTTGTATATTGAAGATTTATATATTACCGAATCTGCTCGTGGAAAAGGCTATGGTACACAGATTTTTGACTTTTTACGTGGTATTTCAAAGGATAAGAATTGTTCCCGCATGGAATGGAAATGTCTTGACTGGAATTCTCCTACAATAGCGTTTTATGAGAAAATGGGCGGCAAGCTTTCTGATGGATGGCTTGTTTATACCCTTGATGAAGAATTTTTTTAATTGACTTTAAGGAGTTTTATGCCATGAAAAATACTATTTTTACTGGTGCAGGCGTTGCAATCGTAACTCCTATGTTTGATGATGGGTCTATCAATTATGATGCACTTGGCACGAACATTGATTATCAGATTGAAAACGGCACTGATGCTATAATTATTTGCGGCACAACGGGTGAAGCATCCACTATGACTGATGACGAACATATTGAATGTATCCGCTATTGCGTCGAACGCACAAACAAGAGAGTACCTGTTATTGCAGGTACAGGAAGTAATGACACTTCATATGCAGTAGAGCTTTCTATTGAGGCTGAAAAGCTTGGTGCTGATGCACTACTTGTTGTTACGCCTTATTACAACAAGACTTCACAAAGAGGTTTAATTGCACATTTCACTGCTATTGCTAACAGCGTTAATATTCCGATTATTCTTTATAATGTACCTTCAAGAACTGGTATGAACATCACTATTGATACATATAAAGAGCTTGCTAAGCACAAGAATATTGTTGCTACAAAAGAGGCTAGCGGAAATATTTCTGCTATTGCTCAGATTGCTGAGGCTTGTGGTGACAGTCTTGATATTTACAGCGGCAATGATGACCAGATTGTTCCTATCATGTCACTTGGCGGCAAGGGTGTAATCAGTGTATCTTCTAACGTTATTCCAAAGGAAACTCATGACATCGCACAGCTTTGTCTTGATAACAATTTTGCTGATGCTGCAAAAATGCAGATTAAGTATCTTGACCTTATCAACAAGCTCTTCATTGATGTTAACCCTATTCCTATAAAAGAGGCTATGAATATCATGGGGCTTAATGTCGGCGAATGCAGACTTCCTCTTTGCAAAATGGAGCAGAGTAAAATTGATATTTTAAGGACAGCATTAAAGAACGTTAACGTTATCTAATCTTGACGTTGATTTGAAAGGATGATTATGAAAATGGTATCTATTGCGATTTGTGGTGCAAACGGAAAAATGGGCAGGGTTATCAATTCTGTTATTACGGAGCGTGATGACTGTAAAACTGTTGCCGGTATTGATAAAATTACTACAAGCTATGCTGACTTCCCTATTTACGAAACTCCACAGGAGATTAATGAGAAACCTGATGTAATCATTGATTTTTCTCATCCTAGCTCTTTAGATGGACTTCTTGAATATTCACTTTGCACTGGCACTCCAATAGTATTTGCTACTACTGGATATACCGAAGAACAAATTGCTAAAATAAAAAAAGCCGCTGAACAAATTCCAGTATTCTTTACTTTTAATATGTCTTTAGGTATTAATTTGCTTATGAAGCTTTCTAAAATTGCCGCTGAAGTTTTGGGTGAGCAGTTTGATATTGAAATCGTTGAAAAGCATCATAATCAGAAAATTGATGCTCCAAGCGGTACTGCTATTATGCTTGCTAACTCTATTAATCAAACACTTGATAATAAATATCAGTATGTTTACGATAGACACTCACAGCGTAAAAAACGTGAAAAGAATGAGATTGGTATGCACGCTATTCGTGGCGGTACTATTGTTGGTGAACATGATGTAATTTTTGCAGGACGTGATGAGGTTATAACACTTTCACATTCTGCCACTTCAAAGGAAGTTTTTGCTGTTGGCTCTGTTAATGCTGCAATTTTTCTTTCAGGTAAATCACATGGTCTTTATGACATGGCAGCAATGCTTGATAGTATAAATTAAATTTTTAATGGGATGTTATAAGTTTAAAGCTTATAACATCCCATTTTTAATTTTCAGTATTTATTTTAGGTGGCTTGCTTTCATCAAGCAGCAAATTAAATTCAAGGTAGCAATCGCTATTCTTGCGGTATACTGTTATCAGAATTTCATCGCCTGATGAAAATTTATCCTTTTCGGTATTAAGCTCCGACATAGTGGTTATTGCTGCACCATTTACGCTTGTTATTATATCCCCTACTTCAATTCCGCATTTATCAGCTGCCGAATTGCTCTCAATAAAACGTACATATACACCAATCGGCAGGTCATAATATCTTGCTGTAATACTATCGATATCCTCTGCGCTAATGCCAATCAGCGGTCTGCCTTTAACATAACCGTTATTAATCAAATCTTCTATAATCGGCTTTGCTGAATTAATCGGTATCGCAAAGCCTAGACCTTCAGCTGACGGTGATATAATCTTGCTTGAATTTATTCCGATTACTTGACCGCAGTTGTTTAAAAGCGGACCACCGCTGTTACCTGGGTTTATTGCGGCATCAGTTTGAATAAGCGTCATTTCGTACTCGTCTATCGTGATATTTCTATTTAAAGCACTTATTATTCCGCAGGTTGTTGAGCCATATAGCTCAAATCCAAGTGGATTTCCTATCGCAACAGCAAGTTCACCCTCAACAAGACAACTGCTGTCACCAAATTCAACAGCCTTTAAAACATCTTGTTCTGTTTCGATTTTTATTACTGCTAGGTCAGTACGACTGTCTGCACCAACAATTTGGGCATCATATTCAGTTTTATCCGCCAGAACGACCTTGACATTTTTTGCATTTAAATTGCTGTTCTGCACAACATGAGCATTTGTTACTATATATCCGCTTTCAGACATAATTATACCTGTTCCTGTTCCTGTTACACCTTCAAAAAACTCCGAGGATATTCCAACTACTGATGGTTTTACTTTTTTAACAATTTCAGGTATACTCATATTTTCGCTGCTTTCATTACCCAAAATGCTTGATATTATATTGTTACTCTTGCTGTATGAAGTTATATCATTATTTGTATATTCGGATGCTTCATTACACACCTTATATAATGAAATTGAAACTCCTGAAACTACACCCATGCATAACAAAAACATAAATACTTTCATAATTTTACGGGGTTTTACTGTTTTCATAGTTGCTTCAGGATAATATGTTACTTCAGCCGAATTGTCGTCTTTAACCAAGTCTTCATTATACTCACTCATTGCAATTATCCTTTCATAAATTTTCAATCTTAAATTCTATTATATCCATTAATGTGATAAATCCATGAGTGTTTGAAAAAATATAGGTGCTTTGCAAATAATTACAGTATTATAGTATATATTTTCAAAAAAACATCCCACATAAAGCAACTTATGCATTTATATGAGATGTTATATTTTTTATGAAATTTCTTCGCACAGTAAAAGCCATTCATCACTATAATCAGATGACAACTGCTTTAATTCCTCAAACTTACTGCATTTATCCTGCATAAGCTGATAGTCTGCACAAACATCAGGGTCAGTCATTTCTTCCTGAAGTGCACTCATTTCCGATTCAAGACGCTCAATTTCTGCCTCAAGCTCTTTTATACGCAAACGTTTTTTTGCATCCTGTGAACGCTGTTCTTTTGAACGATATGTCTTGACATTCTTTTCTTCTGCAATTTGCTTTGCTTTTTCCTGCTTAGCAAGTTCAGTATTTTTGTCTTCCAAAGCCTGACGTTCACGCTTAATTTCAAGGTAATCATCAAATCCGCCTTCAAAATTTTCAACAGAATTTTCGGTTATCTCTATTATACGTGACGACAGTTTATTAAGCAGATATCTGTCATGAGATACGAAAATTATTGTACCGTCAAACTCGCATAATGCCTGCTCAAGAACTTCCTTTGTTGCTATATCAAGATGGTTTGTAGGCTCATCGAGAATAAGTACATTTCCTCTCTCAAGCATCATTAAAGCAAAACATAGCTTCGCTCTTTCACCACCTGAAATAACCCCAACAGGCTTATATACATTCTCACCTGTTAAACGCACACAACCAAGAAGTGAACGTACTGACTGATCAGACATCGTTCTGTAACGTTTATGAATTGCATCCATAACGCTGTCGTTTAAATCAAGCTGTGCATTTTCCTGATCAAAATATGATATTCTGATATTTTTTGTCCACTCGATAATACCATGGCTGCATGGCAGTTTACGCTGAATAATTTTCAGTAGTGTTGACTTACCAATACCGTTTGAGCCGATAATACCAACCTTTTCTCCACGTCTGACATTGAATGACAACGACTCAACGAGCGTCGTTCTGTCGTCACCCTTGCCGACTGTAATGTCAATATTTTTTACAGTAAGCAAGTCAATTGGTGGTGTAATATCATACTCAAACTTGATTTTTGCTGATTTTTCATATGTTATCGGACGTTCAATTATCTCCATTGACTCAAGCTTTTTTACACGGCTTTTAGCCATTGCAGATGTTGATGCTCTTACTATATTCTTCGCAACAAATTCTTCAAGCTTTGCAATTTCCTCTTGCTGAGCCTCATATTCTTTCATCTGATGCTCTACCCATGCCTGTTTTTGCACTGTATATGCTGAATAATTACCCTTAAAACGTCGCAGCTGCCCACGCTCAATTTCGCATATTGAGTTTGTTAGCTTATCAAGGAAATACCTGTCATGCGATACAATTAGCAATGCACCCTTATAATCCTGCAAATAATCCTCAAGCCACATAATTGTGTTAAAATCGAGGTGATTTGTCGGCTCATCAAGGATAAGCAGACTTGGATTTTCAAGCAATAATTTTGCAAGTGCAAGACGTGTTTTTTCACCACCGCTAAGAGTTGAAATAACACGGTCATAGGTATCAGGCGGAAATCCCATACCATTTAGCACCTTACTGATATTTACATCAATTATATAACCGTCATTTGTTTCAAAATATGCCGACTTTTTAGAGTACTCATTTGATATTTCAGCAAAATAGCTTTCATCATTATGCGCATCAGGCTGTGACATAAGCTTTTCTAGTTCACGCAGTCTGTCAGCAATATCAAGCATATTTTTAAATACGCTTTTCATTTCATTTATGATGGTATTTTCCTTATCAAGACCTGAATTCTGCGCTAAAAACCCAATTGTTGCATCCTTGTTTTTTGATATGCTCGCTACATTTGGCTCGGGTTGTGTTTCAGGGTCTTCAATACCAGTAATAATACGCAGAAGTGTTGATTTACCACAGCCATTTATACCTATCATACCAATTCTGTCATTGTCCTCAATTGTCAGTGCCACATTCCGAAGAATTTGGTTTCCGTTATAATATTTACTTATATTTTCTAGTGAAATAACCATTTTTATGATTTCCTTTTTTTATGAACGATCCCTCAATCACTCTGTTATACCAACTTTTCGAAAACGGAGCGATGAGGGCATCGCTCCCTACATTATTAAATTATAGTGTTAGTTGGTCAGGGTCCTGTAAATCTTTCGCAAGACATCCAGATGCAGGAACAGACTTAACTACATATTTTTTAACGCTTTCAGCCATATCCTCTGTCACAATATATGCGTTGTCGATAACAGCTTTTGCTTTTAGTGTGAACACCTGAACACCAATTGTATCACGGGTTGATTTCGGCAAAATCATACCAGTGTTAAATACAATTGCACGTCCGTTTGTTGAACGCAGAAGTATTTCAGTATTATCTGAAATAACGAACATCTTAACAAGCTTAGATTTGTCACTGTATGCATTTGCAAGCTTTTTACGGTTTGTTTTTGTTTCATAAGAATTAAGCGGTATTTTTGCAATTTTACCATTCTCAAATATCATAATAAGATGTCCGCTGTAATCCGATGTCACTATCATGCATGATACATTTTCATCCTCATCAAAGCCAAGTCTTGCAGGGATATATTCACCCAAAACAGATGCCTTTGTTTCGGAAAATGATGATGCCTTTGTTTTATAAACCTGACACTTATCAGAGAAAAATAACAGCTCTGCTTTGTTAGTTGTATCAATTGAAACATCCATAATATCGCCATCTTTTAGCTTTTGCTCACCTGACATACGAAGTGACTGCGGCAGAATTTTCTTGAAATAACCTGCTCGTGACATAAACAAATGAACAGGAAAATCAGGTGTTTCATCAATTTCCTCATCATCCTCGATTTCATTGTTATAATAAAACAATGTCTTTCGTGGCTGTGCATATTTTTTAATAATATCTTTAAGCTCACTAATAATAATATCTTTTATTTTCTTCTTATTCTTAAGTATTTCCTCCATCTCAGCGATGTCCTTTTCAAGCTGCTCAACCTCTGAAATGCGGTTAACGATATATTCTTTATTTAAGTGTCTTAGCTTGATTTCAGATACATATTCAGCTTGAATTTCATCAATATTAAAGCCAATCATGAGGTTTGGAACAACATCATTTTCTTCTTCTGTTTCACGAACAATTTTTATAGCCTTATCAATATCAAGCAAAATTTTACTTAGACCCTTTAATAAATGCAGCTTATCCTTTTTCTTTGACATATCATAATAAACACGTCTTTTTATACACTCAACACGGAAAGCTGTCCATTCATCGATAATCTCATAAACACCCATTACCTTTGGTGTTGTACCAATCAGAATGTTGAAGTTGCATGAATAGCTGTCCTCTAAAGGTGTCATTTTAAAAAGCTTTCTCATGAGCTTGTCAGGGTCAGTTCCTCGCTTTAAATCGAGTGCAATTTTAAGACCGCCTAAGTCAGTTTCATCACGAAGATATGATATCTCACGGATTTTGCCCTGCTTAATAAGGTCGATAATCTTCTCAATTATAGCTTCAACGGTAGTCGTTGACGGTATCTGAGTAACCTCAATAATGTTATTGTCTTTATCATAATTATATCTTGCACGAACTTTAATAGAGCCGCATCCTGTATGATAAATTTTATCAAGTGTATCCTCGTCATAAAGCATAAATCCGCCACCTGCAAAGTCAGGACCTTTTAGTGTTGACAAAGCATTATGATCAGGGTCACGGATAAGCTCAATTGTGGTTTTGCACACTTCTTCAAGATTAAATGGACAAACTGAACTCGCCATTGATACTGCAATACCAACGTTTGAATTAACTAAAACTGATGGAAATGCCGCTGGCAGCAGTGTTGGTTCAACTGTTTCATTATCATAGTTAGGTACAAAATCAACGGTTTCTTTATCAATATCACGGAAAAGCTCCGCACAAAGTGGTGCAAGCTTCGCTTCTGTATATCGTGAGGCAGCAAAGGACATATCTCTTGAATATGCCTTACCAAAGTTACCCTTTGAGTCAATATATGGATGCAGAAGTGCTTCGTTTCCTCGAGCCATTCTAACCATTGTTGCATAAATAGCCTGATCGCCATGTGGGTTAAGCTTCATTGTCTGACCAACAATATTTGCAGATTTTGTACGTGGACCATTTAAAAGCCCCATCTTATACATGGTATACAAAAGCTTTCTGTGTGATGGCTTAAATCCGTCAATTTCAGGCAGAGCTCTTGACACAATTACACTCATTGCATATGGCATAAAGTTTTTTTCTATTGTATCGGTAATTTGCTGTTCAACAACTACTCCGCTTTCAGCAATATATGCTTTTATTGAAGATGATTTTTTAGGGGAGGTTTCTCTTTTTTTTGCCATTTATTTTTTGTTCTCCTCTCATTTCAGGTGTTTGTTTATGTTAGTTGTAATATACTTGCTGCTTTTAGCCATAAGCTTTCAGTGTTGTAATCAAGTCCGCTTTCCTTTGATAATTCTCCTACCATACAAGCACATTCATAGCTTATATTTCGACCTGTTTGCAATTGATATTTTATAGCTTTTGCCCATATAGGTGCTTTGTCAGCCAAGCCACTTTCATCTATATCTGAAATCATTTTTTGTATATCATATGGTACAGTAACTGTTTCGGTATGCCATTCGTTATCATGATATGAAACAGACGAAAACTGCGCACAATTTTGATGATTACATGGAACTCCAACAGCACCGCCGCTTATAATCTTCTTTCCATTTTTATGATAAATAAACGGCTGGTGACCATGACCACATATCAGCAAAGCATTTTTCATGTTATGGACAACATCATCTATAATATCATTATCAGGATGTAAAACGGTTCTGTTGTTATATGGCGTACCATGGCAAATCGTGAACTCAGGCATACCATTAATTTTTATATCCATGCTAATCAGCATACTTCGGAAAAATGCAATATCGTTCTCATTCAAGTTTTTATAGGTATATAAAAGTGAGCCGTCAGCAGAACAATATTTCCAATTATCATCAGGGTTATCATGATACGAAATCATATAATCCTCACGATTGCCTTTGATAAACCATGTCTTGTATTTTTGCGGTATATTTCGTAGAATTTCAAGCGTTTTTTGTGGATATGCACAATCTGTAACATAGTCTCCAAGAAAAGCGATGCCATAAAAATCATTCGAATAAATATAATCAAGGCAAGCTTTCAAAGCGACATAATTACTATGAATATCGCTGAGTGCAGCAATTCTCATAATATTACAAGCCTCGTCTTTCTTAATTTTATCATGAAATATCCGCCATATCCAAATATGCTCCGCCAAATTCCGCAATAAAATCCTTACGCCCCTGCAAATTATCACCCAAAAGCAAGTCAAACATCTTTGCTGTTTCAACAGCATCGGTAGGTGTAACCTTGACTAGTCGGCGAGTATCAGGATGCATTGTTGTTAGTGACATCATTTCAGGCTCATTTTCACCAAGTCCTTTTGAACGGTCAACCTTATATTTCTGCCCTTCAACTTTTTTCAGGATATCCTCTTTTTCCTTTTCGTTATATGCAAAATAGGTCATGTCCTTAGTATTAATTTCAAAAAGCGGTGTTTCCGCAATATACACGAAACCCTTCTCGATTAAAGTTGGTGTAAGCCTATAAATCATCGCAAGAATAAGCGTTCTGATCTGGAAACCATCATAATCGGAATCGGTTGCGATTATAACTTTATTCCACTTAAGCTTGTCAATATCAAAGTTTGAGATTTCTTTATTAGCCTTTGATTTCACCTCAACACCACAGCCTAAAACTTTAAGCAAATCTGTTATAATCTCATTTTTGAATATCTTATCATAGTCAGCTTTCAAGCAGTTTAATATCTTACCACGAACCGGAATTATAGCCTGAAATTCAGCATCACGTGCAGTTTTACATGCACCAAGCGCAGAGTCACCCTCCACTATAAATACCTCACGCTTTGACAAATCCTTTGAACGACAGTCAACAAACTTCTGTACCATATTCGAAAGGTCAATATTTGCAGTCAAGTTCTTCTTAATATTAAGACGTGTCTTTTCAGCACTTTCTCTTGAACGCTTGTTTATCATTACCTGCTCGGCTATTTTTAGTGCCTCATCAGGATTTTCTATAAAATAAATTTCAAGCTGATGCTTTAAAAATTCAGTCATTGCTTCCTGAATAAATTTATTTGTAATAGCTTTTTTAGTCTGATTTTCATATGATGTTTCTGTTGAAAATGATGATGAAATCAAGCATAAGCAGTCCTGAACATCGTCATATGAAATCTTCTTTTCATTTTTAAGATACTTGTTATTATTCTTTAAATATGAGTCAATCTGATATACAAATGCATTTCTAACAGCCTTATCAGTTGAGCCGCCATGCTCAAGAAAGCTTGAGTTATGGTAATATTCCTGTATATTAACCTTGTTTGAAAACGCAACAGCAACAGACAGCTTAACCTTATATTCAGGCATATCCTCACGGTCTTTACCCTTGCGCTCGCAAGCCCAGTACTGAGGTACAGACAAAAAGTCCTCGCCGACAATTTCTTTTAGATAATCGGTTATACCATTTTCATAAAGATACTCGATTTCCTCAAACTTTCCATCATCATTCTGAGAACGGAACACGAACACAACATTAGGGTTAACTATTGCCTGCTTTTTCAAGGTTTCCTCGAAAAATTCACGCTCAATATCAATATCAGTAAAAACATCCAAATCAGGACGCCATCTTGTTTTTGTACCTGTCTTTTTAGACTTGGTTTCTTCCTTTGTAAGTCCGCCGACATTTTCACCTTTTTCAAAGTGAAGATTATATTTAAACCCATCACGGAAAATTTCAACATCCATATATTCGGATGAATACTGTGTTGCACACGCACCAAGACCATTCAAGCCTAGTGAAAATTCATAGTCACCGTCAGCATTATTCTTATACTTACCGCCTGCATATAATTCGCAATATACAAGCTCCCAGTTGTAACGCTCCTCTGCGTTATTAAAGTCAACAGGACATCCACGTCCAAAGTCCTCAACCTCAATAGTATTATCCTTATATCGTGTTACTATAATTTTATTACCATGCCCGTCACGAGCCTCATCAATGGAGTTTGAAACTATTTCAAAAAACGAGTGCTTGCACCCCTCTAAGCCATCAGAGCCAAATATAACGGCAGGACGAAGTCTTACTCTGTCCGCACCCTTTAACGAGGTGATACTCTCATTACCGTATTCCGCTTTCTTTTTCGCCATCTAATCAATCCTTTACTCTATCTTATATTGTTAATCAATTTTTATATGTTATAGCCGCCCAGTCATGCGACTCTCTTATCTCAACTAAAGTATAGCCATTCTGTTCCATTGCAGCCTTAACTTCATCACATCGTTCGCATATAATTCCTGAAATTACGATTATGCCATCTTTTTTTATAAATCTCTTAAATAATGGTGACATAGCAATAAGAACATCGGCAACTATATTTGCGGCGATAATATCATAACCATCTCCGATTTTCTCACGCAATGTTTCATCATCCAATATATTACCGCAATAAGCTGTATATATTTCATCAGAAATATTATTTTTACCTGCATTTTCTTTTGCAATATTAACAGAATTCTGGTCTATATCAATTGCCATTGCACTCTTAGCACCAAGCAAAATACCGCCAATTGAAAGTATACCGCTGCCGCATCCCATATCAAGAAGCTTGTCACCCTTATTTATATTTTTCTCCAGCATTTCAAGGCACAATGCAGTTGTGTGGTGCTGTCCTGTTCCAAAGCTAGCTCCTGGGTCAATTTCAAGTATTGTGCGGTTATCATAACCCGAATATTCTTCCCATGATGGCTTGATAACTAATTTTTCACCAATTACGATAGGTTTGAAATACTGCTTCCAGTTATTCGCCCAATCCTCCTCATTAACATTTGCAAGCTCTGTTTGAAGTCTGCCGAATGCATTTTCATCATCACAAGCCTTTAATGCACTCATCTCTGCATTAAGCATGGATAGCATATCAGCACCCTGCTCGTTATCAGCCAAATAAACTGTGATTGTTGTTTCACAATCCTTTAAGTTCATCAGGTCATCATCAATATAATCCCAGTTGCCTGTTTTATCATTCAAAAATTCCTCGAAATCCTTTGCATCCTTTATTACAAAACCATTTATGCCAATCATCAAAAGACGTCCGCATACTGCATCAATTCCTTCAGTGGTTGTGTAAATATTTACTTCTATCCAGTTCATTTTAATCCATCCTTATATTACACTCTCAAAATCGTTCGAGTGTTATTTTTAATCATACATATTTATTTTACTACTTTTTTCGAGTTTTGGCAAGCATTATTTGGTTTTTTAGGTAATATCACGCTAAAAATTCAGTATTATCTTGCTTATTAATTGACATTAACATCTATTTATGATAAAATTAAAGGTAATGTTTATGTAAAAATTCAATGTAAAGGATGGGTTGTATGACACCATTTAAACTTAAACCTGCATTTAAAGATTATATCTGGGGCGGAACTCGTTTGCGTGATGATTATAACAAGGATTGTGATTTTACAAAGGTCGCTGAAAGCTGGGAGCTTTCCTGTCATAAGGATGGCAATTCCGTTGTAGATGGCGGTGAGTTTGACGGATTGACACTTGCTGAATACATTGAGAAAAGTGGCAAAGGTGTTCTTGGCACAAACTGTAATAAATTTGATAATTTCCCTATCCTTATAAAACTTATTGATGCTAAGGACAATCTTTCTGTTCAGGTTCATCCTGAAAATGAATACGCCTTGCGTGTCGAGGGCGAATATGGCAAAACTGAAATGTGGTATATCGTCGATTGTGATGAGGGCGCTGAGCTTTTATATGGCTTTAAAAAGGATATTTCAAAAGAAGAATTTGCACAGAGAATTGCAAATAATACCTTACTTGAAGTTACAAATGCTGTTCCTGTCAAAAAAGGGGACGTATTTTTTATTGAGGCTGGAACACTTCATGCAATAGGCAAAGGTATTTTAATTGCTGAAATTCAGCAGAATTCAAATACAACTTATCGCATTTATGATTATGGACGTGTTGGAAACGACGGCAAGCCTCGTGAGCTTCATGTCGACAAGGCTGTTGATGTTACTAAGCTTTCTCCTGCAAAGCCATCCCCTGTAAGTGATAGTTATACAGAAAACGGTGCTGTGAAAAGACTTCTTTCAAAATGTGATTATTTCACTGTGTATTCTGTTGATATTGATGAAGCTGCTGAATTTGTGGCTGATGATACCTCATTTGAAAGTCTGCTCATTTTAGATGGCAACGTTATAATTTCTTGTGGTGAACATAAAATTCCAGCATCAAAAGGAGATAGTATTTTTATTCCTGCGAACACTGGAAAATATACTGTTGATGGTAAATGTAATGCTGTTTTGACATGTATTGATTAATCCACATAATTATGCGTGTTGGTAATAATAATGCGGCGGAGCGACGGTGCCACAGCATTGGCGTCGCTCACTACAATACATATAAAAAATTAAAGAGGAGAATTGTTATGAAATATTATATCGGTATTGACCTTGGCGGAACTAACATTAAAGCAGGCGTTGTAAATGAAAATTATGAGATTATAGGTAAGGCAACTACTAAAACTGCTTGTCCTCGTCCTGCATCAGAAATTGCTGACGACATGGCGAAAATCAGCATTAAGGCTTGTGAGGATGCAGGCATTACTATCAATGACATTGAGTGGATTGGCATTGGTACTCCTGGTATTGCTGATAATATTCATGGTACTATACCTTACTCAAATAACTTAGGTTTCAAGGATGTTCCAATAAGAGAATATATTCAGAAAACTATCGATAAGCCTGTTTATGTTGCTAATGATGCTAATGCTGCTGCATATGGTGAGTTTGTTACAGGCTCTGCTATGGGGGCTGTTGATGCTGTTTGCATTACACTTGGTACTGGTGTTGGTGCTGGTGTTATTATTGACGGCAAAATCTTCACTGGTCGTAATCTTGCTGGTACTGAAATCGGTCATATGGTTATTGAAGCTGATGGCCCTCAGTGTACTTGCGGACGTAAGGGCTGCTTTGAGGTGTTCTCATCTGCGACTGGTCTTGTTAACATGACAAAACAAGCAATAGAAGAAAACCCTGACAGCATTATGTGTGAATATGCTAAGAACGGACATATTTCTGCTCGTCATGCTTTTGATGCTATGCGTGCTGGTGATAAATCAGGGAAAATGGTTGTTGATAAATACATAAAATACCTTGCAATTGGTATAACTAATGTTATAAATACTTTCCAGCCTGATGTTCTTTGCATTGGCGGTGGTGTTTGCAATGAGGGTGATCCTTTGCTTGTTCCACTAAAAGAACTTGTTGCTAAGGAAGTTTATACTCGTATGCTAACACAGAACACTAAGATTACTGTTGCAAAGCTTGGAAATGATGCAGGTATTATTGGAGCTGCTTTCCTTGGTAATTCATAAGTCATGAGTGTATTTGATTTTTTAGATGCAAGTTCATTAGGTGATATATCAGATGTTGACGAATTTATGAAAGAATGTGAAAAATACAAATCACTTAAGCAATCAGACATTGACAATATTCCTGATGAAAAGCTTGTTACTGCTGTAACATCATGGGTTGAGGGTAAATTTGATGAAGATTGGTCTAATATGGGTCATGTCATCAATGAAATTAACACCCCTGCACAAAACGTTTACTGCTGTGATTATATGCTGAAAGAATTTTTTAGTGGTGGGTTTAATCAGTCATTTTTCAATACATCCGCTGATTTCATCGGTATTTCTGCAATTTGCTTTCGAACTATTGGTGAAATTAACTGTGCTGAAACAATCGAATATATTGTAGAGGAATATAAGAAACGTAAGGAAACACTACCAAAGTCGGATGTTAATTCAAGTCTTGATATGTTTCTTGACTCATATCAAAACAATCCGCTTTCTGACTTAGATGAAAAATTCAAGAGTGTATTTAACGAAAAGATTTATAACGAAAAAATTATCACATATATACGAACTAAAAAGCAATATTTCGGTGATTGATAAAATTAGTTTTTAAGGAGATTTATCATAATGGAACTATTTGATAAAATTAGCAAGGTTGCAAATGATGTTAAGGACAGTGATGCTGCAAACAGCGTAAAGAAAGCTATCAATGAAAACCTTGATGATAATGTTGGTGCTGATGTTAAAAAGGTTATGAATGAAAAAATCACAAGTGAAAAAGCTGATAAGGTGAAGAAAGTCGTTAACGAAAAATTACCTGACGATATTGGAAAAACTATAAAGGATGCTATTAATAAAAATGAAAAGAAATAAAATTTTGATTTAAGGAGAAATGATTAATGGGTCTTTTCGATAAGCTTACTAAACTTGCAGGAGATGTTTTAAACAGTGAAGTTGGTAACAGTATTAAGAAAGCATTCAATGATAATTTATCACCTGAAAGTGCTGAAAAAATTCAACAAGCTTTAAACGATAATATACCTGTTGGTGCTAAAAATACATTAAAAAATGTTTTTGGTGATGATAGTACTAATACTGCAAATTCTTCTAATAGTTCTGTAAACATCAGTGGTATTACTAGACTTCCCACTGAAAAAATTGATAGAACAATTTCTACTGGAAAAGCTATCGAGAGAACTGGCGAATTTTTATATTATTCCAATAACTCTAAAGATTTGTATGAAGTATCATTTATGATAAGCAAGGACTTTGTACTTAATGATTTCAGCAATACAGGTGTTGAGATTGGACTAGTTTATGGTCCTGACAAAGAAGATTATGGTTATGACTACAAAATCGATTCTAGTTACCTTTATAACAATCCAATAATTAATTTTGGTGGTGATAGTTATCATTTTGAAATTCTATGTGGTAAACCATATCACCAAAACTGTACTATTTGTGATATTGAAGATGAATACTATGCGGCTAAAACCACATACACAACTAGTGATACTATAAATATGACATATTTCTGGCGTGTTGCTCCTGATGAAGAAAAACTTGACTGGGTTGTTCTTGAACTTACGTATCCTCTAAAATATATAAATACTGAATTTGAAAAAGAAATATTAACTTCTTATTTAGAAGCTATTGCTACTTTTAAAGCAAAAAGAATTAAATAAAATTAGGAGATTTTAAAATGTATAGTAATTCAATAAAAGAAGGTGCAAATAACGCACCACACAGGGCTTTATACCATGCATTAGGGCTTACAAATGAGGAAATTTCACGTCCGCTAATTGGTATTGTAAGCTCATATAACGAAATTGTTCCAGGTCACATAAATATCGACAAGATTGTTGAAGCAGTTAAAATGGGTGTTGCTATGGCTGGCGGTACTCCTATCGTGTTCCCTGCTATCGCTGTTTGTGATGGTATTGCAATGGGACATCGTGGCATGAAATACTCACTTGTAACTCGTGACCTTATCGCTGACTCAACTGAGGCTATGACACTTGCTCATGGCTTTGATGCGCTCGTTATGGTACCTAACTGTGATAAAAATGTACCTGGGCTTTTGATGGCTGCAGCACGTCTAAACATACCTACAATTTTTGTAAGTGGAGGGCCTATGCTTGCAGGTAAGGTTGATGGCAAAAAAACATCATTTTCTAGTATTTCCGAGGCTGTTGGTGAATTTGCTGCTGGTAAGATTACTGCTGAAAAGCTTGAGGAATATGAGAAAAAAGGTTGTCCAACTTGTGGCTCTTGCTCAGGTATGTATACTGCTAACTCTATGAACTGCCTTACTGAAGTACTTGGCATGGGACTTCGTGGCAATGGTACTGTTCCTGCTGTTTATTCACAGCGTATTGAGCTTGCTAAGTATGCTGGTATGAAGATTATGGAACTGCTTGAAAAGGATATTAAACCGCTTGATATCATGACTGAAGATGCATTTACAAATGCCTTGACTGTTGATATGGCAATTGGATGTTCTACAAACAGTATGCTCCACCTCCCTGCTATTGCTAACGAATGTGGTATCAGCATTAACCTTGATATTGCTAATGATATCAGCGCTAAAACCCCTAACCTTTGTCATCTTGCTCCTGCTGGTCACACTTATATCGAAGAGCTTGACGAAGCAGGCGGTGTTTATGCTGTTATGAATGAGCTTTCTAAGAAAAATCTTATTAAAACTGACGTTATGACTTGCACAGGCAAAACTGTTGGTGAAAATATCGCCAACGCTTATAACAAAGATACTGACGTTATTCGTCCAATTGAAAATCCATACTCTGTTACCGGTGGCATTGCAGTTTTACGTGGAAATTTAGCTGCTGATGGCTGCGTTGTCAAACGCAGTGCTGTATGTGATGAGATGCTTGTACACTCTGGTCCTGCAAGAGTTTTTGACTGTGAAGAAGATGCAATGGCTGCTATCACAGGCGGTAAGATTGTAGCTGGTGATGTTGTTGTAATTCGTTATGAAGGCCCTAAGGGTGGTCCTGGCATGCGTGAAATGCTCAATCCAACATCTGCTATTATGGGTATGGGTCTTGGTTCACAGGTTGCTCTTATTACTGATGGTCGTTTCAGCGGTGCCACTCGTGGTGCTGCTATCGGACACGTTTCTCCTGAAGCTGCTGTTTGCGGTGTAATCGGTATTGTTAATGAGGGTGATATTATTTCTATAAACATCCCTGAAAACACCATTAAGCTTGATGTTCCACAGGATGAAATTGAAAGACGTCTTGCAGCATTTACACCAAAAACTAAGGAGCTTAAGGGTTATTTGAAGCGTTATGCAAGCATGGTTACATCCGGTGCACAGGGTGCTATTTTAAAGGATGAATGAGTATGAGTGTAAATAAAAAAACAAATTCTGCTGGCAGAAATATTGCAAGAATTGTTTTTATTTTGATGGCAATTATTTTTCTTGGTATTTTTTCTATTAGTATATATCTTGGCGGACAGATGAAAACAATTAATAAGTTTTATACCGCTTTGGAACGTAATGATATAAAATCATGTTTAGCTTGTTATGCAGAGCAGTCAAAAAATAGTTTTTTTCTTCCTAGTGATGAATTGTTTAGATTTGAAACTCCAGTACCAGAAGAGGAGTTTTCAAGATATCAAAACAACATTAGGCTAGCACTTGATATACCTGATGATAAAAACTTTTTTGTCAAAACTAAATTTGTTAGTCGTCAAAGTATCGATAAAAATGAATACCATATTATAGTTAAAACTACTTTTTATAATGATGCAGATTATTATATCGAGGATCATTGCTTTTCTATGAAATTTGAGCAAGGTAAGTGGCTTATTGAATGGATGGGTACAGTGTATTATTGATTAGTTTAACATTAAGTTATTATTGACATCTTGAGGTGAAGTATGGAAGTTTGGGATTTGGGTACTAATAAAAGGTTTATTATTATTTTTGTTATCGTTGGATTTATTATTTTGTTTGTAGTAGCAATGATATTTAATTATTATCATGGTCAGGTTAAAACATTAGATAAATACTACACTTCAATTATTTCAAACGATGACAAAGCTTATAAATCATGTTTTACTACTCCATTTTATGCTTATGATAACGTATCCTATGCACAGTATAATATTTGCAATAAGTTTGAGCTTATCCCAGATGATGTTAAATCTTTTGAATACACTGGTGAAGATTATAGTTCACAGATTTCTATAAAAACTAAAATTTTAAGTCGTGATGTGTATGAGTATAGCAAAAAATTCATAAAAGTTGACTCTTATTATGTAAAAGCTAAAGTTACCTATTCATTGGATAAGGAAAAACTAACAATAGAAGAATATTTTTATATGCAATATAAAAATGGAGAATGGTTAATTTTTTGATCAATACTATACTATAAAAAGCTGGTGTCTAAACATCAGCTTTTTTCATATACTAAAATAATACAAATAAAAACTGCACATGAACCAAATCATGTGCAGTAATTTTTAAGAAAAGTTAAAGTAAAATATGCTATAATCCTACCAGTAAACCAAATTAACCCTTAACAGCACCAACAGTAACACCGCTGATGATGTACTTTGAAAGAATAAGATAAATTATAATAACTGGAAGAATTGAAATCATTATTAGCAAGTAAACCTGACCCATATCAAACTTTAGGAAGTCAGCACTTCTTAGCTGTGCAATAAGGATTGGAAGTGTTTTCAAGTTCTTCTTTGAAAGAATCAAAGCTGGAATGAAGTAGTTGTTCCAACCAGCAACAAATGTAAATATTGCTTGTACAGCAAATGCAGGCTTCATAATAGGTAAAATAATTGAGTTGAATATCTTCAATTCATTACATCCATCAATACGTGCAGCTTCAACTATTTCAAGTGGAAGTGAACTTTCCATATACTGCTTCATGAAGAAGAAAGTAACAGGAGCAGCGATTGTAGGAAGAATTAGAGGCCAGAATGTATCTAGCATATGTAGCTTATCAACCAATTTTAAGAAACCAAGTGCAGATACCTGAGATGGTACCATCATGATAACCATAATAAATGTGAAAGCAGCTTTTTTTAGTCTGAAATCATAAACATGGATACCATATGCAGTAAATGCCGAGAAATAAACAGAAAGTGCAGCAGAACAACCTGCAACAATAAAACTGTTAAACATACCTCTGAAAACTGGGATTACATCGTTTGAAAGAACATTTGAAAAGTTCCCAAAGAACGATGAACCAATCATCAGAGAGAAACCAGACTGAATTTGTACATGTGATCTTGTAGAATAAACGACAAGAATATAGAATGGGAAAATAGAAATTACAGCCAAAAGAATCAAAACAAAGTAAGCAATTACACGACGTACTGTTAATAATGTTTTGTTAGTCTGACCAGCATAATCTATTGTACTCATAGTAAGCTAGCCCCCTTTGCTTTTTTATGTTTTTTAGTCTTAGCCGCATCTTTGTCACGTCCAAGATAGAATACAATTAAGCTTAGGATAGCAGCAACAATAAACAGAAGTACAGAAACAGCACCAGCCATACCATAATTCTTACTGTACAAGTGATTCTGTAAGTACATAATAAGAGTCATAGTAGTTCTGTTAGGAGTACCCTTACCATTAGTGATGATAGAAGGAATATCGTACATCTGTAAACCACCGATTAAGGAGGTAATAATAACATAAACAAGTAGAGGTCTGATTAGTGGAATTGTAATTGTCCAGAAAGTCTGTGTAGGATTAGCACCATCAATCTGTGCAGCCTCGAACAATGATGTATCGATACCCATAATTGCAGCCATAAGCATGATAGTTGTATTTCCGTACCACATAAGGAAGTTGATAAATGCAATAATTATACGAGTTGAATTAGTACCCTCAAAGAAACGGAATGGTTCAGTTAAGATATTAGCACCAACAAGGAAATCATTTACAGGACCAACTTGAGAGAAAAGTGCAAAGAAAAGCATAGAAATCGCAGCAGCCATTATCAAGTTTGGAAGATAAATAACTACTTTAAAGAATCCAGTTGCTTTTAATTTTAATCTTAAATCTGTAAACCATGACGCCAAAAGCAATGATATAAACACCTGTGGAATAAAACCAATTATCCAAATAACAAATGTATTTGTTAGATATTTTATCATATCACTTCCAGATGCCAAGATTGTTTGATAGTTGTCAAATCCAATAAAAGTAGGACCAATCTGAGTAAGTCCATCCTTATAATTTTCAAAAAAGCTGTTATAAAATGTATTAAACAAAGGAATAAATGAAAATACCGCATAAATTACGAAAAATGGCAGAATGAAAACATAACCCCATTTTGCATAACTTATGGATTTTCTACGGGTTGAAGGAGCAGCCATATTATATCACCGTTATATAAAAGCTACAATAGCACTTATACCCTTTCGATCTAAAAAATTCAGAAAACGTTTAAAATATGCATTCTAAACAAATTTGTTCCACAACACATTGCCAACTTAGCAATAATAAACAAGTGTATATGTATAAAAATACGGAACGGGCTATGCCCGCCCCGTATAATCATACGAAAATTAAATTGTCTTACAACAAATTAATATGAAAGTGCAGGATACTTTTCAGTAGCATCATTATAGAAGTTCTGAAGAGCTGTGTCCTTGTCAACTGCACCATTGAAGTAGTCGTGCATTGCAAGCTGGAAGGATTCGTTTAGACCCTGGTCATAAGCGGACATTGTGCCCTTCATGCTAATGCTGTCAGCAGACTTAGCAAGTACAGCAATGTGGTTCATGCCTAGGAATTCGTTCTGATAAGAAGCATCAGCAGCGATTTCGTCCATAGCACCCTTATTGTTTGTAAAGTCAGCCTTTTCTCTAGTAACCTTTACAAGGTTATCCTTGTTCATTGTGCAATCCTTCATGATCTTAGCAACAAGAGCAGCATTATCTGTACCCTTAGCAGCAGTCAACCAAGTACCACCCCAGTTAAAGCCCTGAGGACCCTCAGTTACACCCCAGTCGCCGTAAACAGCGCCGTTACCAGTCATTGTGAAGTCGATGAACCATCCTGGGCCAAAGTATGCAAATACCTTACCAGTTTCGTTCATGTCTGCACCCCAGTCACCACTCCAAAGAAGAGTCTTGTTGTTGTAACCGTTATCTGTGAAGTCCTTAGTCTGATCAACCCACTTCATTAGGTTGTCATCGATAACAATCTTCTTGTCAGCGTTAACCCAAGGAGCAGTAACGTTGTTAGAGAATACACGGTAAGAATCATCGTAACCAGAAAGCATGAAGTAGCCAGCAGCCTTCATGTCAGCAGCAGTTGCGTTGAAAGCATCCCAAGTAGCAACCTTAGCCTGTACTGTAGCCTGCTCAGCATCGCCGAACAACTCAGTTGCGATTGATCTTCTATAGATCAAAGCACCAGGACAACCCTGCCATGAAACACCCTTAAGAACGCCAGCATCGTTAGTAACAACATCCTTAGTGTAACCATACATATCAGCAGTATCAGCAGAAGTGATACCAGGAAGTGAGTAAATGTCAAGAGTATAATCAGTGTTGATATACTTAAGAGCATAGTCAGCTTCGATTAGGAACATATCGATTAGATCGTCACCAGTAGCAGAAGCCTGCTTCTCTAGATCTTCATCAAGCTTGTTCTGGTATGCGTTACCTTCGTTAGGTGTGATAACCCAGTCAATCTTAACGCCGTCAATTTCAGAAGAAGAACCATAAATAAGTTCCAATCTCTCCTTGAACTCTTCGTTCCAAGCACAAATCTTAAGTGTGCCACCAGCTAGATCATCAGTTGTAGCAGGAGCATCAGTTGTTGCAGCATCAGTTGTTGCAGCGTCGCTACCAGCAGCAGTAGTGTCTTCAGCAGGCTTGTCAGAGTCACATCCTGCAAGCATAGTTCCAGCTAGTGCCATTGCAGAAAGTAATGCGATATTTTTCTTTAAATTCTTCATTGGGATTTTTCCTCCTTAAAAATATATTATATTATTTTTAATATAATAGCTTGTTTATCATCAGTTAATATCCTTAACCGATGAACCTTCTAAGAGTTCACCATTCACAATTATTGGTTCTGCGTCTGATGTAATCTCTTTTCTGATCAGTCTGATTAACTGCTTAGCAGCTTCAGTACCTATCTTCTCTGTGTCCTGCCTGAAGGTCGTCAGCTTCGGGTTAAGTACCTGAGAAAGAACTATACCGTCATATCCAACAATTGAAATATCGTCTGGAACCGATAAACCCAATTTTTCAAATGCATTCATTGCTCCAATAGCCGAAAAGTCATCGGATAAAATTATGCACGTTGGCGGGTCATCCAGCTTTACAAGCTGTGTTGCCAGTATTTCTGTGGACTTCGGGTCATGATACTGTCCTTGCAGTAGATAATCACTTCTGACCTCTATATTCAGGCTTTTCAATGTATCCTCAAAGCTCTTTAATCGAGTTGATGTTACACTTGAAATATCGCCATAAATATACGCAATTTTCCTGTGTCCTTTTTGATACACATGCTCTGTTAAAATTTTAATACCTAAGGAATTATCTGATATTACCGAAGGATTTCCAACTGACGTATAATCAATCGTTATTGTAGGTACTGAACTCTTTAAAAGCTCGCTTACACCCAAATCCTCGTAGTCATCAACATTGGCTACAATTACACCATCAACATTTCTGCATATACAATGCTCGTAAAATGTCATTGTGTTATCACCAATATTATGGCTTATAAACGTAATATCATACCCATTCTTCTCAGCTTCAACCTTGAAACTGTTCAGAACAGCAGCGAAATAGCTGTGCGTTAATCCTGAATTCGCTCTTTCTGCAAAAAGCACGCCCAAGTTATATGTACGGTTTGTTTTCAATGCCCTCGCTTGAGTATTAGGTAAATAACCCATCTCTTTTGCAGTCTTGCAGATTAATGATTTTGTTCCGTCGCTGACATCCTTATGATTATTCAGCGCTTTGCTTACAGTTGCAATTGATACTCCGCACTTCGAGGCAATATCCTTGATGGAAACCATAAAGTCAATTCACCTTTCTGTAATCAAAATATTACATTCATTAATCTCTAACGAAATTCATCAATCTTTAAACGTTTTCGTTCCTTTTCGCTATTTTAATATACAACCGAAATGACAATATGTCAATGGTTTTTGTGTATTCTAAGTGAAAAATTGGCGTTTTATACAACATCAATACCCAATTATTGTTCTCTTTTACCAATATTTTTTGTCGTCTATCTATATTTCAACATTATGCTGTTTATAAAATATACAACTAATATAGCTAAAATAAACAATCGAAACGAGTTTATAAACCTCTTTTTGTTTAAAAGCCCTATAATCAATTTTAAACATCTTGTATTTCTATTTAATCGTTTTATTGTTAATTATATGTTAATTTTTTCAAAAAGAAGTCATAAACAATACTGTAAATTATATTTTTATCAATATTTATCAACAAAACCAACTTTTCTATAAGCCTTTGTTATAGTTTTCTGTGATATTTTTTCAGCCATTTCAGCACCCTTTGTGTAGCATTCCTTCAAGTATGCCTTATCAGCAATAAGTCTTGCAAATTCTTCTCTGATTGGCTTTAGATGATCAGCAACAGCTTCACCAACACCAACCTTGAAATCACCATAACCCTTACCGTCAAACTCTTTTTCAATATCAGCATAGTTTTTACCTGTAACAACAGAATAAATTGACATAAGGTTATTAATACCGTCCTTACCCTCTGCATATCTGACACAAGCCTCACTGTCAGTGATAGCTTTTTTAAACTTTTTGATGATAACATCTGCCTCGTCAAGAATATAAATACAGCCATTCTGATTTGTATCAGATTTTGACATTTTCTTTGTTGGATCCTGAAGTGACATAACTCTTGCTCCAACCTCTGGAATATATGGCTCTGGAACAACGAACAAATCACCATACTTGCCATTAAAACGCTGTGCAATATTTCTTGCAAGCTCTAAATGCTGCTTTTGGTCAGCACCAATTGGAACTAAATCAGCTTTATAAGCAAGGATATCAGCAGCCATTAGCACAGGATATGTGAAAAGACCTGCATTAATATCATCAGGATGCTTTTGTGATTTTTCCTTAAACTGTGTCATTCTTGAAAGCTCACCATACTGTGATGAGCAAGCCAAAATCCAGTTTAGTTCTGCATGAGTTTTTACATGGCTCTGAATAAATGCCACAGATTTATTTGGGTCAATACCGCAAGCAAGTATCAAAGCATATGCCTCAAGTGTATTTTTACGAAGTGCAGCAGGTTCTTGCTTTACAGTGATTGCATGCATATCAACGATTGAATAAATACAGTTGTATTCATCCTGCAGCTTGCCCCAGTTTGAAATTGCTCCGATATAATTTCCCAATGTAAATGTACCGGATGGCTGAATTCCACTGAATATAATTTTTTTGTTTTCTATATCTGCCATTTTACTTTTCTCCTTTTCATTTGCAAATATGCTAGGTATGCTTTGTAGATTTTAATATACTATATATAAAGATGTAATCGCTTTCATTCCATAATTTGTAAATAGCTATATTAAATCAATATATCAAAAAATTTTACTTATCAAACATTTCCTTGGAAAGCTTACCAAGAATTTCGCATCCTCTTACTAGCTGTTCGTCAGTTGGCGTTGAGAAGTTCAGACGGAAGCTTGAAGTCTTGTCACTTTCACTAATCATGAACGCACTTCCTGGTACAACCGCAATCTTATAATCCTCAACAGCAGTCTTGCAGAAGCTCATCATGTCACACCCCTGTGGAAGTGTTGCCCAAATAAACAAGCCGCCCTGAGGTCTTGTAACCGTAATCTTATCGGAGAAATTCTTATCAATCTCGGAAAGCATAAGCTTACACTTATTTCTGTAAATACCTCTGATTTTTTCAAGATGCCCCTCAAAGTCGTAATTATTCATGAACTCATCACATATAATCTGACCAAGTACATTTGTATGAACATCGGAAACCTGCTTACAAACAACAATTTTCTGAATAACTTCCTTTGGACCTGAAACAAATCCAACTCTGATACCAGGTGCAACAACCTTTGAAAAGCTGCCAACATAGACAACTCGTCCGTCTGTATCAAGAGACTTGATTGATGGGATATGCTCACCCTCAAAGCGAATTTCGCCGTATGGGTTATCTTCAAGAATAATAAAGTCATACTTCTTTGCAAGCTCATAAACAGCCTTACGCTTTTCGTAGGACATACATTTACCTGTTGGGTTCTGGAAGTTTGGAATTACATAAAGCACCTTTGTATTTGGGTTAGCCTTAACAGTATCCTCAAGAATTTCAAGGTTAATACCATCCTCCTCAAGCTCAACACCGCAAAGGTGAACATTATATGATTTAAAAGAGTTAAGACTGCCGATAAATGACGGTGCTTCACAAATCAATGTGTCACCCTCGTTAAGAAAAACTTTACAAGCAAGCTCATTACCCTGCTGTCCGCCAGAAACAATGATTAACTCATCAATATCGGAATTATAGCAATTTTGTGCAGAAAGTCGTTTTTTAAGAGTATCTCTAAGTGGAGTATACCCCTCAGTAATGCTGTACTGCAATGCAGAAATAGGATTTTTTTCTAGTACATTGCGAGTTAGTTCAGCAATTGCATCAACTGGAAACGCCTCTGGTGCAGGATTTCCTGCTGCAAATGAAATTACATCAGGGAATGCTGTAAACTTCAGAATTTCACGTATTGCGGATGCCTGAAGTCCTGTTACCTTATCGGAAAAAGAATAGTTCATAAAATATACCTCCATTTATATATCCATGTCATTTCATATGACACATCAGAATTAATTTTAGAAAAATCTAAACTAATAATACATTATACCACATATTATAAAATTTCGCAACATAAATATTACATAAAAGCATGTACAATGCTGCGAAAGGATAATTATATGAAAAAACAAAGCTTTCTATATGGCTCAATGATACTGATATTATCGGCAGTCATAACAAAAATAATCGGAGCAGTTTTCCGAATACCACTTGCAAATATGCTCGGCGGAACTGGTATGGGATATTTTTCCTGTGCATATGGAATTTTCATGCCTGTATATGCGATATCAGTTACAGGACTTCCGACTGCTGTTGCAAAGCTTACTGCAGAAAACTCAGCATTGGAGCTTTATGACAACATAAAAAAAATAAAACGCATATCGCTTACCGTTTTCGGTTTAGCAGGTATTGTATGCTCAATTCTTGTTGCCGCACTCGCTTACCCTTTCTGTATGTTCATTACGGACAATCCTGCCGCTTTGCCTGCCGTCCTGTGTATTGCACCAACAGTTTTCTTTGGCTGCATTACAGCCGTTTACAGAGGCTATTACGAGGGTTTGCGAAATATGTATCCTACTGCTGTTTCACAGGTCATAGAAGGGCTTGTAAAGCTGTTTACGGGACTGGGGTTATGCTATATAGTACTTAATATGGCAAACAGCAATCCACTGCAGTTTGCAGAAATCTTTAAAATAAGCATTGATGATGTAAATGACACCGCCTTGCCATATGCATCAGCGGCAGCAATTTTAGGTGTCACTATTTCAACTTTTGCAGGAACGTTGTTTCTTATCCTGCGTGACAATCTGTCAAGTAATAATTCTATACACCAAAATTCACACAGCAATTCAGCTGCATATACAGATAATTCACGCACGATTATCAACAAGCTGCTCGCTACGGTTATACCGATTGCAATTGGTTCACTGATAACAAATCTAACATCTCTTATTGACCTTGCTACCATCATGAGTTCACTTAATAAAGCAATTTCATCTGCACCCGAAGTTTTTTCTAAGTACTTATCGGACAATCTTACTTTAAGTGACCTGCCTAATTTTATTTTTGGCAGCTTTACAGGACTTGCTGTTACAGTATTCAACCTCATCCCATCTTTTACAAATATGTTTGGTAAGGGTGCTTTGCCAACTTTAGCAGAGGGTTTTGCCGCAAAGGATATGGATAAAGTACGCAAGGCTGGTGAAAATGTATTATTCACAACCGCTTTTATCGCTGTGCCGTCAGGACTTGGCATATGTGCTTTGTCACGTCAGATTTTAGAACTGTTATTTCCTGCCAAATCACTAGAAACAGAAATATGTGTTTTATCTATGTCTATCTTGGGTCTTGGTGTCGTGTTTTTATGTATATCAACTGCCATTTTTTCAGTTCTTCAAGCCGCTGGGAAAAGCAGTATACCCGTTAAGATTATGATTGTTGGCGTAATAGTTAAGTTTTTTGGCAATATTATTCTTATCCCAATACCCGAAATAAATGTTGCTGGTGCAGCTATATCGACTTTAATTTGCTATATCGTAATTTTTATTTTATCTATCCGTGAGTTTATTATTGTTACTGGTATAGATTTTGATGTTGTAAAAAATTTACTGTTCAAATTATTTTATGCTGGCTTGCTTTGTGCTGCAAGTGCATATTTAATGGCTATTATTACATATAATATGTACAATTTATATTTATCAACCTGTATATCTATCGCTATTGGGGGCATTATTTACATAATAAGCACACATTTATTATCTCTATTCACAAAAAGGTCGTTAAAAATGCTGATTTCATAGTTTTTTTTGAAAAACCCTTGAAAAATTCGGAAAAATCGGTTAATATATTAAGAGTACTTTTATTTGAAGTGAGGTTTGTTTAAATCGGTATGGATTTTACGGTAAAAGATTTTTATTATATTGATGATATGCGAACCATCATGAAAATTCTGCGTTCAGAAAATGGCTGTCCTTGGGACAGGGAGCAAACTCATAAATCTATCCGCAAGGATTTCCTTGAGGAAGTGTATGAGGTTGTTGAAGCTATTGACCTTGAAGATACGCCGCTGCTGCGTGAGGAGCTTGGTGATGTACTTTTACAGGTTATTTTCCACTCTTGTATTGAAGAAGAAAAAAATAGTTTCAATTTTGATGATGTTGTTAATGAAGTTTGTCAAAAGCTTGTTATTAGGCATCCTCACGTTTTTGGAGATGTTGTTGCTGATACCTCGGACGAGGTGCTAAAAAACTGGAATAACATCAAGCAGGAAACTAAGTGTCAGGAAACGTATACCGAAACGCTTGAGAGCGTTTGCACAGCACTTCCTGCATTAATGCGTGCACAAAAAATCGGTCAGCGTGCAAAGAGAGCTGGTATGGACTTTGAGGACATTATGAATGCTATTGAATGTCTTGAGGGTGAGATTGCTGAGCTAAAGGCTGCTGTCGCTGATGGCAATAATGAATGTATCACTGATGAACTTGGTGATGTTTTGTTCTCGGCTGTAAACGTTTCACGTTTTGCTGGTGTTGATGCTGAGGAGGCACTTACTCTATCTACACAGAAGTTTATTGACAGGTTTAGAAAGTGCGAGGATTTATTACGGTTGAAAGGGATTGATATGAAATCCCTCAACATAGATGAGCTTAACGACTATTGGTCGCAGGCTAAAAAATGAAAAAAATGACACTTTTATGTAGTCATTAAAATTTATGGAGGTTGAACAATTATGACAAAGGCAGAATTAATCAATGCTATCGCTGAGAACGGTGAATTCACTAAGAAAGATGCCGAAAAGGCACTTAACTCTGTAATTTCCAGCATTACTGACGCTCTAACAAAGGGTGACAAGGTTCAGATCGTTGGCTTTGGTACTTTCGAAGTACGTGACAAGAAGGCTAAGGATGGCATCAATCCTAAGACTAAGGAAAAGATCCATGTTCCTGCTAAGAAGGCACCTGCTTTCAAGGCTGGTAAGGCTTTGAAGGACGCTGTTGACGTTAAGTAATTTATATACTTAATAAAACACGAGCAGACATAGGCTTTTTGCCTTGTCTGCTCTTTTGTTAACTATTTTTATAGGTGGTGTAATTGATATGAGATTAGATAAATATTTAAAGGTCACAAGACTTATCAAAAGACGTACTGTTGCCAATGAAGCTTGTGATGCTGATAAAATTGTTGTGAATGGTAAAGCTGCAAGAGCATCCTATGACGTTAAGGTTGGAGATATTATAGAAATAAATATGGGACAAAAACCTCTTAAGGTTAAGGTTTTGAATGTCACAGAGTATGCTACTAAGGAAAATGCCGCCGACAACTACATTGTTGTTGAGGGTTAAGGTTTTTACCGTGGGACCATATGAATACATTGTAACGCAAATTAACGGTGATTATGCCGTTTTAAAGCGTATAGACATCGATACAGATGATACAATACTTGTTGCACTTGCACTTCTCCCGCTTGAAACAGACGAGGGTATTCATCTTGTCTGGGAAGACCTTGAATACCGTATAAAATGAAAAAAGCAGATGTAAAAAACTTACATCTGCTTTATATTTTTACTTAGTATTTGAAAGCTTCCATCTGAATGTGGAAATTCTCTGCGCTTTGGTGTTGTCATAGGAAATGTTGCTGCATACAGTTGCTACGTCGTTATAACGATAGTCAGTCTTTGCTGCTTTATTACCAAATGATGTAACAGCCTTAATAGTTTCAGAACCGTAATTCTTCTGAATTACAGCACCAAGCTTATGATAAGTTCTCAAGAATTCAACAATATCCTTTGCAGCAATTGGCTTTGAATCGCAGACATTATAAATACCCTGATAAGTAATCCCCTGCTGTACATTCAAAATACCCAAAACAAAATCTACAAGGTTATAAACGCAACAGAAAGAGAAACCATAATCACCATAACCGTAAATATAGCTGCATCCATCCTTTGCATCATAAATTCTTGCATGAAGATTTTCAACAAAGCTCTTTGAATAAATAGGACAAACTCTGGCAATAACCCCGACAGTTCCAGTCTTTGCAATAGCTTTTGCAAAAGCTTTCTCACTGTCAGACTTCATCTTAGCATAATCAGTAAACGGCTTTTCATCGGCAGTTTCTCTAATAGGCTCACGGGTTTTCTGATTTGCATAAACCTGATGTGTGCTAAGTAAAATAAAATCCTTCACTCCAGCAGACACAGCAGCTTTATATAGGTATTTATCAACCATTGAAGATATCTTTTCCTGCATTGGTGTTATAACACTTGGAAAATCATTATCCACTGTACAAGCAAGATGCACTACTGTATCAACCTTGTTGCTGTCAAGCGCATTGACAATCTTATCCTTATCCTCAATGTTCGCTTGTATAAAAGTATAATTATCTTTTCCTACAAAGCTGTTTGGTTTGCTATCCGTACCAACTACACCATACCCCTTAGCAAGCAAAGCATCAGTTAATTCAGTTCCCATAAGACCGGACGCACCTGTAATAAAAACTTTTTTCATAAAGTCGTCCCTCCATTCTCCACAAGTAAATTATCTATATATAAATATTATATCATAAATAAATAAAATTGCAATAGATTTTTCGCCGAAATCTGTATCTTTTTTCTTAATATTATGCTATAATATAAAAGAATCATAAATAATTAAGTCACATATTTATACAATATGCACAAATTTCGATTAACTCACCATGAATAAACAAAATATAAAAATAAATTCACCGTTAATTTATACAATACTCAATTAAAAATTTTGTTACCGAAAGGTATTGATAAAACCATGATAAACCCTTTTCTATACACCAATACCAACAAAAGATACCATACATACAACCATTTTTTGAAAAATAGGTTTGGCAAAAAAGCAGTAAAAGTATCACTGAACGGCGGATTTACCTGTCCGAACATTGATGGCACTAAAGGAAACGGTGGATGTATATATTGTTCAGCCAAAGGCAGCGGGGATTTTGGCGGTAGTCCCCTTAACAGCATACACGAACAATTCAATTCTGTCAAGGGTATTTTGTCAAAAAAATGGCCTGAAAGCGTTTTTATTGCATATTTTCAAGCAAATACCAACACTTATGCTCCTCTGCCACGATTAAAAGAACTTTTTGAGGAGGCTTTATCGCTTGATGAAGTCGTTGGATTGTCCATATCGACCCGTGCAGATTGTATTACCGAGGAAATAGCTGACTATCTTGCAGATTTATCAAAACGTACTTTTCTTGAAGTTGAACTTGGACTTCAAACAATACACGATAAAACAGCCAAATATATCAACCGTTGCCATACTTATGGCGACTTTCTACATGGCTATAAAATGCTTATAAACAGAGATATTAACGTTTGTGTACACATAATAAATGGCTTACCTTATGAAACATATGACATGATGATGGAAACTGCAGCTACTGTCGCTAAACTTCATCCACACAGTGTAAAAATTCATCTTCTGCACATTATTGAGGGTACTGCTTTAGCTAATGATTACCATAAAGATATGTTCCCTGCCATGTCAATGGATGAGTATATTTCCATTGTTTGCGACCAGCTTGAAATTTTGCCTGACGATATAATTATTCAGCGTCTAACAGGAGATGGTGACAGAAAAACATTAATTGCACCGCTTTGGAGCTTAAATAAAAAAGCTGTAATGAATGGAATAGATAAGGAACTTGTGCATCGAAATTCAATTCAAGGGTTAAAATACAAAAAAGCAGGTCAAATTTAATGACCTGCTTTTAGAACTTGTCTTCATAAGGATTGTGTGCGTATTGCATATAGACTTGTGAAGACGAGTTTTTATATTTTACCAATTCTTGCAAATGCTTAGTGCTGCATCAAAATCATAGCTTTCAATTGCTTGAGCCAACATATCAAGATTATATTCGGCAATACCAATCCACCTTGTTTCTGCAAGCTTTTTTATACAAGCTTCGCACTCTGACGGATTTGATATTAATATAGCCTCTCTTAATTTTTTGATATACTCTAAATATTCATTTGCAGTACCATCTGACGACTTAATAATTACAGTTTCCGGCAACGAAACATTTTCATGAATATTCTTGCATACCTGACGAGTTTTTTCACTAAGTTTATCTAGCCTGTCTGCATTTCTCAAATCTGTTTCTGCAGATTTTGCAAGCAGATATACTTCGGTTATACCAAGATTACCTGCAACACCTTTTAATGTATGTAAGTATCTTTTCAGCTCCTCAACATTGTCATAGGTACGCAGTTCTTCATACTCTTTTGCAAAACCCAGCAGAGTTTTATTATAACGCTCAACATTTCCGCCAAATCGTGCCAAACCCTCTTCGAAATTTATACCATCAATTGAAAACTCATATTTATAGCTGTCTGTCTTGTTATTTTCACTGCAAACTGCTTTTTCCGAGGGTATATATTTTAAAAGATTTTCATACAAAACATTCATATTAACAGGCTTTGACATATATGCAGTCATACCTGCGCTCATAAGATTTTCAATATCTTCAGTTGTATCACTTGATGTCAATGCAATTATTACTGCATTTTTGAAATCCTTATCAGAGCTTCTAATCATTTTAGTTGCAGTTATACCATCCATAACAGGCATGATTATATCCATTAAAATCATATCATATGATTTTTTTTCAAGTAATTTTATGCATTCTTCACCATTTTCAGCAATATCTGCCTCAATTCCAAACTGGTTCAGCATACACTGAGTCATTTCCTGATTTAACACGTTATCCTCACAAATAAGGATATCTGCATTTAAAAAAGTGTACTGCTTCAAAACCATCATCCTTTCAGTTTTACATTTTGTCGGAAATTACATATTATACAATATATTACATTAATTTACATTATACCAAATTTTGCATATTTTTAAATTAAGATTATATTGATTTATATATAATTTTTTGCACACCAAATATGTATATGTTTTTAACAAAAGAAAGTGCAGCAAATAAATCTACTGCACTTTCTAATTTATAAACCAAGTACGCTTGTTGCAATCATGAAATACACGATTAATGCAATTGCATCAACAATAGTCGTGATGAAAGGACTTGCCATAACGGCAGGGTCAAAGCCAATTTTCTTTGCAAGCAACGGCAATGTACATCCAACAAGCTTTGCAACAATTATTACAATCATAATAGTCAATGAAACGACAACCGCAATTTCAAAACCTTTACGGTCAATAAACATAACCTTTAAAAATAAAACAACAGCTATTGTGGCTGCACATAAGAGTGCAATTCTTAGCTCTTTCCAAATTACTTTCAATATATCCGTAAAAGCAATTTCATTTAACGAAATACCACGAATAATCGTTACTGATGCCTGACTTCCTGTGTTTCCGCCTGTATCCATAAGCATTGGTATAAATACAGTCAACGCTGGAACAACAGCTAATGCACTTTCAAACGAATTGATAATCATTCCAGTAAAAGTTGCTGAAATCATAAGTAACATCAGCCATGGAATACGTGATTTATAAATCTGAAATACGCTTGTTTTAAAATATGGCTTATCAGATGGTGAAATCGCCGCCATCACTTCCATATCCTCAGTGGTTTCCTCCTTGATGACATCAATAGCATCGTCGAAAGTTACAATTCCGACAATTCTATTCTCAGCATCAACAACTGGTATTGCTGCAAGGTCATATTTTGACAGCTTATTCGCAACACTTTCCTGATCATCAAGTGTTGATACCGAAATTACATTAGTATCCATGATATCTTCAATTAAAGTATCAGGCTCGGCAACAATCATATCGAGCAAGGTAATTATACCCGAAAGGTGACGATTTTCTGTTACATAGCAAGTATAAACAGTTTCCTTAACAACACCTATACTGCGAATTCTGTCAAAAGCCTCTGCAACAGTTAGTTCTTTATGCAGATACACAAACTCTGTTGTCATAACAGAACCAGCACTATATTTCGGATAATTCAGCAGCTCATTAATCTGCTTTCTTTTTTCAGCATCGGTATTTTTCAAAATCTTTGAAACAACGTTTGCAGGCATTTCTTCAATAATATCAACGGTATCATCTAAGTATAGCTCATCAATAACCTCTCTAAGCTCATTATCCGAAAAAGCGTTGATAATTATTACCTGCCAGTCACTATCCATATAAGCAAAAGCTTCAGCTGCTAATTCCTTTGGCAGCACACGGAATACTAGTGTAAGCTCACGGTCACCAAGGTCATCCGCTTCGTACATCGCACCCAAAAGTGCGGCTATATCGGCAGGATTCATTTCTGTCAGTTCGTTTTTAAGCTCTGCAAACCTTTTAGTTTGCATAAGTTCAACAGCATATTCTTTTTCCATTCTAAGCCCTCCAGTAAAAAATTGGAGGTATAAAACAATAAAGGCAGATTTAAGAAACGTACGCAAAAAAAGCGCCGTAACTTAAATCACTACTTCGTGGTTCTATACCATTACCGCTTCCCGCGTCCATTTTTTCATCTCCTTCATATAAGTATTTTTTTATTTGTATGTAAAGTTTTAAGCCCACAAACACACATATATTATTATACACGTTTCACACATTTATGTCAACAAAAAAATTATAACTTAACATAACTATACTTATTATTAACATTAGAAAAAATAGCCTGCCACAATATGACAGACTATTTTCATTAATCATTATTCATCAATATCCAAATGTGAATTCACAGCAAATATATCAGTCTTAACATCCTTAACTTCATCCTTAATTTCAGTTCCAAGAAGTGTTGGAAGTTCCATACCGGACTGCTTAAATACTTCATTAAGCGGAGGTACAGATTTCATCATACCTGATAAAAAGTCAGCAGTTGCAGTCTTGCCATCGCCGCCATTTGCGCCGCTGTCCCATACTGTAACCTTGTCAATCTTGATATTCTTGATAGCATCAACCTGAATCTGCATGAGGTTTTCAAGCTTGTCGGCAATAATAAGCTTAACAGCCGAATCAGCATCACCGCCAGCAGCCTCAATAAGAGCTTTCATACCCTCTGCCTGCTTTTCAAGGATTTCTTGTGCGCCCCTTGCTTCTGCTAACATTTTAGCATAGATAGCATCAGCCTCACCCTTTGCTTTTTGGCGGATAACTTCAGCCTCGGCCTCAGCATCGATAACAGCCTGTTCTTTTTCAATCTGTGCCTTAACAATGATGTCTGCTTTCTTTGATGCCATTTCAAGCTCTGCTCTTGCAAGTTCAGCTTCCTGCTGTGCCTGATAAGCCTCCTGCTTTGTACGAGCAGCATTGATAGCTTCAGCAGCCATCGCTTGTTTAAGTGCCTCTGATTCTTTTTCACGACGGTTAGCTTCCGACTGTGAAATAGCAACCTTAGCATTATTTTCACCCTCGATAGCAGTTGCATTTGCAGCAGCTACCTGAATACGCTGTTCCTTATGAGCATTTGCCTGACCGATTTCACCATCACGATGAGTTTCAGCTAAAACTTTTTTAGCATCATTTGTCGCCTTAGCTTCAGCCTCAGCCTCTTTTTGTTTACGAATAGATTCAGACTGTGCAATAGCAACCTTAGCGTCATTTTCACCCTCAATAGCAGTTGCATTCGCGGCAGCTACCTGAATACGCTGATCCCTGTATGCATTTGCCTGACCAATAGCACCATCTCTGTCCTTTTCAGCAACGCTTTTCTTAGCATCATTGATAGCCTTTGCAGCAGCCTCTTTACCAAGAGCCTCAATATATCCTGATTCATCATTAATATCAGTAACATTAACGTTGATAAGGCGAAGTCCAATCTTTTTAAGCTCGATTTCAACGTTGTTTGAAACAGCAACTAGGAATTTATCACGGTCAGTATTGATTTCTTCAATATCCATTGTTGCGATAACAAGTCTTAGCTGACCAAAAATAATATCCTTTGCAAGCTCCTGAATTTCATTAAGCTTAAGCCCTAACAGACGTTCAGCAGCATTCTGCATAATCCCTGGTTCAGTCGAGATACCAACTGTAAATCTTGATGGTACATCAACACGGATATTTTGCTTTGAAAGTGCGCTCTTTAAGTCAACATTTATTGACATAGGAGTCAAATCCATGTATTGATATGATTGAATTACAGGAACGATAAATGCAGCACCACCATGTATACACTTTGCACTTCGAACATTACCGCTTGAATCTGAACCAACCTTACCATAAATTACAAGAACTTTATCCGACGGACATTTGCGATAGCGTGATAATATTGCCATTAACACAGCAAAAACCACTAATACGCAAACGCATATCAAGATTATGATTTCCATACCCATTAAAATAATCCTCCCTTAATGTAAAATGATTTGTTTATGTAATAGCTTTAAGCTTTACAATCAATCGTCCTGTTCAACAACAAGAATTTCGCCACGCAAGTCAGTTACACGCACACTTTGTCCAGTCGTCAGCATAGTATCATCATGAGTAATTGCTGTACATTCCATAAAACGCCCCTGAAAAGTTAATGTAACCTTTCCCTCACCCTTTGCATTCGCTGGAATTGGCATATATACAACGGCATTTTCACCAATCGCATTCTTGAAATTAACCGTACCGTTCTCTGCCAAACCTTTCATGGATTTCACAAGAACTGCAACGCCATACATCGCAGCAACACCTGCTAAAATACCGATTACAACTGCGCCAATCACAGGGACATTAACAGACATCAGAGCAATTGACATCCATGAAAATACTGCAAAAAATGCAAGCAAACCCTGCACCGAAAGCAATCTTAAGCTATCATAATTCGGTACAACATGACCAGAAATATCAGTCATATCAGCGGATATATCAACATCAGTATTAAAATCAACATCTATATCAGTATCTATATCAACATCAAAATCAACATCTGCCTCAAATCCAGATGTATCACTTATATTAACATCTCCGCCATCAGCAAATCCTGCAAATGAGAAAATCGTTTGCAATATAAGCACTAATGTTGACGGTATCGCTATGCAGTAAAGCACTTTCAGGACAATATTAAGGCTCTCCCACCATACATTCATTTTCTTGTCCTCCTTTAACCATTTTAGTAAATCAAATTTACCTATATTATAACTGTTATCGTTTAATTTGTCAAGTACTTTTATAGGATTTATTAAAATTTTTATTCATATAGAAAAAAGTATGTTTTGGGCTTGACAAAACGTAAATGGTATGTTACAATATGTAAATAGTATTTACGGACGCTTTTTACCAAATGTAGTGCGTTATCAATGCATATATGCTTTATTTATTCATTATAGAAATGCATTTATAACCTTATTGGAGGGATTTATTTATGACACCTGCTGAACGAGGAAAGCGGATAAAAGAGGCACGCCTTGCGAAAAAATTGACGCAAAGCGAGGTTGTCGGCGATTTTATAACGAGAAATATGCTTAGCCAGATAGAAAGCGGAACTGCTACCCCATCTGTAAAAACGCTTGAATACCTTGCTGAAGTACTGGATTTACCTGTTTCCAGTCTTATGCCAGGTAACGAGGACAACGATGGATTTTCATATATTTCACCTATTCTTAGTAAATTTTTGACCGCTAAGGAGTATTATTTGAATTCCGAATTTGAAGCTTGTGTTAATGAACTGAGCAATGCTGAAAATACTGGTAGTCTTGATGATGAATACATGGCATTGCTTGCACTTGCTTTCTTTGGTCTTGCCAAGCAGTTTGCTGACAAGGAAAATCTTATCAAAGCGGTTGAATATGCAAAGCTTGCGGCTGACACCTCCGAAGTTGGAATTTACGCAAATTCTTCTCTTAAAAATGATGCTATAAACTTGCGAAATAGTCTTGCAAAAGCACTCAGCAGCTATTATGCAGGACTTGTTTCAGATTAAATATTAATGGCAGATACATTTTTCGTGTATCTGCCTTTTTTATACATTTTTGAATTGTTCTAGTGCAAGGATTTTGAGCATTTTATGCGAAAAATCTTGCACTTTGCAGACAGTCAATCAAGAAACAATACGAAAATACGTTGTATTTTCGTATATAAAATCCCGTTAAAAACGGAATTATTCAATACGCATTATTTAGTTATGCCTATCTCTTATATGCTCTTTTAATTTGATGAATGACTCAATGCTAATATCATGCTCAAGCTTGCATGCATCCTCTGCTGCAGTTTTTTCGCTCACTCCAATACCGATAAGCCAATCTGTTAGTACTCTGTGACGTTCATATATACTTTCTGCAACTTCCTTGCCTGTTTCAGTAAGTGTTATATATCCATCAGAATCAATACTAATGAAACCACCGTCCTTTAATATGCCCATTGCTCTGCTGACGCTTGGTTTTGACAAGTCCATTTCCCTTACTATATCAATCGAACGCACATCAACACCACGATTTTTAAGCACTAATATTGTTTCAAGGTAATTCTCGCCTGATTCATGTATATTCGGCATTGCTCAATCCATCCTTCGCATTATATATATATCACAATTATATTGCACACAATATTTTTGTGCACAATGATTATTTCGTTAAATTTCATATGTCCTTAGTATATCCTGAGCTATGCTCCTTGGGTGGACATTAGCATCCATAGCACGCTTTAAAATCTGCTTATGTGCTTCATCCTCTGAAATACGCAAGTACTGCACAAGCGTCCATTTCGCTCTGTCAATAAGTTTTATATCCTTGATTTTTGTTTCAAGACTGCTTTTCTCGTCATGAAGTGTTTTAATCGTTTCTCTTGTATGCATAACAAACCGCATTGCCTGTATTAAAAGTGCTTTATTCACAGGTCTTGGCAGGACATATGCACCTGTAAAACCTATCTTTTCAGCCACCATACTGCTTGATTTCTGGGACACCGAAATTATCATTGCCGAGTCAGTATTCTGATAAATAAACGATGCCAGTTCAAGCCCATATTCATTTGAAAGCGGTACATTAATAAAAACCAAATCATATGCATTATCTGTAACAAGCTTACGTGCATTACTGCCGTCCGAATATGATATTTTATCAAAACCATATTCACTTGCTGATACTGATATATTTTCTATTGCTTCATCAGACGATGAGAGTATCAATATTTTTCGTTCCATATTCCCATCCGCCTTTCACATGATATTATATATTATATCATATTTATGAAATTTGTAAAGTTCTTTTGCATAAAATCATACTTAAACGGATTATATCAGAATTGTTCAGTAAACATTATATTTATTCAAAACTATTTCAATGGCTGTACAACAAGCTTGTTTGTTGGACTAAATTGATCTGCTATATCCTCAACAAATGGTATAAACTTACTACCAATATTATGCTTTGCATTTATCATAAAAACACACCTCAATTTTTTGTATTTAACCTTTACATTTTTATAGATTAATTATATAATAGTATAAAACAGAGATGGATTCTATAAATATTGCTGCTGATTATATAAATATCGTATCAAAGGAGAGGTGTTATGTTTAGAAGATTATAAGTTGATAAAACATAAAAACAAAATATAAAGTATTTAGATAAGAGCAATACTGGTGGTACATATTAGATTTTTTATGAGGGGTAACTGTCATGCCAAACTTATCAAGAGGTATTATGCTCGAAGGAATTTCATGTTCAGGTAAAACATCAACAATGTATGCATTAAAAAGGCTATTTTCGTCTGATTTGAATTTAGAACGCAACATAATCATGTTAGGCGAACATTATACACAAGTGCTTAATTCCGTAAATGGCGTGCTGAAACACCATGAACAAAATAAACATATTGATATGTTATTCGAGCGAGTGGCTATGATTGAACAGCTGCATGAATGGGGATGTTCACTTGGCGATTTTAGGCGAACTTCACGAGGTTTATATACCGTTCTTGAAAGAGGTTTAATTAATCATATTGCTTATTATAAGGACTTTGATGATAAGCGAATTATTGAACTTAGTGAACGATTTTCGAGTGTTGGTATGGAAGTAATTTTGCTTATTGTATCGGATGAAAATATAAAAATACGAATACAAATGAGAGAACATCAGATGAATATTTCTGATACGGAATCAAATCGAAATAACCTTACAGAACAGTTGAAAATACAGCAGGATGATATGCTTACAGCAATTCAGAAAACTAAGATACCATCAAGAATAATTTATACTGATTCTATGAATTGGGATGAATATGCTAAGATTATTACCTTAGATAGTGATGTTATATAATTACATATCATCATTAAACAACTTCACAATTTATAGCAAGGAGCATATAAAATGAACATAATAAACATTCGCAAAAACCCTGAATATAAGAACAAAGCCATCCTATATTTTCAAGAAATATGGGCAAATGAAGATAATAAAATGATATATGATGATTGCATTTCAAGAAGTATAGAAACTAATAGTCCTATGCCTATTTGGTATTTGCTTGTTGATAACGGTAAAATAATTGGTGGTGCGGGACTTATTACAAACGATTTTATTAGCTGTATGGATCTAATGCCTTGGTTATGTGCTTTACATATTGATGAAAATTATAGAGGGAAAGCTTTGGGAAATCTGCTTATTGAGCAGATAAAGAAAGATACAGCAATGCTAGGATTTGACAAGCTATATCTTTGTACCGACCATATTGGTTATTATGAAAAATATAATTTTTCTTACATTTGCATTGGTTATCATCCTTGGGGTGATAGTTCGAGGGTTTACGAATGTACAGTTAAATAAAATTGGAGGGTATAATGTATAAACTTCTCATAATTGACGGCAGCAATCTGCTATTCCAAATGTTCTTCGGAATGCCATCACGAATAATTAACCATGATGGAAAAGCAATTCAAGGTACACTTGGCTTTGTTGGTGCATTTCTGAAAATTATACGTATGACAGAACCTACACATATTGCAGTTTTGTTTGATGGTGAGCATGAAAATGAACGTACAAATTTGGATGTTGACTACAAATCCAACCGTCCCGATTTTAGCCGAACACCTGATGAAGAAACACCATTTTCACAGTTACCGGATATTTATGATGCACTTGATTACTTGAAAATTATGCATACTGAAACTACCTACTGCGAGGCTGATTATTTAATTGCTGGGTATGCTTTTACATATGGGAGTGAAATGGAAGTTGTGATTTCTTCATTTGACAGTGACTTCTTTCAGCTAATTACAGACAATGTATCGGTACTGCGTTACCGTGGTGAGAAAACTGTCATCTGTACTCCTGCTTATATAAACGAAAAGCTTGGTATAAATCCGTCACAATATGCTGATTTTAAGTCGCTGACTGGTGATACTTCTGATAATATTAAAGGTGCAGAAAAGGTTGGACCTAAAACTGCTATGACACTTTTGAATGAATTTGATACGCTTGAAAATGTACTTTTAAATGCTGAGAAAATTGCAAAACCATCTGTTCGAGAGTCTATTATAAAGAATGTGGAAAGACTTCGTACTAATTATAAACTTATTAAACTGACTGATAAAGCTTCACTTCCTTTTGAGCTTTCAGAGCTTTTGTATTGTTATGATGGGATAACTACAAATGAGGTGCTTAGAGGGATTGGGTTAAAATTATAGGATTGGAGTGTTCAATATGAAAAATGTATTAGTAATGGGTGGAAGTTACTTTATTGGCAAGAAAATCGTTGATTTTTTGAAGCATGATGGTTATAATATTTCTATTCTTAATCGTGGGACAAAAATTGTAAATGATCCTATGATAACCCAGATAAAATGCAATAGATATGATTTTGATATGATGAAAAATGCATTAAAAGATAAGCAATTTGAAATAGTAATTGACGTAAGCTGTTTATGCAGCGAGCAAGCCAAAATACTAACACAAGCATTAGATACACAAGTTCTCGAAAAGCTTATTTTTATTAGTTCAAGTGCTGTTTATAAAATTGACGACCTAAAAGCACCATTTGCTGAAACAGATTTATTAGGCGTAAATAGTTTTTGGTATGATTATGGCACAAACAAGATAGAGGCTGAAGATTATTATAAGGAATATATAAACAGTACAAAAGCAAGCCTTGTAATTTTACGACCACCATATGTTTATGGAGAAAACAATTATGCACAGCGAGAAAGCTTTATTTTTGAGCATATCACAAATAATCAGCCTGTGATAATTCCAAAATCAAATTGTTGTTTGCAGTTTATTTATACTGGAGATATTGCAAAAATTATTACAACGCTACTTTTGAATGAGCAATCAGATAAAATTAATATTTACAATGTTGGTAATAGTAGAGCTGTTACTGCAAGAGAGTGGGTTGAGTTTTGTTGTAAAGTAACGAATAAAAGCATTGATATAATTGAGTATGATTACTTTTCAGTAGGACGTTACGTAAGAGATTTTTTTCCGTTTCCTGATTATGATAATATTTTAAATGTTGACAAAATCAAGTCAATTTATAGTGACGAAACAGATTTTACTACTGGTTTAAAAGCTGCTTATGATTGGTTTTTAAACAACAGGAGTGAAATAAAATTCAAAGATAATGTTACTTTAAATGAAAAGTCTATTCTGTCCGAATTGGGTTTGTCAAATACTAATGATTAGAGAGTGCAAAATGAAAAATATAATATTTATTGAGGGTGTATCAGGAGTTGGCAAAACAACAGCGGTATATGTATTGAATGAGCAATTAAGCAGGCTTGGATATAAAGTAGGTTATCATATTGAGGGTGATGCATACAGTCCACTAGATTTATGTTGGACTGCATACTTGACAAAATCGGAGTATGAAAATTTATTGGAACATTATTCAGAATATGCTGATGAAATGTCACGAAATATTGTCTATCAAGGTGAATATTATCTAGTCAGATACAAGATTGGATTGACTGGACTATATTCAGATGAACTTAATAATGAACTTCACAAACATGAATTTTGCTATAATCCAACAAATGTTGCTCCATTATCAAAATTCACAGAAGTATTCACAAATTTATGGCAATGTTTTGCTGATAGTGATTTAACAGGGTATGATTATATGATATTTGATGCTTCACTTGTGAGCCATATGACAAGTGATTTGCTTCGTAATTATAATGCTTCTGAAAGTGAAATGCTTATACATTTACAATCATTATTAAAAATAATATATCCATTAAATCCGATTGTATTTTATCTTTCATCGGATAATGTTCGTGAACGGTTAATTAATGCACGAATAAGTCGTAATCAATCAGTATTGACCGATGAAAAAATAGCCTTTTGGGAGAAACGCAAGCAAATGGATTTGTCAATACTTCCAAAACTTGATGTCGAAACACATATGATGGATATTTCAAATGATAGCTGGAATACTGCTATAAATGAAATTGTAAAAACAGTTATAAGTTTAAATGACAATTCAATGCAAAGTTGAGTTTATAAATAAAATCAACCTGATCGTAAAAACTTACGATCAGGTCTGTTGTAAAAGTCACTTAAATGAAATATTATATAATTATTCAAATGCAAGATTTTTGAGCATGTATGCGGAAATGCCTTGCACTTACAAAATGATTTTCGTAGAAAATTATTTTGTAAGCAGACGTAAATCAAGTAGTACGTTGAAAAAATAACATAATTGTTCAGTACGCATTATTTAGTAAATTAACTCATTATTGTTTTATTACTATCCAAAAGATATTTACTTAATTTCTCAAGTAATACTTCAGGGTAAACGGGTTTTGGGAGATGGTCATTCATGCCACATTTCAAGCATTTATCAATATCTTCTTTGAAAACATTAGCTGTCATTGCAACAATCG